>DASTMO010000021.1:0-28460 GCA_035714115.1 Alphaproteobacteria bacterium
GAAGCTCAGGCCGAATGGAACCGCGACTTCAAACTGCGCGACGATCTGCGCGTCACGAAGCTCGGCGATTTCCTGCGCCGCAGCAGCCTCGACGAACTGCCCCAGCTGATCAACGTGATCCGCGGCGAAATGAGCTTGGTCGGCCCGCGCCCGATCGTCGCCGACGAGGTCGAGCGCTACGGCGACCGATTCATCGCCTATCGCAATTGCCGCCCCGGCATCACCGGCTTGTGGCAGGTCAGCGGCCGCAACGATGTCAGCTACCGCGCGCGCGTGCGCCTCGACAGCTTCTACGCCGCGCGTTGGAGCTTCGCCAAGGACGTCTTCATCCTGGTGCGCACGGTCGGCGTGGTCTTCCGCCGTTCCGGCGCCTACTAAGACGCTTCCCGACAGCAGCCAGGAGTGCCGGCCATGAAAGTCGCGCTGATCGATCCATCGCTGTTCACCTGGCCCTATGACCGGGCCTTGGCCGGCGGCATGGACGAGCTCGGCATGGACGTGCGCATCTACGGGCGCGCCCTGCCGGCGCAGGATCCGCGCAATGACGATCCGTTGTTCGTCCCGCATTTCTACGGCTCCCTCGCCTCGCCGCTCTTGGCCAAGCTGCCGCGCGCGGCGACCCGCGCTTGGAAGGGCTTTTCTCATATCGGCGACATGCGCCGCCTCGCCGACGCTCTGGCTGAGTGGCGGCCAGATGCCATCCATTTTCAATGGCTACCCCTGCCCGTAGTCGATCAGCGCTTTCTCGCGCGCTTTCGCCGCATCGCGCCGCTGCTGCTGACGGTGCACGATACCCTGCCGTTCAACGGCAATGCCGGCTCCAGCCTGCAGAACGTCGGCGCGAAGGATGTCTGGAGCGCGTTCGAACGTTTAATTGTTCATACCCACCAGGGCAAGGAGCGCCTGCGCGAGCAAGGCATCGCGTCGTCACGCATCGAGCGCATCGCGCACGGCTTACTGAACGAGAGCCTTCTGAACGAGAGCCAGACGGCGCCCAGTCAGCCCGCCGCGAGCGATGCCCCCGTGGATTTCCTGTTGTTCGGCCAGATCAAGCCCTACAAGGGCATCGATGTGGCGATTCGCGCCTATGCCCGGCTCGACCAGTCTGTCCGTGCGCGCTGCCGCCTGCGCATCGTCGGCAAACCCTATATGGACACCGCGCCGCTGATCGAGCTCGCCCGCTCGCTCGGCGTCGAGGATCAGGTGCTGTTCGATTTCCGCTTCGTCCCCGACGGAGAAATGGCCGAGATGCTCGCGCGCGCCGACGCCCTCTTGTTCCCCTATCGCGAAATCGAGGCCAGCGGCGTGCTGATGGCCGCGATCGCCCACGGCCGTCCGCTGATCGCCTCGCGCCTTGGCGCGTTCGGCGAATTGATCAAGGACGGCGAGAACGGCTTCCTGGTGGAGCCGGGCGACGACCGCGCCTTGGCCGCCGCGATGAGCCTGATGATCCTGCAGCCGGAGCGTCGCGAAATCATGGCCGAAGGCATGACGCGGCTGCGTCAATCCATTCCGTCTTGGCGCGAGATCGCGCGTCAGACCGCCGGCATCTACCGCGAACTAGCGGCCAGCCCGACCGCCGATTGGACGCCCGCTGCGGCATCCCTGCCCGCCGGCGAGCGCTCGCATGCCGCTTAAGCGACGTCACCATTTCAACAAAACGAAAACCGTTCGCTTAGCGCAGGCCGATCGCCGGGCGCGGCGGGGGCGCGGCGGCCATGACCGGCCGTTTGCGCGGGCGCGCCGGCACGGGCGCCAGTTGGCTGTTCGGCCAGGCGAGCAATGCCGCGAACAGGAAATGCATCACTGGATTGAGCAGATAGCCGCCCATGAAGAGGAACAGCACCAGCACGGCAATGGCGAAGGGTCGGCTGGCCGGCCCGGAAATGAAGGCGAAGGCGGTATAGACGATCAGCAACAGGCCTGGGATCACGCCATATTCCATCATGGCCTTGATCCAGGTCGGATCGTGCGAAGTGTAGCCCTTGTAGCTCGCCTCTTTCATGATGCCGAGGATCGAACCGGGGCCGTGACCGAACAGGAAGGCATCGGTCGTGCCCAAGAAATCGCGGAACAGATAGAACGGCGAGACGAAGCGGGCGAAGCCGCTCGATTCCTCCGAACCGAATTCGTTGACGCGGTTGAACACCGTGTCGAGATTGAGCGCCGTGGCGCTGACCGCCAGCAGCACGACCGCCGCCAGGCCGAACAGCAGCAGATGCAGGTTGCCGCGGCGCAGCAGCACATAGGGCAGCATCAGAGCCACCAGCAACATGCCGGTGCCGGAATAGGCCACCAGCAAGCCGCCGGCATAGAGCGCTAGGCGCAGCACGCGCTGGCGGCCGAGCAGTTCGAGAATCACCGCCAAGGCCAGAAACTGCGAAAAGAACGACGGTTCGAGGAAGAACACGCCGTTGCTCTTGTAGATGTTCGCGCCGTAGGTCAGCGGGATGATGACGTTGTAGAATTCGGTGCCGAACTTGAAGGCCTCCGGCACAAAGGCCTCGAGCGGAAAGACCAGCTCGAGCGGCAAAACGAACTGGGCGCAGAATTGGCCGATGCCGCAAGCCGCGGCGAACAGCATCATGCGCTGGTAGAGCTCGTGGATCTGCGGTGCGGCTTCCTGACCGCCGCGCAGCTTGAAGATGTAGAGGCCGTAGATGGCGAAGAGGTAGATGAACGACATGATCGACGCCGTCGAGCCTGAGTGAAGCATCGACATTGTCAGGCCGGCCATCACGACGAAAAACAGGATCCCGAGCGGGAAGCTGAGCGCCATACGCCCGCGCAGCAGGAGATAGCCGAGCGCGCCGTAGCCGATCAGGAAGCTGAGGGACAGCTGCAATGCCCCGACCGTGACGGCCAGGCGCTGCAGAAAGACGCAGCCGATCAGGAGAGTGGCGATGCCGGCCAGTTGCGGCGCGCCGGAGGAAAAAGCGCGCCGGATGGCAGGCGAAAAAAATGCCCGCCGGCGACGAGCCGGATGCGGAGGCAGCCAGCCGGGGCCGACGGGCATCATCTGAAAGCTCTGACGCGGCTGGCTTAGAACCAGCGCGCCGGCACGATGACGATGTCGCCAGGATGCAGGTAAGCGTCCTGCTGCGCGCGCTTGGCCTCGGCATCGCCCGTCTCCGGACGCTTCACTTCGATGCCGTTGGTCTGGGCGCGATAGGTGTAGCCACCGGCGAGCGCGACGGCGTTCAGCACCGTGTCGCCCGGACGATACGGATAGGCGCCGGGCTTGGCGACTTCACCGAGAATGTAGACGTTGCGGCCTTCGAGGACGCTGACGTTGACCTGCGGATTTTCCAGGCTGCTGCGCAGCTTGGTCTGCACCGCGGTCTCGGCCTGCGGGGCCGTCATGTTCCGAACGGTGACGCGGCCTGCCAGCGGCAGCGAAATCGAGCCGCTATCGTCGACTTGGTACTCTCCGGTGACCGACTGCTCGCCGTAGACGTTGACGGCAATCTTGTCGCCGGCGCCGATACGATAAGCCTGCGGCGGCGTGGAATCGAGCGCCGCCTGGTTCGTGTTGCCGCCCGCGCAGGCGGCTAGCCCCAGCAGCGCAGCCGCCGAGGCGGCAACGAACGCATGACGCAGAACCGAAGAGTGAGTCGCCATTAGAAGGTTCTCCTTATTTGAAGGAGCACGAGATTCCGTTCGTAATCGGAGTTGGTCGACGACTCCTGCTCACGATAACGGTACTCGGCGTCCAAGAATAACCCCCGGTCGATGCGGTAGCTCATTCCCAGGTCCACACCGTAGATCTGGTCTTCACGCGAGATGCCCTGGAAGTCGCGGTCTTGATAGACGAGACGACCGAACCCGAGGACATCGACACCAAAATCATGCGCGACACGAAGCGTAGAGAGCGAACGCCAATAGCCCGGCGTGTTGGTATCGAAGCTTTCCGCCCATTCGTAGACGCTCTCGAAACGAACGCTGGTCACGCGGTCAGGGTTCCAAAGCAAATTGACGCGGCCGACCGGGCTCGTCTGCGAGCCGAAGCGGGCATCGTCGTAGGACTGCTCCTGATAACCGACCGAGACGTCGGCGAAAACCAGACCGCCGAGATCGGCCGTGGCGCCGACCTCCGCGCGATAGCCGTCGGATTCGCGAGTGAAGCCGGCGCTGTCGACATCGCGGTCATAATCGCGGTGATTGGCATTGCCGCGGAAATAGACCTGCTGTGTGCCGAGATAGCGGTAACCGATCTGGCCGCCGACGAATGGCTCGTTGCGATCGCGGTCGCCGGCATTGATCGTCGCGCCGGTCGAACTCATGATGTCCTGATACTCGAGACGTTCAATGCCCGTCTCGACGCGCGAGACCCAAGGACCGGTGGTGTTCTGATAATTGGCTGCACCGCGATAGGCCCAATAGACGGTCGGCTCGGCGGCGCCGAGATCGTCTGGATCGCCGCGCGGCTCGACGGCGCGCCGCACGCTGAGATCGCCGCCGAGATGATTGTCGCGATTGAAGTCGTACGTCCCGCTGGTGCCGAACTCGCCGCGCCAGTTGTTTTCCGACGTGTGGTCGAGATAGCGGTTGATGTCGACATTGGCGCGCGCGCCGAGCTTATGCTGCGGCAGATCGGAATCGATGCGGCCGCCGACGTTCAACGTGCCGATCAAATCGCTTTGCTTGTTCGTCTTGCTGGCGAAGATGTTGTCGTCCATCGTCAAGCCCGCGCCCACCTTCGGGTGCGCGACGAAAGAACCGATGCGCATGCCGGCCGGCGGCAGGGTGTCGCGGAAGCGATCCCAGACGTCTTCGCCGCGACCTGCGTTGCGGTTGTCCGTCTCCGTCACTGTCGCCGGCACTGCCGGATCGGCTTGCACGGTTTGGCCCTCGATCGGCTTTGCTTGCGTTTGCGCTTCATCGGCCCGGGCCGCTCCTTGCCACAGGAGAGAAGCCGCAGCGAGACCTAGACAAATCGAATAGGACGCACGGCGCTGGATGGCGTTGGTGAGCAGTTTGGGCTGGGCATTCATGTGAAAAGATTCTCTTCGCAATGGCTGGTTCCGCCTCGTGACAAATTTATGGCGTAAGCATATTGAAATTCCAAACAGAATTTGCCTCGTTGATACTCGGCCTGGTTGTGAACGCGTTAAAAAAATGCCGTGTGATTTTCATACTGGCACCATTTGCCAGGCATCGCGTTCATCCTTGAACGACAGTGAATGTTAGGCAAAAGGGGCTTTAACTGGCCACGCGTATACCGAAATGACGCAGCAGATCCGCTAAAGGAAAGACTTCACTACGGCTGGTTGTGGGAGGCTGGCCGTCTGGGAATGCGACGAAAGGAATAGAAGAAAAGAGTGCAGATAATTATGTGACCCGCAGCCCATGACGCAATTCCCACGACACAGGACGACGAGCCATGGACGCCAAGCCGGACTCCCTTGAGAACCCGCCGATCATCTTCGTCGAGGACGACGATTTTTTCCGCGAAATCACCACGCAAAACCTGCGCGATTCCGGCTTTCAAGTGGTCGGGTTCGATCGCGGCGTGAACGCCCTTAAATACTTCCGCGAGGGGGGCACGGCTCAGTTGGCTCTGCTCGATTGGAAGCTGCCGACCATTTCGGGCATGGAACTGTTCCGCCTTCTGCGTCAGGAAAAGGTCGAAATTCCGACTATATTCCTAACATCGCTCAGCGGCTCCGTTTATGAAGAGACCGCGCTGAAGAACGGCGCAGCCGATTTCATCGACAAGACCCGCAGCTTCACCATCTTGCTGAGCCGCATCAACTCGGCGCTCAGCACGGGGCGGCAGGCGACCATCCGCGTCGTGCCGCCGCCGGCCGCGCAGCCCAGCTATCTGGAAATCGGCGAACTCGAATTGGACACGGCCTCCAATCGCGCCTTCTGGAAGAAGCAGCTCATCAATTTGACGCTCGCGGAATTCCGCATCGTGCATCAAATGGCGAGCAACGCCGGACGCGACATGTCGCATCGCAAGATCTACGACACGGTGCGCGGCGAGGGCTTCATCGCCGGCGACGGCGCCGACGGCTATCGCTCGAACGTGCGCACCTTCATCAAGCGCATCCGGCAGAAATTTTGCGACGCGGACGCCGACTTCAACCGCATCGCCACTTACTCCGGCTTCGGCTATCGCTGGCTCGGCGACTGATCCGAGCCAGTCACCCCCTCACCCGCCCGTCGCGAGGTCAACATATGATGCCGCGGCGGCTCGCTTCATATTTCGAATTGCAGGACGCGGCCACGGCACGCTGGCTGCCGATGGAAGGCTTGCGCGGCTTCGCCGTCGCGCTGGTGTTCCTCGTACATTTCGCGGACTTCCTCGATCCGATCAGCGACGTTTCATGGCTCGGCGCATTGCATGAAGTCGGCAATGTCGGCGTCGACCTCTTCTTCGTGCTCAGCGGCTTCCTGATCTATAAAGCCTGCATCCAACGGCCGATCAGCTTGTGGCTTTATGCCTGGCGCCGCATCGAACGCATCTATCCCGCGTTTCTCGCCGCCTTCGCCATCTATCTGCTGCTCATGTTCATCATGCCGGGCGAAAGCAAACTGCCGGACGGCCTCGGCGAGAAGATCTCCTATATTCTGTCAAACCTGCTGTTTCTGCCCGGCATGCTGTCGATCGAGCCGATGATGACGGTCGCCTGGTCGCTCAGCTACGAGGTGTTCTTCTATCTGCCGGTGCCGATCGCCATCATCGCGCTGCGCATGCGGCAATGGACGCCCGAGCAGCGCCTCGTGCTCTTTCTCGCGCTCTATGCCGGCATGATCGCGGTCGAGCTGGCGGGCCATGGCGGGCGCTTCCGCCTCGCCATGTTCCTCGGCGGCATGATGCTTTACGAAGTGCTCGCGCTGCGTCCGGCCGAGATGCGAAAGACCAGCGCGCTATCCGATCTGCTCGCGCTCGCGGTCGTGGCCGGCGCGCTGCTGCTTTACGTGCTGCTGGCGATCAATCCGGTCGCGGTCCGCAGCTCGCTCAACGGCGCGCTGCCGCCGGTCAGCCGCATCGTGCTGGTCAATGTCGCCTTCGTCATCCTGGTCTATCGCAGCGTCTTCACGGACGGGCCCGCCGCGAAGGCCTTCTCTTGGACGCCGCTGCGCTGGCTCGGCAACATCAGCTATTCCTTCTACCTGATGCACGGCCTCGGCCTGCACGGCTTCTTCATGGTGCTCGGCAAGCTGTGGCGCCCCGAGGACACCGGTTGGCCGACCTTCATCGCGCTGATGCCGCTCGCCCTGCTCGCCAGCTTGGCCGCCAGCTTGCCGATCTACCTGCTGGTCGAAAGGCCGCTGTCGCTCGGCGCCAACGCGCCGCGCAAACCATCGGTCAAGCAAGCGCAGCAGCGACTGGAAACCAAACTGCTCGGCCCTTAGGCCTCAGGAATAATCGGCGCTATAGCCCGGCAGCAGACGGCGGGCCTGCAGCACCGCATCGGGCGGCAGATCGGCCGCGACGGCGATCTCCTGCACCAGCGCGTCGTCGTACATCACATAGTCGAGCACCGCGCCGAGAAAATCCGCATCGGTCAGCCGCGCCTTGATCTCGTCAATGCCGATGCCGGTCAGCGCGGAGAAACGGTCAAGACCGTCTTCCTGCGCGGCGAGATGGCCAACAGCATGGAGCGCGAAAGCCTCCGCTTCCTCGCGATTGGCGATCCGCTTGCCCTTCAATGCCACCTGCGCCTCCTTCTTCGGGGAGGCGCACCATAGACCTATTCGGCGGCGGTGGCGATGGATGCCGGCATCACGCGATCGAGCAATGCCTGAATTTCGCTGCGGCAAGAGCCGCAATTGGTGCCGGCCTTGGTCGCCGCGCCGATGGCGGAAACCGTGGCACAGCCGCCGCGCGCAGCCGCCGCGATCTGATTGACGCCGACACCATAGCAACTGCACACCGTCGCGCCTGCATCGGCCGAAGCATCGCCGCCGCGCCCCGCGATGGCCCGCGTCCCGCCGGACGAACGCCCGACGAAGGGCCCCAGCGAACAGATTGAGAGAGGCTCTCAGGCGGGGTTAAGATTTATCTCCTCGCGATGACCCCGGGAGAGATAACGATGGCTTATGTGGATGGATATGTGCTGCCGCTGCCGAAGAAGCGACTGGCCACCTATAAGAAGATGGCGACGCTCGCCGCCAAGGCCTGGATGGATTGCGGCGCTCTCGAATATCGCGAATGCGTCCTTGAAGATTCCAACGTCAAGTTCGGCCTGCCCTTTCCCAAGGGGATGAAGCTCAAGAAGAGCGAGACGGCGATCTTTGCCTGGGTCGTGTTCAAGTCGCGCAAGCATCGCGACAAGGTCAACGCGGCAGTGATGAAGCACTTCGCCATTCAGGAATCGATGGCCGCGGGCAAGACCAAGAAGCACGCCATGCCGTTCGACCCTAAGCGCATGATGTACGGCGGCTTCACGCCGTTGGTCACCGCCGGCTAAGACGCCTCCTTTCGCGGCCCAGCCTATTTGACGGGCATGCCGTGGAGTTATAGCGTCAGCCTCCCCATCCTCCCCCGATCCCGGAGCCTGACCGTGAGCCTGCTGCCCCTGACCGTCGCCTGCTGGAATTACGACCGCACCCTGCCGCTCTACGACGGCCGCGTGACGATCGAGGGCTGCGACATGCGCTATTTCGATCTCGAGCCGGAGGAGATGTTCCACCGCGCGCTGCACCATCAGGAGTTCGACGTCACCGAGCTCAGCTTCTCGAACTACACCAGCATGCGCGCACGCGGCGATTGCCCCTATATCGCCATCCCCATCTTCCCCGGCCGCAAATTCCGCCATTCGGCGATCTACATCCGCACCGACCGCGGCATCAAGACGCCGGCCGATCTGAAGGGCAAGAAGGTCGGCGCGCCGGAATATCAGGTCAGCGCCGTCGCCTGGGTGCGCGGCATGCTGAAAGACGAATACGGTGTGCTGCCGACCGACTTCACCTGGCATTCGGGCGGGCTGGAGCAGGCCGGGCGCACCGAGAAAGTGAGCTTCACGCCGCCGGCGGGCGTCTCGCTGACGCCGATCCCGGCTGGCCGCACGCTGACCGACATGCTGGAGAAGGGCGAGATCGACGCGCTCATCGCGCCGCGCGCGCCGAGCTGCTTCACCAAGAAGGCGCCGAACGTCGGCCGCCTCTTCCCCGACTTCGTCGCCGCCGAGAAGGACTATTACAAGCGCACCGGCATCTATCCGATCATGCATGTGATCGGCATTCTGGAGACGAAGCTGAAGGAAAATCCCTGGCTCGCCGCCAGCGTCTATAAAGCCTTCGATAAGGCCAAGGACATCGCGCTCGACGACATGCGCAACGTCACGATCCCGAAGATCACCCATCCTTGGAGCGACGCGCTCGCCGCCGAGATGGAAGCTCTGTTCGGTCGCGACTTCTGGCCCTACGGCATCGACGCCAACCGCAAGACCATCGAATCCTTCCTGCGCTATCACCATGAGCAGGGCCTGTCGGTGAAGCATCTCTCCATCGAAGAAGCCTTCGCCGCCTCAACCATGGAGCAGTCGCGCATCTAATAATGCGCGCGGGGGAATAAGCGGTATCCGAGCTGCGGCGGATCGGCTTTTTCTCCTATCGCGGGGGAACTCGCCGTTGCGCCGGCCGTTAACGCCCTGACGACTGACAGGGGTGTCTCTGATGGCTTTGAAACTGCGCTTCTTCCTCGCCTGCGGCTTGGCCGCGAGCTTGGCCGCATGCGCCGCGCCGCGCACCGCTACCGCCCCGGCTCCGCCGCCCGCACCGCCTTCTGTGGCCGCTCCCGCCGTCACCTTCAGCCAGTCGGGCGTGGCCTCATGGTATGGCAATAGCCACAATGGCCGGCGCACCGCCAGCGGCGAGACTTACGACATGAACGACATGACGGCGGCGCACCGCAGTCTGCCTTTCGGCAGCATCGTGCGCGTGACCCGCGATGACGACGGCCGCTCGGTCACGGTGCGAATCAACGACCGCGGCCCCTACGCGCGCGGCCGCATCATCGATCTTTCCGCGAAAGCGGCGCAGGATCTCGGCATGACTGAACGCGGCATCGCGCGCGTGAAGATCGAACAGTTCGCCGCCGACCAGAAAGCCGGCGGCGAATAGTTCTTCAACGGGACCGGCTGCAGATGTCGAGCGCCATCAGCGCGTAAATCTGCGCCGCGCGCACCATCACATCGATGTCGATCTCTTCCATGCGGCCGCTGCGCCGGCCGCGCGGGCCGATCTTCACGGCCGGAATGCCGAGCTCGTTGTAGATGTTGGTGTCGGTCCAGATGCTCGCGCGTTCGACCGATTCGGCCTTGATCTTCTCGCCGAACAAGAAGCTGTGCACGTCGTTGGCCGAATCGACCAACGGATCGACCTTTTTGCCTTCATAGCCGAGCAACGACTTGTAGAGCTCGAGATCGTACTGCACGCCGAGCGCATTCAGCGCCTGCTCCATCTCATGCTTGATCTGCACGGGGCGCACCTGCGGCGGCATGCGCACGTCGACATAAAGCGTGCAGACGCCGGGGAAATAGTTCGGGCGATAAGGCGCGCCGCCCTCGATGGCGCCGATGTTCACCTTGGGCCAGAGCGGGCCGGTCGGCGATTCGTAGATGTATTTCTCCTCGAACTCCGCGCCCCACTTCTCGATGGCCGCGATGATCTTGGTCATCTTGATGATGGCATTGAACTCTTCCATCGGCTTGACCGAACGCTTGCTGCCCCAGGCGGCCTGCGCTTTGCCGAAGCAGGTGATCTTGACCTGCACGACGCCCATCTGCGTCCAAACGATGTTGAGATCGGAGCCGTCCGCCACCACCGCATAGTCGGTGTGCATGCCGTGAGTCAGCAAATGACGTGTGCCGGCGCCTTCGCCGCGATATTCCTGGCTCTGGAACTGGCCGATCGGGCTGCGCGAGATTTCGCCGACCACGGCGGCGAGCACGACATCGCCCTTGAGCTGGATGCCGCTGTTCTTGAGCGCCTTGCCGGCGATCATGAAGGCGGCGACGCCGCCTTTCATGTTGGAGATGCCGAGGCCGTGCACCTTGTCGCCGACAATGCGGCCGGTCAGATCTTCGGCGGCTTCGTTGAGCGTCGTCATGCGCGCGTCCGCGCTGGTGCCGGTGAAACTGGTATCGGTATGACCGTTGAAGCCGAGGCTCAAACCGGTGCCGTCGCCCTTGAGAATGCCAACCGCGTTCGGGCGGCCGACCTCGACCTCCTGGCGCACGGCCTTCAAGCCGTTGGCGGTGAACCAATTAAGGATGTAATCGGCCATGCCCTTCTCCAGGCCGGTCGGGCTGGAGATGTTGGCGAGATCGCAGCCAAGCTGCGCCAGTTCATTGCGGTCGATCTGCGCCAAGACTTTCTTGGCGGCGTCTTTATCCAAAGCCATCGGGGGAAACCTCTCCGGGAGTCACGTTGAAGCCGACCGTCTTGCGCGGCGGCCATTAAATGCCGAAACGGGACGCGGCCAGCCGCGCCCCGCTCGGATCGTTACAAATACGCGGTTACTTCAGTGCTTCCTGCGCCTTGGCGACAACATCGGGCGAGTAGGTGTAGAGCTTCGCCACCATCGCTTGCGCCTCATCGCCAATGATGGGATCGACGGTGAGACCCTGCTTTTCCGCATCGGCGATAAAGCCTTTGTCTGCCATGGTCGCCTTGAAGACCTCGCGCATGAAGGCGACGCGGTCGGCGGGCACGGACTTCGACATGATGTAAGGACGGCCCAGTTCGCCCGGCGCCAGCAGCGCATCGATGATGTCCTTCTGCTCCTGCGTCTTGGCGACGTCGCCGATGAAAGGCACGGACGCCGGAATTTCCGCCGGGGTCGACTTGCCGAGCTTGGTCAGGAAACGGATCTTCTTGTTCTTGATCCAGTCGTCCGGCACCGAGGTGAAGGAGGCGCAGGAGCCGTCGATCTCGCCGCGCTCGACGGCCAAGAACAGATCCGAGTTGCCCGGATAGGCAGCGATGATCTTCATCGGCAGCTTGAAGATGTTTTTCAGCATCGCCGCGCCATTGTAGGAGTTCGAGTTCGGGCCGGTGCCGCCGAACACCACCTGCTGGCGCTTGGTCAGCCCATCCCAGTCGGCGATCTTCGACTCGACCGAGGCGAAGCAGACGCGGAAGTCGCGCGTCGCGCTGCCGAGGAAAGCGTAATCGGTGAACTTCGTCTTGGCATCGGGCGCCATGGAGTCGTTGAACAGGCCGCTGTTGAACGCGGTCATGTAGCTGCCGTCCTTCGGCGCGGTGGCGTCGAGGAACAGCACCGACGTCAGGCTGCCGGCGCCCGGCATGTTGCGCACGATGAAGGTCGGGTTGCCCGGCATATGCGCCGGCATGTGGCGCGCGATGGCCCGGCTGTAGGTGTCGTAACCGCCGCCGGCCGTGCTGCCGACGATGATGTTCATCTGCGGCTTGCCGTTATAGAAATCCTTGGCGGATTGCGCGCTCGCCGGCGCGGCGAATATCGCCAATGCGGCGAGACTCAAGAGCGATGTCGCGCTGCGACGGATCATGGAAGTCATGAGAAGTCCTCTGGCTGCGTGGATAGAGACGGCCCCAACCAAAAAACTGCAAAGCATGTGCCAGCCCTGCGCGACCCGTTTCCGCGCGCGTCCGCAGGGGCGAGAGTCGCTCGCCGCGACGGGACGATGCGGCTTCCGATTCAGGAAGTTGCGCCAATCGCCGCCGCTCCGTTCCGATCCTGCGCCGCGACGGGCGGCCCTGACCGGAGCGACAAGATTAGTCGCGGCCGCGCGTCGACGCCATCCATCGTTCAAAAAAACGAACGATTTCCCGTTTAGAGAACGTTTGGCGGAAAATGGTGCAATTGCGAAGGCGCTGCGCTCAAAACAACGGCGCAAGCGATGTACCTGTCAGATCGCAGATTGAAACGCCTTGAATGAAGGACGATGCGCGACGCGAAATCGCCGTTAAGCGGCGTCGCGCCACCAGGCCGTCAGCGCCGTCTCGACTTCGCCCGGCGTGCCCAGCCGGCACAGCCGCGCCTTGGCGGCGCGGCGCGTCGCCTCGTCGGCGAGCGGCGCGAACTCGACATACCAGCCGAGATGTTTGCGGAAGATCTTCACGCCATGTTCGTCGCCATAGAAGGCGACGCTGTCGGCGAGATGGTCGAGCGCGATGCTGAGCCGCGCGTCGATGTCGGGCTCTCCCACCTCGCCGCCTTGCGCCAGCGCGCGGTCGATGGCGGCGGCGATCCAGGGCTTACCGTAAGCGCCGCGGCCGATCATCACGGCATCGGCGCCCGATTGCGCCAGCGCTTCGCGCGCGCTGACGGCATCGACGACATCGCCGTTGATGATCACAGGAATCTTCACCGCCTGCTTGACCGGTGCGACGGCGCGCCAATCGGCGCGGCCTTTATAAAACTGCTGGCGCGTGCGGCCGTGCACGGTGATCGCCTGCACGCCGGCGCGTTCGGCGCGCGCCGCCAGATCGGGCGCATTGCGCGACAAATCGTCCCAGCCGAGACGCATCTTCAAGGTCACAGGCCGCGTCGTGGCGGCGACGGTCGCGGCGATCAGTCGCTCGGCTTGATCGAGGTCGCGCATCAGCGCGGAGCCCGAGAGGCCGCCGGTCACTTCCTTGGCGGGACAGCCCATGTTGATGTCGATGATCTCGGCGCCCGCTTGCTCGGCCAGCGCCGCGCCCTTGGCGAGCCATTGCGCTTCGCGGCCGACGAGCTGCACCACCATCAGCGGCAATCCCTCGCCCACCGCCGCGCGGCGCACCACGTCGGGACGGCCGCGCGCGAACATGTCGCAGGCCACCATCTCGGTCGCGACATAGGCCGCCCCGAGCTTGGATGCGGCACGGCGAAACGGCAGGTCCGACACGCCCGTCATGGGCGCGGTCAGGACGCGGCCGGGGATCGTCACATTGCCGATGGTGAAGGAAGCGTCGCTCATGGCCGCTGTCCTATCAGACGCCGGCCGGCTTTTCCATGACGGCGCGGATCTGCTCCGCCCGCCGCTGGCCCCACCACCAGGTGCCCAGGCAGATCAACGCGCCGGCGGCGATCGGCCAGCGCCAGCCGAGCTGGTCGACCAGCCCGCCCATCACCAGGGCGCCGAGCGCCGGCCCCATGCGGAAGATCATGCCGTAGACGCTGATGACCCGCCCGCGCATAGCGCCGTCGACCTGGGTCTGGATCAAGGATTGGCAGGAGATCGACATGGTGACGGTCGCCAATGCCACCACGGCGATGGCGAGGAGCGCCGCCGGAAACCAGGGCACCACCGAGAACACGAGCAGCGACAGGCCCATCACGCAAGTCATCGCCATGACGATTCGGGTCAGCCCCTGCACCTGGCCGCGCTGGGCGATGAACGCGCCGCCGATCATGGCGCCGACGCCCATCGTCGAGGTCATCCAGGCGAGGCCTTTCGCGCCGTTGTCGAACACCGCGCCGGCGAAGCCGGGCAGCAGCTCGGCGATGGGACGCCCGAACACGGCGGTCAGCAGCAGCATCAACATGATCGGGCCGATGCCGGGATGGCGGATGACATAGGCGTAGCCTTCGATCATCTGCGTCATCAGCGGCTGACGCTTGCGCTCCCCCTGGTCCGAGTAGGACGGATTGAGGCTATAGAGCACGCAGATGAACAGGATGAAGCTGGCCGTGTTGCACAGGAAGGCGTAGCCGATGCCCCACTCGACGATGATGACGCCGGCCACCGCCGGGCCGATGAAGCGCGCCAGATTGAACAGCACGGCGTTCATCGCCACCGCGGTGGGCAGCGCGTCGCGCGGCACCAGACTGGCGATCAGCGACTGACGCGCCGGATGGCTCCAGCTGTTCGCCGAGCCGCGCAGGATGGTGAGCGCCAAGATCCACCAGATGCTGATCCAATCGGTGAAGACCAGCAGCACGAATGCCAGCGATTGCAGCATGAGCAACATCTCCGTGCTCATGGCCATGATGCGGCGGTCGAAGCGGTCGGCATGCGCCCCGCCAATGGGGCTGAACAGGATCGAGGGGCCAAGCTCGGCGAAGGCGACGATGCCGAGCCAAGCGCCCGAATGGGTCAGTTCCCAGGTCAGCCAACCGATGGCGACGCGCTGGATCCAGGTACCGATCAACGACACGACGTCGCCGAGGGCGAAGTTGCGATATTGCGGATAACGCAGAGCGCGAACGATGCCGCCGCTCAGGAACTCGCTCAGCAATGATCCTCCCCTCTCGCGCGCCTGTCAGGCGCGTCGCGTTCTTATGCTTGTCCGAATGGAGAAATCATAGACCGCGAAACGACGATGGGCACCATCGGAAATGGTGCCCATCGCGATCAACGTCTGCCGAGAGCTTATGCCCGGGGCAGCGGGCAGGTCACGCCGGTGCCGGCCAGGCCGCAATAGCCATTCGGGTTCTTGCCGAGATATTGCTGGTGATAGCCCTCGGCGTAATAGAACTCCGGCGCGTCGATCACTTCGGTGGTGATCGAACCGAGGCCGCGCTTTTTCAAAGCCGCCTCATACTCCGCCTTCGAGGCCTGGGCGACGCGCAGTTGCTCCGGCGTGGTGGCATAGATGCCCGAACGATACTGGGTGCCGACGTCGTTGCCTTGGCGCATGCCTTGGGTCGGATCGTGCGCCTCCCAGAAGACCTTGAGCAGTTCGCCGTACGCGACCTTCTGGGGATCGAACACGACGAGCACCACCTCGGCATGGCCGGTGCGGCCCGAGCAGACCTCTTCATAGGTCGGGTTCTTGGTGTAGCCGGCGGCATAGCCGACCGCCGTCGAATAGACGCCCGGCATCTCCCAGAACAGGCGCTCCGCGCCCCAGAAGCAGCCGAGACCGAAAATGGCGGTCTCAATGCCGGCGGGAAACGGGGCTTTGATAGGGTTGCCGTTGACGAAATGCTTGTCGGACGTCGGGGTCGGCGCGTCGCGGCCCGGCAGCGCGGCCTCGGCGGTGATGGGGGTCTGTTTGGTCGTCTGGAACGGCCACATGGCGAGAACTCCCTTCTTATTGCGGATCGTTGCGCCAGAGATGGGGCAGCTGACGGCATTTGCCAAGCCCCACTTTCCATTCGCCCCTGTCTATTCGCTCCGCGGCGCAAAAGGTGACGGGCCTAGATGACGAGATGCGGCCCGTTTGCTATGACCTGCGGCCATGAATGACACCCCCGCTTTCGACGCGATCGTCATCGGTGCCGGCGCCGCCGGAATGATGTGCGCGCTGACCGCCGGCCAACGCGGCCGGCGCGTGCTGCTGCTGGAAAGCGGCGAGCAGGCCGGGGCGAAAATCCTCATCTCCGGCGGCGGACGCTGCAACTTCACCAATCGCGACACCGCACCGGATCGCTTTCTCTCGGCCAATCCGCATTTCTGCAAGTCGGCCCTCGCCCGCTACAGCCAGCACGACTTCATCGCGCTGGTCGAGAAGCACGCCATCGCCTATCACGAAAAGACGCTCGGCCAATTGTTCTGCGACGGCTCGGCGCGCCAGATCGTCGCGATGCTGCTGGCCGAATGCGCCGCAGGCGGGGTCAATGTCCGCTTGCAGCACCGCGTCACCAATGTCGAGAAGGCCGCGCGTTTCCGCGTGACCACCGACAAAGGCGCGTTCGAAGCCGATGCCGTCGTGCTGGCGAGCGGCGGGCTGTCGATCCCGAAAATGGGCGCGAACGACGTCGCCCACCGCATGGCCAAGCGCTTCGGCCTCGCCGTGACCGAAACGCGCCCCGCCCTGGTGCCGCTCACGGTCGGCGCGGACGATCTCGCGCTGATGCAGCCTTTGAGCGGCCTGGCCTTCGAGACCACCGCCGCCTGCGGCAAACGCGCCTTTCGCGAAGCGGCGCTCTTCACCCATCGCGGCCTGTCCGGCCCGGCGATCCTGCAAATCTCGTCCTATTGGCGCGAAGGCCAGGAGATCGCGCTCGACCTCTTGCCCGGCCGCGACGCCGTCGCCGAACTGAAGGAACGCCGCAAGTCCCGCCCCAAGGCAGAACTGAAGACGATCCTCGGCGAATGGCTGCCGGCGCGCTTGGCGCAAGCGCTGGTCGAACGCCGCCTGCCCAACCCGACGATGGGCGACGCTTCCGACGATCTGATCGGCCATATCGCCGACAAGCTGCAACGCTGGCGTGTTCTGCCGGCCGGGTCGGAAGGCTATGCCAAAGCCGAAGTGACGCTCGGCGGCATCGACACCAACGAACTGTCGTCGAAAACCATGGAAGCCAAGAAGGTGTCTGGGCTCTACGCCATCGGCGAAGCGGTCGATGTCACCGGCTGGCTCGGCGGCTACAATTTCCAGTGGGCCTGGTCGAGCGGCTGGAGCGCCGGCCAAGCGATCTGAATCGTTTCCCCAAACGGAAATGGGCGAATAACGCTTAACGCTCGATCCTGAACTCGGGGTGGCGGATCACCAGCCACGCCAGCCAAGCGCAGCCCGCGAGCAGCAGAAGGCCGGTGAGCAAGAAGGCCGCCTCCATGCCGAACTGGTCAGCGAGAACGCCCATGATCGGCGGCAGGATCGCGCCGCAGAAGCGGTTGGCGGTGATGCGCAAGCCCACGACCGCGCCCTGATTGTCGCGCCCGACCGCTGCCGATTGGATAGCGAAGATCAGCGGCTGCATCAAACCCTGCGAGACGCCGCGCGCCATCTGCATCAGTACCAGAAGGACGAAGATGCCGCCGAGCAGCGGCGTGATGGCGATGGTGACGATGCTCACCACCGTCGTGCAGAGCAGCACCCACTCCGGCTTGCCGAGCTTGCGCGCCGCGCCGACCAGCAACGATGCCAGGCCGATGGTGATCTCCAAGGCCGAGAACAAGAGGCCGATCATCGTGCCTTGCAGGCCGATCTCTTCGAGATAGACGACGTAAAGCGACGTCTGGATGCCGGTCGAGCCGTTGCGCAGGCCCGAGACGATCACGGTGAAGGCGATCACCGGCATCATCATGATGGCGAAGGAGCGCGTGTAGTCTTCGACGCGCGGCAGCGCCGACCAGATCGACTGCCGCGGCGCTTGGGCGAATTTTTCGGCGTTCGGCTCGGGCACCATGCGGACCATGGCGAACATGCTGAAGGCGCAGGCCGCGACCAGCAGGAATGTCGGCCAAGCGCCGGTGAAGTCCCACAGCGCGCCGGCAAGCACCGGGGCGATGATGGTGCCGGCGCGCACGACGAAGTTGAAGCGGCCTAGGGTCACGGCGTCGCCGTTGCAGACCTGGGCGATCAGCGTCTGCGCGCCGATCCAGTTCATGTTCAGCAAGAGGCCGGACAGGGCCTGGAGCAGCAGCAGGAAGGGAAACCAGCCAGTCGCCGGAAACAGCAGCGCCATGACGCCCGCCGCCGCCGTGCCGAACAGCATGACGCGCCGCGTGCCGAGCCGGTCCATCAGCGCGCCGCCGTGGATCGAGAAGAACAGCGGCAGGATCGAGCGCGCGCCGATCAGGATGCCAATCTCGGACGCGGAAAAGCCCAGCGACAGCGCCAGCAGCGGGATGATCAAGGCGTAAATGTCGGTCAGCGCGATGCCAAACACGCCCGCCCCATAAGCGGCGTACAGCACCTTGCGCGGCGGCGCGGACGCTTCCCGATCAGACAATAACGTTCCCCCTCACAGGCCAGCATCTCTCACTCATGAGGCGACGCTTCCAATATTGGCGCAATCAAGCGATCGACATAATAAACTGAACCGGCGCGAGTCAAATGCCCGACATCCCAGGCAAACGGCGACCTCGACCCGGCTTGCGGCAGGAAAACATCGCAAGCATTCGCTTCGCACAGGGCGGCGACGGGCGAGACGTAGCCCACTTTCTCGACGGCGGCAAAATCCTTCAAAGCCGCATCGAGCCTTCGCAGTTCGGGCAATAGCGGATTGCGCGGCGCATCCTTACGCGCGCGCAGGGCGAGCTTGACCTGAGGTGCCGGAAACGCCACGACCGGTCCGACGATCACGACCCGGCCGACGTTTGGACGAACGCTGTCGAGCGTCGACTTGAGCTTTTCGAAAAATTCGGGTTCAGACCAATAGCCCTGCCAATTGGCCGAGAGCAGCAAGATGCGAGGGCGCTGGCTAGCGATCTCCTCCATCACACGGGCATTAATCCCCGCGCAGAGACGGCGGCGCGGCGTTTCGTAGCCTGCCAAGGGAGGGCAAGCGCTGGCCGTATATTGGGAAACGGAGAGACGGTCGCGCGCAGCCCAACCGGCCAGGCCGGGATAGATGTGAGCGCCATAGGAATCACCCCATAGCAACAGGTCCGGGACGGCGGCGGCCCGGCATTCGGCGGCGAAGGCATCGGCGCCCTGTTCCGGACGGAGGAAGCAGGTCCGATCGCGATAGGCGGAGATGGCTTGCGCCTCTTCGACGCGCACATCATCGAGCAGCGCGGCATCGGCGCGGCTCCAGCGGCTTTTGACGCCGTCCGCCAGATAGACCGTCGCCCCCAATGCGCCGACGAACGCCATTCCGAGGCAAAGCCAGAGCGCCGTGCGCGTCAGGTCGAAACGTCGGATCGGCAATTCAACCAAACGATAGGTGGCGATTGCCGCGATCAGCGCGGCGGCGACTGCCGCGAGCTTGGCCGCGAGCAGCACGGGCGCGCCGGGAACGAGGCTGTAAAGCCCTTCGGGCATGTAGATGATGACGAGGGAGAGCAGCGGCCAGTGCCAGAGATAAAGCGGATAGCTGATCAGCCCCAGCCCGACGCCGACGCGATTGCCGAGCAGGCGCTTGTTGATGAAGCTGCTAGAGCCGGCGGCGATGAGCGCCGCCGTGCCCAACACCGGCAATAACGCCCGCCATCTCGGATAAGGCGCGCCGCGGTCGAACAGCAGGACAGCGGCGGCGATGAGAATGAGGCCGACGACGGAGAGCGCTTGACGGACCGCAATCGGCGTTCGCGCGATCCGATCCGCGCCGCCGAGCGCCAACAGCGCGCCGACCAGCATCTCCCACAAACGTGTCAGCGGAAAATAAAACACGCCGTCGGGATAATGCTTCGCCAGCAGGACGTTCGCGAGACAGGACAGCATGCCCAGCACGGCGACGACCGCCAACGCGCGCCGTCTGACCTTCCAAACGAGCGCCAGGGTCACGGGCCAAATCAGATAGAACTGCTCTTCGACGCCCAGCGACCAGAGATGCGCGAGCGGTTTCAATTCGTCGACGACGTCGAAATAACCGGCTTCGCTCCACAATAGCAGGTTGTCGATGAAGGCGGCCCCGCCGACGACATGCTTGCCGAGCGCCGCATATTCGTCCGGCATCAAGGCGATCCAGCCGAGCCCCAATGTCGTCAACAGGACAAGGATCAGGGCGGGGAAAATCCGGCGAATGCGGCGCGCGTAAAAACGCCAATAGTCGATCCGACCGCCGATCAGCTCGCGGCCTATGATGGCCGTGATCAGGTAGCCCGAGATGACGAAAAAGACATCAACCCCGACGAATCCCCCCGGCAGCCGCTGCGGCGCCACGTGAAAAGCCACGACAATGATGATCGCGAGGGCGCGCAAACCGTCGATATCGGGACGATAGCTGCCGTCATGAGGACGCATCGGACATCCCGCTGTAAACGCTCATGGCCAATCTTTGCGAATGACTGAGAATAGGGCGGCGCAGACTAAGCGGCAGCGCCAGCTATGACAAATAGCGATGAGGAAGAATGAATCAGGCTCTCCAGAAGTCTTTGGGCCAGCATCGATCCGCGCCATCCCCTGCCGCAAAGGCGGGCAAGCTTGTCGCGGGGCGGAATTGCGCCTTGACCCAGCCTGTCCGATCTGTTCTGAATTTCACAGAACATGATCTGACATTTTAGAGGGTCGCGCCGGGATATTCCCTCGCGGCCCGCCGCGTGATAGTCGAAATGCCCCATCGCGCACCACGGCCCGCTTGGCCGGGGTGCCCGGGCCTGTGCCCGTCGCTCCGCAGCTCGCAAGACCCGTCGGAAAGGAAGACTACATGATCCGCACCATTTCCCGCCTCGGCGCCGTGGCGACCCTCGTCGCCGGCATGGCCGCCGCCAGCGCGGCCTTCGCACCCTCCGTCCTGGCGCAAGGCACGCCGGTCCGCGGCGGTACGCTCTCCATGATCCTCAATCCCGAGCCGCCGGTTCTGGTGACGGGCGTCAACAGCGCCTCGCCGGTCGCGGCCGTGTCGCCGCGCATGTTCGAAGGCCTGGCCACCTATACGCCGGACTTCAAGATGGTGCCCGTGCTCGCCACCTCGTGGGAGCAGAGCGCCGACGGCAAGACCATCACCTTCAAGCTGCGCCCGAACGTGAAGTGGCATGACGGCAAGCCCTTCACCTCGGCCGACGTGCAGTTCTCCTTCATGGAGATCCTGAAGAAGGTCCACTCGCGCGGCACCGCGACCTATCTCCACCTGAGCGCCGTCGAGACGCCCGACCCGCTGACCGCGGTCTTCAAGCTCGACAAGCCGTCGCCTTACATCATGCGCGCGCTGGCCGGCGTCGAATCGCCGATCATGCCCAAGCACATCTACGAGGGCAGCGATCCGCTGAAGAACCCGGCGAACGTGAAGCCGATCGGCACCGGCCCGTTCAAGTTCAAGGAATGGGAACGCGGCAACTACATCATGCTCGAACGCAACCCGGACTATTGGGACGCGGGCAAGCCCTATCTCGACGCCATCGTCTTCCGCATCATTCCGGACGGCGGCGCGCGCGCCGTGGCGCTGGAAAGCGGCGCCGTGCAGTACGGCACCCAGTATGTCGTGCCGCTCAACGACGTCGCCCGTCTCGGCAAGCTGCCGAACCTGAACGTCACCACCGCCGGCTACGAATACAACACGTCGGTGAACTATCTCGAGTTCAACCTGCGCAAGCCCTATCTGCAGGACCGCCGCGTGCGCCAGGCGATCGCCCACACCATCAACACGGACTTCCTGGTGAAGAACGTGTGGTTCGGCTTCGCCACCAAGGCGACCTCGCCGGTGACCGACAAACAGAAGGACTTTCACACCGCCAACGTCCCGCAGTACCCCTACGACCTGAAGAAGGCCGAGGCGCTGCTCGACGAAGCCGGCTACAAGAAGGGTGCCGACGGCATCCGCTTCAAAGTGACGATCGACTGGTCGCCGAGCGGCGAGATGTTCCGCCAGACCGCCGAGCTGCTGCGCCAAGGCCTGCAGCGCGTCGGCATCGCCGCGGAAATCCGCAACGCCGACAGCCCGACCTACCTGCGTCGCGTCTGGACCGACAACGACTTCGACATCAACATCTACTCGGCGTCGAACATCGCCGACCCTGTGATCGGCATCCAGCGCTTCTACTGGAGCAAGTCGATCCAGAAGGGCGTCACCTACTCGAACGGCTCGGGCTACAACAACCCGGAGATGGACAAGCTCCTCGAGGACGGCCAGGTCGAGAACGATCCGGCCAAGCGCCGCAAGATCTACGAGGACATGCAGCGCCTGGTGATGACCGACCTGCCGAACATGGGCCTGGTCTACATCCAGTGGTTCACGATCCATGACAAGAAGGTGAAGAATCTCACCACCACGGGCCTCGGCCCGATGGAGAGCTTCGCCGACGTCTACATGGAAAAGTAAGAGTCAGCGTAAAGCCCACTTGAGATGACGATGGCGACAGACAGCGTGCCTACGGCGGCCAAGCGCGGCAGCCGGCAACGGTTGCTCCGTTACCTGCTGCGCCGCATCGGCCAAGCCGCGATCACGCTGATCGCCATCGTCGTTCTCAATTTCGTCATCCTGCATCTGGCGCCGGGCGACGCCATCGACGTGCTGGCCGGCGAGGCCGGCGGCGCCGGCCCCGAATATCTCGAGCAGATGCGCCGCGCCTACGGGCTGGACCAGCCGATCTACGTGCAGATGGTCCAGTATCTGTGGAACGTCGCGCAGCTCAATTTCGGCTTCTCCTTCCGCAACAACGTGTCCGTGCTCGAGCTCATCATGAGCCGCCTGCCGGCGACGCTGCTACTGATGCTCGCCAGCATCCTCATTTCCTTCACCGCCGGCGTGCTGCTCGGCGTCTTCGCCGCGCGCCGCGTCAACACCTTCGCCGACAACGCCGTCTCGGTGCTGGCGCTTCTGTGCTACGCCACGCCGCTGTTCTGGTTCGGCCTGATGGCCATCGTGCTATTCACCGTGAAGCTCGGCTGGCTTCCCGGCAACGGCATGTACACCATCGCCGCCAGCTTCAACTGGTTCGAGGCGACGCTCGACGTGCTGCGCCATCTCGTGCTGCCGGCGCTCAGCCTCGCGCTCTTCCACATGGCGGTCTACACGCGCCTGATGCGCGCCTCGATGCTCGAAGTCTACGGCCTCGACTACATCCGCACGGCGCGCGCCAAAGGCCTGTCGCAGCGCCGCGTCGCCTTCCGCCATGTGCTGCCCAACGCCATCCTGCCGATGGTCACCATGCTCGGCCTGCAGATCGGCGCGCTACTCGGCGGCGCCGTGCTGATCGAGACCGTGTTCGGCTGGCCCGGCCTCGGCCGCCTGGCCTTCGACGCCATCCTGCAGCGCGACCACAACCTGCTGATCGGCATCTTGCTGTTCGGCTCGGCGCTCGTCATCGTCGCCAACATCGTCACCGACCTGGTCTACGCCTGGCTCGATCCGCGCATCGAGGTGGCGTGATGGAAGGGCTTCGCGATTTCTGGCGGCGCTACCGCCGCAAGACCTCGGCGGTGATCGGCCTCGCCCTGCTCGTCCTCGTGCTCGTCGTCGCTTTGTTCGGCCCGCTCATCGTATCCGGCGATCCTTGGGACATGGCGACCATGCCCTTCCTATGGCCCGGCGCCGACGCCGCATACCCGCTCGGCTCGGATACGCTGGGCCGCGACATCCTGACCGGCATCATCCATGGCTCGCGCGTCTCGCTGCTGATCGGTTTTTCGGCGACGGTCGCCGCGCTCGGCATCGGCGTCACCGTCGGCGCGCTCGCCGGCTATTTCCGCGGCTGGATCGACGACGTGCTGATGCGCATCACCGAAATTTTCCAGACCGTGCCGACCTTCCTGCTCGCCGTCGTGCTTGTCGCCATCTTCAAGCCCTCGATGCTGACCATCGTGCTGGCGATCAGCGCCGTCACCTGGCCGTCGATCGCGCGTCTGGTGCGCGCGGAATTTCTCTCGCTCCGGGAGCGCGAGTTCGTGCAGTCCTGCGTCGTCATCGGCATGGGCGAGACGCGCATCATCTTCCGCCAGATCCTGCCGAACTGCCTGCCGCCGATCATCGTCATGTCCTCGGTCATGGTCGCTTCGGCGATCCTCACCGAATCGGGCCTGTCGTTCCTCGGCCTCGGCGACCCCAACCTGATGAGCTGGGGCACCATGATCGGCATCGGCCGCGAGGCCATGCGCACCGCCTGGTACATGAGCGCCATCCCCGGCGTCGCCATCCTGATCACCGTCCTCGCCCTCAACCTCGTCGGCGAGGGCTTGAACGACGCACTCAACCCGCGCCTGAAGAACCGCTGATGGCCGCCGCTCTCGAAGTGCGCAACTTGCGCACGCAGTTCCTCGGGCCGAACGGCTACATCACCGTCGTCGACGGTGTGAACCTCGAACTCGCCCAAGGCGAGACGCTGGCCATCGTCGGCGAATCGGGCAGCGGCAAGTCCGTCACCGCCATGTCGATCCTGCGCGTGCTGCCCGAGCCGCCGGCGCGCATCGATGCCGGCCAAGTGCTGCTCGACGGCCGCGATCTGCTGACGCTCGACGAAGACGCCATGCGCGCCGTGCGCGGCCACCAGATCTCGATGATCTTCCAGGAGCCGATGACCTCGCTCAATCCGGTCATGACGGTCGGCGACCAGATCGTCGAAGCCCTCTGCGAACATCGCGACATCTCGAACAAAGAGGCGTTCGAGGAGGCTGTCGCTCTGCTGGAGCGCGTGCGCATCCCCGATGCGCGCCGCCGCGCCGTCGAATATCCCCATCGCTTGTCCGGCGGCATGCGCCAGCGCGTGATGATCGCCATGGCGCTCGCCTGCCGGCCGCAGATCCTCATCGCTGACGAACCGACCACCGCGCTCGACGTGACGGTTCAGGCGCAGATCCTCGCGCTGCTCGCCAAACTGCAGAGCGAATTCGGCATGGGCATCCTGCTGATCACGCACAATCTCGGCGTCGTCGCCCGCGTCGCCCAGCGCGTCATCGTCATGTACGCCGGCCGCGTCGTCGAAGAAGCGCCGGTCGGGCCGTTGTTCAAAGACCCGCTGCATCCCTACACCGAAGGCCTTCTCGGCGCGACGCCGCGCATGCATGCCGACGCCGAGGAAGGCGCGCGCCAGCGCCTCGTCGACATTCCCGGCACCGTGCCGCTACCCGACAAGCTGCCGGCCGGCTGCGCCTTCGCGCCGCGCTGCCCGAAAGCCTTTGATCGCTGCGTCAAAGAGCGCCCCGCTCTGGTCACCAATCGCGACGGCCGCAAGACCGCCTGCTTCCTGACGCAGGAGGCATCATGAGCGATCTCTTGTCATTGGCCGGCCTGACGGTCCATTTCGACACGCCGCAAGGCACCGTGCGCGCGGTCGATGGCGTCAGCCTGACGCTGAAGAGAGGCGAGACCCTCGGCCTGGTCGGCGAATCGGGCTGCGGCAAATCGACGCTCGGCAAGGCCATCGTCGGCCTGGTCAAGCCGACCGCCGGGTCGATCCAGATCGACGGCATCGAGATCGCCGGCCTGTCGCGGCGAGCCTTGCGCAAATATCGCGCCCGCCTGCAGATGATCTTCCAGGACCCTTACGCCTCGCTCAACCCGCGCCTGCGCGTCGGCAAGATCATCGAGGAGCCCTTGAGCGTGCATGGCGTCGGCGGCGCGAAGGAACGCCGCGAGGCCGTGCTGGCCCTCGCCGCACGTGTCGGCCTGCGCCCTGAGATGCTGACGCGCCATCCGCATGAATTCTCCGGCGGCCAGCGCCAGCGCATCGGCATCGCCCGCGCCCTAACGCTCAATCCAGACATCATCATCTGCGACGAGCCGGTCTCGGCGCTCGACGTGTCGGTGCAGGCACAAGTCGTCAACCTGCTCGGCGAATTGCAGAGCGAGCGCGGCCTCGCCTATCTCTTCATCTCGCACGATCTCTCGGTCGTGCAGCATCTCGCCCATCGCGTGGCAGTGATGTATCTCGGCAAGATCGTCGAGCAGGCGCCGCGCAAGAGCCTGTGGGCGCGCCCGCTGCACCCTTACACGCGCGCGTTGTTGGCCGCTGTGCCGGTGCCCGATCCCGATCAGCCGAAATTGATCGATCAGCCGATGGTCGAAGGCGAACTGCCCTCGCCGCTCAACCCGCCGTCGGGCTGCCGCTTCCGCACGCGCTGTCCTTTTGCGCAAGCGATCTGCGCCGAGCAAGAGCCGCCGCTGCGCGAAGTGGCCGAAGGCCACACGGTCGCCTGCCACTTCGTCAAACGCGAAGCGGACGGGACTATCGTCGCCCCGTAGGGGCGCAAAATAAAGACTTCAGCGCGCCTTAAGAGCGCGAGATCAACTTCCAGATTTTTTCCGGCGTCGCCGGCATGTCGATATGGGTGACGCCATAAGGCGCGAGCGCATCGACCACCGCGCCGATCACGGCGGGGATCGAGCCGATCACGCCGGCCTCCCCCGCGCCCTTCACGCCGAGCAGATTGGTCGTGCTCGGCACGGAATTGGTGATCACACGCATGCTCGGCACATTGCCGGCGCGCGGCATGGCGTAGTCAGTGAACGAGCCGGTGAGCAATTGGCCGCTCTCGGCATCGTAGGAGACCTGTTCCAACAGCGCCTGGCCGACGCCCTGCGCCACGCCGCCCGCCACCTGCCCCACCACCATGTCGTGGTTGAGCACGGTGCCGACATCGTCAGCGACGACATAGTTGAGAATTTCCAATTCGCCGGTGTCGCGATCGATCTCGATCTCGCAGATATGGCAGCCGTTGGGATAGGTCGGCTCGGGCGGCTTATAGACCGCGCCATTGTCTAACCCGCCGGCAAGATCACCCGGCAAGCCGGCCTCGCGCGAAGCCGCCAGCGCTTCATCGAAGGTGAGGGTGCGGTTGGTGCCGCGCGCCGAGAATTGCCCGTCCGCGAAGGAGACATCCGCCGCCGCCACGCCGAGCTTATGGGCGGCGATGCGCGTCGCTTTCGCCAGCGCCGCGTCGCCCGCCAATTTCAACGCCGAGCCGGCCGTCATCATCGAGCGCGAGCCGAAGCTGCCGCGCCCCATCTTCACCTGATCGGTGTCGCCCTGCACCAGCCGCACACGCGCGCGGTCAATGCCGAATTGCGCCGCCAGCATTTCGGCGAAGACCGTCTCATGGCCCTGACCGTTGGCCATGGTGCCGACCAGCACGTCGATGCTGCCGTCTTCCTTGAAGCGCAGATCGGCATATTCCTCCCACGGCGCGCCATAAGGGCCGCCGGCCTGCTCGATGCAGTTGGCGATGCCGATGCCCCGCAGCTTGCCGGCCTTGGCAGCCTCGGCGCGGCGTGCATCGAAGCCGGCCCAATCCGCGGCGGCGGCGGCGATTCGCATGTTGCCGTCGAAATCGCCGCTGTCGTAGGTGAAGAGGAAGCCGGTCTTGTAAGGCATGGCCGACTGAGGAATGGCGTTGCGTCGCCGGATCTCCAGCCGGTCGAGGCCAATCTCCATCGCGGCGATGTCGATGATGCGCTCGAGCATGTAGGTCGCTTCGGGCCGCCCCGCGCCGCGATAAGACGAGGTCGGCGCGGTGTTGGTGAAGAGGCCGTCCGCCTTGGCGAAAATCGCCGGCAGCACATAGACGCCCGACAGCGAGCCGAGATTGTTGGTCGGCGGATGGGCGCCGCGCAGCGCCACATAAGCGCCGAGCGCGGCATAGCTGCGCACTCGCAAGGCGACGAACGTGCCGTCTCTATCCAAGCCCAGCTCGACATCGACCACATTGTCGCGCGCGTGGTCGTCGGCCAACAAAGATTCGCTGCGGTCCGCCTGCCATGCGACGGGGCGGCCAAGCTTCTTCGCCGCCCACAGCACGAGAATCTGTTCGCGGAACAAGCCGCCCTTGAGCCCGAAGCCGCCGCCGACATCGGGAGAGATCACGCGCATCTGCGCTTCGTCGACCTTGAAGATGCTTTTCGCCAGCACGGTCCGCATCTGGTGCGGCGTCTGATGGCCGGTGGTCAGCGTGTAGCGCTCGCGCGCCGGATCGTACTCGCCGATGGCGTTGCGCGGCTCCATCGGATTGGCCGAGACGCGGCTGATGGTGAGACGGCGGCGCGTCACATGCGCGGCCTTGGCCATCGCCGCAGCGACCGCGGCCTCATCGCCGATCTCGTAGGTGAAGGAGCGGTTGCCCGGCGCTTGCGGCCAGAGCTGCGGCGCGCCCGGCTCGCTCGCGGCGAAAGTGTCGCTCACGCTGACCAGCGGCTCGTAGTCAACGACGATGCGCTCGGCGGCGTCTTTCGCCTGGGCCAGGCTTTCAGCAATCACCACGGCGACGGCATCGCCGGCGAAGCGCACACGGTCCACGGCGAGCGCCAGATGCGGCGGCTCGATGATCGGCTGCAC
>DASTMO010000022.1:0-13170 GCA_035714115.1 Alphaproteobacteria bacterium
CCTTTCCGCTGAAAGACCGAACGGCTGAGCGAAAGCTCAGCCGTTTTTCTTTTTCTGCTCGGCCGGAAAAACCAGCGACTTGATGACGACCGGCACCGCGCCCGACGACGGGATGAGCGCGCCGATGTCGATATAGTCGAACTCTTCGAGGGTGATGCCGTCGATCGAGACGACGGGCGCGGCGAGCTTCATCTCTTCCTTCAGGTGCAGGCCGAGAAGGCCGCCGATGTCGCCGTCATTGACCATCACGATGGGCAAGCCCTGATCGGTGATGGCATTGAGCGCCAAGGCGACGCCTTTGCAGAAGCCGTCGAGCCGCTGAAAGCTCGCCGAGCCTTTCCAATGGAAAGCGACCGCGACCGGATTGTCAGTTTCTTCCAGGCCGAGACGCACCAGCGCTTTGCGCACGCCGGCCGCGACCGCTTCGGGCTCCAGCACATCGGCGGCGAGGTCGAAGTCGGGCACGATCACCGGCAGGTTGCGCACCGGCACCGCATGGCCCGGCGCGATGAAGATCGTGCTGCCGCTGACCTGGATGGTGTATTGCGAGGCGCCGATGACGGTGGCGCGGATGCCGTTGGTCGGCACTTCGATCGGAATGTTCAGCGTCTCGACGCGCTGGCGGATGGCTTTCGCCACACGCGGCCCAAGATCGCCGAAGCTGCGCGGCTCGCGCGCATAGATGAATTCCGACACGCCGCCCGAGAAGGTGACGATGTCGATCTTGCCCTGATAGTTCAGCTCAGGCAGGCGCAGGAGATGCTTCTTCTCCGCCGGCAATTGCTTGAGCTGCACCAGTTCGAACAGCTGATCGGCCATGCGCCCGACGATGGCGTCCAGTTCCGCATCGGTCATCTGGCGGCCGAGCGCAAGGGTGATGCCTTCAAGGCCGGCGTAATAGCGCCCGGCTTCTTCGATGCGCGTGACTTTGCCCTGCTCGTCCATGGCGATGAGGCGCGCGCCGACATCGATGGCGGTGACTTCCTTCACCTTGCCGTCTTCGCAGATCGCGACTTTGCTGGTGCCGCCGCCGATGTCGATGTTCATGGCGGTGCCGCGGCCTTCGCCGGAGCGGCCCGCCGCGCCCGAGCCGTGGGCGGCCATCGTCGTCTCCAGCGCATCGCCGGCGCTGACCGCGACGAAGCGGCCCGCTTCGCGTGCGAAAAGGTCGGCGATGGAGCGAGCGTTCTGACGGCGCACGGCGACGCCGGTGAGAATCAGCGCGCCGGTATCGACGTCCTCGCGGGTCAGGCCCGCTTTGTCGTATTGCGCATCGATGAACTTGCCGAGCTTGTCGGAATCGATCGTCGTCTCGTCGATATAGGGCGTCAGCAGGATTTCCGATTCGGCCAGCACCTCGCGCTTGGTGATGACGTAGCGGCTGCCCTGATGCTCGAGCTCGAGGCGCGAGAAGACGAGATGCGAGGTGGAAGAGCCGATGTCGACGCCGACGCTGGTGAGCGTCAGCGTTTCCTCATCCGAAATATGCCGGCGCGCCGCCGTGAAGCCGACCGAGACGCTGTCTTCGCCGCCGCCGACGCCGCCGCCGAACCCTTCGAGAATGCTGCGTTTTTCGCCGCTCATCACGCCAGTCCCTGATTGCTTTGGTTTCTTAGGGAAGCAACCTAGCGGAAAGGCTCAGGACTCCGCAACGAGGCGATAGCCCACGCCCGGCTCAGTCAAGATCAGCGCCGGATGGGTGGCGTCGTCGCCGAGCTTTTGGCGCAGCTGGCCGACATAGACGCGCAGATATTGCGTGTCCTCCAGATGGGCCGGCCCCCAGACCTGCTCGAGCAGCTGGCGCTGCGTCACCACCTTGCCGGCATGCTGCACCAAGAGACGCAGCAGGTCGTATTCCTTGGGCGACAGCTTCACCACCTCACCGCCTTTGGTGACTTCGCGCCGCGCCAGATCGACGGCAAGATCGCCGCTGCGAAAGACCGGCACTTCGCCGCCTTGGCGCAGACGATGGCGCAGCGCCGCGCGCAGCCGCGCGAGCAGCTCGCCCATGGCGAAGGGCTTCTCGACATAGTCATCAGCCCCGGCGTCGAGCGCAGCGACTTTGTCGCCTTCACGGCTGCGCACGCTGAGGACAACGATCGGCGTCTCGGTCCATTCGCGCAAATTCCGAATCACCGCGATGCCGTCCATGTCGGGCAAGCCGAGATCGAGAAGAATGACTTGAGGCGAAGCGTCTGCGGCACGCGCCAAAGCCTCGGCGCCGCTGGCCGCCTCGATCATCTCGTAGCCTTGCGCGGCGAGACTGGGTTTTAGGAAACGGCGGATCTGCGGCTCGTCATCCACCACCAGCACACGCGTCGGGCCCTTCTCAGGATTGGTCATGCGGCATGCTCATGCGGCGCCGGCGGCGCTGTTTCGAGCGGCAGACGAATCTCGATCAAGCTGCCATCGCCGGACGGGCCGGGGCTGAGAGCGCGGATCGTGCCGCCATGGGCCTCGACGATGCCTTTGCAGACCGCGAGACCGAGGCCGGTGCCCGCGATCTGCCGGTCGCCTGCCTCGATACGATGGAATTTATCGAAGACGCGCGCCAGATCGGCGGCCGGAATCCCCTGCCCGCGATCCGTCACCTCGATCACAAGGCCGTCGCCGTCGCGCCGCGCCGACAAGCGCACCGGCGAGCTGGCGGGCGAATATTTCGACGCGTTGTCGATGAGATTGAACAGCACTTGCTCCATCAGGATGAAATCGACGCGCAGCAGCGGCAGGCTTTCCGCCGCATCGAGGCGCAGCTCTCGGCCGCCAAGAACGCGCTTGGCCCGCGCGGCGGCGCCGGCGAACAACTCGTTAACCGCCACCCAATCGCGTTTGAGCGTCAGCATGCCGGCCTCCAGCCGGGTCATGTCGAGCAAATTGCCGACGAAGCGATTGAGACGCAAGGCCTCCTCTTCCGCCGTATCCATCAGTTCGGCGCGAGCCTTGGCGTCCAAAGCCTCGCCCGGCAATTTCAAGCTCGAGAGCGCGCCGATGATGGTCGCGAGCGGCGTGCGCAGATCATGGCTGATGGAAGACAACAGCGCGTGGCGCAACTTCTCGCTCGCCGCCAGCACGCGCGCCTCGGCGATCTCCCCTTCGAGCTGGCCGCGTTCGAGCGCCACCGCCGCCTGGTCGATCAGGGCGGCGATAGTGCGCGCGCCGGACGGATCGAGCGCGGCGGGTCCATTCGCCTTGCGAAAGCCGACGACGCCGACGATGCCGCGCGAAGTCTTCATCGGTTCGAAGCGCCAATCACGCGTCGGCAAGGTGGCTGAGCCATGGCCGGCCGGCTCGCCATGGGCAAAGGCCCAGCGCGCGGCGGTCCAATCGGCGGGATCGAGATCGTCCTCGGGCGGATACGCCCCCGCAATGCGTAGATTGTCCTTATCGCCGAGCAGCAAGACCGCCTGGCCTTGCACGGCGGTCGCGACCTGGTAACAGCAGGCCCACAGCAGATCGTCGAAACCGACGGTTGTCGCCAGCTTGCGGCTGAAGTCATAGAGCGCGCCCTGGATCTTCATGCGTCGGCGCGCGTCCTCGGCCTGATCCCGTGCGCGCGCGGCCAGGCCCGAGACGAGGATCGCCGCGACGAGAAAGAGCCCGAGGGAGACGACCTCATGTCCCTCCGCAATGGTGAAAGTGTAGAGCGGCGCGATGAAGAAGAAATTGTAGGCGGCGAAGGACAACAGCGAGGCCATGATCGACGGCAAGAGGCCATGGCGCACGGCAGCGAGCACCACCGCGATCAGGAAGAACGCCGCAGGCGACGGCAGCGGCACGACCGTATCGATCAACCGCGCGCCCATCACGGCGAGCACAACATAAGACGCGCTCCAGGCATAGGACGTCCAAAGCGGCAAAGGCAGCGACAGCCGCGACGCGCGCCCCCGCTTGCCGTCGCCCAGCGGGACGATATGCAGCGCGATCTCCCCGCTTTCGCGCAGCAGCGCCTCGACCAGCGAGCGGCCGAACAGGCGGCGCAGCCAACTGGTGCGGCGACGTCCGATGACGATTTGCGTCATATGTCGCTCGCGCGCATAGGCCAGCAGGCCTTCGACCAGATCGCGCGCCGGCATGGTGACGGCCTCGCCGTCGAGCTGCTCGGCGAGACGCAGGGCTTCGGCGATGCGGTCGCGTGCCGCCTGATTCAAGCGGTAGTGACCGGGCATCTCGACATAGACCGCCGTCCAGGGCGCATGCAGCTGATCGGCGAGCCGGCGCGTGGCGCGCACCACCTCGACCGCGTCCTCGTCCGGGCCGACGCAGGCGAGCAATCGTTCGCCGGCCGGCCAGGGATTGACGATGGCGTGCTGGCGCATGTAGTCGAGCATCTGCTCGTCGACGCGCTCGGCGACGCGGCGCAGGGCCAACTCGCGCAGCGCGGTGATGTTGCCCGGCTGGAAGAAATGCGCCACCGCGCGCTGGGCCTGCCCCTCGACATAAACCTTGCCTTCGCGCAGCCGCTTGATCAGATCCTGCGGCGTCAGATCGACCAGCTCGATTTCGTCGGCCCGCTCGAGAATGTCGTCCGGCAAGGTCTCGCGCACGCGCACGCGCGTGATCTTGGCGACGACATCGTTGAGGCTTTCGAGATGCTGGACATTGAGCGTCGAATAGACGTCGATGCCGGCCGCGAGCAGCTCCTCGACATCCTGATAGCGCTTGGGATGCCGTGCGCCGGCGACATTGCTGTGCGCCATCTCGTCGATGAGGATGAGGCGAGGCTTGCGCGCCAGGGCGGCATCGAGATCGAATTCGTCGAGGCGGCGGCCGCGATAATCGACGACACGGCGCGGCAGCATATCGAGGCCGGCGACCAGCGCCTCCGTCTCCGTGCGGCCGTGGGTCTCGATCACGCCGATGACGACGTCGAGACCCTCCTTCTTGAGGCGGTGAGCCGCCTCCAACATTGCGTAGGTCTTGCCGACGCCCGGCGCGGCGCCGAGGAAGATCTTGAGGCGGCCGCGCCCGTCCCGCTCGGCGGCGGCGAGCAGGGCGTCCGGTGACGGACGGCGGTCGGATCGATCAGCGGACTCGGTCATTCCGGCTTAGCGCGTTCTGCTGGCTCAGAGCATCGAGCGCCAAGTTTAGCACAAGCACATTGATCCGGGGCTCGCCGACGAGGCCGAGAGCGCGCCCTTCTGCATGGCTGACCACCAGGGCGCGCAGGTCTGCTTCAGCCAAGCCGCGGGCGGCGGCAACGCGCGGCAGCTGATAGAGCGCCGACGCCGGCGAGATATGAGGGTCCAGCCCGCTGGCCGACGCCGTGGCGAGCTCGGTCGGCACCGGCTTATTGCCCTGCTTGTAGCGGGCGACATCCTCCGAGAGGCGATCCGCCAGCGCCTGCGACGTCGGGCCGAGGTTCGAGCCGCTTGACGCCGCCGCGTTGTAGGGCGCGCTGACGCTCTTCGTCGCATCCTCAGGGTCGGGACCGAGCGTGGCGGAGGGACGCGGCCAGAAATATTTGTCGTCCGTGAAGTTCTGGCCGATCAGCGCGGAGCCCACGATCTTGCCATCCTTTTCGATCAGGCTGCCGTCGGCCTGCGCGGGCAGCACCGCTTGGGCGATGCCGGTGACGGCGTAAGGGTAGGCGACGCCAAGCAGGGCGGCGAAAACGACGAGCAGAACGATGGCCGGACGAAGCTGGTTCAACATGGCGAATTCCTTACGCGAGACCGATCGCGACGACCGCGAGATCGATCAGCTTGATGCCGACGAAGGGCGCGACGAGGCCGCCGAGGCCGTAGACCAAGAGATTGCGGCGCAAGACATCGGCCGCGCCGCGCGCCTTGGTGGTGACGCCGCGCAAGGCGAGCGGGATGAGCGCGACGATGATCAGCGCGTTGAAGATCACGGCCGAGAGGATGGCGCTTTGCGGCGTCGCCAGATTCATGACGTTGAGCGCCGAAAGCTGCGGATAAGCAGCGATGAACAGCGCCGGAATGATGGCGAAATATTTCGCCACATCGTTGGCGATGGAGAAGGTGGTGAGCGCGCCGCGCGTCATCAACAATTGCTTGCCGATGCCAACGACCTCGATCAGCTTGGTCGGGTCGCTGTCGAGATCGACCATGTTGCCGGCTTCGCGCGCCGCTTGCGTGCCGGTGTTCATGGCGACACCGACATCGGCCTGAGCCAGCGCGGGCGCGTCATTGGTGCCGTCGCCGCACATGGCGACCAGCTTGCCTTTGGCCTGCTCGCCGCGAATGAGATCGAGCTTGGCCTCCGGCGTCGCCTCGGCGAGGAAATCGTCGACGCCCGCCTCGGCGGCGATGGCGGCGGCCGTCAGCTTGTTGTCGCCGGTGATCATCACCGTGCGGATGCCCATGCGGCGCAGTTCGGCGAAACGCTCCTTGATGCCGTCCTTGATGACGTCCTTGAGATGGATGACGCCGAGCAGCTTTCCATTCGAAGCGACCGCCAGCGGCGTGCCGCCGGAGCGCGCGATGCGCTCGACAGCCTGCGCCAGCGCTTGCGGCGCATGCGCCAACCCGGCCCAGGCCAACACGGCATCGACCGCGCCCTTGCGGATTTTTTGCCCCCCGATATCGACGCCCGACATGCGGCTTTGTGCCGTGAAAGGCACGAAGTCGCCGCCGCCGGCCGACACCGTCACGCTCTGCTGGGCGATCAAGGCGACGATGCTGCGCCCCTCCGGCGTCTCGTCGGCCTGGCTGGCGAGCAGCGCCGCTTCGAGAAATTCGCGCTCGGCGATCCCGGGCGCGGCGATCAAAGCGGTGGCCATGCGGTTGCCGAGCGTGATGGTGCCGGTCTTGTCCAAGAGCAGCGTATCGACATCGCCCGCCGCCTCCACCGCGCGGCCCGATTTGGCCAGCACGTTGAAGCGCACCAGACGATCCATGCCGGCGATGCCGATGGCCGACAAGAGGCCGCCGATCGTCGTCGGGATCAGCGTGACCAACAGCGCCGCCAGTACCGCGACCGAGACGAGGCCGCCGGCATAGGCGGCGAAGCTCTCGAGCGTCGCGGTGGCGACCAGGAAGATCAGCGTCATGCCGACGAGCAGGATCGAGAGCGCGATCTCGTTCGGCGTCTTTTGGCGTTCGGCGCCTTCGACCAGCGCGATCATGCGGTCGAGAAAGCCGCCGCCGGGCGAGACGGTGATCTTCACCGTGATGCGATCGGACAGGACGCGCGTGCCGCCGGTGACCGCCGAGCGGTCGCCGCCGGATTCGCGGATGACCGGAGCGGATTCGCCGGTGATGGCGCTTTCGTCGACGCTGGCGATACCCTCCGCCACCTCGCCGTCGGCCGGGATGACCTCGCCCGCCGCGACGATCACCAGATCGCCGGCGCGCAGGTCGCTGGCGGCGACGGCTTCCAGACCGCCACCCGCTTTGAGGCGATTGGCGCGAATGTCGCTGCGCGCGCGGCGCAGGCTGTCGGCCTGAGCCTTGCCGCGCCCCTCGGCGACTGCCTCGGCGAAATTGGCGAAGAGAACCGTGAACCACAGCCAGGCGGCTATCTGGCCGGTGAAGGCGGCGCCCTCTCCGGCCAGCAGATCGCGCGTGAACAGGATGGCGGTGAGTAGCGCCACGGCAGCGGTGACGAAGATCACCGGATTGCGCGCCAGCTTGCGCGGATCGAGCTTGCGGAAAGATTCGCCGACGGCGCGGCGCAGGATCGGGCCGTCGAGCAGAGCCTGGGACGAACGGGTCATGATGTCCTCTTAGAACAAGCTGCCGGCTTGCATCGCCAGATGTTCGACGATGGGGCCGAGCGCCAGAGCCGGGAAGAACGTGAGGCCGCCGACGATGGCGATGACGCCGATCAGCAGGCCGACCCAGAGCGGGCCGGTGGTCGGGAAGGTGCCGGCGCTGTCGGGCAGCTTGGGCGCGACGGCGAGGCGGCCGATCACCGCCATCATCGGCACGATCATGGCAAAGCGGCCGATCAGCATGGTGATGCCGAGCGTCGTGTTGAAGAAGGGCACATTGGCGGTGAGGCCGGCGAAAGCGCTGCCATTGTTGCCGGCGGCCGAACTGTAGGCATAGAGCAGTTCGGAAAAGCCGTGCGGGCCGCTGTTGGCGAGGCCGGCGAGCGCGCCGGGCCAGACGCAGGCGAGCGCGGTGAAGAACAGGCAGGCGCCCGGGCTGACCAGCACGGCGAGCATGGTGAGCTTGACCTCGCCGCCGCCGATCTTCTTGCCGAGATATTCCGGCGTGCGGCCGACCATCAGACCGGCGACGAAGACCGCGATGATGGCATAGAGCAACATGCCGTAAAGGCCGGCGCCGACACCGCCGATGATCAATTCGCCGAGTTGCATGTTGAACATCGGCACCAGCCCGCCGAGCGGCGTGAAGCTGTCATGCATGGCGTTGACCGAGCCGTTTGACGCGGCGGTGGTGAAGACGCTCCAGATCGCCGAATTGGCGATGCCGAAGCGTGTCTCCTTGCCTTCCCAGTTCGCGGCCGAATCGAGCCCGGCGGCGATCAGATGCGGATTGCCGGAAGCTTCCGCCCAATAGGCGACGGCCAAGCCGGCGACGAGCATCGTCGCCATGGCCCACAAGAGTGCGCGGCCCTGCGCCTTGGCGCCGATCAGGCGGCCGAAGGTGGCGGTGAGCGCCGCGCCGATGCCGAGAATGGTCCAAAGCTGCAGCAGATTCGACCAGGCGGTCGGGTTCTCGTAAGGATGCGCGGCGTTGACATTGAAGAAGCCGCCGCCGTTCGAGCCGAGCATCTTGATGGCGATCTGGCTGGCGACCGGGCCTTGCGAGATGGTCTGGCTGGCACCTTCCAGCGTCGTGGCTTCGACGGGGCCGAGAAAATTCTGCGGCATCCCCATCGCGACGAAGACGATCGCGAGGATCAGCGCGAGCGGCAGCAGGAGATAAAGCGTGGCGCGGGTCATATCGCCCCAGAAGTTGCCGATGGTCTTAGCGCCGGCGCGCGCGAAGCCGCGCGCGAAAGCGACGGCGAGGGCGATGCCGGTGGCGGCCGACAGGAAGTTCTGCACCGTCAGGCCGATCATCTGGCTGAAATGGCTCAGCGTGCTTTCGCCGCCGTAAGACTGCCAATTGGTGTTGGTGACGAAGCTGACCGCCGTGTTGAAGGCGAGATCGGGCGTGACCGCAGCCATGCCGGCCGGATTGAGCGGCAGGATGTCTTGGGCGCGCAGCACGGCATAAAGGAAGACGAAGCCGAGCGCGTTGAACAGCAGCATGGCGAACGCATAGGCGCTCCAATGCTGCTCGCGCGCCGGATCGACGCCGGCGAGGCGATAAAGCGCGCTTTCGACCGGCGCGAGGAACCGCGCACGGCCATCAAACACGCGCGCCATGTAAGCGCCGAGCGGCGCGACGGTGGCGAGAACGACGCCGACCGCGAGCGCGATCTGCAGCCAACCGATGATCGTCATGGCCGGCTCCTAGAATTTTTCCGGCCGCAGCAACGCGACCAGCAGATAAATGAAGAGGCCGAGCGTTGCTGCGCCGCCGAGGATGAGATCGAGCGTCATGGAACCCTCAGCCACGCTCGCAGAGGCGCAGATAACAGGCCATGACGGCGAAGAAGCCGACGCCGAGGCCGAGATAGATGAGGTCGCTCATAGGAATTTTTCCGGAACTCTTTTCGTTGCTGTGAAAAGAGCATGTCGTTCCAGCCCGTTAAGTCGCTATGCGGAGTTGCGGCAACCGCTGTAAAGGCGGCGTAAAGGCGGAACCCGTGCGTCGCACAAATCACGCGATTCTGTCACACCCTCTCTCGTCGAAAGGCCGCGAGAATCCGGCCTCATTGACGCGGGGGAACGGTTCCGCATGGCTCGCTTTTCGCATTACCGCATTTGGCCTGTGTTGCTCGGCTGTGCCTGGGCGTTCACGCCGGAATTGCGCGCGCAGGATGTGACGACCAGCGTGTCGCCCTATGCCGAAAACGCCTCGCCCAACGGCGGCGTCAGAAGCGAGCCGTTGTCTGCGCCCAGCACTCCGGCCGCGACCGACGGACGGGTGACGACGGCGCAAGCCGGCATTCTCGGCACCGTCACGCAAGGCGAGGTCGACGACATCACGCGTGGCGCGCTCATGCCTGAGCCGCAATTGCCGGCCGCCGCGTCCACGGCGCCCGCCGCGCTGGCGCCGGCCGCGCGCTTGCCCGATGAGGATCTCGCCCTGCGCGGCGACGCCAACGCCATGTTCCGCCTCGCCGGCCGCTACGAGCGAGGCGACGGCGTCGAGCGCAACGACGCCATCGCGCTGTCCTGGTATGGCCGAGCGGCGGAAGAAGGCGTTTATGAAGCCGTGCCGAAAATCGGCGAATTGCGCGACAAGCTGGCGCGCGAGGACGGCCGCACGCCGCGTCTGCCGGGCGAACCGCCGATCACGACGGCTGCGCCCGCGCCCGCCGTGCCGCCGCGCCAGCAGCAGGCAGCGCGTCCGCCGCAAACTGTCGCGCCGGCTCCCGCTCCGCCAGCCAGCGTCGCGCCCGCGCCACAACCGCAACCCCAAGCGGTGCCGAGCGATCCGGCGCAAGAGCTCAAGCTTGCCGCCGCGACCAGCGACGATGCGCAAGCGCTGCGCCATTATCGCGCCGCCGCCGAGCTCGGCAGCGCCGAAGGTGCGTTCAATCTCGCCTATCGCCTGGCCAACGGCCGCGGCGGCCCGCAGAACGACACCGAAGCGGCGCGCTGGTATCAGGCCGCGGCGCAACAAGGCTCGGCCGCGGCGCAGAACAATCTCGGTTTCATGTATTCCAGCGGACGCGGCGTCGCGCGCAGCGACGAGACCGCGATCGAATGGTATCGCCGCGCCGCCGAGCAGAACTATCCGCCTGCGCAGACAAATCTCGGCATGATGTACGACGCAGGGCGCGGCGTGCCGCAAAGCGCCGCCGACGCGCTCGCCTGGTATTCCAAGGCCGCCGCCGCCGGCTACGGCCCGGCGCGTTCGCGCCTTGCCGACATGTATGCGAACGGTCGTGGCGTGCCGCGCGACGAGCGCATGGCCGATTTCTGGCGCCGCAGCGCCGAAACGGCGAACAACAAGCCATGATGCGCCGGCCGCGCCAAACACGTGACGCGCAGGACGTCGCCGGACGGATCGAGCCGCGCTTCGCCGCCCGGGATGCGCAGAAGGAACAGCACGCGCCGGCCGTGCCGGCATCCTCGCCGCCGACGCAACCTCCGCAAGCCGAGCCCGCTCCAGCGCCGGCCTTAGCCCCAGCGACGCCGAATCCCAACCCCTACGCCCTGCCCGAGCATGTGATTCCGGCCTGGGTCGCCCGGCCGTCGGCGCCCCAAGCAACGACGCAAGCGGAGGCAAAGGCAGCCCAGACGCCGCACGAACCGCGCAACATGCCGCCGCGCGCGGCCGAGCCTCCTGCGCCAACCGCCGACGCGAGAGCCCGCGAATCCTATTGGTCGAAGATTCATGTGCCGGACGAAGAGCGCGATCGCGCGGCCAAAGCCGGCCTTTATCGCTATGTCAAAGAAGCCGCCGCGCATGAAACGCCGCGCAAGGCTCCTGGCGCGCCGCCGCGCCCGATGAGCGCTGCAGGCGACGGCAAACCGCGCATCTGGCTGACGGTGATCGCCTTGCTCTTGCTGTTCGGAGCCGGCGCCTATGGCCTCAGCCAACTCGCCGACGCCCCCTATGGGAAGCAGAACGCCGAATGGCGGCCGGCAGAGACGGCACAGCCGACAGCGCCATCCGCGCCGCAGACGCCGGACCCCGCTCCCGCGCCGACGCCGAGCTTCATCGAAGTCGCGCCCTGAGCGGCGCCTCTATCCTGAATTTTTGAGAATGGTGCCGGCTCGCGGAATTGAACCGCGGACCTACTGATTACGAATCAGTTGCTCTACCCCTGAGCTAAGCCGGCATCCGAGACGCGACCAAAATGCCGCGAAGGGGGCGGGTTGTAGCATAGCCGCCCGCATCTGGAAACCCGCGCCGCGACGGCGGCCGGGGCCGCCGAAAGCGCCCTGGCGGCTTTTCCTTGATCTAAATCAAGCCATTGATTGAAAAGGAAATTTTTAATAGAGCGGCTTGCGGGAGGTGTGCCGGGCGCGGTAGCTTGAAGTTCTGCGCCGCTGTCGCGCCGCCGGTCCGCCATCGAGCCCACTGTGCCGAGCCCGCCGCCGCCATGAACATCCGCCCCTTTTACGTCTATCAAAAATCCGTCTTCCCGGCGGACTTCTGCGACCGCGTGATCGCCGAGGGCGAAAAGCTGCCGCACAGCGACGGCACCGTCGGCATGTTCGAGGGCGAGCGCTCCGATGCGACCATCCGCAGCACCGAGCTGACGTTCTTCCCGCAGAAGCCGGAATACGGCTGGCTCTACGACTACATCCTGCAGTTCATCAACGCCGCCAACAGCAAATACTGGAACTTCAAACTCTCGGCAGTCGAGCCGGTCCAGTATGGCGTCTACAACACCAGCCAGTATTATCACTGGCATGTCGATCAGCATTCCACGCCCTACAAAGAGGGCGCCAACAAGGGGCTGACCCGCAAGCTGTCCTTCACGATGCAGCTGACCGACGAAAACGATTACGAAGGCGGCGACTTCGAGCTCAAGGATCCCGGCGAAGAGAACAAGGTCGTGACGATCGACGGCATCCGCGCGCGCGGCTCCGTCATCATCTTCCCGTCGTTCATCCTGCATCGGGTGACGCCGGTGACGCGCGGCACGCGCCGCTCGATGGTCGGCTGGATCGTCGGGCCGCCATTCGTTTAACGGCTTCGTTTGATCTTATTGCCGACCATCGGCTCCATGCTTTGCTCGCTGCGCGAGCCGGCGGTCGGCTGGATCGTCGGGCCGCCATTCGTTTAATGGCGTTCGTTTAACGGCGTTCGCTTGATCGACGGCGTTACGGCGTCGGCGGCATCTCGTCGCGCAGCAGCAACGGCGCGGCGGCTTTCACCACATCTGGCTGCGCCAGCGCGCTGACCGGCGTCGGCGACGCCCAATCGAGCGTATCGAACCCGTCGCACGAGCCGCAGATCGGCGACCAATCGGCCGTGCGCGCGCCGCAGGCGCGGCAGGTCCAGGCCTCGTCCGGCCGCGCCGCGGCGGCATGATCGAGGGCGCGACGCGACGCGCCTTCGTCGCGATGTTCCTGCTGTTCAAGATCGGCAAGCAGCCGCCAGGCGCGCGCCGGCGGATCGCTCGAAGGCATTGTCGCGGCAACCAATTGGCCGCGCGCGGTGCCCC
>DASTMO010000023.1:0-31610 GCA_035714115.1 Alphaproteobacteria bacterium
GCCGGCGATGCGATGGCCGCCGCCGCGGCCGAGCAGACGAGCCGCCTGAACGAGAGCCTGCAGGCTTCGCGCCGCGAGACCGCCAGCACGCTGGCGGCGATCGATGAGGCGGTGAGCGAACAGCAGGCGAAACTGGCTGCCGCCGCCGCCGAAGCGCGCCGCGCCGCTGCCGAAGCGGGCGACATGATGGCCGCCGCCGCCGCCGCCCAATCCGCCCAGCTCGCCGATAGCGTCGCTGCCGCGCGCCGCGAGAGCGCCGCGACCGGTGAGGCTTTGGCTGAAGCCGTGGCCGAGCAGAAGAGCAAATTGGCTGAGGCCGTCGCCGCCCTGCGTCTGGACGTTGAGGAGATGACCGCCGGCATCGAAAGCGCCTCGGCCGAACAGCAGGCCTCCTTGAAGAACGCGACGAGCGTCGCCCTCGACGAGGTCGAAAGCATGACGGCCGATATCCGTGCCGCCATCGCCACCCAGGCCGAGCGCTTGCGCGAAGCGGTGGCGCAGACCCGCGCCGAGGTCGAAGCTGCCGCCGAGACCCTGGCGGAAGGCGTCGAGCATCAATCGACGGCGATCGCCAAGGCTTCCGACATGGCGAGCGATCGCGTCGGCGCCATGAGCGAGGCGCTCAACGCCAGCCTGCGCACGGTGGTGAACGACATCGAGCAGGCGATCCTGCGCGTCAACAAGCTGAGCGAGAGCTGCCGCGTCGAGGCCGAAGCGCTGCGCGAAAGCTATGGCGCGCTGGCGCTGCAGGCGCAGAACGTCGGCCAGACCGTCACCGGCCAGGCGCAAAATCTCGCCAGCACGACTGAACGCATCAACCACGAGCTGAAGTCCGTCACCGAGGCCTTCAGCGCGCGCATCGTCGCGCTGCCTGACAGCGCCGAGCGCGCCGCCGGACGCATGGGCCAATCGACCGGCCATCTCGTCGCGCAAGGCGAGAGCGTGCAGCAAGCCGCCGAGCGCGCCTTCGCCGCCTTGCAGAGCGCCGCCGATTCGCTGGCGCGCCGCGCCGGCGAGCTGGGCAGCGCGGTCGAGCAGGCCGAAGGCCGCCTTGGCGATGCCGGCAATGTGTTCAGCGCTCGCGCCGATCAGGTGCGCGTTTCGTCGGAAGTCGCCGCCGCCTTGACCGACAAGACCGCGACGCTGATGGAGCGTCAGGCCGAAGCGCTCAGCCGCGCAGCCGACCATGCCGCAGGCAAGGCGGAGGACGTGCGCAAGATGCTCGGCGAACAGACCGAAACGGTGCGCGCCGCGGCCGGCCATGCGGCCGACGAAGCCGCGCGCATCGGCGACGCTTTCGCGCGCCAGTCGGCCGCGCTGATCGAAGCGGCGGACCGCGCCGGCGTGAAGGGCGACGACATCCGCAAGCTGCTGCAAGAGCAGAGCGATGCTTTCGAGCGTCTCGCCGACAATCTCACTCAGCGCGAGGAGACGCGCGGCCAGGCGCTGCGCCGCATGCTCAGCGAGCAGGAAGACACCTTCGCCAGTCTCTCCGAGCAGCTTTCGGCCCGCGTCGAGAGCATCGAGGAGACGCTCAAGCGCCAGTCGGCCAATCTGGTGCGCGGTTCGGAAGAGGCGGAGAGCAAGGCGGAAAGCCTCGGCGAGATTTTGCGCCAGCGCGCCGAGGAGGTGGCTCGCGTCACCCGCGAAGCGTCGCAGCAGCTGCGCGAGGTCGGCGAGGCGCTCGGGCGCGAGGCCGAGACGCTCGGCCAGTCGTCGCGTCTGGCCAACCGCCATATCGAGGACAACCGTTCGGCCTTTAACCTCTCGAGCACGGAGTTCCAGAACGTCTCGCGCCAGATCACCGAGCAGATGCACGCGATCGGCGCGCTGTTCCGTCAGCAAAGCGCCGAGATGACGCGCGCCGCCGAGAATGCCCGCGATCAGGTGACGCGCTCCGGCACGGCCCTGCAGACCCAGACGACCGACTACGCCAAATCGCTCGAGCAGGCGGCAGCTAAAGCGGGCGACATCGCCGGCGCGTTCGAAAGCCAGACCGAGGCGCTGCGCCAGGCCTCCGAACATGCCAGCGCCGAAGCCTCGCGCGTGCGCGCCGGCTTGCTCGATTCGCGCCGCGACACCTTCCTGCGCGCCTCCAAATTCATTGTCGAGGATCTCAACTCCATCGGCATCGACATCAGCCGCCTTTTGGACAAGGGCGAGGCCGAGAAGCTGTGGAAGGGTTACGCCAAAGGCGACAAGGGCGCGTTCATCCGCAATCTGATCGGCGGCGGCGAGGGCAAGACGCAGGATGTCATCCGCGGGCGCTACGAAACCGACGACACCTTCCGCCGCTTCGTCGACCGTTATGTCGAGCAGTTCGAAAGCCTGCTCGGCCAAGCCCGTGAAAGCGACCCGGAAAACCTGCTGTCCTCGACCTTCGTGACCTCCGATATCGGCAAGCTTTACGTCCTGCTGTCGCGCACCCTGGGCCGGATGAATTGATTATCTTATTGAAATAATGAGATAATTTTTCAATCGGTGGATTCGGCGGACACCGCCCGTGGTGCCGTTTCGGCTTGACCAGGCGAGCCGGATTGCGTAAAAAACGGCCTCTTTTCGGGCCTTTGGCGCGGACTTCGGTTAGCGCCGGCCCCTGAAAGCAGACAATGATTATTCGGCCGGCCGGGCATAGGCTCGGGGCGGCCATTTTGAGGATCAGGATTATGGCGCGACGCTGCGGAGTGACGGGCAAAGGCGTGATGTGCGGCCACACGGTCAGCCACGCGAACAACAAGACGGGCCGCAAGTTCCTGCCGAACCTGCAGCACATCTCGCTGATCAGCGACGCGCTGAACCAGACGATCCGCCTGCGTCTGTCGACCAACGCGATCCGCTCGATCGAGCACAACGGCGGCCTCGACAACTACCTGCTGAAGCTGTCGGCCAAGGATCTGTCGCCGGAATATCGCCGCCTGCGCGCGCGCATCCAGCGCAAGCTCGAAGCGACCGCCGCCTAATTCGGCGCGACGACGAAAAAGCAGACGACGAAAAAGAAAAGGCCGGGCGAAACGCCCGGCCTTTTTTGTTGCGCGACTCCTTGCCGGCTTAAGCCTTCAGGTTTTCCTTGAAGAATGCCTGGGTGCGCGACCAGGCGAGGTCGGCCGCAGCCTTGTTGTAGCGCTCGCCGCCGGTGTCATTGTTGAAAGCGTGGTTGGCGCCTTCATAGGTGTTGATCGTGACCTTCTTGTTGGCGGCTTTGAGCGCGGCCTCGAAGGGCGGCCAGCTGTTGTTGAGGTTGGTGTCGAGCCCGCCGAGATGCACGAGCATCGGCGCCTTGACCTTTTCGGCGTCCGGCGCGTTTGGCGCGCGGCCGTAATAAATGACGATGGCGTCGGCGGCGGAATTGACCGCCATCATCGCCGACATGGCGCCGCCCCAGCAGAAGCCGACGGTGCCGACCTTGCCGGTCGTCTGGTCGCTCTTCTTCAGATAATCGACGCCGGCGACGAAGTTGCGCACGACCTTCGGCATGTCCTTGCCCACCTCGGCGATCAACTTGATCGCAGCGTCCTGGTCGGCCGGCGCGCCGCCGATCGGCGACAAGGCGTCGGGCGCGAGGACGACATAGCCCTCGAGGGCGACGCGGCGGGCGATGTCCTGGATATGCGGGTTGAGGCCGCGATTCTCATGGATCACCAGCATGCCCGGCAGCTTCGCGGTGCCCTTGGGGCGTACCATGTAGCCGGTCATCAGGTCGGCGCCCTGCCAAGTCACCATCTTGGACTCGAGGCGGGCGTCGTCCGGCTTCACCATTTGCGCGTGGGCGTAGTTCGGCGCCAGCATGTCGAAGGCGGCGGTGGCGGCGGCCACGCTGCCGGTGATCTTGGCGGCGCGCTCGAGGAATACGCGGCGGCCGAGCCCCTCATGGGTGTATTCGTCGTAGAGATCGATGATCCGTTGATCCAAAGGCATGGTCTGCTCCCCTTAGCCCCCGTGATGATGGGCGCCGCGCGTCATCGGCGGCGGTCGATAACGGTAACAAAAGGCCCAATAGGCCGCTAGGCAGGGCAGGGGGCGGCGGCCGCTTCGACGATCAACTCGCCGTGAGGCCGCGCTGCAACAGAGGACGCCGAAGGCGCGCAGACCTTGGCGCATTCTGCGTCTACGTCGGAAAGGCGTTAGTGGATGGCGCCGTCTTTGCGCTTGCGCGCGAACTGCTCGGCACGCTGGCTTTCGCCCGGATCGCGGTCGCGGTTCGGCCCGTCCTCGTCGAACAGTTCCGCCAGCTTTTCCATCATCGTCGAACCGAGCTGTTCGGCATCGACGATGGTCACGGCGCGGCGGTAGTAGCGCGTCACGTCATGGCCGATGCCGATGGCGACGAGCTGGACCGGCGAGTAGCTCTCGATCCATTCGATGACGCGGCGCAGATGCGCCTCGAGGAAATTGCCGGGATTGACCGACAGGGTCGAATCGTCGACCGGCGCGCCGTCGGAGATCACCATGAGGATGCGGCGCTGCTCGGGGCGCATGACGATCCGGTTGTGCGCCCACAGGAGCGCCTCGCCGTCGATGTTCTCCTTGAGCAGACCTTCGCGCAGCATCAGGCCGAGATTCTTGCGCGTGCGGCGCCAGGGCGAATCGGCGCCCTTGTAGACGATGTGGCGCAGATCGTTGAGGCGGCCCGGCGCGGCCGGTTTGCCGGCGGCGAGCCACTTCTCGCGCGATTGGCCACCCTTCCAGGCGCGCGTGGTGAAGCCGAGAATCTCAACCTTCACGCCGCAGCGCTCGAGCGTGCGCGCCAGGATGTCGGCGCTCATGGCGGCGAGCGTGATCGGGCGGCCGCGCATCGAGCCGGAATTGTCGATCAGCAGGGTCACCACCGTGTCGCGGAAATCCATCTCCTTCTCCATCTTGTAGGAGAGGGAATAGATCGGATTGATGACAACGCGGGCGAGGCGCGAGGCGTCGAGCATGCCTTCGTCGAGATCGAACTCCCACGAACGGGACTGCTTGGCCATCAGCTTGCGCTGCAGACGGTTGGCTAAGCGGCCGATCACGCTCTGCAGGGCCGTGAGCTGGTTGTCGAGATGGGTGCGCAGGCGCGCCAGCTCGGCCGGCTCGCACAGATCGGCGGCTTCCACCACTTCGTCGAAGGCGGTGGTGAAGGCGCGATAGTTGTTCTGGTCGACGCCCTGGTTGCGGTTTTGCGGCATCCAGCGCATGTCGGGCGGCAGGCCGTCGCCATCGCCGGCGCCGGCATTCATGTCGTCCATGGCGTCTTCCGCCGCGCCTTCCTCGCCTTCCTCGTCCTGGCTGCCGGCATCCTGCTGCTCGGGGGTGTCGGAGGATTCGGAGGTGCTGGAGTCGTCGCCGGAGGATTGATCCTCGGTCTGGTCGTCCTGCTCGCCTTCGGAATCGACGCCGGCGTCCATCTCCTCGACGGCTTCCTCGTCGCTCAAGGAGAGATCGGTGATGAGCTTCTTGAGGGCGCGGGCGAACTTGGCCTGATCGCCGACATGGCGGTCGAGGTCGGCGAAATCCTTGCCGGCGCGCGCGTCCACCCAATTGCGCCATTCGTCGACCAGATGGCGCACGCTTTCCGGCGGCGCGCGGCCCGTCAGCTTTTCGCGCGCGATCATGCCGATCACTTCGGCCGCCGGCACGTTGGCGTATTCGTTGACGCGGCTGTAGACCACGTTCTTGCACTTCTGCTCGAGCGCGGCGTCGAGATTGTGCGCCACGCCGGCCATGCGCTTGGCGCCGAGCGCTTCGCAGCGGGCCTGCTCGACTTCGGCGAAAATCTTGCGGGCCGCGTCGCCGGACGGCTGGTTTTTGCTGTGCAGCGCTTCATCGTGATAGCGCAGCTTGAGCGCCATCGCGTCGGCTTCGCCGCGGATGCGCGCCACTTCGTCGCTCGGCAGGTCGCGCGACGGCGGCTGCAGGCGGGCGCGCAGGCCTTTGATGCGTGCCGGATCGGGCGTGAAATCGACGGACAGTTCGGTCTTGCCCGAGACCGCGCGCATGGTGGCGGCGGTCACGCGCTTGAAGGCCTCTTGCGGCGTGTCCTTGGCCGCCATGTTGCGGCTCTTGCCGCCGGATTTGCCAGCCGCCGTCGGCCCGCCGTTGGAGGCGGGCGTCTGGTGGCCGGCGGGCAGCGCCGGGTTCTTGCTGTCGTCTGCCATGCTTATACGAGGGCCATGCTCACGCCAGGGAGATCTTCGTCGCCGATTCGGGCAGCTCCTGATCGAAGCAGCGTTGGTAGTACTCGGCCACGGTGGCGCGTTCGACTTCGTCGCACTTGTTGAGGAAGGTCAGGCGGAAGGCGAGGCCGACGTCCTTGAAGATGCGCGCGTTCTCGGCCCAGGTGATGACCGTGCGCGGCGACATGACGGTGGAGAGGTCGCCGGCGATGAAGCCGGCGCGCGTCAGATCGGCGAGCGACACCATGTTGGCGACGGTCTTGCGGCCCTCTTCGGTGTCGTAGCTCGGCACCTTGGAGACGATGATCTTGGTCTCGTCCTCGTGCGGCAGGTAGTTCAGCGTCGCCACGATGTTCCAGCGGTCGAGCTGGCCCTGGTTGAGCTGCTGCGTGCCGTGGTAGAGGCCGGTGGTGTCGCCGAGGCCGACGGTGTTGGCGGTGGCGAACAGGCGGAAGGACTTGTGCGGGCGGATGACCTTGTTCTGGTCGACCAGGGTCAGCTTGCCGTCGACTTCGAGCACGCGCTGGATGACGAACATCACGTCCGGGCGGCCGGCGTCATATTCGTCGAACACCAACGCGGTCGGCGTCTGCAGCGCCCAGGGCAGGATGCCTTCGCGATATTCGGTGACCTGCTTGCCGTCGCGCAGCACGATCGCGTCCTTGCCGAGCAAGTCGATGCGCGAGATGTGGCTGTCGAGGTTGACGCGCACGCAAGGCCAGTTGAGGCGTGAGGCGACCTGCTCGATATGCGTCGACTTGCCGGTGCCGTGATAGCCCTGGATCATGACGCGGCGGTTGAAGGCGAAGCCGGCGAGAATGGCGAGCGTCGTGTTCGGATCGAAGCGGTAGGCCTCGTCGCCGTCGGGCACATATTCGCTGCCCTGGCTGAAGGCCGGCACCATCATGTCGCTGTCGATGCCGAAAACCTGACGGACCGACACTTCGATGTCGGGGTTTTCCAGGGGATGGCGGTTCGGGGACATGGCTGCTGTGCTCATATTGGCTTCATCCAAATAAATGTCAGTAATGCTGCCGGACCGGGCGTTGCCGGACCGTCAGGAGGCGCTGACGCTGTTTTTGAGGGTTGCGTAAGCCTGGTTGACCAATTTTAACCGCTCTTCGGCAGCTTTGTCGCCCCCATTGGCATCGGGGTGGTAGCGCTTGGCCAGTTCTTTATAGCGGCGTTTCAATTCGGCCTGGCTGAAGGGGAATTGCAGGTCCATCACCCGCAAGGCTTTGGTCTCCTCGGCGCTGGCGCGCCGGCCTTTGGGCCCGCGCTCGGCGCTTCCCGTGCCGCCCGGACGGCCTTTTTCACTAAAGAAACCAAAGGGATCGCGGGCATTGGCAAAGGGATCCTCGCCGCTCGGACGGCGCGCCCGGCGGGTGCCGCGGCTGCCGGCGCCCTGCGGCCCGTTGCGCGTCGTGCGTTCCTCCGGCTGCGGCGCCTGGGCGCCGAGCCGGCCCAGCGGCCAGGTCGGCCGCCAGCCCACCAGATCGCTGCGGATATGCGCCTCGACCTGATCGGGCGACATGCCGGAGAAATAGTCCCAGGAATTGTTGAATTCCCGCACATGGTCGAGGCAAAGCCATTGCGGGCCGTTCAACGCGTCGCGCGCGCGCGGCGCGCGATAGACGCCCTCGCCGGGGCAGTCGGGCACGTCGCATGTCCGCGAATCGCTGGTCGGCCGGGTCGCCCCGGCTGCTGTACGGCTTCTGGTCCTTGGCATAGCCAAAATATGAGGCGTCGATCCGCGCGGCGCAAGCCGAGAGCGCCGTCATCTCCTCCTCTTGCGTCCTTGACGGGGGTGGCGGCCAGCGTCACTTTCGCGCGCATTCCGTCCCGTCGCGCATTTTTGCGCGCGTCCCGCCTATTCGCGCGTTTGCAGGTGCCTCCTTGACCGTCGCCGCCGCCATCGATCGCAAATTGCGCGCCGCGCTCGCGCCGGTCCGCCTCGATATCGCCGATGAATCGGCGCAGCATGCCGGCCATTTGCATCCCGGCTCGCTGGCTGCTGAAGGCGGCGCGGGCCGCGCCGGAGAAACCCACTTTCGCCTCGTCATCGTTTCGGAGCGATTCGCCGGACAGAGCCGCGTCGCGCGTCAGCGCTTGATCTATCAGCTGCTCGCCGAAGAGTTGGCGGGCGGCGTGCACGCGCTGGCGATGACGACGCTGACGCCGTCCGAATTCGCCCAGATCGATGCCTGACGGCGCGCCGCCGGCTTTCGCATCGCCAGCTTTCGCATTGGTTGTGAAGGCGCGCCGCTATACACTTGTCGGTTGAAAATCCGACAGGCTCTTATAAAGTGCCCGCGTCAGAAATGTCGTCGTCATGCTCGTCAGTCGCAACGTAACGATTTCAGGTCGCCGCACCAGTATCCGTCTCGAACAGGAGATGTGGGACTGTCTGTCTGAAATCGCGCGCCGCGAGCGCCTCTCCATCCATCAGATCGCCAGCGTCGTCGCTGCCGTCCGCCAGAGCTCGAGCCTGACGGCGAAGCTGCGCGTTTTCATCGTCGGCTATTTCCGCGCCGCGGCCACCGAAGCCGGCCATGCCGGCGCCGGCCATGGCCAGTCGCTCGCCGGCCTCGCCGGCGCGCGCGCCGCCACGGCGAAAGCCGAGCATGCGCCGACCAACGCGATACATGACTCCGTGCGCGCCCGCATCGCGCTGCTGACGCGCGAGCCGACCCGCCGTCCGGCGGTTTCCGGTCCGCGCAAGCGCGGCGACGAATAAACAGTAAACGCCGTCAGGCTTTCGGCTTGTCCTGCCCGCTGTAGAAGGCGGGCCAGCGCTTGCGCACGACCTCGCCGTCGGCCGCCAGGGCGTGGCAGCTGTCGATGCGCTTAGGCTTGCGCGCCGGATCGGCCGGCGCGCCCAGAGTGCCGCCGTCCGCCGTGGGCACGCGCGAGACGCCGATGCTCTGATAGGCCACGGTGGCGAGCGGGCCGAGCATCTCCACGAGATGGGTGCAGCCGCGCACGCCGCCGAGCAATTCGCGCACTTTGCGGTTCCAGCCCGGCGCGATGCGCAGGCCTTTGAGCTTGGCGAAGGCCGGCACGATCGCCGGGCAGACGGCATGGGGATTGGCGTCCATCGCCACCTCGACGTCGCGCACGGTCAACGTCTCATCGACCGTCAGCCGGATCCACATATCGTGCAGTGGCGTGCCAGGCGAGACGGTGCCGCGAAACTCGCTGGAGAATTCGTAGGCCTTCACGTCGCGCAGCACGCCTTCGATGTCCCACAGGCCGTCATCGCGGCGATAGCCTCGCATGTCGATGCGGCGGTGGTGGCGTTCCTGACGCGGCTGCGGCGCGCTGAGCGGCATGGGTTTTCTCTCTCTCCTCGGGCGGCGCTCGTTCAAGCGCCGGCGTGACGGACTTCCTCGGCATCGGCGGCCTCGCACGGATCGTTGGCGGGCCGGTGCGGCGTGATCTTCAGCAGGGTGATCTGGTTGCGCTGGCGGCGCATGATCTCGAAGCGGAAGTCGTGGAACAGGAAGACCTGGCCGACGTCGGGAATCTGCCGCGATTCGTTCAGCACCAGGCCGGCGATTGTGGCGGCGCGGTCGTCCGGCAGCTTCCAGCCGAACTGGCGGTTAAGATCGCGGATCGTGACCGTGCCTTCGGTGACGATGGCGCCGTCCGGCGTCGAGCGCACGCCGCGCGCCACCACGTCATGCTCGTCGGCGATGTCGCCGACGATCTCTTCGAGGATGTCCTCAAGCGTGACGATGCCGAGCACCGCGCCATATTCGTCGACCACCACGGCGAAATGCTCGCGGCGTTTGCGGAAGGCCTGCAGCTGCTCCAGCAGCGATGTCTGTTCCGGCACGAACCACGGCGGGCTGGACAGCGTCAGCAAGTCGATGCTCTTCCAATTGTCCGGCCGCTTGCGCCGCGCCTGGATCAGCGCCTTCACATGCAGGATGCCGACGATGTTCTCCGGCTTGCCTTGCCACAGCGGCAGACGGGTGAAGGGGCTGTCGGCGATCTTGTCGAGCGTCTCGGCGATTGGCGCGTCGACATCGACCATCTCGATCTTGTTGCGGTGGATCATGATCTCGCCGACCTCGACTTCGTCGAGCTCCAGGATGCTGTGCAGCATCTTGCGCTCCTGGTCGATCTCGCCGGCCGCGTCCTGCGCCAACACGTCGATGGCGCCGCGCAAGGCTTGGGTCGGCGTCACCAAGGTCGCCTTGGCGCCGCTCTTGCCGAACAGGCGCAACAGGCCGGTCGTGACGCCCTGTAGGGCCGACGCGAAAGGCGCGAGCACGGCGACGATGGCGCTCAGCGGGCGGGCGGCGGAAAGCGCCGCTGGGATCGGGTTCTGCAGCGCGTAGGTCTTGGGCAGGATCTCGGCGAAGATCACGATCAGCACCGTCATTGCCACGGCGGCATAGAGCACGCCGATCAGGCCGTAATGGGCGACGGCCAGGCCGGTGGCGAGCGCCGCGGCGGTGACGCTGACGAGATTGTTGCCGAATAGGATGACGGCGATCAGCCGCTCGCGATCCTTGCGCAGCGTGCGCACCAGCGTGGCGCGTTTGTCGCCGCGCCGCTCCATATGCAGGATCTGCGCGCGCGTCGCGGCCGTCAGCGCCGTCTCCGCGCCGGAGAAGAACGCCGAAACGACCATCAGCAACAGGATGGCGGCGATGAGAAGAATCGTCACGATGTCCATGAACGCGATCCTCCGGTCAGGCTGTCCGGCCTCTGTTAGGCGGCGCTATGCTCGCGCAGCATGGTTTCGACGGCTTTCAAATCGGTGCCGGGCGCGAGGAAGGCTTTGCCGATGCCGCGCGCCAGGATGAAGGTCACTTTGCCGTCGCGCACTTTCTTATCGCGGCCCATATGGGCGATCAGCCGGCTGGCATCCCACTGGCCTTGCGTCGCGTGGCGGCCGGCATCTTTGAGGCCGGCGGGCAGGCCCATGTTGCGCAGATGGCGCTTCACGCGCTCGGCGTCGGCGGCGGGGCAGAGCCCTTGGCGCACGGAGAAGTCGAAGGCGAGGCCCATGCCGGCGGCGACTGCCTCGCCATGCAGCAGATCGGCGCCGTAACCCAGCTCGGTTTCCAGCGCATGGGCGAAAGTGTGGCCGAGATTGAGCAAGGCGCGGTCGCCTTCCTCCTTCTCGTCGCGCGCGACGATGGCGGCCTTGGCTTGGCAGCTTTTCACCACGGCATATTGGCGCGCCGCGGTATCGCCCGCTTTGGCCTTCGCGCCGTTGGCCTCGAGCCAGGCGAAGAACTCGGGATCATCGATCAGGCCGTATTTCGCCACTTCGGCATAGCCGGCGAGAAACTCGCGCTCGGGCAGGGTGGCGAGGGCGTCGAGATCGGCCAGCACCAGGCGCGGCTGGTGGAAAGCGCCGATCAGGTTCTTGCCCTGGCGCGTGTCGATGGCGGTCTTGCCGCCGACCGAGCTGTCCACTTGCGCCAAGAGGGTGGTGGGAATCTGGATGAACTCGACGCCGCGCAGCAGCACCGCCGCGGCGAAGCCGGTGAGATCGCCGATCACGCCGCCGCCGAGCGCGATCACCATGGTGCGCCGTTCGACGCCGCGATCGAGCATGTCGTTCAGCAGCTTCTGCAGGAAGCTGAAATCCTTGGTGTGCTCGCCGGGCGGCAGCACGATGCTGTCGCGCGCCACGCCGGCGCGGTCCATCGCGGCTTCGAGCTTGGCGAGATGCAGCTTTGCGACGTTCTCGTCAGTGACGATGACCACGCGTTTCTGGCGCAGCAGCGGGGCGATATGCGCGTCGGCATCCAGCAGCAGGCCGCCGCCGACCTTGATGTCGTAACTGCGCTCGCCGAGCGCGACGGGAACGGTGGTGAAATTCACGGCGTGGCTCCAGTCGGCGCGGACAGATGGGCTTCGAGCGCGGCGATGGCCTTATCGGCGACCGCTTCGGCCGATTGCTCGCCGCTGTCCACTGTGATGTCGGCCGTCGCATAGACCGGCTCGCGCTCGGCGAACAGGCGGGTCAACGTCTCGCGCACATCGCCGGTTTTCAGCAGCGGGCGGTCCTTGCGGCGCGCGACGCGCTTGAGCAGCAGCTCGATGTCGGCGCGCAGCCAGAGCGAGATGCCGCGTTCGGCGACGCGCCGGCGCGTCTCCTCGCTCATGAAGGCGCCGCCGCCGGTGGCGATGACCGCGACCGGGCCTTCGAGAAGGCGGGCGATGACGCGGCGCTCGCCGGTGCGGAAGGCGGCTTCGCCGTCGCGCGCGAAGATCTCTTCGATGGTCGATTGTGCCGCCGTTTCGATCTCGGCGTCGGCGTCGAGGAAGGGCAGGCCGAGCTTGCCGGCGAGGATGCGGCCGACCGAGGTCTTGCCGACGCCGGGCATGCCGACCAGCACGAGGCTTTTGTGCAAATCCAACCCCTTGCTTTCCAGTGACTTGCTCACGACGGCCTGACCATGGCGCCAAAGGCGCGCGCCAGTCGGGCGAGCGGTTGCAACCGGCGAGGGGAGCCGTTAGGGTGCCGTGGATTGGACATAATCGATGTCTAGCATAGACTTAGCGGCATGTCGCGGGCCGTTCCGCCGTGATCCGCCTGGGCCTGAAGGCCCGCTTGTTGCCGCCTCCACAGTTCATTGGGTCCGCCGCTCATGCTCCCCCGTCTCATCATCGCCGCTTTTGTCGTCGTCCTCGTCGGGTTTGGCGTCTTCCTCGCCACCTGGGACATGCCGCCGCCCTCGGCGACCGTCGAGCGCACGCTGCCCAACGACCGTCTGCGGCCTTAAGCGATGATCGCCCGGGGGCTTCGCGCCGCGACTGGTCTGGCCGTCCTGCTCGCCGCAGCGTCCGCTGCCGCGCAGGCGCCGACATCGCTGTTTCCCAACCGTCCGGCGCCGTCGGCTGAAGAGCTCGCGCCGCCGAGCAATCTCTCGAACGTCGAGACGCTGCAGGCGGTGGGCGGCGACTCCTTCGGCCTGCGCGAGGGCGCTGACGGCCTCGGCGCCGACATGTGGCGCGGCGCGCGACGCGGCCAGATCGTCGAGCTGATGAGCCTGATGCCGGGCGCGACGCCGTCGGCGACGATGAACGCTTTGGCCCAGCGCCTGCTGCTGACCGCCGCCGCGGTGCCCAATGCGCCCGCTAATGCGCCGGCCGACGATTATCTCGCCGTGCGGCTCGGCCGCCTCGGCGCGCTCGGCAATCCCGATCTCGCGGCCGATCTGGCGCGCGCGGCCCCCGGCCGCAGCCAGGACAAGGCCATCGTGCGCGCCCTGGTCGATGCCGCTTTGCTCGCCGGAGAGACCGACGCCGCCTGCGGCGAAGTGCGCGGCGCGGTCGCCGGCTTCGCCGATGATGTCTTTTGGCGCGAGGCGCTGGCCTATTGTCAGGTCATCGCCGGCGAAAAAACCCAGGCCGGCGTCACCGCCGCGGCGCTGCGCGAGCAGAAGCTCGGCGATCCGGCGTTCTTTGCCTTGCTCGACGCGCTCGGCGGCAACCGCAATGCCAAGCCGGCGAGCCTGCCGCAGCCGACGCCGCTTCATGTCGCCATGCTGCGCGCCGCCAAGCTGGCCGCGCCGGCCGACGCCTTCGAGACCAACGACGCCGCCGTGCTCGCCGCGCTCTCGCAATTGCCCGAAGGTCCGCTCGATGCGCGCCTCGCCGCCGCCGAGCGCGCCGAAGCCCTGGGCGCGCTGCCGACGACGGCGTTGATGAAACTTTACGACGAGCTGCGCTTCACCCAGCCGCAGCTCAACAACGCGCTGACCGGTTCGGAAAGCGAAAGCGGCCCGCGCGCCCGCGCGTTGCTTTATGCCGCGCAGTTGCGCCAAGGCGCCGCGTCGGCGCGCGCCGTGCTGATTCAGCGCGCGCTCGTCGTCGCGCAGGATGCCGGGCTCTATCCGACCTCAGCGCGCGTCTATGCCGATGCGCTTTCGGGCATTCCGCCGACCAGCGATCTCGCCTGGTTCGCCGCTTCGGCCACCCGCGCGCTCTTCGCCGCCGGCCGTATCCGCGAAGGCCGCGCCTGGCTCGGCGCGCTCGGCGGCGGCTTGGGCGGCGGCGTCGGCGGTACCGCGTCGGCTGCGCAGGATGTTCCGCCGGCTGTCGCCTTGCTGCCTTACGCGCTCATCACCGCCGAGCCGCGCACGGTGCCCACTTGGGATCCCGAACTGTGGCGGCGCTGGAAGGCAGCGCAAGGCTCGGCCATGCCGCCGCGCGCCAGCCTGCTTTTGACCCTGCTCGAAGGCCTCGGCCGTCCGGCGCCGGAAGAGGCATGGGACGGTTTGGCGCGCGCCCAGGGCGACACCGCCGAATATCTGCCGGCGCCTTCGGTGCTGCGCACGCTCGAGGTTTCCGCCGCCACCGACCGCAAAGGCCTGACCGTGCTCGCCGCCTTGGCGACCATGGGACCGGACGGTCCCGCCGGCACCCATCCGCTGGTCATCGGCATGGCGCTCGCCGGCTTGCGCAACATCGGCCTGGAGTCCGAGGCGCGAGCGCTGGCGGTCGACGCCGCGATCGGTTCGGGGCTTTAGAAAAATGGCCCGCGCGGACATTGCGCTCGGGCATCATGCGGAAGCGTTTCTTGAAATGCTCGCCGCCGAGCGCGGCGCGGCCGAGAACACGCTGCAATCCTACACCCGCGATCTGGAGCAGTTCGCCGTTTGGCTGGCGGCTCATCGCGCGCCGCCGCCCGCGGAGGCCGGCGAGGACGATCTACGCGGCTATCTGCAATCGCTGTCGCGCGCGCAAGTAGCGCCGGCCACGGCCGCGCGCCGGCTCTCCTGCTTGCGTCAGTTCTATCGTTTCCTTTATGCCGAGAACATCCGGGCCGACGATCCGACCGCCAAGCTCGACAGCCCGCGCAAGGCGCGCAGCCTGCCGAAGATCCTGAGCGAGGAGGAGGTCGAGCGCCTGCTCGCCGCCGCGCATCAGGACGACGACGCCGAATCGCTGCGCCGCGCCGCATTGCTCGAAACCCTCTATGCCAGCGGCCTGCGCGTCTCCGAACTGGTCGGTTTGCCGCTCGCCGCCTTGCGCGAAGACGCCGACATGATCCTGGTGCGCGGCAAGGGCGACAAGGAGCGCCTGGTGCCGCTCGGTGACGCGGCGCGCGGCGCGCTCGCCGCCTATCTGAAAGTGCGCGTCGCTTTTCTCGCCGAAGGCGAACAGTCGAAATGGCTGTTCCCCTCGCGCGCCGACAGCGGTCATCTGACGCGCCAGCGCTTCGGCCAGATCCTCAAAGAGATCGCCATCGCCGCCGGCTTGCCGCTGTCGAAGGTCTCGCCGCATGTGCTGCGCCACGCCTTCGCCAGCCATCTCTTGGCTCATGGCGCGGATTTGCGCAGCGTGCAGCAGATGCTCGGCCATGCCGACATCTCGACCACGCAGATCTATACCCACGTGTTGGAAGAGCGGCTGCGCGCGCTGGTGCAGCAGCATCACCCCCTGTCGACTTTCAAGGGGGCAAGAAGCTAAGCCATGGACACCGCCCGCTGCGCTTGCGTGATCGTCGGCGGCGGCCCCGCAGGCATGATGGCGGGCTTTCTTCTGGCGCGCGCGGGAATCAAGGTGACGGTTCTGGAGAAGCACGCCGACTTTCTGCGCGATTTTCGCGGCGACACGATCCATCCCTCGACGCTCGAGCTGATGCATGAGCTCGGCTTGCTGGCCGACTTCCTCAAGCTGCCGCATCAGAAGGTCACCCAGCTGCGCGGCAAGGTCGGCACGGACGAGTTGACGATTGCCGATTTCCGTCATCTGCCGGTGGCCGCGCCTTACATCGCCTTCATGCCACAATGGGACTTCCTTGACTTCCTCGCCGACGAAGGCCGCAAGTTTCCACATTTCGATCTGCGCATGAGCACGCAGGCGACCGATCTGATCATGGCGGACGGCAAGACCGTCGGCGTCAGGGCGAGCGGTCCGGGAGGCGAGAGCGAATTGCGCGCCGATCTGGTGATCGCGGCCGATGGCCGCGGCTCAATCTTGCGCGAGCGCGCCGGCCTGGAAGTGCATGATCTCGGCGCGCCGATGGATGTCCTGTGGTTCCGCATGCCGCGCGAGGCCAGCGATCCGGGCGACGTGATGGGCGTCTTCGATGCCGGACGCATCGTCGTGCTGATCAATCGCGGTGATTATTGGCAATGCGCCTTCGTCATCAAGAAGGGCGGCCAGGCCGAATTGCAGGCGCGCGGCTTGATCCCGGTGCAGGAGGCGTTGCGCCGCGCCGCGCCTTTTCTCGGCGAACGCGTCCGCACGCTCGAAAGCTGGGACCAATTGAAGCTGCTCGTCGTCAAGGTCGACCGGCTGGAGACCTGGCACAAGCCGGGCCTGCTCTGCATCGGCGATGCCGCCCATGCCATGTCGCCGGTCGGCGGCGTCGGCATCAATCTCGCCATTCAAGACGCCGTGGCCGCCGCGAACATTCTGTGGCGGCCTTTGAGAGAGGGCAGCGTCGCGATGGGCGACCTCGCCGCCGTGCAGGCGCGCCGCCTGCTGCCGACGCGCGTCGTGCAGCGCATGCAAGTGGCGGTGCAGAGGCGGATCATCTCCGGCGTGCTGGGCAGCGATAAGCCGGTGCGCGCGCCTTGGTATCTCAAGCTGGCCGCCGGCATCCCGATGGCCCGCCGCATCCCGGCGCGCATCGTCGGCCTTGGGGTACGACCGGAGCATATCCGCAGCCCGCATCTCCCCCCGGCAGCCTAACCGCCAAAGTTGACTTCCGGGCCGGGTCGGGCTTCACTCCCCCAACCGCTGGTCGTTCTCGACTAAGCCATTGATTTTAAACAGGTCGTTTTCCCTGCCTGGCATGAATTTCCGCGCTTCCCGCGCCGCCACCGTGCGGCTCAACCGCAGCCAGCTCTCAGTGCCCGGCATCCGCCCGGAACTGTTCGAGAAGGCGGCGCAGTCGGCGGCCGACGTGATCTTCCTCGACCTGGAAGATTCAGTCGCGGCGGCCGACAAAGCCAAGGCGCGCGAGAACGTCATCTCGGGCCTGCGCGATCTCGACTGGCGCGGCAAGACCGTTTCGGTGCGCGTCAACGGTCTCGACACGCCCTTCATGTACCGCGACGTTATCGACGTGATGGAGCAGGCGGGCGAGCGCATCGATCTGATGCTGATCCCCAAGGTCAATCGCGCCGCCGATGTGCAGGCCGTCGACATGCTGCTGACGCAAATCGAAATGGCGAAAGGCTACGCCCGCCCGGTCGGCCTCGAACTGATGATCGAGACCGCCGAAGGCCTGATGAACGTCGACGCCATCGCCGGCGCCAGCGCGCGCGCCGAATCGCTGCATTTCGGCCCCGGCGACTTCGCCGCCTCGACCGGCGCGCGCAACGTCACCATCGGCGGCGGCAATCCCGATTACGCCGTGCTGGTCGGCGCTAAAGGCGGCCCGCGCCAAACCCATGTCGGCGACATGTGGCATTATGCGCTGGCGCGCATCGTCGTCGCCGCGCGCGCTCACGGCCTGCGCCCGCTCGACGGCCCCTATGCCGACTTCGCCGACGCCGAAGGTTTCGAGGCCGCCGCCAAGCGCGCCGCCGCTTTGGGCTGCGAAGGCAAATGGTGCATCCATCCGAGCCAGATCGCCGGCGCCAATGCCGTCTTCGCGCCGACGCCGGGCGAGGTCGATCAGGCCCGCCGCATCCTCGCCGCCATGGACGAGGCGGCCCGCGCCGGCAAGGGCGCGGCGACGCTCGAGGGCCGCATGATCGACATCGCCTCGATCCGCCAAGCTGAAGTGGTCGTGCGCAAAGCCGACCTGATCGCCGGCTCCGCTAAGACTCAGTGAAACTCTTGACAGCGGCCGCTTAAGCCGTCACGAAAGCCCGTTATGCCGACCTTTCTCGATTTCGAAAAACCGATCGCCGAGCTCGAAGGCAAGATCGAAGAGCTGCGCCACCTGCACAACGCCGGCGATGTGAACATCGCCGAAGAAGTGGGCAAGCTGCAGGCCAAGGCCGACAAGCTGCTCAAGCAGACCTACGGCAAGCTCGACCCGTGGCAAAAGGTGCAGGTCGCGCGCCATCCTGACCGTCCGCATTTCAAGGACTATGTCGAGGCGCTGATCGACGACTTCACCCCGCTGGCGGGAGATCGCGCTTTCGGCGAGGACGCCGCGATCCAGGGCGGCCTCGGCCGCTTCCGCGGCTATTCGGTCATGGTCATCGGCAACGAGAAGGGCCGCGACACCGAATCGCGCATCAAGCACAACTTCGGCATGGCCCGTCCCGAGGGCTATCGCAAGGCCCGCCGCCTGATGGACATGGCGGACCGCTTCAACCTGCCGGTCATCACCCTGGTCGACACCGCCGGCGCCTATCCCGGCGTGAACGCCGAAGAGCGCGGCCAGTCGGAAGCCATCGCCCGCTCGATCGAAGGCTGCCTGCGCGTCGGCGTGCCGCTGGTCTCCGCCGTGATCGGCGAAGGCGGTTCGGGCGGCGCCATCGCACTCGCCGCCGCCGACCATGTGATTATGCTCGAACATTCGATCTATTCGGTGATCTCGCCGGAAGGCTGCGCCTCGATCCTGTGGCGCAACGGCGCGCCGGAGCAGGCCAAGATCGCCGCCGAGGCGCTGAAGGTCACCTCCGCCGATCTCAAGGCGCTCGGCTTGATCGACGAGATCGTGCCCGAGCCGCTCGGCGGCGCGCACCGCGAGCCGGCCGCCGCCATGTCGGCCACCGGCGGCGCCATCGAGCGCGCCCTGCGCAAGCTGCTCGGCACCGACGGCGCAGCCTTGCGCGAACGCCGCCGCGAGAAGTTCCTCGAAATGGGCCGCATCGGCCTCTGAGCTGAACCATCCGGGTTCCGGGACGTTAGAAGGTTATTCCTAAGAACAGCCGATCTAGCCCTGGAGATTGGACATGGCCGAGCGTGATGCCCCCTTTGATGCCGCGAGCCATCGTCGTCGCGCTGCGACAGGCCTCGTCATCGGCACCATCGTCGGCTGGGCGGTCTTCTTCCTGATCTTCGCGATCTTCGCCGGTCCGGCCGCCGCGAACAAAGCGGACCGCCTCGGCTATGTGGCGCAATGGCTGCTGCCTATCGCGTTGCTGATCATGCTGATGGTGTTCTTCATCGCCATCGCGCGCAATTTCAGCCCGGCCATGGATCCGACGCTGAACGTCGAGCCGCGCTACATCGACGTCTCGCGCCGCGCGCTGACCAACACCATCGAGCAGAGCTTGATCTTCGCGCTCTTGGCCTTCGCCGTGGCCGCCGCCGCGCCGGCCGGCCAGCTCGGCGTCTTCGCCGCGCTGGTGGTGATGTTCGTCGCCTCACGGCTGGTGTTCTGGGGCGGCTATCTGATCGGCTCGCCCTGGCGCTCGCTCGGCGTGATGACGATGCAGATCAACATCGTCATGGCGGTCTGGGCCGTCATCGCCGTGCTCGGCTATCAGCCGTTCTGGCTCTAAGCTTATTGGAAGAGCTTCAGCAGGTTCTGCGGCATCTGGTTGGCCTGGGCGAGCATCGCGACGCCCGACTGCACCAGCACCTGCTTGGCGGTGAAAGCCGTCATCTCCGCCGCGACATCCAGATCCATCAGGCTGCTGCGCGCCGCTTCGCCGTTTTCGATGGTGGTGGCGAGATTGTCGGCGGCGAATTCCAGGCGATTCTGCGCCGCGCCGATGTCGGCGCGCGCCGTGTTGAGCCGGTCGATGGCTGTGCTGATCGCCGCCGAGGCGGTATCGGCCTCGCCTTTCGTGGCGATCGCGCCGCCGTTGATCCCAAGCGCGTTGGCCGAGACCGCGCCGACTGACACCGTCACGTCATCGACATTGGCCGTCGCGCCGCTGCCGAGCTTGAAGCTGAAGTCGCTTCGATCGGCGTTGACCGCGCTGGCGATGATCGTGGTGGCGAAGCCGTCGAGATCGAGCGTGCCGCCGCCAGCATCGGCGGCGAACCCCGTGGTGACGGTGAAGCGCAGCGTGAACTGGCTGGCGCCATCGGCCATGGTCACGCTCTTGGCCCCGAGGGTCGTCAGATCGACCGGCGCGGTCGCCGCGAAGTTGCCATAAGCGGAGGTCAGGCTCAAAGTCGCGCTCGCCGGCGTGGCGAGCTGCAGCGCGATGGCGCCGGCATCGCCGAGCGCGCTGAGAGCCGCGTCGTTCGCGCCATCGATCTCAATGGTCGCCACATTGACGGCGCCGGCGCCGCCGCCCGCCAAAGTCAAGCCGTTGGCCGCGCCGATGCTGACGGATTTGTCGAAGCCCGAGTTGAGGGTCACCGTCGCGCCGAGCGAATTGAAGCGGACCTGCTGGGTCTGGCCGGCGGGGATGGCGGCGTTGCCGACATCGATGCCCTGGCTGACGCCGCTCGTCAGATCGGTCAATTTCAGGATGTTGCTGAAAATATCGTAGGTGACATGAATCTGAGCATCGCCGACGCCGCTATCGAGCGCGATCGCGGCAAAGCCGTGGGCGGCGTCGATGCGGCTCAGCGAGTTCAGGCCGACCAGCGATACGTCCGTGGTCGAAGCGTCGTTGACCAAGCTCACGCCGTTGAACTTAGTCACGGCGGCGATGCGGTCCACTTCGGTGAGCAACGCCTGATATTCGGTGTTGAGCATGCCGCGCTCGGTGCCGGAAAGCTGGCCGGAGCCGGCCTGGACGGCGAGCGTCTTCATGCGCACGAGCAGGTCGTTCACTTTGCTCATGGCGCCGTCGGCGATCTGAAGCATGGAGGTCGCCTGGCCGGCATTGACCTTGGCTTGACGCTGCGCCTGAACCTCGGCGTTGAGGCGCGCGCCAATGGCGAGCGAGGCAGCATCGTCCTTGGCGGCCAGCACGCGCGTGCCCGCCGACAATTTTGCGAGCGAGGCCGACGCGGCCTGATCCGCTTTCGTCAGATAGCGGTTCGCCACGTTGGCCGCGTAATTCGAGACGATGCTCAAAGCCACCTGGCTCTCCTCGGCTGCGGGATCCGGCCGCGCCTATCGTCAGTGTTCGTTCGGCATCCGGCGGAAGGAGGAAGCGGCGGCCGGCCCATCGTCTCACTCTGGGCAGGCCGCCGCGTCCGGCTTCCAGTCGCCAGCACGCTTACTGGAAGAACGTCACCTCGAGACCGCCGGCGGGCAGCGGGCTGCGCGTCGCCTCGCTGTTCTCGATGATGGTGGAAAGATTGGCGGCGGTGTCGCCCGGCGCGCGCGCGAGCAGGCGGGCGCCCGGCAGCAGACGGGTTTCGGCCTGCAGCGCCACGATGCGCAATCGCGCGACGGCTTCGTTATCGACAGTCTTGGACGTCACGATTCAGTCTCCTACCTGGAGAACGCGTTTATTGGAAAAGCTTCAATAGATTTTGCGGCATCTGGTTGGCTTGGGCGAGCATCGCCACGCCCGATTGGACAAGGACTTGCTTGGCGGTGAAGGCGGTCATCTCGGAGGCGACATCGAGATCCATCAGGCTGCTGCGCGCCGCCTCGCTGTTCTCGATGGTAGTCGACAGATTGTCGGAAGCGAAATCCAGTCGGTTCTGCGCGGCGCCGACGCCGGCGCGCGCAGTGTTGAGCAGGTCGATGGCGGCGCTGATCGCGCTCGAGGCGGTGTCGGCGTTGGCCTTGGAGGTGATGCTGCCGCCGTTGAGGCCGAGCGCGCTGGCCGAGACCGCGCCGACCGAGACGGTGATCTCGTCGATATTGGCCGTGGTGCCGGTGCCGAGCTTGAAGGTGAAGTCGGTCTCATTGGCGGTCGAGGCTGTGCTGGTGATGCGCGTGTTGAGCAAGCCCGCCAGATTGATCTCGGGAATCGAGCCGCCGCCGTCGAAGGCCGCCGTGACGTTGAAGCTAAGATCGAAGGTGTCGCCGGTGAGGTTGTTCGTCAGCGTGATGGTTTTCTGGCCGAGCGTGACCAGATCGACGGGACTCGTAGTCAGGTAGCTGCCGTAATAGATCGACGAGGCATTTGGGGTGCCGGTATCGTCAAGAATGACGTTGCCGGTCTGGGCCGCGAAATTCGCCGCATTGCTGACGTTGGAGATGCTGATGGAGCTGTCGGTGATGCGGCCGGTATCGGCGGTGCCGAACGAGTAGGCCGCCACGCTTTGGATGTTGGCGGATTTGTTGAAAGCGGCGTTCAATTCGACGACGGCGCCGATTTCGTTGAAGTTCACCGTTTGGATGGAGTTGACGGCGATGGCGCTCGAGCCGATCGCGACACCCTGGCTCTCGCCGGTGGTGAGGTTGGTCAGGGTCAGGACGTCGGTCGTCGCGTCGTAATCGACCGAAAGCGTCGCATTGCCGACATCGTTGCCGAGTTTGATCGAGGCGAAGCCCTGCGCCGCGCCGATCGCGCTCGCGCTGCTGAGCGAGACGTCCGTCCTGCTGGAGCCGTTGACCAGGCTGGTGCCGTTGAATTTGGTGACGGCGGCGATGCGGTCCACTTCGGCGAGCAACGCCTGATATTCGGTGTCGAGCATGCCGCGCTCGGTGCCAGAGAGCTGGCCGGAGCCGGCCTGGACGGCGAGCGTCTTCATGCGCACGAGCAGGTCGTTGACCTTGCTCATGGCGCCGTCGGCGATCTGCAGCATCGCGGTGGCCTGGCCGGCGTTGACCTTGGCCTGCTTCTGGGCCTGCACTTCCGCGTTCAGGCGCGCGCCGATAGCGAGCGAGGCCGCGTCGTCCTTCGCGCTCAAAACACGCGTGCCCGCTGACAGCTTCGCCAGCGAGTTGGAGGCCGCGCCGTCAGCCTTCGCAAGATAGCGATTGGCGACATTGGCGGCGTAGTTCGAGACGATGTTCAAAGCCACGGCGGTCTCCTACTTGGAAGAGTCCACGGCATCCTGCCGCGGCACTAAAAGCAAAACAGACACTTCGGGCGTAGTGGGCTTCTGGCCCGGTACGCCCTCAAATGCTGGCCGGATTTGGAAGCGGCGGCCGAACCCTCGTCTCATCCGGGGGCCGCCGCTTCCGCTCATCCAGTCGCCAGCACGCTTACTGGAAGAGCTTCAGCAGGTTCTGCGGCATCTGGTTGGCCTGCGCGAGCATGGCCACACCGGACTGCACAAGCACCTGCTTGGCGGTGAAGGCGGTCATTTCGGCCGCCACGTCGAGGTCCATCAGAGCGCTACGGGCCGCTTCGGTGTTCTCGATAGTGGTCGAGAGATTGTCCGCGGCGAACTCGAGGCGGTTCTGCGCCGCGCCGACGCCGGCGCGGGTCGTGTTGAGGCGGTCGATGGCGACGCTGACCGCGGCCGAGGCGGTGTCCGCGTTGGCCTTGGTGAGGATGTCGCCGCCGTTGATGCCGAGCGCCGAACCGGAGACGGCGCCGACCGAGAAGGTCACGTCGTCGACGTTGGCCGTCGTGCCGGTGCCGAGCTTGAAAGTGAAGTCGCTCTGGCTCGAGGTCGAGGCCGTGCCGAACACCATGGCGCCCAGGCCGGACGCGGTCATCGAGCTGGTCGTGGCGCTGTTGGTGAAGGCCGTCGTCACGGTGAAGCTGAAGGTGAAGGAAGAGCCCGAGCCGTCCGACATGGACACCGACTTGGCCCCGGTCGAGGTCATGTTGGCGCTGCCGGTGAAGTTGCCGACCGAGAAGGTCGTCGCGGCGGCGGAGGTGTGGTTAACGACCATCGCCTGGCCCGACAGGGCGGCAAGCGCGCCCGACGAGTTGACGCCCGCCGTGACCTGCACGGTGGTGGCGTCGATCGCGCCGGTGCCCGAACCGCCGAGGGTGAAGCTGCCGGTCGGCAGGATGTCGGTGGACTTGCTGAACGCGCTGTTCAGGGTCACGACGACATCGAGCTGGTCGAAGTTGACCGTCTGGGTCTCGTTCAAGCCGATCGCGGTGTTGCCGATGGCGACGCCCTGGCTTTCGCCGGTCGTCAGGTTCGTCAGGGTCAGGACATCGGTCGTCGAGTCGTAAGCGACCGAGATCGAGGACGTGCCGACGCTGTTGCCCAGCTCGATCGACGAGAAGCCGTCGGCGGCCTGCAGCAGGTTGTTGGTGTTCGACTGGCTGTTGAGGGCCACGTCGGTGGTCGTCGCGCCGTTAACGAGCGTGACGCCGTTGAACTTGGTCACGGCGGCGATACGGTCCACTTCGGCGAGCAGCGCCTGGTATTCCGTGTTGAGCATGCCGCGCTCGGTATCCGACAGCTGGCCGGAGCCGGCCTGCACGGCGAGCGTCTTCATGCGAACGAGCACGTCGTTCACCTTGGACATCGCGCCGTCGGCGATCTGCAGCATGGAGGTCGCCTGGCCGGCGTTCACCTTGGCCTGGCGCTGGGCCTGGACTTCGGCGTTCAGGCGCGAACCGACGGCGAGCGACGCGGCATCATCCTTGGCGGTGAGGACGCGCGTGCCGGCGGACAGTTTTGCAAGCGAAGCGGAGGCCGCCATATCGGCCTTCGTAAGATAGCGATTCGCGACGTTAGCCGCGTAATTCGAGACGATGTTCAGAGCCATGATTGGCCTCCTACTTGGAGTAGTGGGTCGTAATGCGCCCGCAGACGGAATGCCGGCGGTAGCGTGCTGTCCGGGCAATCTATGGCGCTGTTCCCTAACGAGGCGTTAACAGCGCCAAGCTAAGTCATTGATTTTATTAGGAAAAATCTGCCTAGTGACCCGGCTGAAATTGCCGGGTTGTTTTGCCGCGCATTGAAATCGCGCGCTTTTTAGCAAAAGGCCGGCTGTTTCCAGCCGGCCTTCGCCGCATCGAAAAAATTTTTCGGAAAAAAATTCAGCCGCGCGCGCCGATCAGGCGAGCTGGCCGTGGCACTGCTTGTACTTCTTGCCGGAGCCGCAGGGGCAGGGCGCGTTGCGCGGCGTCTTGCTCCAAGTCGCGGGATCGTTCTGATCGAAGGCGCGGGCGCGCTGCGGTGCCTGGCGCTCGTCGCCGGACCCATTGCCGCCAGAGGGCTCATCGCCGCCGAGCGCCGGATCCGTGCGCGTCTCATGCATCTCGCGCGGGCCTTGCGGCATGGGCACGTCGGACGGCTGGTTGATCTGCAGTTCGATGTGGCACAGCACGGAGGTGACGTTCTCGCGCAGCTGGTCGAGCATCTTCTCGAACAGCGAGAAAGCCTCGGTCTTGTATTCGTTGAGCGGATCGCGCTGCGCATAGGCGCGCAGGTTGATGCCCTGGCGCAGATGGTCGAGCGTGAGCAGATGGTCCTTCCAGGTCTGGTCGAGCACCTGGAGCAGCAGGCTCTTCTCGACCATGCGCATCACTTCGGGCGAATAGCGCACGGCCTTTTCGGCCATCTTGCGGTCGGCGGCGTCGGTGATGCGGGCGCGAATCTCCTGATCGGCGATGCCTTCTTCCTTGGCCCATTCCTGCACCGGCAGGGTCAGGCCGAGGAGGCGCAGGCATTCCTCGTGCAGCAGGGCGGTGTCCCATTGCTCGGCGTAAGCCTTCTCGGGGATGGCGCGGCTCACCATGTTCTCGATCACTTCGTGGCGCATGTCGGCAACCATGGCCGAGACGTCGTCGCTGCGCATCAGCTCGATGCGCTGCTCATAGATGACCTTGCGCTGGTCGTTCATCACGTCGTCGTACTTCAGCAGGTTCTTGCGCGCCTCGAAGTTGTGCGCTTCGACCTTCTGCTGCGCCTTCTCCAGCGCCTTGTTGATCCATGGATGGATGATCGCTTCGCCCTGCTCGAGGCCGAGGCGCTGCAGCATCGTGTCCATGCGCTCGGAGCCGAAGATGCGCATCAGGTCGTCTTGCAGCGACAGGAAGAACTTCGAGGCGCCGGGGTCGCCCTGACGGCCCGAACGGCCGCGCAGCTGGTTGTCGATGCGGCGGCTCTCGTGGCGCTCCGAGCCGATGACGAACAGGCCGCCGGCTTCCAGCGCCTTCTTCTTCTCGGCGGCGATCTCGGCCTTGATCTCTTCGGTGCGACGCGCGCGTTCGGCTTCGTCGGTGACGTTCGCCAGCTCGGCCTTCAAGCGCATGTCGAGATTGCCGCCGAGCTGGATGTCGGTGCCGCGGCCGGCCATGTTGGTGGCGATGGTGACGGAGCCGGGGCGGCCGGCCTGCACGATGATCTCGGCTTCCTGCTCGTGATAGCGCGCGTTCAGCACGTTGTGCTTGATCTTATGCGTCTTGAGGATGTCGGCGATCAGTTCGGATTTCTCGATGCTGGTGGTGCCGACAAGCACGGGCTGGCCGCGCTTCTGGCATTCCTCGATCTGCTTGACCACCGCGTCGTATTTCTCGGCGGCGGTGCGATAGACCTCGTCGTGATGGTCGATGCGCGAGATCTTCAGATTGGTCGGGATGGTGACCAGGCCGAGCTTGTAGATCTCCTCGAACTCCGCCGCCTCGGTCAGCGCCGTGCCGGTCATGCCGCCGAGCTTGGGGTACATGCGGAAGAAATTCTGGAAGGTGATCGAGGCCAGGGTCTGGTTCTCGTTCTGCACCGTCACGTTTTCCTTGGCCTCGAGCGCCTGGTGCAGGCCTTCCGAGTAGCGGCGGCCTTCCATGGCGCGGCCGGTGAACTCGTCGACGATGAGGATCTTGTCCTCTTTGATCATGTAGTCGCGGTCGCGCATGAACAGCTTGTGCGCGCGCAGCGCCTGGTTGACGTGGTGGACCACGCTGACGTTCTCGAAGTCGTAAAGATTGCCGCGCACGATGCCGGCTTCGACCAGCATCTCTTCCATATGCTGGATGCCGGATTCGGTCAGCGCCACGGTGCGCTGCTTTTCGTCCTTCTCGTAGTCGTCGGCGCCGAGGCGCGGGATGAGCGCGTCGACCTTGCGGTAAAGCTCCGAGGAATCCTCGGCTGGGCCGGAGATGATCAGCGGCGTGCGCGCTTCGTCGATCAGGATCGAGTCCACTTCGTCGACGATGGCGTAGTTGAAGGGGCGGTGGACCATCTCCTCCAAGCGGTACTTCATGTTGTCGCGCAGGTAATCGAAGCCCAGCTCGTTGTTCGTGCCGTAGGTGACATCGCAGCCGTAGGAGATGCGGCGCTCGAAATCGTCGAGGCCGTGGACGATGCAGCCGACGGTCAAGCCGAGGAATTCATAGACGCGGCCCATCCATTCGGCGTCGCGGCTGGCCAGGTAGTCGTTCACGGTGACGACATGTACGCCCTTGCCGGACAGCGCATTGAGATAGACGGGCAGGGTGGCGACGAGGGTCTTGCCTTCGCCGGTGGCCATCTCGGCGATCTTGCCGTTGTGCAGGGCGATGCCGCCCATCATCTGCACGTCGAAGTGACGCTGGCCGAGCGTGCGCTTGGCGGCTTCGCGCACGGTGGCGAAGGCTTCGACCAGCAGATCGTCGAGAGTCTCGCCCTTGGCGAGGCGTTCGCGGAACCAGCCGGTGCGCGCCTTCAACTCGTCATCGCTCAGCTTGATCAGGTCGGGCTCGAGCGCCGCGATCTCGGCCACCGTCTTTTCCATGCGCCGGACTTGGCGGTCGTTGACGTTACCGATGAATTTGCGGGCGATGGCGCCGAACATGGGCGAAGACCTTCTGAGGCGACGGGACATTCCAGCGCGGACCCGCGCCGTCGGGCGCCGCGAGGCCCGCGCACGGGGGAATGACCTGAAAACGCGGGGAAAACTTGGGAAATCCTGCGAAAGCGGCCCCTGACAGATAGAGAGCGGGGGCGGCGCTGTCAACGTTGGGCCAACGCCTGCGGCCCGGCCGGGTTCCGCCGGGAAAAGAGCCGCAAATGAGCGGCTTAGTCCCTTCACGGGCTTGTCATCTGGCCGCCTTAATGGCTCTTCGGCCCCTCCCGGGGCTCGTGTAGGATGCGCGGCGACGCGGCGGACGGTTTTCGCCCTGCCGGACCCCTTTTAAGGATGTTTTCTTTCCATGATGCACGCTACCCGCGCCGGCTCCGCCCTGCTCGCCGCCCTGACCCTCAGCGCCACCGTGAGCCTGTCCGGGCTGGCGCTGGCCCAGGCCAAGCCGCCCGCGGCGGCTGCCAAGGCCGACGATCCCGTGGTCGCCCGCGTCGACGGCCAGCCCATCCTGCGCTCCGAAGTGCTGGCCGAGCTCGACAACTTGCCGCCCCAGTACCGCGCCATGCCGGTCGAGGCGCTGTTTCCCGCCCTGGTCGGCCAGCTGATCGACCGCAAGCTGACGGTCGCCGCCGCCAAGAAGGAAAAGCTCGAGAACGACGCCGAGTTCAAGAAGCGCATGGCCGAGCTGCAGGAGCGCGTGCTCGGGCAGGTCTATATCAACAAGAAGATCGACGCCCAGCTGACCGACGCCGTGCTCAAAAAGGAATATGAGAAGATCCCGGCCGAGACGAAGGTCCGCGCCAGCCACATCCTGGTCAAGACGCGCGACGAGGCCGTGCAGGTGATCCGCGACATTTCCGGCGGCCAGAAGTTCGAGGACGTGGCGGCCAAGAAGTCGCTCGATCCGTCGGGCAAGCAGGGCGGCGATCTCGGCTTCTTCACCAAGGAGCAGATGGTCGCGCCGTTCTCCGCCGCCGCTTTCGCCATGAAAAAGGGCGAGATCAGCAAGGCACCGGTCGAGACCCAGTTCGGCTGGCATGTCATCCGCGTCGACGAGATCCAGGCCAACAGCAAGCCGACCTTCGAGGAAGTGCGCGACGAGTTGCGCGAGCAGATGAGCGACCAGGTGGTCAGCGACCTGATCGACAAGCTGCGTTCGGGCGCCAAGGTCGAGCGTTTCGCCTTCGACGGCAGCGTGCCACCTGTTCAGGCGCTGCCGTAAACCATTGTCATGGCTCTGCCGTTGCGGCGAGCCGGATCATGGCCTAAACCTGAGTTCGCATCCGCCGCCGGTTTATGACTGGCGGCGGTCGTTCATCTAAAGCCCTTCAGAGGTTCCTATGGCTCCCAAAATCTCGCCGCTCGCACCCGCCCATTTCCCGACCCTGCCCGCCGTCGCCGGCGTGCGTCTCGGCGTGGCGGAGGCTGGGGTGCGATACAAGGGCCGCACCGATCTCATGGTCGCCGAACTACCGGCCGGCACGACCATCGCCGGCGCGCTGACGCGCTCGCTCAGCGCCTCGGCGCCGGTCGATTGGTGCCGCGCCGCGCTGAAGGGCGGCAAGGTCCGCGCTATCGTCGTCAATTCCGGCAACGCCAACGCTTTCACCGGCAAGGCCGGCGTCACCGCCGTCACCACGACCGCCAACGCCGCGGCGAAGGTCGTCGGCTGCAAGCCCAAGGAAGTGTTCATCGCCTCGACCGGCGTGATCGGCGAGCCGTTGCCGGCCGAGAAGATCGCCGTCGCACTGCCCAGCCTGGTGAAGAGCAATCTCACCGCGTCGTGGGAGCAGGCGGCGCGCGCCATCATGACGACCGACACCTATCCCAAAGCCGTTTCGCGCACCGCCAGCATCGGCGGCGTCGACGTGACCATCGTCGGCATCATCAAAGGCTCGGGCATGATCGCGCCGAACATGGGCACGATGCTCGGCTTCCTCTTCACCGACGCCAAGATCCCGGCCAAGGTGCTGCAGGCCATGGTGAGCAAGGGCGTCGACAAGACGTTCAACTGCATCACGGTCGATAGCGACACCTCGACGAGCGACACGATCCTGCTCGCCGCCACCGGCCAGGCCAAGCACAAGGCGGTCAAGAGCGCCGCCGACGCGCATTTGCGCGATTTCAAGGCCAAGCTCGACGACGCCATGATGGAGCTCGCCCATCTCGTGGTGAAGGACGGCGAGGGCGCCACCAAGTTCGTCGAAGTGCGCGTCACCGGCGCCGCCAGCAACAAGGCGGCCAAGGTCATCGGCCTCGCCATCGCCAATTCGCCGCTGGTGAAAACCGCCGTGGCCGGCGCCGACGCCAATTGGGGCCGCATCGTCGCCGCCGTCGGCAAGGCCGGCGAGAAGGCCGACCGCGACCGCATGACCGTCTCGGTCGGCGGCGTCATGATCACCGAGAAGGGCATGGTCCGTCCGGGCTACGACGAGACTCCGGTCGCCGCCCATATGAAGGGCGAGAACATCCTGATCGAGGTCGATGTCGGCGTGCGCAATAAGGGCAAGAAGGCGACGGGCAAAGCGACCGTTTGGACATGCGACCTGACGCACGCCTATATCGACATCAACATCGGCTATCGCAGCTAAGGCCAATGGTGGACGGGGGCAAACCGACCGTCTTCGTCGCCGCCGTCGCGCTGATCGACGGCGACGGACGCATCCTTCTTGCGCAGCGCCCGCCGGGCAAAAGCCTGGCGGGCCTGTGGGAGTTTCCCGGCGGCAAGGTCGAGCCGGGCGAGACGCCGGAAGCGGCGCTGGTGCGCGAACTGCACGAAGAACTCGGCATCGAGGTGGAGGAGGCCTGTCTCGGCCCCTTCACCTTCGCCTCGCATGGGTACGAGAAATTCCACCTGTTCATGCCGCTTTACCTCTGCCGCGTCTGGCAGGGCACGGCGGAAGGCCGCGAGGGCCAGGCGCTCAAATGGGTGAAGCCTAGCCAGCTCGCTGATCATCCCATGCCGCCAGCGGACAAGCCGCTGGTGACGATGCTGCGGGATTTCCTTTAGGGCGATTTTTCTTAAGGCTGGGCGCCCGGAAACCATTCGGTGTGGCTGTCGCCGTCGCGGCCGTAATAGATCACGCGTTTGCCGGCCAAATGCGCCTGATAGCCGACGCAGCCTGCCGTCAGCACGGATGTGCAGAATTCCTTGTACTGGATTGCGCCGGTTTGCGCCGCGCGCACCGCCGCTTGGACGTTGCTTGCCGAAAAGGTGGCGGCAGCCTTGCTGGGCGTCAGCGCGCCCGCCACGCGATTGGATGCGCCATCCGGCCAGTAGAAGGTCTTCTCCATGCGGATCAGATCGACATGATAGCGCTCGACGCCGACAGCGAGCAGCTTGCTGACGATTTCGGGAAAGCTCGCGGCGCCGCGATCGGACAGATCGGAACATTCGCGCACGACGGCCTGAGCTTCGGCAGAGGGGGTTTGGGGCGACATGGCGAACTCTTTCAATCGATCGGAATGGTCTTGAGGCCGTGTTGGCGCGCGATGGCCTGCATCAAGCGCTTCAGATCGCGGCGTTCGGCGGCCGCGAGATCGCCGAAAAATTCGGCATCGTTCTGGTCGGCGAGCGCGGCGAGGGCGGGCACCAGCTTGCGGCCGGCAGCCGTCAGCGCGAGCGATTGATAGCGTTTGTCGCTCGTCTCCGCCGTGCGTATCAGCAATGTCTTGTCCGACAGGCGGTCGGCGAGCTTGGAGATTGCGCCGCGCGTCATGCCGAGCCGGTCGGCCAGCACGCTCGGCGCGGCGTCGCCGTCGTAAAGCTCGCGCAGCAGGACCCATTCGGCGGCGGTGACATCCTGGCCGGCCAACTTGGCGGCGAAGGCTTGCGATACCTGATTGGACACGAAGCGCAGCCAATAGCCGAGATGGGCATCGAGCGGGCTGACGGCGCGCGATCTGGCCATGGCGGCTCCAATTGGTTTCCAAGGAAATTATCTCATATAGTTTCCTTGTCAACTATTTCGTGAAAGAAAGCCGCCCGGCGATGAGGCGGGGCGGCTTTCCGATCTGGCGACGGTGAGCTGCGTTCAGCGTCGCGTGCCGCGGAACACGTTGATCGCGAA
>DASTMO010000024.1:0-17210 GCA_035714115.1 Alphaproteobacteria bacterium
TCCGCGAGCCGCAATCCCGGACGCTCGGGCCGGTTTGCATCCCCGCGCCGGATGGCCTAAAACCACGGTTCTTCCGCCCGCAGAATCCAGCCAGATCGGACCCCCTCATGGCCGCCTATCAGTACATCTATGTGATGAAGAATCTCAGCCGCACCTATCCGGGCGGCCGCGAGGTGGTCAAGAACGTCACGCTGGCTTTCCTGCCGGGTGCGAAGATCGGCGTGCTCGGCGTCAACGGCTCGGGCAAATCGACCCTGATGAAGATCATGGCCGGTATCGACAAGGATTACACCGGCGAGGCCTTCGTCGCCGAAGGCGCCAAGGTCGGCTATCTGTCGCAGGAGCCGGAGCTCGATCCGGGCAAGACGGTGATGGAGAACGTCATCGAAGGCCTCGGCGAAACCAAGGCGCTGCTCGACCGCTTCGACACGGTGAGCGCCCGATTCGCCGAAGAGCTGTCGGATGACGAGATGAACGCGCTGATCGCCGAGCAGGCGGAGCTGCAGGAGAAGATCGACGCCATCAACGGCTGGGATTTGCAGCGCACGGTCGAGATCGCCATGGACGCGCTGCGCTGCCCGCCGGGTGACGCCGACGTGACCAAGCTGTCGGGCGGCGAGCGCCGCCGCGTCGCGCTCTGCCGTCTCTTGCTGTCCAAGCCCGACCTGCTACTGCTCGACGAGCCGACCAACCACCTGGACGCGGAGTCGGTGTCCTGGCTCGAGAAGTTCCTCGAGAACTATCCCGGCACCGTCGTCGCCGTCACTCACGACCGCTACTTCCTCGATAACGTCGCCGGCTGGATCCTCGAACTCGACCGCGGCAAGGGCATCCCTTACGAGGGCAATTACACCGGCTGGCTGCAGCAGAAGGAAAAGCGCCTGCAGGTCGAAGCCTCGCAGGAAAAGAGCCGCCAGCGCACCCTGGCGCGCGAATTGGAATGGATCGGCCAGTCGCCCTCGGCGCGCCGCTCCAAGTCCAAGGCGCGTATCGCCGCTTATGAGGAGTTGCTGGCGCAGGACAACGAACAGCTTGGCGGCGAGGCGCAGATCGTCATTCCGGCCGGCCCGCGCCTCGGCGACGTGGTGATCGAGGCCAATGAGGTGCGCAAGGGCTTTGGCGACCGTCTGCTGGTCGAGAACCTGACCTTCCGTTTGCCGCCGGGCGGCATCGTCGGCGTCATCGGCCCCAACGGCGCCGGCAAGACGACGCTGTTCCGCATGATCACCGGGCAGGAAAAGCCCGACGCCGGCACCTTCCGCACCGGCGAGACGGTCAAGCTCGGCTATGTCGACCAGTCGCGCGACGCGCTGGCTGACAATAAGACGGTGTTTGAAGAAATCTCGGAAGGCCGCGACGACGTGCAGCTCGGCAAACGCTCGATGCCGAGCCGCGCCTATGTCGCCGCCTTCAACTTCAAAGGCACCGATCAGCAGAAGAAGGTCGGCCAGCTGTCCGGCGGCGAGCGCAACCGCGTTCACCTCGCCAAGATGCTCAAGTCCGGCGCCAACCTGCTGCTGCTCGACGAACCGACAAACGACTTGGACGTCGACACGTTGCGCGCGCTGGAAGAGGCGCTGCTGGAGTTCGCCGGCTGCGCCGTGGTCATCAGCCACGATCGCTGGTTCCTCGACCGCGTCGCCACCCATATCCTCGCCTTCGAAGGCGACAGCGTGGTCACCTGGTTCGAGGGCAACTATCAAGACTACGAGGCTGACAAGAAAAAGCGCCTCGGCGCCGACGCCGATCAGCCGCACCGCATCAAGTACAAGCCGCTCGTTCGCAACTAAGTTGCGAAGGAACAAAGAAAAAGGCCGGCGAGTGATCGCCGGCCTTTTTTGTTTCGCGTTGCGCGCGTTTCGCGGCCTATCGGCGGCTTAGTTGCCGCGATCGAGTTGCGCCGTCTTCTCGCGCAGGATTTTCAGCAGGCCGCCGACCTGGCCCTGATTGCGCTGGATCACCGACGCATATTCCTTGCGGTGGGTGAGGGGCATGCTGATGCCCTCGACCTTGATGTCGACGGCGCGGAACTCGCCATTCGTCGGGCGGACCAGCATCTCGACCGGGATCGGCTGGCCGCCGGCCGGCTGGTTGATCTGCGAATAGACGACGGTGTCGCCGTCGATTTCGCGCTCGCGCACCACTTCGAAGGTCTCGCCCGAGTATTTCTTGAACAGGCCGGCGTAGGTGTAGGAGACGAGCGTCTCATACAGCTTCACGAATTCGGCGCGTTCGGCTTCGCTGGCGCGGTTCCAGTAGGTGCCGAGCACGAAGCGGGCGACCGCTTCTTCATCGAAGCTCTGCTGCAGCATCGAGCGCATGCGGCTGACGCGTTCGGCGTCGCTGATCTTTTGATCTGTCAGTTCGAGGATGGCTCGATCGCCGAGCGCCTGAACGAACTTGCCGGCATCGGTGATACCCGCCGGCGCTTGCGCGCGCGCATCGCCGACGATGGCGAAAGCCGAAGCGGCGACACCGATTGCAAAAGCGGCGAGAAGACGCCGCCGACTGAAGAAGGTCATCGCAATTCCACTGCGCTGGGAATGGGACAGTTAGCGCGACGGGCGGAAGGTGACGACGTCGTCCGGCAGGGCGGCTTGGGCGCGCGTCAGGTTCGGACGGCCCTCGTCGTCGCTCGGACGGCTGTTGCGGATGTCGTTGGTGCGCTGCTGGCGATAGAGACTGCGGATCGCCGCGTAGTAGTCGAGCGAGGTGCGCTCCAGCTCGTTCAGCACGTCGATGCTGCGCGCGCGCGCGTCGATGCCGGTCAGGCCGGCGCGCACGTAGATCAGCCATTCGAGATCTTCGTTGTCGAGATAGATGTTGACCGGATCGACCAGCCATTCGGCGACTATGCCCGAGGTGTCGCGCAGGTTCGACGGGCCGAGGATCGGCAGCATCAGGTAGGGGCCGTCGCCGATGCCCCACACCGCGAGCGTCTGGCCGAAGTCCTCGCCGCGATAGGGAATGCCGCGGTCGGCGGCGAGATCCAAGACGCCGCCGAGGCCGGCGGTGGTGTTGAGCAGGAAGCGGCCGATGGTGTTGCCGGCCGCCTGCATGTCGCCCTGCAGCAGGTTGTTCAGCAGGATGATGGGGCTGCGCAGGTTGCGCAGGAAATTGCGGATGCCGTCCTGAGCTTCCTGCGGCAGCACGCTGCGATAGATCTGGGCCGCCGGCTTGATGAAGACGCCATCGACGACGCGGTTGAATTCGAAGATGCCGCGGTTGAGGCCTTCGAGCGGATCGTTCTCGTCTTCCATGTCGGCCATCGGCTGCGCCTGAGCTTCGAGCTCGGCAGTCAGCGGATCGCGCAGATTGTCCATCGCGGTGGCCTGGGCCGCGCTGGTCGCCAGCGAAGCGCCGAGCAGGGCCGTCGAAAGGAACAGGGAGCGGGAGATGGTGGCGATGGACATTTGGACCTGACGAGCGGCTCTGAGGCGATAGCGCGGATTTAGCGAAAACGCCCCGGATTGGGTGAAAGGCGAAACCAGTCAGGGAGATGCGAGGATGCGTCGGCGCGGCCTGGCCATACGGCCCATCCGCCCTTCGCTCTCACGAGCCCCCCTTGCGGTCTGGAGGTAACACAGAGAACGTAAAAACTCTATCAAGATCAAAGGCTCTGGACTCTCTTGGCACCCCCTGTTGCGGCTTTGCCGCAGATCGTACGGAGGGATGTCATGAATCCACTGGAACGAGCATAACAATATAATTATATCTTAATCAATTAGCCAAAGGTGACACCCACTCCATGACTACGATGGACGACTACCTCGATAAGCTCCGGGCCGCCGCAGAGCCCACGCGCCTGCGTCTTTTGGCCTTATGTGCCCAGGGCGAATTGACGGTGACTGAGCTGACCCAGATCCTCGGCCAGAGCCAGCCGCGCGTCTCCCGCCACCTCAAGCTGATGGTCGAAGCCGGCCTGCTGGACCGTTTCCGCGAGGGGACCTGGGCCTTTTACCGTCTGGCCCAGGGCGACGCCGCCGGCCTGGCGCACAAGCTCATCGAAATGATGCCGACGGACGACGGCCAGTTGGGGCTCGACAACGAGCGCCTCAAGTCCATCAAGGACAGCCGCGCCGAGACGGCGGCCAGCTATTTCAGCAAAAACGCGGCCCAGTGGGACAAAATCCGCGAGATGTACGCCCACGACGATGACGTGGAAAAGGCGCTGCTCGGGCTGCTGCCGAAGGGCAGTCTTGGCGACGTGCTCGACATCGGCACCGGTACCGGCAAGCTTTTGACCATGCTTGGCGCTAGGGCTGAGCAAGCGGTTGGCATCGACGCCTCGCGCGAAATGCTGGCCCTGGCGCGCGCCAATCTCGATGCTGCGGGGCTGCGCCAGTGCCAGGTGCGTCACGGCGACATGTACATGCTGCCGGTGCCCTCGCAGTCGTTCGACCTGGTCACCATCCATCAGGTGCTGCATTACGCGGCCGATCCTAGTGCGGCGATCGCCGAGGCGGCGCGTGCGTTGCGTGCCGGCGGCCGTTTGATCGTGGTCGATTTTGCGCCCCATGAGCAGGAGTTCATGCGCGATGAACATGCGCATCGCCGCCTGGGTTTTTCGGATAGTGAAATGCAGGGCTGGTTCAAGGCCGCTGGCCTGAAGTCGGCAGCGCCCGTGCGCTTGCCCGGCTCGCCGCTCACCGTCGTGTTGTGGGCGGCCGACCGGCCGGCCGAAGCGCAGGCTGCGGCGGGCGTCGCCACGCGCGCCGCCACCGCTTGAGGGCGCCGCCCAGCGCGCGTTTATTGAGGACAATTTCGTGAGCGATCCCCTCGGCGTCGTCGCCGATCCATCTGGTTTGCAGGTCTCCTTCGAATTCTTCCCGCCCAAGACGGAGAAGATGGAAGAAAGTTTGTGGCAGGCGGTGCGCCGTCTCGAGCCGATGGCGCCGCGATTCGTCTCCGTCACTTACGGCGCCGGCGGCACGACGCGCGAGCGCACTCATACCACCGTCGCGCGCCTGCGCGCCGAAACCTCGCTCGAGCCCGCGGCGCATCTGACTTGCGTCGGCGCGACGCGAGAAGAGGTCGACGAGGTGGCACGGCAATATTGGGCGGCCGGCGTGCGTCATATCGTGGCGCTGCGCGGCGACGCGCCGCCGGGTCCAGACGGCACCTTCGCGCCTTACACGCCGCATCCCGGCGGCTACGCTTATGCCGCCGATCTCGTCGCCGGCTTGAAAAAGGTCGCCGACTTCGAAATTTCGGTCGCCGCCTATCCCGAGATGCATCCGACGGCGACGAACGCCGAGGCGGATCTCGACAATCTGAAGAAGAAGGTCGACGCCGGGGCGACGCGCGCCATCACGCAATATTTCTTCGATCCGGCGGTCTATCTGCGGTTTGTCGAAAAGGCCCGTAAAGCCGGCATTTCCGTGCCCATCGTGCCGGGCATCCTGCCGGTGACGAATTTCGCTCAGGTGGTGAAGTTCAGCAAAGCCTGCGGCACCGCGGTGCCGCCGTGGCTCGCGCGTCTGTTCGAGGATCTCGACGAAGATCCCGACACGCGCCGCCTCGTCGCCGCCACCGTCGCGGCGCGCCAATGCCTGGCGCTGGAGAACGCGGGCGTGAAGGAATTCCATTTCTACACGCTCAACCGCGCCGACCTCGTCTACGCCATCTGCCACATCCTCGGCTTGCGCCCCAACGCGGGCGAGGCTGCGAAGGAAATTCGCGCATGAGCGCCATTCTCGATTTTCTGAAGACAAACGTCCTGCTCGCCGACGGCGGCACAGGCACGATCGTCCAGAGCATGAATCTCGACGTCGAGAAGGATTATCTCGGCCAGGAGAACTGCACCGAAATTCTCAACAAGAGCCGGCCCGATCTGGTGAAGTTCATCCACCGCGGCTATCTCGCCGCCGGTTCGGATGCCGTCACCACCAACAGTTTCGGCGGCTCGCCGATCACGCTCGGCGAATTCGGTCTGCAGGACGAAGCCTTCGAGATCAACAAACTCGCCGTCGAGCTGGCGCGCGAAACGATCGCGGAATTCGCCGCCGACGGCCGTCCGCGCTTCGTGCTCGGCGACATCGGCCCCGGCACCAAGCTGCCGAGCCTCGGCCATATTGACTACCAGTCGCTCGAAGACGCCTTCGCCATCCAGTCGGCCGGCCTGATCGCCGGCGGCTGCGACGCCATCCTGGTCGAGACCTGCCAGGATCCGTTGCAGATCAAGGCCGCCGTCAACGGCGCCAAGCGCGCGCGGCTCGAGGCGAAGAAGAATGTGCCGATCTTCGTGCAGGTGACGGTGGAGACCACCGGCACGCTGCTGGTCGGCGCGGATATCGCCGCCGCCGCGACGGTCATCCACGCGCTCGACGTGCCAGTCATGGGGCTCAATTGCGCCACCGGTCCGCGCGAGATGGTCGAGCATGTGAATTGGCTCGGCGCCAACTGGACCGGCCCGGTGGTCGTGCAGCCGAACGCCGGCCTGCCCGAACTGGTCGACGGGAAGACGCATTATCCGCTGTCGCCCGAAGAGCTGGTCAAGTGGATGGAGCGCTTCCTCACCGAGGACGGCGTGAACATGATCGGCGGTTGCTGCGGCACCTCGCCGGATCACATCAAGGCGCTCGACGGCTTGCTGCGCAAGCTGGCCGCCGACAGCGGACGCAATACGCATCGCCCCGCGCCGAAGAAGCGCAAGGTGAGCTGGACGCCGTCAGTCGCCTCGCTCTATTCGCAGGTGCCGCTGCGCCAGGAGAACGCCTATTTCTCCATCGGCGAACGCTGCAACGCCAACGGCTCCAAGCAATTCCGCATGCTCCAGGAAGCCGGCGACTGGGACGGCTGCGTCGCCATGGGCCGCGAGCAGGTCCAGGAAGGTTCGCACGCGCTCGACGTCTGCACCGCCTTCGTCGGCCGCGACGAAGTCTCCGACATGACCAACGTGATCAGCCGCATGCGCGGCTCGGTGACGGCGCCGCTGGTGATCGATTCCACGGAATTGCCCGTGCTGGAAGCGGCGCTGAAGCTCTATGGCGGCAAGGCGATTCTGAACTCGATCAACTTCGAGGACGGCGAGGAGCCGGCCGAGAAGCGCATGATCCTGGCCAAGCGTTTCGGCGCGGCGGTGGTGGCGCTCACCATCGAAGAGGCCGGCATGGCCAAGGATGTCGAGAGCAAGGTGCGCATCGCCAAGCGCCTGCACGACTTCGCCTGCGTCAAGCACGGCCTGCCGCCCAGCGATCTGATGATCGACCCGCTGACCTTCACGATCTGCACCGGCAACGAAGACGACCGCAAGCTCGGCCTCTACACGCTCGACGCCATCGAGCGCATCGCCAAGGAATTGCCCGAGGCGCAGATCATTCTCGGCCTGTCGAACATCTCCTTCGGCCTCAATCCGGCCGCGCGCCATGTGCTCAACTCGGTCTATCTCGACCATGCCATCAAGCGCGGCCTGACCGGGGCCATCGCGCATTTCTCGCGCATCATGCCGCTGCACAAGATTCCCGAAGAGGAAGTGCGTGTTGCCGAAGACCTGATTTTCGATCGCCGTCGCGAGGATTACGATCCGCTGCAGGCCTTCCTGGCTTTGTTCCAGGACCGCAGCAGCGCCGCCAAGACGGTGAAGGTGCGCTCGGACAAGGTTGAGGAGCGCCTCAAGCAGCGCATCGTCGACGGCGACCGCAAGGGCATCGACGAAGACCTCGCCGAGGCGATGAAGAGCCACAAGCCGCTCGACATCATCAACGTCTTCCTCCTCGACGGCATGAAGGTGGTCGGCGAGCTGTTCGGCGCCGGCAAGATGCAGCTGCCGTTCGTGCTCCAGTCGGCTGAGACCATGAAGGCCGCGGTCGCCTACCTCGAGCCGCACATGGAGCGCGTCGAGGGCCAGGAGAAGGGCGTGATCGTGCTCGCCACCGTGAAGGGCGACGTGCACGACATCGGCAAGAATCTCGTCGACATCATCCTGACCAACAACGGCTACAAGGTCGTCAACCTCGGCATCAAGCAGCCGGTCGGCGCGATCATCGAGGCGGCCAACCAGAACAAGGCCGACGCCATCGGCATGTCCGGCCTGCTGGTCAAATCGACCGTGGTGATGCGCGAAAACCTCGAAGAGATGCAGCGCCAGGGGCTCGACATTCCCGTCATGCTCGGCGGCGCGGCGCTGACGCGCCAATATGTCGAGCAGGATTGCCTGGCGGCTTACGGCGGCAAGCGCGTGGCTTATGCGCGCGACGCTTTCGACGGCCTCGGCCTGATGGACAAGATCGTCAGCAAGACGTTTGACGAGTTCGTCGCCGGCGCGGCGGCCAAGGCCGCGGCGCGCCCGAAGAACACGCGCCGCGCCTCCATGCGCGTCGTGCCTACTGTCGACGGCGATCGGCCCAAGAGCGAGGCGGAAGGCTTCGACGAATCGAGCATCTTGCGTCCGGTCGATTACGAAGAGATCAAGCTCCACAAGGAGGATCTGCAGCGCGGCGTCGACGTGCCGAAGCCGCCGTTCTACGGCGCGCGCTTCATCGAGAAGGCGCCGCTGCAGAATCTGGTGAGCTATCTGAACGAGCGCATGCTCTATCAATTCCATTGGGGCTATCGCAAGGACGGCCGCACGCTGGAAGAATACATGGCCTGGGCGCGCAAGGAGCTGCGCCCGATCGCCATGAAGCTGCTCAAGCAGTGCGAAGACGAGAAGATCCTGCAGCCGAAGGCGGCTTACGGCTTCTGGAAATGCGCGTCCGAAGGCAACAGCGTCGTGCTGTTCGAGGAAGACGGGCAGACCGAAGTCACGCGCTTCGAGTTTCCGCGTCAGAACAAGCCGGGCGGCCTGTGCATCGCCGATTTCTTCCGCGATATCTCGGCCAACGCGCGCGACGTGATCGGCCTGCAGGTCGTCACGCAAGGCGACAACGCCTCCGAAGTGGCGCGCCAATGGTTCGCCGCCGACCGCTATCAGGACTATCTCTACCTGCACGGTCTCGGCATCGAGATGACCGAAGCGCTGGCCGAGTATGTCCACACGCGCCTGCGCAACGATCTCGGCATCGCCGGCGACGACGACCGCGACATGGACAAGCTGTTGGCCCAGGGCTATCGCGGCTCGCGCTATTCCTTCGGCTATCCGGCCTGTCCGAATCTGGCCGATCAGCACAAGCTCATCGGGCTTTTGGGCGCCGACAAGCTCGGCATCACCATGACCGATGGCGATATGCTCGACCCCGAACAATCGACTTCGGCTATCGTCGTGCACCACCCGCAGGCGAAATACTTCTCAGTATGACAATCGGTTAGATCTGATTGCTGCGCCGCAAGATAGTCCGCGCCTATCGGAAGATCGCTTACTTCTATAGAATAGGTCGTCCAGCATTGCGGCATGGTCCGGGTCTTTTCCGCGGCCATGCGGGGGGAGAGCATGGTGGACAAGGACCAATCGCGTCTCGACGCGGTGCTCGACACCGTGGTCGACGGCATCATCCTGATCGATGCTCGCGGCAATGTGCTGAGCTTTAACCCGGCTTGCGAAAAGCTGTTCGGTTACGCCGCTGCCGAGGTGATAGGGCAGAACGTGAAAATGCTCATGCCCGAGCCGTTCCGCGCCGAGCATGACGGTTATCTCGACAATTACCGCCGCACCGGCGAGCGCAAGATCATCGGCATCGGCCGCGAGGTGACGGGCCGGCGCAAAGACGGCAGCACCTTTCCGATGGATCTGTCGGTCGGCGAGGCGCGCCATAACGGCGAGACGATTTTCGTCGGCGTCATCCGCGACCTCACAGAGCGCAAGAATTATGAGCGCGCCATTCTCGATAGCGCCATGCGCCTGCGCGCTGTACTCGACACGGCGGTGGACGGCGTGATCCTGATCGACGCGCGCGGTAACATTTCCATGTTCAACCCAGCCTGCGAAAAGCTGTTCGGTTATGCTGCCGACGAAGTGGCTGGCCAGAACGTCAAGATGCTCATGCCGGAGCCTTACCAGAGCGAGCATGACGGCTATCTCGCCAATTACCGCAACACCGGCGAGCGCAAGATCATCGGCATCGGCCGCGAGGTGACGGGCCGGCGCAAAGACGGCAGCACTTTCCCGATGGATCTGTCGGTCGGTGAATGCAAGATCGCCGGCCACTCGAGTTTTGTCGGGGTGGTGCGGGATCTGACAGATCGCAAGAAGGCCGAAGCCCAGCTCGTGCAGGCGCAGAAGATGGAAGCCGTTGGGCAATTATCCGGCGGCATCGCGCATGACTTCAACAATCTGCTCACCGTGATTCTCGGCAATGCCGAGGTCTTGGCGGAAAGCCTCAAGGCCCGGCCCGATCTCGAAGCGCTGATCAACTCGATCATGCTGGCGGCTGAGCGAGGCGGCGAGCTCACTCAGCGTCTGCTGGCCTTCAGCCGACGGCAAACCCTGCAGCCGACCAACATCGACTGCAGCCGTTTGGTTCAGCGCATGCAGCAACTGCTGCGCCGCACGCTGCGCGAGAACATCGCGATTCGAATCGAGGTGGAAGAAGGGCTATGGGCGGCTTTCGCCGATCCCGGCCAGCTCGAATCGGCGATCCTGAACCTGTCGCTCAACGCCCAGGACGCGATGCCGAGCGGCGGCAGTCTGACGATCGCGACGCAAAATATCAGGCTCGACGACGGCTATCAGGCGCTTAATCCTGAAGTCCCGCCCGGGCGCTATATCCTGATCGCGGTCACCGATACCGGCACCGGCATGCCGCCCGAAGTGAAGGCGCGCGTCTTCGAGCCGTTTTTCACCACCAAGGAAGTCGGTAAGGGCAGCGGTCTCGGGCTCTCGATGGTCTACGGTTTCGTCAAGCAATCGAACGGCCATGTGTCGATCTACAGCGAGCCGGGCCTGGGCACGACGATCCGGCTCTATTTGCCGGCGCCATCGGGCGCGGAAAAGGGTGACGAGTTGCCGCCGGAATCGGGGGCGACATCGCTCGCCGGCAGCGAAACCATTCTGGTGGTGGAAGACGATCCTTTCGTTCGCGCATATGCAGTCTCATCGTTGCGCGCCTTGGGCTATACGGTGGTGATGGCGGCCGATGGGCGCGAAGCCTTAGAGCAGTTGGCGACGAGCGCGGCGCTCGACCTGCTCTTTACCGATGTCGTCATGCCTAACGGCATAAACGGGTGGGAACTGGCGCATGAAGCGAGGAACCTGCGGCCGGCGCTCAAGGTGCTGCTGACCTCCGGTTATGCGCTGGAGACGCTCGAGGCGCACGGCCATCTGCATCCGGGACTGGCCGTTCTCAACAAGCCTTATCGGCGCACGCTGCTCGCCAAGCGCATTCGCGAGGTGCTCGACGGGAATTAGGCGGAGAGCCAGCGCTCTTTCCAGGCCTGGAACATCAGCACCGACCAGAGCTCGAAGCGCCAGTCGCGCTTGCCTGCGAGATGCTCTTGCCAGCGCCGGCGCACAGGTCCGGCGGAGATCAGGCCGTCTTCGCGCAGGCGGCGCTCGTCGAGCAGATGTTCCGCCCATTCGCGCAATGAGCCGCGCAGCCATTGGCCGATCGGCGGCTCGAAACCCTGCTTCGGCCGCTCCCACAATTCGCGGGGCACGTAGCGGGCCAGCACCTGGCGCAGCAGCCATTTGCCGGTCTGGCCGCGGATTTTGAGATCGAGCGGCAGACTCCAGGCGAACTCGGCGATGCGGTGGTCGAGCAGGGGCGCACGCGCTTCCAGGCTGAACGCCATCGTCGCGCGGTCGACCTTCACGAGAAGATCGTCCGGCAGATAGCCGGTGGCGTCGACCAGCATGAAGCGCGCCGCGCTCGTCGGCAGATCGGCGCCAGCCGCGCCCCAGGCCGCAAACGAGCTTGCGCCCGGAACGAGATCGTGCACGGCGCGCCAGCGACTCATGTAAAGCCGATAATAAGCGGCGGAATCTGGCGCGGCATTCTCTTCCAGGCGGCGCGCGAAGCGCGAAAGCGCGCGCGGCGGATCGGCGGGCAGGCAAGCGCCAATCGTGCGAGCGATGCCGCGCAGGGCTGCCGAGCGGCCGGCGAGCCTGTCCCAGCGGGCGGCGGCTACAGGGTAGCGCGGATAGCCGCCGAATAGCTCGTCGCCGCCGTCGCCTGACAGGCCGACGGTGACATGCTTGCGCGTCAATTCGGCGAGCAGTGCGGTCGGGATCTGCGAGACGTCGGCGAAGGGTTCGTCGTAGATGTCGGCCAGGCGCGGCAGCAAGGCGAGAGCTTGCGCTTCGTCGACATAAAGCTCGGTATGGTCGGTGCCGAGATGGCGGGCTATGGCGGCGGCAAAGGGCGCTTCATCGAAGCGAGGATCGCGAAAGCCGATGGCGAAGCTGCGCACGCGGCCCGGCGCTTCGGCCTGCATGGCGGCGACGACAGTCGATGAATCGATGCCGCCCGAGAGAAATGCGCCAATCGGCACATCGGCTTCAAGGCGCAGGCGCACGGAGTCGCGGATCAGCCGGTCGAGCGCGTCTTCAGCGGCGGATGCGTCGTCGGCGAAAGGCGCGCGCGCGCCGGCTTCGGCGCGCTCCTTGGCCGACCAGTAGGCGGCGATGCGTGGCGCATCGCGCATCGCGGCTTTGTCGGCGGCGAGGGTCAGCGACGCGCCGGGCGGCAGCTTGCGCACCCCGGAGAGGATGCTCCAAGGCGCCGGCACGCAGGCATGATGCAGATAGAGCGCCAAGGCGTCACGGTCGATGTCGCTCGCCAATGCCGGATTGGCGAGCAGCGCCTTCAGCTCCGAACCGAATAGGAAGTCGCCGGTCTTGGTCCAGCCGTAATAGAGCGGCTTCTCGCCGAGCCGGTCGCGCACCAGCCGCAGCACGCGCTCGCGCGCGTCCCATATAGCGATGGCGAACATGCCGTTGAGGGCGGCCAGCGTCGCGTCCCAACCCCAGCGCTCGACGGCTTCGAGGATCACCTCGCTGTCGGAATGGCCGCGCCAGGCCTTCGCGCCTTCGCCGTCGAGCCGCGCGCGCAGTTCGCGGAAATTGTAGATCTCGCCGTTGAAGACCATGGCGTAGCGGCCCGAGCGCGAGAGCATCGGTTGATGGCCGGCGGCGCTGAGGTCGAGAATGGAGAGGCGGCGAAAGCCGAAGGCGACATGGCCAGCGCTATCGGCCCAGTCGCCGCCGTCATCGGGGCCGCGATGGACCAGCGTTGCCGCCATGCGTGCCGCTTGCTGACGCAAGGAGTCGGCAGGCAGGGCTCTGGCGGTCAGCAGTCCGGCGAAGCCGCACATGGGCGGTCAACCGCGTTCGAAGATTTGATTGTAGAACCGAGAGTCTTCGAGCTTGTGGCGCGCGCCGGCGGCGAGCCCGGCGGCGGCGAAAGCCGCTTCGATGCGAGCACTTTGCGCAGCATCGCTTGTATCCATCTCGATCAGCACAGAACGCAAGCGGCCATCAGCCAGAGTGCGCGGCGCGCCGGCGACGATGCGGTCTTCGATTCCATCGACGTCGATCTTGATGTGGGTCGGGAAGGGCGCGGCGAAGGTTTCGGCGAAGCGGTCGATCGTCACGCCGGGTACCGCGAAGCGTATGTCGCTCGCGATCGAACGGCCGCGGCTGTTGCTGTCTCCACCGAAGACGTTGAGCACTGTGCCGGCTTCGGAACCGGGCAGGAACAGGTCGTCGAGTCCGGTATGATCGCTGAGCGCTGCGCAGACCGCTTTGATGTCCGCGCCGAAGCCGTTGGCCGTGAGATTGCGCGCCAAGGCATGGAAGGTGAAGGGGTTCGGCTCGAACGCGACGACTGTCGCTCCGCCGAGCGCGGCATACATGGAATAAGCTCCGACATTGGCGCCGACATCCCACAGGACGTCGCCTGCGCCAATCCCGTCGAGCCATTGCACCGTTTCGGGTTCATGTTCGAAGGCGTGGCGCGGCCAATAGACGGCGGCTTTGGAGGCGGTGTGGAAGCGCAAGCGGCCACGGGCGGTGGCGACCTCGACCTCAGGGATCAGGCGCTGGGCGCTGCGCGCAAGCGCGGCGATGCGGCTCCATTTGGACATCGGTGCGGCCGCGGCGCGCAACAGCGCATTGGCGCAAATAGCGAAAGTCTTGCTCATGGAGCGCGAGTGTGCCCGAAAACGGCCGTTAAGTCAGCGATTTAACCGGCGCTTTGTTGGCGTTTGGCGGCCGCCGCGCCGGGCAGCGCCAAGCCTTCCTGGGCGAAGGCGGCGGCGCAGACGTCGATGAAGCCGGCGGGATCGGCCGGCAGCGGCAGGCCGGGCAGGCGCGCGCGCAAGTAGCGTCCGAACCAGGGCGAGAGGAAACCGGCGCGATATTGGCGGCGGCGCCATTTCCAGGCCCGACCGGCCGCACGCCGGCAGGCGAAGCGCACGTCGTCCTCAGCGAGTTCGGGATGGTCGCGCAGGAACCAGGCGAGGGCCAGAGTGACGCGCTGCAACTGGCGTCCGGTGTTGCCCGACAGGCGGCCTGGCGCGTCGCGCAGCACCAGCGCGACCGGGGCGGCGATCTGGACGAAGTCGCCGCGCAGCGCCATGCGCAGGGTCAGGCTGTATTCCTGGGAAAAGACGATGCGCTCGTCGCAGCCCCCGCAGGCCTTGAGATCGGCGGTGCGGGCCATGAACTGGGCGGGATTGAACAGCGAATTCTGCATCGCCGGCTTGAGCGGCGCGCGATGCAGCACCGTCGCCGGGTTAAGCGGCGGTTCGATGTAGGCAGCGGCTTCGGCGGCGCTGGCATACCAGACCCGTCCGCCCCAGGCGAGGCAGACGCCAGGATGAGCCCGGATCGCGGCGAGCAGCCGTTCGGTCGCGTCCGGCAGCAGCATATCGTCGGCGTCGCAGAATTTCGTGAAAGCGTAACGCGCGCGCATGATGCCGGCGTTGCTCGCTGCCGCCGAGCCGGCGTTGGCTTGCGAGAGAATGGTGACATTGGGCCATCCGGCGGTCTCGCGACGCACGATCTCGAGCGAGCCGTCGGTCGAGCCGTCGTCGACGAAGATGTATTCGCGCGCGAAATCGCCGCGCTGAGATTTCAGCGCGGCGATGACGCCGGGAAGCCATTCGGCTTTGTTGTAGACCGGGATGACGAAACTCACCCCGGCCGGAAGGTCGGTCACGTCGAAGCGGATCCTATTCGGCGGCGCCGCCCGCAACCTTGTCGGCGGGCAGGTAGACCTTGCTGCCGGTGTCACGGAAGGTTTCCGACATCTGCGCCATGCCGGAGGCGGCATAGTCGCGCACCTCTTGCGTGATCTTCATGGAGCAGAACTTCGGGCCGCACATGGAGCAGAAATGCGCGACTTTTGCGCCTTCGGCCGGCAGGGTCTCATCGTGGAAGTCCTTGGCGGTTTCCGGATCGAGCGACAGGTTGAACTGGTCGCGCCAGCGGAACTCGAAGCGAGCCTTGGACAGGGCGTTGTCGCGGATCTGCGCCGAGGGATGGCCCTTGGCGAGATCGGCGGCGTGGGCCGCGATCTTGTAGGTGACGACGCCGACTTTCACGTCGTCGCGGTCGGGCAGGCCGAGATGCTCCTTCGGCGTGACGTAGCAGAGCATCGCCGTGCCGAACCAGCCGATCATCGCCGCGCCGATGGCGCTGGTGATATGGTCGTAGCCCGGCGCGATGTCGGTCGTGAGCGGCCCGAGTGTGTAGAACGGCGCTTCGTGGCAGTGCTTGAGCTGCTCGGTCATGTTCTCTTTGATCTTGTGCATGGGCACATGGCCCGGGCCTTCGATCATCACCTGCACATCATGCTTCCAGGCGACCTCGGTCAGCTCGCCGAGGGTGCGCAGCTCGGAGAACTGCGCTTCATCGTTGGCGTCGGCGATGCAGCCCGGGCGCAGGCCGTCGCCAAGCGAGAAGGCCACGTCGTAGGCCTTCATGATCTCGCAGATGTCTTCGAAATGCGTGTAGAGGAAGCTCTCCTTGTGATGCGCCAGGCACCACTTGGCCATGATCGAGCCGCCGCGCGAGACGATGCCGGTGAGGCGCTTGGCCGTCATCGGGATGTAGGGCAGGCGCACGCCGGCGTGGATCGTGAAGTAGTCGACGCCCTGTTCGGCCTGCTCGATCAGCGTGTCGCGGAAGATCTCCCAGGTCAGGTCTTCGGCGCGGCCGTCGACCTTTTCCAGCGCCTGATAGATCGGCACGGTGCCGATCGGCACCGGCGAGTTGCGCATGATCCATTCGCGGATGTTGTGAATGTTGGTGCCGGTCGACAGGTCCATCACCGTGTCGGCGCCCCAGCGGATCGACCACACCATTTTGTCGACTTCCTCGGCGGCCGAGGAGGCCACGGCCGAGTTGCCGATGTTGGCGTTGATCTTCACCAGGAAGTTGCGGCCGATGATCATCGGCTCGGTTTCCGGATGGTTGATGTTGTTCGGCAGGATGGCGCGGCCCTGGGCGATCTCGTCGCGCACGAATTCGCCGGTGATGAGATCGGGGATGTTCGCGCCGAAGCTCTCGCCGCCGCTCATCGCCTTGGCGGCCGCGATGCGGCCTTCGTTCTCGCGCACCGCGACATATTCCATCTCGGCGGTGACGATGCCCTGGCGGGCGTAATGCATCTGGCTGACGTTCTTGCCGGCCTTGGCGCGCAGCGGCAGGCGGCCGTTCAGCGGGAATTCCATGAAGGCCTGCTGGCGCGCGCCCTTGATGCCGTTGTCGAGCGGCTGCACGGTGCGGCCGACATATTCCTCGACGTCGCCGCGCGCGCGGATCCATTTGCTGCGCAGCGGCTCGAGACCCTTGCGGATGTCGATGCGGACGTTCGTGTCGCTGTAGGGGCCGGAGGTATCATAGACCTGCACGGGCGCTTCGGTCTTGCTGTCGAGCGCGATCTCGCGCATCGCCACTTTCACGTCTTCGAACCGCGGGCTCTGGACGTGGATCTTTTTCGACGCCGGCAATGCGCCGGTGGTGACGGAGAAATCTTTCGAAGCGGAACCGTCGGGCATGGGCAAGCCTCCTGGATATGGGCCGGCGCGCGGTTTTTGCGCGCGATTATGTGGCGGATATGCGGGAGGGGACGGGCGCGGCGGGAAAAGGGTCGGGTTCCGCAACGCTGTCCGTTTCCTACGCCGGCACGATCCGGATCAGGTTCAAGGGTTTCCGCCGCGGCGGTCTCAGCCCCCAAATGGAGCACCCCTAGGACTGGCCGGGATGATGGGGTGCGGCGGTCCTAGAAGCAAGGGCGAATCCGGCTAAATCCGGGCGCGGCGATGCGTAAAAACGGCATAGGAAGGGCGGATTTAGAAACAATCGGGCCGCGGCAGGAAAGTCCTGCCGC
>DASTMO010000025.1:0-19227 GCA_035714115.1 Alphaproteobacteria bacterium
GCATTGGAGACCGGCTTTCAACGCAAAGACGGCAGCCAGTACGACGCCGAGTTGCATATGCAGCGCTTCGATGTGTCAGGCCTCTCGCCCATCTACACCTTGATCGTCAACGACACCACGAACCGCAAACGCATCTATTCCGAGCTGGCGACCAAATCCGGCTTGCTGCAAGCCACGCTCGACAACATGGCCGAAGGCCTTTGCGTCTATGACGGCGACCTCAAACTGGTCAGCTACAACAAAAAGTTCCTGACCTTCCTCGGCCTGCCGCCGGACAGCGTGCATATGGGCAGCAGCTATGCTCATAACGCCGCCAACTTCGCGCGCCACACGCTCGGCATCGCGGAAAGCGACATCCCCGCCTATGTCGTGGAGCGCGAGATCGAAGCCAAGGGCCGCTACGCCCGCCGGCGCCTGCACCGGCGGCCCGACGGCACCATCATCGCCTCCAACCGCCGGCCCATGCCCGGCGGCGGCTTCGTCACCACGTTCTCCGACATAACCGAGCGTGTGCAGACCGAGGAAGCGCTGCGCCTGTCCGCCACAGAGCTGCAAGAGACCAAGGCGAGCTTCGAGGCGGCCATTCTCGCCAGCCGGCAGATTCTTTACGAATGGGATCTCGGCGACAACAACATCCGCTGGTCGGGCGAGACCGCCGCATTGCTCGGCTATTCGCCAGATGAGCTCGGCGGGCTCGAACGCTTCTTGAAGCACGTTCATCCGGAAGACCTTGCTTTGGTCGAGGCCGAATCGAAACGCGAGGAAGAGATCGGCGTTTCCTTCCATTTGGAATATCGCCTGCGCCATAAGAACGGCCAGTATGTCCATGTCTCCGACAGCGGCGTCTATCTCGCCGGACGCGCCGGCAAAGCCAAGCGCGTGGTCGGCTTCATCGCCGACGTCACCCTGCAGAAATCTGCCGCCGAATCGCTGCGCCATTCCGACAAGATGATGGCGATCGGTCAGCTCACCGGCGGCATCGCCCATGACTTCAACAACCTGCTGGCGATCATCCGCGGCAATCTCGAACTTCTGGCCGAGGACGTTGCCGGCGACAGCAAGCTGCAGAAGCGCATCGAGACCGTGATGGCCGCCGCCGATCGCGGCGGGGCTTTGACTCAACGTCTGCTGGCCTTCGCGCGCAAGCAGCCGTTGGAGCCTCAAGCGAGCAATCTCAATCGCCTCGTCGTCGACATGAACGATTTGCTGGGCCGATCATTGCCGGCGGCCATCGCGCTCGAATCCAGCCTCGCCGACGATCTATGGCTTTGCGCGATCGACCAGAATGGGTTTGAAAGCGCCCTGCTCAACCTGGTGCTCAACGCCCGCGATGCCATGCCGGGCGGCGGCAAGATTTCCATCGCCACGTCCAACACGCGGCTCGATCACGCCTACACCGCCTCGCTGCAGGGCGTGAAGCCAGGCCAATATGTCATGCTGTCGGTCAGCGACAACGGCAGCGGCATGACCGAGGATGTAAAGCAGCGGGTGTTCGACCCCTTCTTCACCACCAAGGAAAAGGGCCAAGGCAGCGGACTCGGTCTCGCCATGGTCTACGGCTTCGTGCAGCAATCGCACGGCCATATCGCCGTCGACAGCCAGCCCGGCGCCGGCACGACCTTCCGCCTGTATTTGCCGCGTATCGACGCGCCGGCGCGTGTGATCGCGCCGAAAGCCATTCAGAGTGATAGCGATGCGCAGACTGGCGAATTGGTGCTGGTGGTCGAGGACGATCCAGACGTGCGGCTGCTCGCGATATCGATGCTGAACAGCCTCGGCTATCATACGTTAGTTGCCGAAGATGCCGGCAGCGCACTCAACGTTCTGGCGAGCGAGAAAAACATCGATTTGCTGTTCACCGACATCATTCTGCCCGGCGGGATGAACGGCGCAGACCTTGCTCAAGTTGCGCGAGAACGCTACCCAGGGTTGAAGGTGCTATACACTTCGGGTTATACCGAAAATGCAAAAATTCACGGAAATGGCGCGGAGAGTCATCTGATCTCCAAGCCCTACCGTAAAATGGATTTGGCGCGTAAGATTCGCCAAGTACTGGAGGGGGACAGCGGAAATGGCGGATAAGCGACTTTTGGTGATCGATGACGAGCCCGCGTTCGGCGAGTTCGTGAAGGACGTGGCCGAACGCCTCGGCTATGACGTCCGCGTGACGGTTCGCGCCGACGAGTTCGCGGAGATCTATGAAAAGTTCGCCCCGACCGTGATCGTCATGGACGTCGTGATGCCGGAAGTTGACGGCATCGAACTGGTCCAGTGGCTGGCGCAGGAAAAGTGCCAGGCCAAGATCCTGATCGTCACCGGCTACAATCCGCATTATGCCGATGCCGCCAAGCGGCTGGTGTCGGCCGGCGATCTGCCCAGCGTCCAAACGCTGACCAAGCCGATCAGCCTCGCCGATCTGCGCGCCGCCCTCGCCTGACCCCATGAGCGGCTCCGCGCCCGCGCGGCTGACCGCGATCTCCGGCCTCGGCGGCAAAGGCCCGGCCTGCTTTCTCCTCGAGGCGAACGACAAACGGCTGTTGCTGGATTTCGGCGAGGGGCCACAGCCCGGCCTCTTGCCCGACATCTCCGCCATCGGCCGCATCGACGCCCTGCTCCTCTCCCATCAGCATGCCGACCATCTCGGCGCGCTGCGTTTCCTGCCCGAGATCGGCGATCCGCCGATCCATGCCACGGCATTCGTGGCGCAGAATCTCAAGCAGACTGCGCGAATTCTGCCGTTGCAGGGCCGCAACGAGATCCTCGGAATCCCGGTGACCACGGGGCGATCCGGCCATGCGCCGGGCGGCGTCTGGCTGCATTTTGCCGTCGGTGCCGGCTTCATCTATATGGGCGACAATTGCGACGAATCGCCGCTCTATGCCGCCGATGCGCCGCCGCCGGCTGCCACTGCAGTGATCGACGCCTCTTATGGCGCTTATGACGACCCTTACGCCGCGCGCGCCGCCGAGCTCGACCGGCTCCTCGAAGCGCCGGGCCGCCTGCTGCTGCCGGTGCCGGCGCAAGGGCGCGGCCCCGAATTGGCGCTGCATCTGCTGCGCCGAGGCGTCCCGGCTTATATCGACGAGGAAAACCGCAAAGTCGTCGGCATGCTGCTCGCCAAGCCGGACCTGATCCGCTCTGAAGCGCGGAGCGATTTCGCCCGCCTGCTGACCGAATCCGCGCCCTCACCGGAAGCGGCCAAAGCCATCATCGTCTCTCCGGCAACGGTGAAGAGCCAGTTGGCCCAGCGCTTGATCGCCGCAAAGAAATCCGGCGCGGACATCCGCATCCTCTTCACCGGCTACACGCCGGCCGGCACGCCAGCGGGCGATCTGCTCGAACAGGGCTTGGCGAGCTTCATGCGTTGGAACATCCATCCGCGCCTGAGCGACAATGCGGCTTTGATCCGCGCCATCGGCGCGAAACAGGTGATGCCGGCCTTCGGCGATCCGGCGCCGGCACAGTGGGCGCAGGCGTTCGCTCCCGCGCGCGTACTGCTAGATCCGAGCTGCGAGCTTTAAGTCTCGATCTTCTTGCGATAAAGCGCGCTGAGCGCCACCAAAATCGCCGTCGAGGAGAAGATGGCGAGCACGCTCAGCGCCATGCCGAGACCGGGCGAGCCCTGCGCGAACTGGTTGAAGACGAAGGTCGCGACCGTGCGCATGCCGGACGGCGCGAGCATGATCGAGGCGACCAGCTCGCGCGAAGCGATGGCGAACACCAGCAGCATCGCCACCATCAAGTTCGGCGCAATCAACGGCAGTAGAATCTTCCACAAAGTCCGCGCCGTCCCCGCGCCGCTGACGCGCGCGGCGGCGTCGAGCGACGCGCCGACCTGGCGCAGACCTGCGCCGACATAACGCACCGGATAGGGCAGCAGCAGGCAGATATAGGCGAGCAGCAGCACCGCGGCCGTGTTGTAGACCGGGAACGGCCACCAGGTGCGGTTCCAGGCGAGGATGAGGCCAACGGCGATCACCATGCCGGGCAAGGCGTTGGGCAGGATCGACAAGGCGTCGACCAGACCACGTCCGCGGATCTGCGAGCGCACAGTCACATAGGCCGCGAGGCTGCCGAGCAGGCCCGCTCCGATGGCCGCCGCGCCGGCGAGCCACAGACTGTTCCAGAGCGCGTCGAGCGCGCCGCTGCGATTGGCGAACACCGCCTGGAAATGGCGCAAACCCATGTTGCTCCAGGTCAAGCCGCCGGACAGCGTCTGGCTGAAGGCGGTCAGGATCACCGCGCCGACCGGCACGATCACTGCGAGAAAGGCGGCGAAGGCGAAGAAGGCGACAGCCGGCCAACGCCAACGGCCGAGATCGATCAGCGCCGTCTGGCCATGCTTGCCCGAGACCGCGATATAGGAGCGGCGCGTGACGAGCCAATGCTGCAGCAGGAAAGCGGCGAGCGCGAGGATGACGAGGCCGAACGAGAGGATCGCCGCACCCGGCAGATCAATCGGCCATTCGGCGAACTTTTCTTCGATGCTGGTGACCAGCACGAGGAATTGGCTGCGCCGTCCTAAGGCCGAAGGTGTGCCGTATTCCTCGATAGTCAAGGCGAAGACCAGCAGCAGGCTGGCGGCAAGTCCCGGCAGCGAGAGCGGCAGCGTGATGCGCCAAAAGGCGTAAAGCGGGCTTGCCCCGGCGACGCGGCCGACATCGGCGAAGCGCCGGCCGATTACGCCAAGCGTGCGCGACAATGCGAAGTAAACGACGGGGAACAAGTGCAGCGTCATGACGGTGACGATGCCCGCCAGCGAGAACAGGAAGCCGCCAAGATTGAAGCCGAAGAGCTGCGTGCTGTAGCCGTTCGGCTGCAGCGTCAGCACCCAGGCGAAGGCGCCGATATAAGGCGGCACCATGAAGGGAATGAGGAACAGCAGATCCCACAGGCCGCCCCACGGCAAATTGGTCATGCCGCGCACCACGGCGAGCGGCAGCGCGAAGAGGAAGCAGCCGCAGGAAACGAGCAGACCGAGCATGAGCGTGTTCATGAAAAGCTCGGGCAAACGCTCGTCGGTCAGGACATGGCCGAAATTGGCGAATGGTTCGCGAAATGAGCTTTCGCTCAGGTGCGGAAAGATCGCCTGAAGCGCTACGAAGAGGACCGGCAAGCCGACGACGATCGCGAGCCCCGCGAGAGAGAGCCCGAGAATGACGCCGCCGCCTTGCCGTCCCATGATCATGACTTACGCGTGTCGAATGACGATTACTTCAATCCCATCGTCGTCTTGAACTTGGCGAGGGTCTCGGCGCGCTTGGCGGCGCCGCCCTCTTCCAGCTTCAGCAACTTGATGTCGCTCCAGCCCGGGCGCTTGGCGGCGACGTCGGTACGCGCCGGCAGCAGGTAGACGTCGGCGACGAACTTCTGGCCCTCGTCCGACAGCATATAATCGATGAACTGCTTGGCCGCTTCGACATTCTTGGCGGTCCTGAGGATCATCGCCGGGCGCGATTCGAGCACTGTGCCCGATGCCGGATAGATGACCTCGATCTGTTCGCCGTTCGCTTTGGCGTCGAGCGAGCTGTAGTCCACGCCGCCGATGACCGCGGCCTTGGCGCCCTGCATGACCGGATTGAGAGCCTGGGCGTTGGCGCCCGGAACGATGGTGCCGTTGGCCTTCAGGGTCTCGAAATACTGCCAGCCGAAGCTCGGCAGCGAAGTCAGGCCGCTGACCAGCCCGTAAGCCGCGCCGGATGAGGCCGGATCGGGCATCGTCAGCAGATCTTTGTAGTCCGGCTTGGCGAGATCGGACCAATCGGACGGCTTGGCTTTGCCCGATTTGGGGTTCCAGATGATGGCGAGCGCGGCGGCGCCCTGCGCGACGTAATACTGATCCTTCAGCGCCGCGGGCACGGTCTTGGCGTTCGGCGATTCGTAAGCGAGCAGATCGCCTTTGGCCTTCAGATCGATCGCGGTATCCCACGATGCCGAGATCAGGACATCGGCCTGCGGATTGGCCTTCTCGGCTTCAAGACGGGCCATCAGCTGACCGGTGGTCGCCTGAAAGACGTTGACCTTCGTGCCGGTCTTCTTCTCGAAGCCCTTGGCCAGGTTGTCGATCAGGTTCGCCGGGTTGGCGGTGTAGACCGTCAGCTGCTGCGCGTTGGCGGCAGTCGCCGCGAGCAGGGAAGCGGCCAGCGCGAGGCCGAGCGTCGTGCGGTTCATCGAATGTCTCCTATGTCGTGGGGAAAACGAAAGGCGGGATCAGTGAGCGGCGTCGTGCGGTTCGTCGCCGTGAAACAGGCGCAGGCGGTCGCGATCAAGGCTGACCGACACCACGTCCCCCGGCTTCAAGGGGCGGTCATGCCAGAATTGGACGACAGGACCATGATCGTCGGCGCCCCAACGGGCCGCGATCTCGTAGCGGTCGCCTTTGAAGAAGGCCGACGCCACGGAGAATTGGATGTCGCCATGGGCCCCCGCCCGCACCGCGCCGGTCGGCAGCAGCAGGGTCGAGGGGCCGGAATGGTCGCCCGCCAGATGGGGCAACTGCAGCGCATCGCCCTGCCCTTCGGGGTGGAAAGCACCGCCCTCGGCATGGCCGCGAATAAGACTGCCCGAGCGCAGGAAGCCGGCGACCCAGGCATCCGCCGGATTTTTATAAAGCGCTTCGGGCGTATCGCATTGGATGATGCGGCCAGCGCGCATCACCGCGATGCGGTCGGCGAGGCTGAGCGCTTCCGACTGATCATGCGTGACATAGATCGCCGTGGCGCCGAGATCGCGCACCAGCATGGCGATCTCGCGGCCCAAACTGTCGCGCAGGCTGGCGTCGAGATTGGACAGCGGCTCGTCGAACAGGAGAACCCGCGGCGCATCGACGATGGCGCGCGCCAAGGCAACGCGCTGCTGCTGGCCGCCGGACAGTTCGCCGGGAAAGCGGTCGGCGAGATGCCAGAGTGAGACGCGGCGCAGCGCCGTCTCGATCAATTGCGCGCGCTGAGCGGCGGGCACGCGGCGCGCCGCCAGCGGGAAACCGACATTGTCGCGCACCCGCATATGGGGCCAGAGCGCGTAATCCTGGAACACCATGCCGAGATTGCGCCGCTCGGCCGGCACGAACAGTTTCGCCTCCGGGGCGGCGACGAGGCGGTCGCCGAGCCGGATGCGTCCGCCGTCCGGCGCCAGCAGCCCGGCGATGGCGCGCAGCAGCGTGGTCTTGCCGCAGCCCGACGGGCCTAAGAGGGCGACAAACTCGCCGGGCTGGATCGACAGATCGACCCCGTCGATCGCCCGCATGGCCCCGAAACTCTTAACCAATTTGACGATTTCGACGCCGTTGCCGGCAGCGTTGGAGACGGGCATCCCAGGTTCCCCGGACGGTGAAAACGGCGGGATACTAGGGACAGGCTCACGACAGAGACGGGACAGACCGGTGACAGCCCCATGACAAATCGGTCATTTTCGCCGGCAAGCCAGCCTTGCGAAAAACTGTGGATATCTTTTGCCCCGTCATGTAGCGTTCACATAGTCGATGTAGAAATACGTCGGTGAGTCAGTAACGGGTTGGAGCGCGTGCACTACATATTGTTGCCCCTCTCCTCGGCGATCAGCGCAAGCAAGTCTTGCGATACGGCTTCGCCGCACCGTTTCCGGCCTCTGGCTCGGCATCAGCCCTGCGCTGCCGCGCCCCTCGCCTCACGGCAAACGCCTCCTCTAAAATCGCCACGCCTGCCCAAACGCTTCCGCTTCGGAAGCGTTTTTCGTTTGTGTCTTTCGTTTCCCTTTAAGGAGATGTCGATGGCTAAACGGTCCCAGCGCCAAGCACCCCAGAAGGTTTCCAGCCGCGCCCCCGCGTTCGACGCCGAGGTTCACGCGCTGTTTCCTAAGGGGGGACCGTTCCGCGACGATGACGACCGCGACAAAAGCTATGTCCGCAAGGTGCGCCCACAGAGCGACAACCAGCGCCAGCTGATGGACGCGATCGACAAGAAGAACCTCGTGCTCGCGCTCGGCCCCGCCGGCACCGGCAAGACCTATCTCGCCATCGCCAAGGCGGTGGAGGCGCTCGAAGCCGGCAAGATCGAACGCATCCTGCTATCTCGCCCAGCCGTCGAAGCGGGCGAAAGCCTCGGCTACCTGCCCGGCGATCTGGAAGAGAAGCTGGCGCCCTACCTGCGCCCGCTCTATGACGCGCTCAGCGACCGGCTCGGGCGCAAGCGCCTGAAGTCCATGCTGGCCGACGGCTCGATCGAGATCGCGCCGGTCGGCTACATGCGCGGGCGCACGCTGAACAACGCCTTCGTCGTCATCGACGAAGCGCAGAACTGCACCTACACGCAGATCAAGATGCTGCTGACCCGCCTCGGTTGGCATTCGACGATGGTGCTGACCGGCGATCCCGACCAGACCGACCTGCTGCCGGGCATGTCGGGCCTCGCCGACATCGCCAATCGGCTCGATAAGCTGCCGGATGTCTCAGTCGTGCGCCTGCAGGACCGCGACATCGTGCGCCACCCGCTCGTCGCCAGCATGTTGACTGTGCTCTAGCCCCGCTCGCTCAAACAAAACGCCCGGACGGGAACCTGTCCGGGCGTTTTTCATTGCGGCGCAGCGAAACGGAAGCGTTCACATGTCGTCGCGGTGAAACTGCTCTTCCTTGAGACGCTCTTCGAATTTGCGACGGCGCTCTTCAGCTTCCTTGCGCTTCTTTTCCTCGTCGTCGGCAACGGAGGATGGCGTTTCGTTTTTAGGATCGGGCGTGGTCATGGCAGCTCTCCTGTTTGTGCTTCGCATCTAAAAGTTGTGGGAATTTTCTTCCACCACTAAAGGTTGCAGAAGCCTTTGCGAATTCTTAATAAATTTTGTTCGTATTCTATGCTATATAGTTCAAAAGGCAATTTGGGAGCACTCGATTTGACAGCACAGATTCTGCTGGTCGATGACGAGGAGATGGTGCGGATGCAGATCCGTTCCAGCCTGGAGCTTGAGGGCTACGAAGTCCGCGAAGCCAGCAACGGCCGCGAGGCGCTGGAAATGCTCGCCGACTACAAGCCCGACTTGATGATCACCGACATCCTGATGCCCGAAAAAGAAGGCATCGAGACGATCCGCGAAGTGCGCCAGCAGCGCGCCGACATCAAGATCATCGCCATCTCGGGCGGCGTGCGCACCGAGAACATGGACTTCCTCAAGATCGCAAAACGCCTGGGCGCCGACTTGGCCCTGCCCAAGCCGTTCGGCCGCCAACAGCTGCTCACCCTCGTGCATCAGCTGCTCGACGCGGACGCCGCGCCTTAAGCCATCAATCGCGCGTCGCGACCCATTCGACCCGCCGCGTACCGGTGGCGTCTTGCGTCTCGGCGCTGCCGACGATGCGATTGCCTTCAACGCGACCGCGATAGTCCCACCGCAGCGTATGCGACCCCTCGCGGATCGGCGCCCAGAAGGCGATCTCCGCCCCTTTCAGCTTGGCATCGCGGATGCCGATGGAGCGCAGCGACTCGGTCTCCAGCGTCCCCTCGATTTCCTGAAAGCTTTGCGTCAAGGCCAGGCGATGCTCCTGCTCGGCGCCGGAGCGCATTTCGCGCCAGCGCCAAGCGCCGGCGACCTTGGCCGGCACAAACCACATGCGCACCCAGCTTTCCTGATAATGCGCGTCGGATTTGACCTGCTCAGCGCGGTCGGGGCGCCATTCGCCCATGTCATGATAATGCGAGACGATGCGAGTGCCCGCCGGCAGGTTCAACAACGCCGGACGCAGCTGCAGATTGATCCGGCGATAGAGAAACATGGTGATGACATCGGCCTGCGTCAGATCGGTCTTGAAGATGTCCTCTTCGCGGAACGATGCGCGATCGGCCACGCCCGCCTTTTCGGCATTCACGCGGCTCAGCTTGACCAACTCCGGATCGAGCTCGATGCCGACGCCTTGGCGCGCGCCATAATCTTTGACCGCGGTGATGACGATGCGGCCGTCGCCTGAGCCAAGATCGATCATGCGATCCTGCGGCCCGACCTCGCCGAGGCGCAGCATGGTGCGCACGACGACATCCGGCGTCGGCTCGTAGGGCACAACGATTTCGCCGCCCGCCACCGCCGGACCTGGCGGCGCGGCCGTGAGAGCAAGATTGATCCGGAATGCCGCGAACCCCACGAGGCCGCAAGCCACGACGACATAATACCAACGACGCATTGCCACCTCCGCCGGCAAGCTAGCACGGTTTGCGCGCTCGCTTAATCCCTCGTCGCCGTCCAGACCAGATGATGGACACCCCGGGCATCCCTGGCTTCGGCTGTACCGGCGATACGATCACCCTCGACACGGCCGCGGTAATGCCAGCGCAACATATGCGCGCCGTCGCGCTGCGGCAGCCAGAAGGAAAACTCAGCGCCGCGCAGCTTGGGATCGTGCAGAGTCAAGCTACGGCCCGTTTCCGTGCGCAGCGATCCATCGATCTGCTGGAAATTCTGAGTCACCGCCAGGCGGCGCTCCAGGCGCATGCCGCCCCTCTCCTCCTCCCAGCGCCAGCCGCCCGCGACCTTGGCCGGCACGACATAGAGCCGCACCCAGCTCTTGCGATAGCGCGTATCCGATTCGACACGCACTTCGCGGTCCGGGTGCCAATCGCCGACATCGTGATAATGGGCCACGATGCGGGTGCCGGGGGCCAAGTCGAGCAGATCAGAGCGCAGCTTGAGATTCATCCAGCGGAACAGGAAGAGCGTGATGACGGTCCCTTCGCTCAAGTCCGCCTTGAACAGATCTTCGGCGCGAAAGTTAACGCGATCGGCCACGCCGGCCGCCTTGGCGTTATCGCGGCTGAGTTGCAGCAGTTGGGGATCGAGTTCGATGCCGATGCCGCGCGCGCCGAAGTCCCGCGCTGCCGTGACGGGGATGCGGCCATCGCCCGAACCGAGATCGATGACGACATCCTGCGGCCCGACATTGCCGAGGCGCAGCATGCTTTGCACGATGACATCCGGTGTCGGCTCATAAGGCGCGACGATTTCCCCGTTCGCCACTTCCGGACCCGGCGGCGTCGCCGTCAGCTTCAAATGCACCCGGTAAATCGCGAAAACCACCAGGCAGGAAACGATGATCCAAATATAGCGGCGTTGCATCCACTCATCCTCAATGAACTCCCGAAAGCTAGCACGAAGCGGCGACCTGACGAAGCCCGGCTCGCCTCGCGCCCGGCTTCCCGCTAGGATGCCCGCGACAGAACAAAGGACGATCCGTCAGATGGCCATGATTCGCCTGGCGCCAGGCTTCTCGATCGACGAACGCGATCTCGATTGGCAGTTCGCGCGTGCCAGCGGCCCCGGCGGCCAGAACGTCAACAAAGTCGAGACGGCGGTGCTGCTGCGCTGGAATCTGGCAGCTTCGGCCCTGCCCGACGGCTGGCGCGAGCGCCTCGTCGCGCTCGCCGGACGCCGCCTGACCAACGACGGCGTGTTGGTGATCCAGGCCCAGCGCTTTCGCAGTCAGGAGCGCAATCGCGAGGATGCGCTCGAGCGCCTGATCGCCCTGGTCAGCGAGGCGCGCCTGCCGCCCCGCCCGCGCGTCGCGACCAAGGTCAGCCGCACGCAAAAAAAGAAGCGGCTGGCCGACAAGGCCAACCGCTCCCAGGTCAAAGATCAGCGCCGCCGCCCGTCCCGCCAAGACTGACGGCCCAGGCGGCGCGACCGCCTTACGGCTGCTTCATCGCCTTGATCAGGCGATCGACGACCGGCTGCGGCGTTTCGTAAATGCGCGCGACGAGCTTTTGCACGTTCTCGCCGGAATCATAATCGACTTCCAGCTTCGCCTTTTCGGCATCGGCCAAATAGGTCTTGTCCTTCATGGTGGAAGCGAAGGCGTCGCGCAGCGCCTTCATGGTCGCCTCCGGCACGCCCGGCGGCGCGACAAAGGGACGGCCGAACACCTGCTGGCCGACCATCAGCTCGAGCAACTGCTTGTCGGAATCGTTCTTCACGAACTTCCAAACCGATGGCACGCCCATCTTGTCGAGCTCGGGGTCGTTCTCCATGCCGAACTGCACGAAGATGTTCACGCCCTTGTTTTCGAGCCAATCGGGCTTCTGCGTCTTCAGGCTGGTCCAGGCCCAGCCGCACAGCCCGTCCGCCTCGCCGCGTTCGACGGCCAGCGTGATCTCCTTGGTGCCTTTGTAGCCGCGGATGATCTTGAATTTGGTGCCGAGCACTTCGTTCATCACCGCCGGATAATCCTGCGTCGAGCCGCCGTCCGCTGTCGCGGCGATGACCGATTCGCCCTTCATGGCGTCTTCCATAGTCTTGACCGCGGCGTTGCTCCGCATGGCGCAGACGCGGATCTCCTTATTCGCGGTGCCGAGGTAATTGAACTTCGGCGGATCGAACTTCAGGCGACCGGGGTCGAGAAGCGGCGTCATGATCGCGCCGGGAAAGACGATGCCGAACACCGAGCCGTCTTTCGGCGCGACGTTGTAAATGAACTCGGCGGCCTTGTTGCTGCCGGCGCCCGGCATGTTCTTCACGACGACCGTCGGATTGCCGGGGATATATTTGGCGATGGTCTTGGCCACGGTGCGGCCGTAGACGTCGTAGCCGCCGCCGGCGTCGCCGCCGACCAGCAGATCGATGGTCTTGCCTTTGTAGAAGTTCTCGACGCTCGACTGCGCAAAGGCATCGCTGACGACGAGGCAAAGCCCGGCCGCGATCGCAGCGGTCAGACTCCCGACTTGTTGAGAATTCGGCATCAATGGCTCCCTGTTTGCTGCGGTTCGTTGCCGCTTGATGGTCTATTTAAACTGGCGCGCGAGCAAAAGGAAACCCCGCTCCGAAGACTCGGAGCGGGGTCTTTAACCTCAAGCCTTTAGCGGCTTGCGGATCACTTCGGCGCAGTGATCGCCTTGGTCAGCTTGTCGGCGATGTCCTGCGGCGTCGCGGCGATCTTGGCGATGATCTTCTGGATGTCCTCGCCGGTGGCCGGCTCGACGTCGAGCGCCAGCTTCTCCGCCTCGCCCAAGAACTCCTTGTCCTTGGTCATGTCGAGGAAGGCCTTGCGCATGGCGGCGACGCGATCGGCCGGCACGTTCGGCGGCGCGACCAGCGGACGGGCGACGGTCTTCTGGATGAAGAACAGCTCCATGATCTCGCGGTCTTCCTCGGTCTTCGCGAAGTCGAGCGCGAGCGGCACGTCGAGATCCGGCGCCTTCTCCAACCCGACCTGCATGAGGACATTCAGGTTCGGACGCAGATCGGTGCGGCGCTTCACGTTGCTCCAGGCGAGGTCGGCGGTGCCGCCGACTTCACCACGCTCCATGGCGAGCAGGATTTCGGTGTTGCCGGTGTAGCCCGAGACGATCTTGAACTTGGTGCCGATCAGGGCGTTCAAGAGGCGCGGCGTGGTTTCCGGATCGAGCGTCGGGCCAGGGCCGCCGACGATGAGCTGCTCTTTGAACAGGTCGTCGGTGGTCTTCACCTTATTGGTCTTCCACGACACGATGGTCGCCACTTCCGGCGCCAGGTTGCCGATCCAATTCATCTTCTCGACATCGAAGCGGACGCCGTTCGGATTGGTCAGCTTCGCCGTCAGCATGCCGCGCTGCACGACGCCGATGGTCGTGCCGTCTTTTGGTGCGAGATTGTAGAGATTGTTGGTCGCGGTCAGGCTGCCGGCGCCGGGCATGTTCTGCACGATCATGTTCGGCTTGCCGGGAATGAAGTTGCCCATGAAGCGCGCGAACAGGCGGGCCGTGGCGTCATAGCCGCCGCCGGGAGCAGAGCCGACGATCACGGTCATCTGCTTGCCCTTGTAGAAATCCTCGACCGACTGCGCATGAGTCGGAGTCGCGAAAACGGCGTAGGCACTCGCGACGGCGCCGGCCATGCCGGCAAGTCTCATTAGACGAGACATGAAACGCTCCTATTTAAAGGCGATCGAGCGTTTTCCTTCCCTAGACGGCCCCGTTTGTAATCCCTTTCCCGCCGAAAACAATCATTGCTCGCGGAATAAGTGAGCAAAGTTTTTTATCTGGCAAAACCACTGCTCAACAATTAGCCATTATCGATTTGGCGGTGCGATGGCGGCGGAGAGCCTGTCGGCCAGCGCCGGCGGCGTCTTGACGATGCGCGCCACCACCTTGTCCACATCGGCCCCCGAGCTCAAAGCAATATCCAGCTTGCTCTTTTCGGCATCCTGCATGAACTCTGGATCCTTGCCCGTGGCCATGAAAGCCGCGCGCAAGAACTCGACGCGCTCCTTCGGCACATCCGGCGGGGCGACGACGGGCCGCGCCACCGTCTTCTGCGCCATGATCAGCTCCATGATCTGGCGGTCCTCGGCGTTCTTCACATAGTCGAGCGCCAGCGGCACGTCGGGCAGGTCCGGCTCCTTCTCCAACGCGCTCTGCATTAGCACGCGAATCTTCTTATCGCGCAGATAGTCGCCGCGCCGGCTCTTCACGTTCGACCAGGACCAGTCGCCGAGGCCGTGCACCTCGCCGCGCTCCATCGCCAACGTGACTTCCGTGGTGCCGGGATAGCCCGAGATGACTTTGAACTTCGTGCCGATCAGCGCATTCAACAGACGCGGCGTGGTTTCCGTATCGATGGTCGGGCCGGTGCCGCCGACGATCATCTCCTTGGTGAAGAGATCCTCCGTCGTCTTGATCGGCGAATCGGCCCAGGCGACGACCACCGCCGTCTCGGATGCCATGTTGCCGATCCAATTCAGCTTGGCGATGTCGAAGCGCACGCCGCTCGGGTTGGTCAGCGTCGCCGTCAGCATGCCGCGCTGGACCATGCCGAAGGTCGAGCCGTCTTTCGGCGAGATGTTGTAGAGGTTGTTCGTCGCCTGCAAGCTGCCCGCCGCCGGCAGGTTCTGCACGACGAAGCTCGCGCCCGCTGGCAGCTGCTTGGCCATATGGCGCGCCAGCAGCCGCGCCTGCGCGTCATAGCCGCCGCCGGGGCTCGAGCCGACGATGAAAGTGAGCTGGCGGCCTTTGTAGAATTCCTCAGGCGACTGAGCCGCCGCCGCCGATGCGGCCAATGCGACGGCAAGCGCGCCGCCGGCTAGAGCGAACTGACGCAACGCGTTCATGAGCGCCTCCCTTGTTTTGACCCAGGCTATAGCTCCCCGACACCGCGTGGCAATGCGCCTCGTGATAGAAATTATGAAACAAATTCAATTGGATAATGTTGCCCTAGCGAGGCACCGAATTAATACTTTATTTATATGCCTTTAGTTATAAGTTGGCGTGGTTTGGTCTATATTCGCGCCATGAAGAACTCTTTCGCCCTGAAACGATCCCAAATGAACGGCCTCCTCCAGCGCATCTTGCGCGGCGGCAACCGCACGCTCATTCCGCTTGTGCTGGTTGTGGCGGCCAGCATGGCCGGCGGTCTCGCCTTGATCGGGATCCAAACCTGGGACGCTCGCGAGACCTCCCGTCAGCAAAGCGGCGCGACGGTGCGGAGCATCGCGCGCATCGTCGCCGAACAGACGGCCCGCACCATGCAGACCATCGATCTGACCGTGCTCGGCGCCATCGAAGGCCTGACCTACAACCGCATCTATTGGCAGTTCGATCCGCAGCGGCTGCACGATTATCTGCGCAGCAAGCAGGAGCGTTCCGAGCTGGTGCGCAATCTGTACTTCGTCAATGCGCAAGGCCTGCTGATCGGCGAGGCGGCCAATTTTCCGCCCTCTCCCCTGACGCTCGACGACCGCCCCTACTTTTCCGTTCATCAGCAGAACCCGCAGTTCGGGCTTTACATCAGCCCGCCGATGATCAGCCGCGTCACTCTCGATTGGGCATTTTACGTCAGCCGCCGCATCGAAAGGTCGAATGGCGGATTCGATGGCGTGATGGTTGCCGGGACCGATGTCTCGCGTCTGCGCGAATCTCTCGGACGCGCCCAGCTCGGCGCTGGTTCGGAGATCGCGCTATTCCTCGAAGACGGCAGCCTGCTGGTGCGCTCGGCCAATGACGGGCCGCTGCATGTCGACACGGCGGCGGCGCTCGATCCCGCCTGGATGGCGAGAGCGCAAAACGATTCGAAGCCCTTCCAGGCCGCCAGCCCGATCGACGGCGCGCGCCGCATCTATTCGCTGCAACGCGTGCCCGGCCAACCGATCTACGTTCTCGCCGGCATCGACGAAGCCGCGGCCATGCGCGAATGGCAACGCCAATGGCTGTCGCTCGCCAGCGTCGCCGCCGTCGCGGTTCTGGCGATCGTCCTGCTGGGCCTCATCGCTTTTCGCGACAGCCGCCGGCGCGAAGCCTTGCTGTCCGCCCTGCGCGACAGCGAGACGCGCTTTCGCGACTTCGCCCAAGCCGCTTCCGACCGCTTCTGGGAAACGGACGCGGAGCATCGCCTGACCTGGCACAGCGCGCTGCACGGCACTCCAGACGCCGAATGGCCCGATTACATCGGCAAGACGCGCTGGGGCAATCTCGGCATCGATCCGGATCAGGATCCGCATTGGGGCTCGCTCAAGGCCGAGATGGACGCCCATCGCACCTTCCGCGACTTCCGCTACATGCGGCCGAAGGAGGATGGCAGCCTGCGTCACCGCATCGTCAGCGGCAAACCGGCATTCGACGAGAACGGCGTCTTCCTCGGCTATCGCGGCATTTACAGCGACATCACATCGCAAGTGACGATCCAGGAACAGGCGCAAAAGAGCCGCGACCGCTTCCTGCGCTCGATCGAAAGCTTGACCGAAGGGTTCGCGCTCTATGACGCCGACGACCGCATGGTCGTCTGCAACAGCCGCTTCCGCGAGATTTACGCGCCCGTGCGCGACAGCCTGCTGCGCTGGTCGAGCTTCGAAGATTTCCTGCGCGAATGCATCGCCAACAATCTGATCCCCGAAGCGGCCGGCCATGAAGAGGAATGGATCGCCAAACGTCTGCTCAGGCGCCGCGATCAGCCGAGCGTGATGGAAGTCGAGCGCAAAGGGCGCTGGATCGAGATTCGCGAACGCCCCGACAAGGAGGGCGGCACGATGATGCTCGTGCTCGACATCCATGAGCAGAAGGTCGCCGAATTGCGCCGCCAGGCCCTGGCCGGCCGCCTGCAAATGATGATCGACAACATGCCGTCCGGCTGCCTATTGCTCGACTGCAACCGCCGCATCCTCGATTGGAATCCCGCCGCGACGCAGATCTTCGGCTACTCCAAGGCCGAGGCGCTGGGGGCCGATTGTCTCGACCTCATCGTCGCGCCGGAATTGCACACCGAGATCGGACAGCGCATCGAGCGCATCTACAGCGGCGAGGATGTGGTGACGCATGTCAGCGTCAACCGCACCAAAGATGGTCGCGCGATCTCCTGCGAATGGACCAGTTCGCGCCTGCTCAATGATGCCGGCCAATGCGTCGGCCTGCTCAGCATGACCCGGGACGTGAGCGAAAAGCGCGCCGCAGAGGAGAAGATGCGTCAACTGACGCGCATGGAGGCGATCGGCCAGCTGACGGGCGGCATCGCCCACGACTTCAACAACCTGCTGCAGGTCATTATCGGCAACTGCGAGATCCTCGACGAGTCGCTCGCCGATCAGCCGCGCCTGCAGCGCTGGGCGACGATGAGCCGCAAGGCTGCCGAACATGGCGCCGAATTGACCCTGCGACTGCTTGCCTATTCCAAGCGCCAAACCCTCGAACCGGTCGATGTCGATCTCAACGGCATCATCGAAGACGTGACGCCGCTGATCGCTCGCTCGATCGGCGAGAGCGTCAACGTGACATCCTCGTTCGCCGACGTCTTATGGCCTGCCGCGCTGGATCGCGGCCAGATCGACCAAGCTTTGTTGAACGTAGTGCTGAATGCGCGCGACGCCATGCCGAATGGCGGCACGCTCCATATCGAGACCAGCAACGTCTGCCTCGGACTTGCCGAAACGGCCGGCGAGGCGAAGCCGGGCGATTATGTCTGCGTCGCCATTTCGGACAATGGCGTCGGCATGCCGCCGGACGTTCTCAAGCGCGCATTCGAACCGTTCTTCAGCACCAAGGGCGTCGGCAAGGGCAACGGCCTCGGCCTGTCCATGGTGCAGGGATTCGTCAATCAATCGGGCGGCCTCGTGCGGCTCGAGAGTGAAGTTGGAAAGGGTACCATCGTGAGAATCTACTTCCCCCGCAGCGCCTCCCGCACCCCGGACAAGCCGAACGCCGAACAGAAGAGCGCCGAAGCCCCGCGCAAGACGATCTTCGTCGTCGAAGACAACGATATGGTGCGCAACTACGTGACCGCTCAGCTCGAAAGCCTCGGCTATGATGTGCTGGAAGCGGAAAACGGCCCCGCAGCCCTGGCGAAAATCGACGCCGCCGGTCCTGTCGACCTGCTGTTCACCGACGTCATCATGCCGGGCGGCATGAACGGGCGCGAACTCGCCGAGCAAGCGGTCGAGCGGCGCCCCGGCCTGAAGGTGCTGTTCACTTCGGGCTACGACGAGAGCGCCATCACCACCGACGGCTATTTGACGGAGGGCTTGTACCTGCTGAAGAAGCCTTATCAGCGCAAGGATCTTGAGGCCAAGATCATCGAAGTTCTCGCCGCCGACGCGGCGAGCGTCGCGGCCTGAGCCGCGCCCTAAACCGCCCGCAAAGAAAAACGGCGGCTCGTGCGAGCCGCCGTCATCCACTCAAAAAAAAAAACACCGGCCCAAGGGCCGGCGCATCAAGCAAGCTGAAGATTGACGGCGGCCGTCTTGCCGCGCTCGGTCGCAAGCTCGTACGAAACCTTCTGACCTTCGGTCAGCGCCTGAATGCCGGCGCGCTGCACGGCAGTGATGTGCACGAACACATCCTTCGAGCCTTCGTCCGGGGTGATGAAGCCGAAACCCTTGGTCGGGTTGAACCACTTCACGGTGCCTGTCGCCATCGTCATCTCCTGGTGGGCGATTTCCAACGATCCGCACGTCCGTCGCGCGGGGCCGATCAATTAAGCTAGTCGGGGAAATCCGGAGCAGCGAAGAGCAGACGGAGCGAGCCAGCCGGTAGATAATTGATCGGATAATTTTTATCAGTGAATCGGTGACAATGCGAGGACATTGACAGCGTTAGATGCCGAATAACGCTGCAATCACTGCATCTTAGACGTTCATCTGGGCGAAAATTGCTTTCAAAAGAGGCCTCTCCTCTTGCGCGAAGGCATGGCCGACGGCGAAGTGGTTGAGGTCGATCAGCTCGATCTCGACGCAGGAATGGCCGGCGCGCCGCCAAGCCGCCGCGAAGTCGCGCCCCTGACGCTTGAACTCGTCGAGTTCACGCGAACCGTAGCCAATCACCA
>DASTMO010000026.1:0-15128 GCA_035714115.1 Alphaproteobacteria bacterium
AGCCAGGCATGGGCCAGGTGGCCCGAGCGGATGGCGTTGCTGAGGGTGCGCACCAAAGCGTCCTGGCCGACCAACGTCGCGAAACTGTCGGGCCGGTATTTGCGGGCGAGCACCCGATAGGCGGACCCAGCGTTGGCGTTAACGTCGTCGCTCATGAGCCTGGAATGGATCGGAAGGGTGCGCCGGACAATCAAGAAGATGGAACGGCGCGAAACGGGTGGGAGACTGGACGACGACCCGGATCGAATCTCGTTACGGCTGCTTCCTTCCGGACCTGACCGGGTTGGCGAGGAATCCGTCCACCGCCAGCCTCCCTAGCGGACTATATCAGGTGCGGCGGCGAGAGTCACAAGTGCGGGCGTTGAAAATCTCGCGGAAATTATCCACATGTTGCCGAGACTTACGGGCGGTTAAGGCTAATCTGCTGCTATCATCCGCCTCTCAATCGCGACCGTATCATCAGGTTCCATGGCCAAGCCCGCACGCGCCCCCAAACAAGACGGCGATCCGACGCCCAAGGACGCGCCGTTGCGCCGCGTCTTGGCATTGCGCCATGTCGCCTTCGAGGATCTCGGCGGTTTCGTGCCGCCGCTGATCCTGCGCGGCTTCGGCGTCCGCTATGTCGATTCGGGCTATGACGCGCTCGATCCGAAGGAGACCGACGCCGCCGACCTGCTGGTCGTGCTCGGCGGCCCGATCGGCGCCAACGACGAAGCCGATTATCCCTGGCTGAAGGACGAGATCGCCGCCATCGAGCGCCGCCTGAAAGCCGGCAAGCCGGTGCTCGGCCTCTGCCTCGGCGCGCAGCTCATCGCCCGCGCGCTCGGCGCCAAAGTTTACCCTAACAAGGTCAAGGAGATCGGCTTCAAGCCGATCACTCTGACCGACGCGGGGCGCGCTTCGTCCCTCGCCGCGCTCGATGGCGCGCCGATCCTGCATTGGCATGGCGACACCTTCGATCTGCCGAAAGATGCCCGCCATCTCGCCAGCACCGACGCCTGCGCGCACCAAGCCTTCGCCTGGGGCGAACGCGACATCGCGCTGGCGCTGCAATTTCACCCTGAAGGCACGGCGCGCGATCTGGAGCGCTGGTTCGTCGGCCATGTCGGCGAACTCGCCGCCGAGAAGATTTCCGTGCCGGCGTTGCGCGCCGAAGCGGCGCAGCATGACCGCGCCCTGCGCCTGGCCGGCGCGAAAATGCTCGTCACATGGCTGAACCAGGTGTTTGCATAATGCGCCCTAACATCTTTGCCGGCGATGAGTTGGATCGCGTGGGCGTCGAGCGCAAAGACCCGCTCTGGGTCGAAGCGCAATTCAAGGCCGCCGACACGCGCGTGCTGCCGCTCTGGCGCAACAGCAATTTCGTGCTGCAGCCGGCGAGCGACTCGGCGGAAGGCGGCGGCGACGTGCCGCCGAGCCTGCTGCTGCTCGATGTCGCTACGGTCCGCAGGCTGGCGCCCGATGCCGACATGATCCTGCTCGGCGTGAACCGCCAGGGCGAGACGCGCTTCGCCGTCGACATCTCGCATCTGCCGACGCCGCTCGACGATCTCGGCCTGCCCGACGCCAAGACCGGCGATTTGCGCGATCTCGCCGGCAGCCTCAGCCATGCCGACAGCGCCATGCTGGCCCAGGCGCGCGCGCTGATCCAATGGCACGCGGCGCACAGACATTGCGCCAAATGCGGCGCGAAGTCGGAAAGCCGCGAGGGCGGCCATGTCCGCCTCTGCACGAATGCCGATTGCGGCGCGCATCATTTCCCGCGCACCGATCCGGCCGTGATCATGCTGGTGACCAACGGCGAGCGCTGCCTGCTGGCGCGCCGCGCCGGCAACCCGCAGCCGATGTATTCGACGCTGGCCGGTTTCGTCGAGCCGGCCGAGAGCTTGGAAGAGGCCGTGGCACGCGAAGTGCTGGAAGAGGTCGGCCTGCGCGTCGACACAGTGACCTATCAATCTTCGCAGCCCTGGCCCTTCCCGGCCCAGCTGATGCTCGGCTTTCGCGCCGAGACGCGCGACGAGGATTTCCGCCTGCAGGAAGACGAGATCATGGACGCGCGCTGGCTCACGCGCGCCGACGTGAAGCGCATTCTCGATGCGGAAACGCGGGGCGAGGCGGCGCTGTTCGACGGCACCGAAGTGCGCATGGCGCGGCCGATCTCGATCGCGCGTCGTCTCGTGACCGAATGGGCAGAAGAATAAGCCTTAGCGGCGCTGTTTCGCTTTGTAGCGGCTAGGCGCGCTTGCGCGCCCTGTAACGAAAGCTGTGAGCGGGATAGACGCCCATGATGCGCAGCTCGTCGGAGAAGAAGCGCAACTCGTCAAGCGCCAGTTTCACCGCCGGATCGGCCGGATGGCCCTCGATGTCGGCATAGAACATGCTGACGTCGAAACTGCCGGCGCGAATGTAGCTTTCCAGCTTGGTCATGTTGACGCCGTTGGTAGCGAAGCCGCCCATCGCCTTGTAGAGGGCGGCGGGAATGTTGCGCACCTGGAACAGCAGCGAGGTCATGACCGGGCCGTTCTTGAGACCCGGATCGACCGGCTCGCGGCTCAACACGATGAAGCGCGTGGTGTTGTGCGCGGCATCCTCGATGTTGGTCTTGAGGATCTTCAAGCCGTAGATCTTCGCCGCCAGGGTCGAGGCGATCGCCGCTTCGGTCGGATCGTTGCGCTCGGCCAATTCCGCCGCCGAGCCCGCCGTGTCGGCATGCACGATGGCTTTAAGGCCCATCTTGCGGATGAACTTGCGGCATTGCGACAGCGCATGGATATGGCTGCGAACGATCTTGATGCTCTTGAGCGTCGCGCCTTCCGGCGCCAACAGGCAATGTTCGACGCGCTGGAAATGCTCGCCGACGATATGCAGCTTGGTGGCGTGCGGAATGAGCTGATGGATGTCGGCGACGCGCCCCGCGACCGAATTCTCGATCGGGATCATCGCGAGCTTCACCTTGCCGCGCTCGAGCGCCGCGAAGGTTTCCTCGAAGTTTTCCGTCGGCAAGGTGGCAAGCTTGGGGAAGACCTCGCGGCAGGCGAGATCGGAATAGGCGCCGGGCAGCCCCTGGAAGGCGACGGACTTGTTCGGGTCGACTTTCGTCGTTTTCGCGGTGCGTTTGGCCATGATTACGCCAGCAATTTCCGAGCTTTTTCGAGGTCGGCCGGAGTATCGACGCCGAGCGGAACGGTGTCAACGAAGGCGACCTCGATGCGCATCCCCGCTTCCAGGGCGCGCAGCTGCTCGAGCTTCTCGCGCTTTTCCAGCGCAGACGGCGGCAGCGCGACGAAACGCTCCAGCGCGTCGCGGCGATAAGCGTAAAGGCCGATGTGATGATAAAGCGGGCCGTCGCCGTGCGGCGCGGTGGCGCGGGTGAAATAGAGCGCGCGGCCTCCGCTATTCTTCGCATTGGAACTGACCACGGCCTTCACGACGTTGGGGTCCGTCCGCTCGTGCGGATCCTTGATGGCGCAGGCGAGCGTGGAGAGATCCACCGCCGGATCGGCCAGCAGCTCGAAGGCCGCGCGCGGCAGGGCGGCATCCAGGGTCGGCAGGTCGCCCTGCAGGTTGACGATGGAATCGAACTCGCACCTAGGGTCGATCTTGTTCAGCGCCTCGAAAATGCGGTCCGAGCCGGACGGATGGTTGGGGTCGGTCATCACCGCCTCGCCGCCGGCCTTCTTGACCGCCTCGAAGATCGGCGCGTCGCCGCAAGCCACCACCACCGGGCCGAGCCCGGCTTCCATCGCCCGGCGCCAGACCTGGACGATCATGGGCAGGCCATGCAGATCGGCCAGGGGCTTGTCGGGCAGGCGGGTCGAGGCCAGGCGCGACGGGATCAGCACGAGGGGCTTTTGAGGGGCGGGGCGGGCGACGGGCGCGGCGGACATGGGAAACCGGGGAAAATCCAGGGAATCGGGGGCCGTATCAGGGGTCGCCGGCACCTTAACCCGCCCCTCGGCCCGGCGGAACGGGCTTGTTGCCCCGCCCGGGCGGCAAGCCTTTGGCGCAGCGGCCTTTTCTTACCTACTCCCGGCCCCTCCAAAGGGTTGAACCGGGCGGCCTTCGGGACTAATCTCCGCCCCGCCCGGACAGGCCGCTCCGCAAGGATGCGCCCGGCCGGCCGCGCTTCGTCACCCAGACGCTTTCTCCGGAGCTCTCTCAATGTCCTCGTTCGAGTGGAACAAGATCATCGGCGCCGTCCTGGTCGCTCTTCTGGCGATCAAGACCTTCGACATCGTCGGCAATGCCGCCGTGGCGCCCCACAAGCTCGAACAGAACGTCTATGTCGTCGAGGGCGTCGAAGCCGCCGCCGCGCCGGCCGGGGCCGCCGCTCCCGCCGCCAAGGAACTTGAGCCGGTCGGCCCGCTGCTCGCCGCCGCCAACGTCGAGGCCGGCAAGAAGGCCGCCGCCAAGTGCGCCACCTGCCACAGCTTCGAGAAGGGCGGCGCCAACAAGGTCGGCCCGAACCTCTGGAACATCGTGAACAACAAGCATGCCCACGCCGATGGCTTCGCCTATTCCTCGGCGATGCAGGCCAAGTCGGCCGAGCCGTGGGGCTACGAGGACATCAACCACTTCATCGCCAGCCCGCGCACCTATCTGCCGGGCACCAAGATGTCCTTCGCCGGCGTCGCCAAGGCCAGCGAGCGCGCCGACATCATCGCTTATCTGCGTTCGCTCAGCGACAGCCCGGTCGCCCTGCCGTAAGGCGGGCGCGCGAGCCGCGATGAGCGCCGATCTCGCGCCCTTTATCAGCCTTGCGGAGAAACTCGCGGAGCAGAGCGGCGAGATTCTCCGCCGCTACTTCCGCAAGCCCATCGAAGTCGACGACAAGTCCGACGACAGCCCGGTGACGATCGCCGACCGCGAGGTCGAGCAGACGCTGCGCGCCGCGATTTCCAAGGCCTTCCCCGACCACGGCATCCTCGGCGAGGAATTCGGCTCGCATAAGCTGGATGCCGAGTATGTCTGGGTGCTCGATCCGATCGACGGCACCAAATCCTTCATCACCGGCAAGGCGACCTTCGGCACGCTCATCGCGCTGTGCCGGAGCGGCGCGCCCGTCGTCGGCGTCATCGACCAGCCGATCATCAAGGAACGCTGGCTCGGCGCCGAAGGCCGCTGCAGCACCTTCAACGGCGATCCGATCAAGACGCGCACGGGCGTGAAGCTGGCCGACGCGCTGCTCTACGCCACCACGCCGCAGATGTTCGTCGACGGCGATCTCGCCGACTTCGCCCGCCTGACCACCCATGTGAAGCACCCGCTCTACGGCGCGGATTGCTACGCCTACGGCCTGCTGGCCTCCGGCTTCACCGATCTCGTCTGCGAAGCCTCGCTCAAGCCCTACGATTATTGCGCCCTGGTTCCCGTGGTCGCCGGCGCCGGCGGCGTCATCACCGATTGGGACGGCCAGCCGCTGACCATCGCCTCCGGCCCCCGCGTGCTGGCCGCCGGCGACGCGCCGCTGCATGCCCAGGCGCTCGCCACCTTGCGCGGCCACGCCTGACGCGCCACGCGCGCGCTTTCTTGATCGTGCCGCCGCCGTTTCCCGGCTTGCGGCTTCATCGGCCGGGCGGCACACTTCCCGCGTGACCGCCGCATCGCTTCTCATCCGCGCCGCTATCTTCTCCGCCGCCGTGGGGCACGCCTTCGCGACGCTGGCGGGGGCGCCTGCGGCTGCGCAATCGCCCGTTCATAAAAGTCATGGCGTCGCCATTCACGGCGATCTGAAATATCCGCCGGGCTTCAAGCATTTCGATTACGTCAATCCGAACGCGCCGAAAGGCGGCGCCGTGCGGCTCTCGGCGCCCGGCACGTTCGACAATCTCAATCCCTACATCCTGCGCGGCGTTCCCGCCATTCAGGCGGGCGTCGTCTTCGACACGCTGCTGGCCTCGGCGGCCGACGAGCCCAACAGCGAATACGGCCTTATCGCCGAAAGCGTCGAGATGCCGGACGACCGCAGCTGGATCATCTTCAACCTGCGGCCCGAAGCGCGCTTCCATGACGGCAGCGCGCTGACCGCCGACGACGTGATCTTCTCCTTCGACATCATCCGCACCAAGGGCCATCCGCGCCGCCGCCTCTATTACCAGAGCGTCGAGAAGGCGGAGAAGCTCGGCCCGCATCAGGTGAAGTTCATCTTCAAGCCGGGCGACAACCGCGAATTGCCGGTGATCCTCGGCAGCCTGCCGGTGCTGTCCAAGGCCTATTGGGAAAAGCGCGACTTCGAGCGCACGACCCTGGAACCGCCGCTCGGCAGCGGCCCTTACAAGATCGACAGCTTCGAGCCGGGCCGCTCGATCACCTATCGCCGCGTGCCGGACTACTGGGCCAAGGATCTGCCGGTCAGCGTCGGGCTGCGCAACTTCGACACGATCCGCTACGACTATTACCGCGACAACAACATCGCGCTGGAAGCCTTCAAGGCCGGAGAGTTCGATTTGCGCGACGAGCGCGTCGCCAAGAACTGGGCCGTCGCCTACGACGTGCCGGCGGTGCGGCGCGGCCTGATCAAGCGCGCGACGCCGCCCGGTCCGCCCTCGCCGCCCGGCATGCAGGGCTATTTCTTCAACACGCGGCGCGACATCTTCGAAGACTGGCGTGTGCGCAAGGCGATCTCCTACGCCTTCGATTTCGAATGGAGCAATCGCCAGCTGTTCTACGGCTCCTACAGGCGCACCCAGAGCTACTTCTCCGACACGGAGCTCGCGGCGCGCGGCCTGCCCGAGGGCGACGAGCTGGCGCTACTGGCGAAATTCAAGGATCAGCTGCCCGAGCGCGTCTTCACCGAGGTGTATCAGGCGCCGAGCAGCGACGGCCCCGGCGGCATCCGCGGCAATCTGCTGACAGCGCTGAAATTGCTCGAAGAGGCCGGCTGGCAAGTGGACGATCGCGGCAAGCTGGTCGAGACCAAAAGCGGCCGGCCGCTGCGCTTCGAGATCCTGCTCAGCCAGCCGAGCCTCGAGCGTCTGACCGGGCCGTTCCTCGCCAATCTCAAGCGCCTCGGCATCGACGCGAACATGCGCACGGTCGACACCTCGCAGTACCAGAACCGCATGGATTCGCACGACTTCGACATGACGGTGGCGATCATTCCGCAGTCCATGTCGCCGGGCAACGAGCAGCGCGAATTCTTCTCCTCAGAAGGCGCCGATGCCGCCGGCAGCTATAATTATGCCGGCGTGCGCGATCCCGTGGTCGACCAACTCGTCGATCTGATCATCGCCGCGCCCGACCGCCAAAGCCTGGTGACGCGCAGCCGCGCGCTCGATCGCGTGCTGCTCGCCGGCTATTACGTCGTGCCCAACTACTTTTTCGGCGGCGACCGCATCGCCTTCTGGGACAAGTTCGGCTTCCCCGACGCGACGCCGCTGCAGGGCTATCAGTTCGATAGCTGGTGGGTCGATGCCGCCAAGGATCGCGCGCTCGGCGCCGCCAAAGCGGCCGCCGTCGCCGAGCTCAAGGCGCAGTCAACCGATGCGGTCGGCGCGCCGGCAAGCGAGGAATCCAAGCGCGGGAACAGCTGGGCCGAAAAGCTGATGATTGCCGCGGGCGGGCTGTTCGTGCTGATGATGTCGATCCGCCGCTGGCGCAAACAGCAGAACCGGAAGAAGTGACGCCATGTGGGCCTATATCATCCGCCGCCTGCTGCTGATCATTCCGACCCTGTTCGGCATCATGGTGATCAATTTCGCCATCGTGCAGTTCGCGCCGGGCGGCCCCGTCGAGCAGTTGGTCGCGCAGTTGCGCGGCACCGATGTTTCCGCCACCGCGCGCGTCTCGGGCGGCGGCGGCGAGCTGGCGGCCGGCGCGGGGCGCAACGATTCGCGCGGCGCGCGCGGCCTCGATCCGGCGTTCCTGGCCGAGATCAAGACGCTTTACGGCTTCGACAAGCCGGCGCCCGAGCGCTTTTGGCTGATGATGAAGCAATATGTGCAGTTCGATTTCGGCCGCAGCTTCTTCCGCGACCAGCGCGTCGTTGATCTGGTGCTGGAAAAAATGCCGGTGTCGATCTCGCTCGGCCTGTGGACGACGCTGCTGATCTATCTAATCTCGATCCCGCTCGGCGTCGCCAAGGCGGTGCGCGACGGCCAGCCGTTCGATTTCTGGACCAGCGCCGTGGTCATCATCGGCAACGCCATCCCCTCCTTCATCTTCGCCATCCTGTTGATCGTGCTGTTCGCCGGCGGCAGCTATTTCAGCTGGTTTCCCTTGCGCGGACTGACCTCGCCGGGCTGGGCCGATATGAGCCTGGGCGGCAAGATCGCCGATTACTTCTGGCATCTCGCCTTGCCGCTGACCGCCTTGGTGATCGGCAGCTTCGCCAGCCTGACGATGCTGACGAAGAATTCCTTCCTCGAAGAGATCAACAAGCAATACGTGCTCACCGCCCGCGCCAAAGGGCTCAGCGAGAATCGCGTGCTCTACGGCCATGTGTTCCGCAACGCCATGCTGATCGTCGTCGCCGGCTTCCCCTCGGCGCTGCTCGGCATCCTCTTCACCGGCGCGCTGCTGATCGAGATCATCTTCTCGCTCGACGGCATCGGCCTGCTCGGTTACGAGGCCGTCATCAACCGCGACTATCCGGTGGTGTTCGGCACGCTGTTCTTCTTCAGCCTGATCGGGCTGGTCTTCTCCTTGATCCGCGACGTCACCTATATGCTGGTCGACCCGCGCATCGATTTCGAGGCGCGCGCATGAACGATCAAGCCGCGCCCGACTATCGCCTGTTCGGCTTCAAGGTCTCGCCGCTGACGCGCCGGCGCGCCGACAATTTCCGCGCCAACAAGCGCGGATTCTGGTCGCTCTGCATCTTCCTGACCCTGTTCGTCGTCAGCCTGTTCGCCGAGTTCATCGCCAACGACAAGCCGATCCTGGTCAAGCATGACGGCGCTTATTACATGCCGATCTTCAAGTTCTATCCGGAGACGGCCTTCGGCGGCGATTTCCCGACCGAGGCCGACTTCCGCGACCCGGTGCTGGCCGAAAAGATCAACGCCAACGGCTGGATGATCTTCCCGCCGGTGCGCTTCAGCTACGACACGATCAACTATCTCCTGGACGTGCCGGCGCCCGCCCCGCCTTCGAAGGTCAATTGGCTCGGCACCGACGACCAGGGCCGCGATCTTTTCGCGCGGCTGATCTACGGTTTCCGCATCTCCGTGCTGTTCGGCCTCGCCTTAACCATCGCCAGCTCGATCATCGGCGTCGCCGCCGGCGCGGTGCAGGGCTATTTCGGCGGCCGCATCGATCTTTACGGCCAGCGCTTCATCGAGGTCTGGTCCGGGCTGCCGGAGCTCTACATCCTTCTGATCATCACCAGCCTGCTGATTCCCGGCTTCTGGACGCTGCTCGGCGTGCTGCTGCTGTTCAGTTGGACCTCGCTTGTCGCGGTCGTTCGCGCCGAATTCCTGCGCGGGCGCAATTTCGCCTATGTGCGCGCGGCCCGCGCCCTGGGGGTCGGCGACGGCATGATCATGATGCGCCACATCCTGCCCAATGCCATGGTGGCGACGCTGACCTTCCTGCCCTTCATCCTCAACGGCTCGATCACCTCGCTGACGGCGCTCGACTTCCTCGGCCTCGGCTTGCCGCCCGGCTCGCCGTCGCTCGGCGAAATCCTCAACCAGGGCAAAGAGAACCTCCAGGCGCCCTGGCTCGGCATTTCCGGCTTCGTCGTCATCGCCGTCATGCTCAGCCTGTTGATTTTCATCGGCGAAGCGGTGCGCGACGCCTTCGACCCACGCAAGACCGTCCGGTGATCTCAATGGCCGAAAACCGAACTCCCTTGCTCAGCGTCCACGATCTTTCGGTGACGTTCCGCGCCCGCCCGGCGCCGCAGAGCGCACCCTTGCAGCCCGGCGATGTGCGGGCGGTGAAGGATGTCTCGTTCGACATCGCCAAGGGCGAGACTTTGGCGCTCGTCGGCGAATCGGGTTCGGGCAAGTCCGTCACCGCGCTCTCGATCCTGCAGTTGCTGCCTTACCCGACGGCACAGCATGACGGCGACAGCAGCATCAAGCTCGACGGCGCCGAATTGGTCGGCGCGCCCGAACCGGCCATGCGCAAAATCCGCGGCGCGCGCGTCTCAATGATCTTCCAGGAGCCGATGACCTCGCTCAATCCGCTGCACAGCGTGGAAAAGCAGATCGGCGAGGTGCTGGCCATCCATAAGGGCATGGGCCGCGCGGCGGCACGCGCGCGGACTCTTGAATTGCTCAAGCTCGTCGGCCTGCAAGAGGCCGAGAAGCGCCTGACCGCTTATCCCGACGAGTTGTCCGGCGGCCAGCGCCAGCGCGTCGTCATCGCCATGGCGCTCGCCAACGAGCCGGACCTGCTGATCGCCGATGAGCCGACCACGGCGCTCGACGTCACCATCCAGGCGCAGATTCTGGCGCTGCTCGAGGAATTGCAGCGCAAGCTCGGCATGGCGATCCTGCTGATCACCCACGATCTCGGCATCGTGCGCCGCCTGGCCGATCGCGTCTGCGTCATGACCAGGGGCGAGATCGTCGAGGCCGGCGCGACCAAGGACGTCTTCGCCGCCCCCCAGCATGCCTACACGCAGAAGCTGCTCGCCGCCGAGCCGAAAGGCACGGCGGGCCGCGATGTGAGCGGCGCGCCCGAGATCGCCCGCGTCGAAGACCTGAAAGTGTGGTTTCCGATCAAGGCCGGCGTGTTCCGCCGCACTGTCGATCACATCAAGGCCGTCGATGGCGTCACTGTCACGCTCCATGCCGGCCGCACCGTCGGCGTGGTCGGCGAATCCGGTTCCGGCAAGACCACGCTGGGCCTCGCCCTCTTGCGCCTGCAAAGCTCCACCGGCGTCATCCGCTTCGACGGCAAGGACTTGCAGGGCATGAGCCAGAGCGCGCTGCGCCCCTTGCGCCGCGAGATGCAGATCGTCTTCCAGGATCCCTATTCCTCGCTCAGCCCGCGCCTCTCGGTCGGCGAGATCATCGGCGAAGGCCTGAAAGTCCACGGCATCGGCAGCGCCGAGGAGCGCCGCGCCCTGATCGACCAGGCGCTGACGGAAGTCGGCCTCGATCCCGCCATGCGCGACCGCTTCCCGCATGAATTTTCCGGTGGCCAGCGCCAGCGCATCTCGATCGCCCGCGCATTGGTGCTGAAACCCAAATTGATCGTGCTCGACGAGCCGACCTCGGCGCTCGACATGTCGGTGCAGGCGCAGGTCGTCGATCTGCTGCGCGCCCTGCAGGACAAGCACAACCTCGCCTATCTCTTCATCAGCCACGATCTCAAGGTCGTGCGCGCCTTGGCCGACGAGCTGGTGGTGATCAAGGACGGCAAGGTTGTCGAACAGGGTCCGGCGACTCGTATCTTCGATGCCCCCGCCACCGCCTATACCAAGGCGCTGATGGCCGCCGCCTTCGAGCTTAAGGTCGCCGAAGCGGACGCGGTTCGCCAATAATGGCGATCCTGTTCTACAGCCTGTCGGACAGCCAGCCGGACTGGACCAGCGCCATCGCCAAGGTCATGCCGGGCGAGGAGCTGCGCATCTGGCCGAACATCGGCGCGAAAGACGATATCGAATTCGCCATCGTCTGGAAGCCGCCGCCAGGACTGCTCGCCAGTCTGCCGAATCTCAAAGGCATCCTGTCGCTCGGCGCCGGGATAGACCATCTCGTCTCCGATCCCGAACTGCCACGCCATCTGCCGCTGGTGCGCCTGATCGACCCGCTGCTCACCGCCCAGATGAGCGAATATGTGGTGATGAACGTGCTGCACCATCATCGCCTGATGCCCGATTACGCCCGCCAGCAGGCGGAGCGCGTCTGGAAGCCGCTGTTGCCGCCGCCGCTGGCCGCGGAGCGCCGCGTCGGCGTCATGGGGCTCGGCGTGCTCGGCAGCGACGCGCTGGCCAAGCTCGCGCCGTTCGGTTTCCAGCTTCGCGGCTGGGCGCGCGGCCGACACGACATCGCCGGCGTCGAATGCTTTCATGGCGAGGCCGGGCTGGCCCCATTTCTGGCAGGCTGCGACATCCTCATCTGCCTGCTGCCGCTCAGCGACGCCACGCGCGGCATCTTGAACGCCGAGCGCCTCGCCGCTTTGCCGCGCGGCGCCAGCCTGATCAACGCGGCGCGCGGCGGCCATGTGATCGCCGAAGATTTGATCGCAGCGCTCGATTCGGGGCAATTGGCCGCAGCCACCCTCGACGTCTTCGTCCCCGAACCCCTACCGCCGGATCATCCGCTCTGGACCCACCCGCGCGTGACCGTCACGCCGCATGCCGCTGGCTGGACGATTCCGGAGAGCGCCGCCGGCACCATGGCGGCCGCCATCGCGGCCATCAGGACGGGGCGCAAACCTGCCGGTTTGGTCGATCTTTCCGTGGGTTACTGATTTTCCTAGGGATCATCGCCTAGCGACATTGCGCCGCCGGTTCGGCTAATGCCATGCAGGGAACGCAAGGCAGACCCGCCATGCCATTTTCGATGAGTCGCTTTTCTTTAAGAATTGTCCTGCCATCCTACATGCATTGAAGGCCGGAACTTTGGCGCTGGCACGCGCCGTGCAATTCCGCCGATCAATCGCCCCGCGAAACCGCAACAAGCGGCAAGCCGGGACGGCAGGAGAGCTTCATCGACACGGGGACGCTGGTTGAACTGGCGCACGCGGCCATAGGACCGCGGAGGAGTGTGAGGATGAAGACGATCGCGAAGCTGGGCATTCAGGTGGCGTTTTTGGCCATCATCGGCTTTGGCCTCATCCATTCGGCGAAAGCGGACGAAGCGTCCGCCGCCGAAGACAACTCCCAGCGCAAAACCGTTTCCGCCACCTGCTACGAGCGCGGCACGCTGCTGTTCGACCTCGCCAAGGAGCAGGGCGAACGGCTGATGCAGAGCAAGCGCGTCGGCGAGAACGGCCTGTTGGAAGCCTTCACCTCGCCGACCGAGGGCACCTGGACCATCGTCTATAGCGACAGCACCACCCGCAGCTGTGTCATCGCCTCCGGCGAAGGCCTGCCCGTCGTGCAGCGCGGCGATGAAGACGCCCGTGTGCCGGCCCGCATCGAAGCGGCGATCTAAGCGTAGCGCTTCTGCAAGAGGGCGAAGACCGCACGCAATCCCTGCGCTTCGCCGCCTTCGGGGCGGCCCGGCTTGCTCGAGCCGTTCCAGCCGATGAAGTCGAGATGCGCCCATGGAATGTCGCCGGGCACGAACTCCTGCAGGAAGAGCGCCGCCGTCACCGCGCCGGCGAACGGCCCGGCTGAGATGTTGTTGATGTCGGCGACCTTGCTGGCGAGCAGCGGCCGGTAGCCCTGCCATAGCGGCAGCGGCCAGACGAAATCTTCCTCCGTCGCCGCCGCGCCCATCAGTTCGTTCAACAAGCCGCCGTCGTTGCAGAACAGCGCTGGCAGTTCGGGGCCGAGGGCGACGCGCGCCGCGCCGGTCAGCGTCGCGAAATCCAACATCACCTCGGGCTTCTCGGCGACCGCGTCGGCGATGGCGTCGCACAGGATCAGGCGGCCTTCAGCGTCGGTATTGCCGACCTCGACCGTGATGCCCTTGCGCGTGTGCAATATGTCCGACGGGCGCATGGCGTTGCCCGACACGCTATTCTCCACCGTCGGCAGCAGCACGCGCAGACGCACGTTCAACTTCGCCTGCATGATCAGGCGGCCGAGCGCCAGTGCCTGGGCCGCGCCGGCCATGTCCTTCTTCATCAAGATCATGCCGGACGACGGCTTGAGATCGAGGCCGCCGGTGTCGAAACAGACGCCCTTACCGATCAGCGTCACCTTCGGCGCGTTCGCCTTGCCCCAGGTGATGTCGATCAGGCGCGGCGCGCGCGTGCTGGCGCGGCCGACCGCATGGATCGCCGGGTAATTCTGTTTGAGCAGATCGTCGCCGACGACGATGCGGATCTTGGCGCCGGTCTCCTTGGCGACGGCACGCGCGGCAGAGGCCAATTCCTCCGGCCCCATGTCCGAGGCCGGCGTGTTGACGAGATCGCGCACCAGCGCGTGCGCCGCGGCGGCGCGCTCGACATAAGCGCGATCCGCCCCCGCCGGCCAGATGAGCTTGGCGGCGTAAGGCTTGGCCGACTTGTAGCGGCCGTACTGATAAGCGCCGAGCGCCCAGCCGAGCGCGGCGGCAGTCGCCTCGGCGGGTTTGAGCTTGGCGTCGATCGCGTAAGCTCCCGCCGGCAATTTTGCCGACAGCGCGGCGTAGCGCCACAACTTGCCTTCGGTCGGCGCGCCGCCCGCCAGGGCGTTCATATGGCTCGCCGCCTTGGCCGCTTTGCCGAGGCCGAGCAGCACCCGCTCCAATCCGCCGTCCGGCCCTGTCACCAGGCTGACGCTGCCGGCCGCCGCGTCGAAGCCGCTCGCCGTCGCCCAGGCCTTCAGGCGCGCCGGCTGCTTGGCCAGCCAGGCTTTGAGGTCTCCGGCGAAGACGGGGGTGATGGGAATGGCTTTAGCGGTCTTGGTGGCGAATGCGGACAAGATCGGCTCCTGCATGGGTCTGAGCGATCCTCGCGCAACCCGGGACATTTGGGAAGCCCTTGGGAACCTTGGCAAAAACCGTCTGCGCCTTGCGCGAGGACGCATCCTGGCCTATCAAAAAGCGGCAACAGGGGAGACGGCGATGGCCGAAGCGGCAGATCAGAGCAATCCGGGCCTCAAGCTCGTCATCGCCAACAAGAACTATTCCTCCTGGTCGCTGCGCGGCTGGCTGGCGCTGAAAACGACCGGCGCCGCCTTCGAGGAGATCATAGTGCCGCTGCGCGTACCGGAAACGCGCGAACTGATGATGCGCCATTCCCCGTCCGGCAAAGCGCCCTGCCTGATCGACGGCGACGTCGTGGTGTGGGAAAGCCTCGCCATCATCGAATATCTCGCGGAGAAATTTCCCGACGCCGGCCTGTGGCCAAGCGAAACCGGCGCGCGCGCCCATGCGCGCGCGATTTCATCCGAGATGCATGCCGGCTTCATGACGCTGCGCAAGGCCATGCCGATGAACATCCGCGAGAGCCTGCCGGGCTACGGCATGTCGCTCGAGGGCGTGCAGGCCGACATCAACCGCGTCGAATCGATCTGGCGCGACGCGCGCAGCCGCTACGGCGCGGGCGGCGATTTCCTGTTCGGCGCCTTCAGCGCG
>DASTMO010000027.1:0-64691 GCA_035714115.1 Alphaproteobacteria bacterium
AACATGCAGGCGGCCTCCTTCGGCACCGTGCAGCTCGGCGTGGCGCGCTCCGATCTCAGCTATCAAGCTTTCACCGGCACCGGCGCCTTCGACGACGAGCCGCCGATCGATGATCTGCGCATGGTCGCCACGCTCTACAGCGTGCCGGTCGCCGTCATCGCCAAGCGCAGCCTCGGCCTCACGACCGTCAGCGACATCAAGGGCAAGCGCTTCAACATCGGCAACGAAGGCTCGGGCAAGCGCGAACTGTCGCAGTTCCTGATGAACATCATGGGCTGGAAGCGTTCCGATTTCGCGGCGACCACCGAATACGACACCGCCCCGATGGTGAAGGCGTTCTGCAGCGACGAGATCGACGTGATCGTGGAAGGCCTCGGCAATCCGGCGAAGCTTTACGCCGACCTGACGCAGAAATGCGGCGGCCAGTTCCTCGCCTTCTCCGACGAAATCGTCGACAAGCTGAAGGCCGATTATCCCTATTACTCCGACATGGCGATTCCTGGCGGCATGTACGCCGACACGAACGACAACGTGCCGAGCTTCGGCTATCGCGCGGTGCTGGTCGCCTCGAGCAAGGTCCATCCGGACGCGATCTATCAGGTCGTCTCGGCCTTGATCGGCAATTTGCCCGAATTTCAGTCGAAGCATCCGTCGCTCGACACGCTGACGCCGCAGGCGATGGCGAATTACGGCGTCTTCATTCCGATGCATGAAGGCGCGGCGCGTTACTACAAAGAACACGGCCTGCTGGCCGATGGCGCCAAATAGGAGGCGGCATGGGCAGCAGCGATCGCGTGATTGGGAGACCGGGGATGATGACGTACGGCAAACAGGCGCTGACGAAGCGGCTGCTGAAATGGAGCCTGCTCGCGAGCGTGGCCATCATGCCGGGCTGCGCGACGATGGACGACGTCGGCTTCGCGCGCGGCTCATCGACCAGCAGCGTCGCCGCGCTCAAGCTCGACAAGCTGGCGATCCCGAAGAACCGCATCCGCAACGAGCCGCAACAGCTCGCCGCCACCGGCATCGCGGCGCTGCAGGCCGGCAAGTTGGAAGAGGCCTCGGCCGCCTTCAACGACGCGCTGCGCCTCGACACCACCAATTCCTACCTGCATTTCCTCAACGCGCTCGCCTACCACCTGCGCGGCCTGCAGGGCGACGGTTCGATGCTGGAGTTCGCCTCGGAAGGCTACAACGTCGCGCTGCGCTTCGATCCGACGAACTGGATCGCGCGCTACCATCTCGGCCTGCTCGATCTCGACCAGAAGAATTACGAGCGCGCCAAGCAGCATTTCGCCGAGACGCTGATCTACCGCGCCGAAGACCCCGACGTGCTCTACAACATGGTCATCGCATCTTACTACGCGCAGGACGTGCCGACCGCTGCCGACATGCTCAAGCGCCTCCGCCTGGCGGAGACCGACACGGCGCGCGTGCTGCGCGCCTCGGCCATCGTCGCCGCCGCGCTCGACGAGCCGGAAGAGGCCGAACGCTACATCGCGCTCTATGAAGCCAAGACCAAGGACGAACCCGGCAAGGCGCAGATGGAGCGCCGCACCGCCGATTGGAAGCGCTTCCACAACAACTTCAGCCAATACGTCCAGAAGGCCCAGTTCGGCGGCGGCTTCGGCGGCGGTTTCGGCGGTGGCGGTTTTGGCGGCGGCGGCTTCGGCGGCTCGCAGCAGCAGCAAGTGATCAACCCGCCCTCGATCTCGCCGCAAGGCGCGCAAGGCGGCTTCGGCGGCGGATTTGGCGGCGGTTTCGGCGCCGCGCCGTTCGGCGCTGCCGCGCCGACGACGCCGGCCGTTCCCGGCATGCCGACGACGCCCGGCGGCCCGCCGCTCGAGGACATGGTCATCGTCGATGTCGTCATCATCTCGACCGAAGAAGACTATTCGACGCGCAAGGGCATCAACCTGCTCAGCGGCCTGAGCCTGCAGTTCGGCAGCTCGACCGCGCCGGCCTTCTCGCAAGTGATCACCAGCGTCGACGGCACGTCGCGCACAGACACCATCACGCGCGCCATCACCGTGCCGGCGATCACCTACACGCTGAACATCGCCAACACCAACACCAGCCGCAGCGAGATCCTGGCGCGCCCGACCCTGATCGGCCTGAAGGGCCAGCCTTCGGTGTTCTTCTCCGGCCTCGACATCACCGCCGCCGCCAACACAGGCTCGGGCGGCGGCCTCGCCTCCAGCTCGATCCAGATCCAAAAAGAGATCGGCGTCCGCCTCGGCATCATCCCCAACATCGACCCGGACGGCCGCGTGCGCCTGCAGGTCGAGGCCAACCGCTCGTTCCTGCGCGCGCCCAGCAGTTCGATCAGCTCGTTCGACTTCCGCCTCGAAACGACCAAGACGACGGTCAACGCCAACGTGGTGATGAACTTCGGCGAGACGCTGATCCTCTCCGGCCTCAGCGAAAAGGAAACCGGCCGCCTGCGCGACGGCGTTCCCGGCCTGCAGGAAGTGCCGTTGCTGCAGTACCTCTTCTCGCGCCAGGACACCCGCGACTTCCAGCGCTCGGTGCTGATCCTGCTCACTCCGCGCCTGCCGCAATATGTCTACAAGGCCGGCGGCGTCGCGCCGTCGACGGGCGACGCCAAGACCGACGAGGCGATGGCCGAGTTGCGCGCCCGCTTCTCCGACTGGTTCACGCCTTATCCGAACTGGGCTTCCGTGTTCCATCACATGCAAGCCAACAGCCTCTATCGCGAGTTCCGCACCGGCGACGTCTCGCTCGAGCGCTGGCAGGACCAGGAGTCGTTGACCAATCGCCTGAAAACGGCGCTCGACTTCCTCTATTTCTGATAGGGTGACGCCATGACCGCATCCGCGACCGCCCGCCTCGTCTCGGCCGCCTTCGTCGCCGCGACGCTCCTATCCGCAGCGCCCGCGCTGGCCCAGTACAATTACGAAGAAGCCGTCCAGCATGTCGTGAAGGATCGCGCTTGCGAGATGTGCGACCTGCGCTATCGCATCTTCTCCGGGCTGAACCTGTCGGGCGGCAATTTCCGCGGCTCCTACATGTTCAATGTCAATCTGGCCCAGACCAACCTGCAGAAAGCCAACCTGGAAAGCGCGACGCTGGTGCTGGCCAAGTTCGACCGCGCCGACCTGACCGGCGCGGTCCTCGCCAAGGCCAACATGGAGCGCGCCTCGCTCTACGGCGCGACGCTGCGCGGCGCCGATCTCAGCTTCACTCAGCTCGCCGAGGCCAATATGGAGGCCACCGAGCTGACCGACGCGCGCCTCGTCACCGCCAATTTGCGCCGCGCCAACCTGACCGACGCCTTCGCCAGCAACGCGCAGATGCGCAGCGCCGATCTGCGCTACGCGCTCTTGCGCAACGCCGACTTGACCGCCGCCGATCTCGAAGGCGCGAACCTGGCCAATGCCGATCTGCGCGGCGCGAATCTCTCGCGCACCAACCTCTTGCGCGTGAACCTGGCCGGCGCCGATCTCAGCGGCGCCAAGATCAACTATTCGCAAATGCGCGAAGCCAACCTGACCGGCGCCAAGCTGGTCGGCACGACGCTGCTCGGCGCCAACCTGCGCCAGGCCATTTTCAAGAACGCCGACCTGACCGACGCCAAGCTGGCCAGCGTCGCCGAATTCGAGACCGACTATTGCGGCGCGAAAATGCCTGACGGCAAGACCGGCGTCTGCCTGAAGCCGCAGACCCAGAGCGGCCCGCAGGGCGCCAGCGAGTTGGTGCCTTCGGTGGCGCCGGGCGCGCCCGCTTTCATCCCGATGGACGCGACGCAGCCGACCGGCGTGCCGGGCCTGCAACCGCCGGCGCAGATCGGCGTGCCCTTCGTCATGCCGGCGCCGACCTCCAATCCGATCGATCCGTCGATGGTGCCCGTGCCGGTCGTGCCAGTCATCCCGGCCGTGCCGCTGCAATAAGCGCTAACTCACGACCTCGGCGAATTTGAGCAGCGTCATCGGCGGATAAAGCTTTAAAGCTTTTGCGACTCGGATGTTGATAAGCACCGAAAACCGGTCGGGCAAGACAATGGGTATGTCCTCAGGACGCTGCTTGCCGACCAGAATTTCCTCGGCGCGCAAAGCAGCCAGTTGGCCGACCGTGTAATAACGGTTCACCACTCCCATCAAAGCACTGCCGCTACGGAGCGGCCCCTCACCCGCGGCGAACACCGGCAAGCCCTGGGCCACCGCCTCTTCCGTGAAGTCCTTACGCAGTTCGTTGAGGAATGAGTCCGGCCCCTGATAGACGAGGTCGGCACGATGCAGCTTGGCGTTGGCCAAGGTTTCCGGTATCGCGGCAGCGATGGGGCGGCCGGCAGCATCGAGCGGCAAGGGCGCGTCGACGAGGTCGAAGCCCATCTTCTGCGACAGGCGCCACAGCTCGGCGACGGTGATACCGGCGTTCTGTTCGGCCGGGTTATAGACGACTGCCAACTTCTTGAACGGCAGATAGCGGCGCGCGAAATTAAGCTGCGTCTCCTCCGGAATCAGGTAATTCACGCCGGTGACGTTACGCCCTGAAGATTCCAGGCTGCGCACGATTTTCGCGGAAACAGGCTGCGACACGATCATGAAGACGACCGGGATCTCGGTCACGTGCTTCTTCGGATCGACGGTGTCGTAAGTGCCAACCAGCCCCAGCGTCATGCCGGTGCCCCAGCTGAGGACCAGATCCGGCTTGAGCGCCTTGATCTCTTCGACCATCGCAGGAATGCGAGTCACGTCCTGCTCGGCGTTGCGGATGATGAGGCTCGCCTGCACGCCGCGCTCGATCAGATAGTCCTGGAAGCCTTGCGCCGCGTCCTCGAAGCCGCGAAACAGCGCCATATAGATGCGAAAGGGCTTGTCCTGCGCGCGCAATGGTCTTGCCGCACCTATAGCGGCCAAACCGCTCATGCCGGCGATCAGATTGCGCCGCGAGATCATGCCATCACCTTGCCGGGCTTGTAGAAGGCGAAAACTGCGGCGAACAACGCCGTGCCGGCGAGCACGACCATGCCCATGCCCGCCATCGCCGCCGGGTAACCGTAAAGCGCGGCCAAAGCTGCCGCGAGGAACGGACCGAACACGCTGCCAACGCGCTCGAGCACGCGGAACACGCTGAGCACAGTGGCGGCGCCGACCTGCGGCGTCTCGCGCGCGGCGACTTCCGTCACCAACACCATCAGCGGCGAGGTTGAAAGCGCATGACCGAGGCCGACCGCAGCGGCGGCGATCAGCGCCGGCAAGAATCCCTGATCGGCGAGCAAGAGAAGCGGGCCGAGGCCGGCGGCCAAACCGCCGAGCAGGATGAAGCGGCGGCGTTTGCCGACCTTGTCGGCGATCTTGGCCACCAGTTTGGTGCCGACGGCCATGACGATGAAATAGGCCGTCATGGCGCGGCCGATGTCCGACTGGTTGTTGCCGATGTCGGCGAGATAGAGCGGTGTCAGATAGAACAGGAAACCGGTCAGCACCACCTTGGCCGGCACGGCGACACCGAGCATCAGCACGCCGAACAGCGGGCGGGCCAGCAGCGTGAAGATATCTTTCAGGCCAGGCTGCACGCTGCGTGCCGCGCTCGGATCGCGCGGCGGATCGAACAGCAGCAGATAGGCCAACAAAGCCGCCAGTCCGGCCACGGCGGCGGACACCAGGAAGGTGGCGCGAAAGCCGATCTGCTCGGCGACGATGCCGCCCACCGCCGTGCCGCAGATCGCGGCCAGCATCACCGCGCCGACATAGATCGCCATGCCCTGCACGCGCTTGTCGCCGCTCGCCACGCGCGTGAGGTATCCCTGAGCCGCGATAGTCGAGGTGGCATAGCCGATGGCGGCAAGGCCGCGCCACAGCAAGAGATCGAGCACGCCTTGCGCGAAGGCCGTGCCGAGCATGCCGATGATGCCGGGAATGCAGCCGAGCAGGAAGATGCGGCGCGCGCCGATCTTGTCCACCAGGTTGCCGGCGAAGGGCGTGAACGCCGCCGTCACCAGCATGTAGAACGACAGCGGCAGAGAATTGACGATTTCGGCGGAGAGGCCGAACAATGGCCCGCCGATATCGTGAATGAAAATCGGCAGGAACGAGCGCGACAGTTCCTCGGACAGGATGAAGACGGTGAGCGGCGCGCGGATATGGGCAAAATCGGCGATGCGCAGCGCTTTACGCTCTTGCGGCGCGGCCAGGCTGAAACGCGCCGCCAAGTCGCGCAGCGCCGCGCCCGCCGCCTTGCGCGCCGGATGATCGCGCAAGCCATCATGCCAGGCATCATATTCCGCCCGCAGGCTGGCATAGGCCGAGGCGACGCGATGGCCCAACTCGTCGAGCCGGCTGCCGAGGCGCGCCAACTCGCCGCTGCCTGCCATTCCCGAACGGCGATCGAAACGGCCGCTTTCGTAATCGCGCATCAGGTTTTCGAGCGCGCGGATCGGCAGCACGATGCCGAGCGCAGCCAGGATGACCAGAACCTCGAATGTCACCAGCAAGGTGACGACAAGCACCGTGCCGATATCGAGCGCCACTTCGCCGAGCAAGACGCGCACATGCTGTTCGTCGATGCCGACACGTACCGCGCCGTAATTCTTGCCGTCCGCCGTCGCCAGCGCGACGTCGATTTCCCAGCCGCCCTGGGCGGCGCGGCGCAATCCCTCAGCGCTGCCATAAAGCGGCGTGCCGGCGGCGTCGGCAACGACGACATAGGAAATTTCCGGGTGGCCGCTGCGCGCCGAGAGGAGGAAATCTTCCATCCCGCGCAACTCGGCAAATGGAATGTCGAGGGCGACGGCGCGGCCGATCTCGCGCGCCACGACGCGACCGATCGCCTGCGCCTTGCCTTCGATCGCCGGACCCAACTCGGCCTCGTAGATGCGCAGGGAGAAGACCGATTGCACGACGGTCGCCAGCAGCACCGCCAAAACGCTAACCAGGAACAGGCAACGTATGAAGCGGTTGAACGTCAGACCGCTGGCGTTTTGCGGCATGTCGCTCATGGCTTGCCGCCCGGCTGCTCGTCGCGCGCGCGCGCGAACAGTTCCGCCGTCTTATCGATGCGGCTCTGCACGTCCGCCAGCGCCTTGTGCAGCGGCGCGAGATGGCCGGCAAGCAAGGCATCGTCATGATGGCCGGCGGCGGCCTTGCCCCCCTGCTCCTCCTGCAGGGCAACATCGAGATCTTCGAGCCGGCGGCGCAACGGGCGGAACAGCCAGACGACGACGATGCTGACGATCGCGAGAGCGACCACGGTCACAGCCGCGGCGCTGCCCGCCAGGCGGCGCAACACTGCGTCGAAAGCGCTGTCATAGGCCTCGTGATCGTAGCGCAGCACGATGCCGCCGACCGACGCGCCGAGGCTGTTGACCAAGGGCGCGCCGACAATGAACCCTTCGCCGTCGCGCAGCACCCAAAGCTGGCCGCCGCCGATGCGCTGCGTCCAAGCCGGAGGCACGGATTTGCCGATACGCGTCCGGTCAGTGTCGAACAGGCGCTGGCCGGCCCGATCATGCACGACGACCGATTGAATATGGCTGTCTTGCGCGCGCTCCTTGTCGAGCACGTCCTGGGTGTTGACCAGCGACTGCAGGGGCAGACCAAGACCGAGACTGGTCTCGACCGTGTCGCGAATATCGAGCACCGCGACCGACAGGCGCGATTGCAGCAATGCGGTAAAGGCGCCATCGAACTTGGAGACCGTCAGGACCGTCTGCAGCAGGCCGGCCATGGTCAAAATGACGAGAATCGTCGCCGCGATCCGCGCCGTGATGCCCCCCATGTCGCCGTCTCTCCCCCGCGCGCCGGCTCAGCACCGGCCCTATTGCCCTAACCCCTTGTTTATAGACTATGATGCCGCTTTCGGGCGGAAAATTGCGGTGACGCGGCCTCAATGACGAACGATCAGACCTTTCGCACCAAAGTCGTCGTCGGCATGGCGGCCATCGTGTTCCTGCTGCTGACGCTGGGCTATGGCGGCCTCCACTCGGCAGACGAACAGGAGCAAAATCTTGAGCGGCTCGACCACACCTATCAGGTGAAGTCCGCAATCGACGATTTGCTCGTCGATGCGCGCAACATCACCTCCGGCCAGCGCAGCTACGTCGTGAGCGGATCGGCAGAAGGCCGAGCCCTGTTCGAGAAAGCCGCGCAGGACATCCCGCAGTTGCTGGCCAACTTGCGCTTTCTGGTGCGCGACAATCCAGACCAGATCGAACGCACCGATGGACTGACGGCCCTCTTCAACGAACGGCTCAACGAAGGCCTATCCATCATCACCCGGCGTGACGATGGCGACATCGAAGGCTCTTACAACCAATTGCTGAACGGTCGCGGACCGGCGCTGACCGACCTAATCAACCAGCAAGCCCGCATCATGGCGGATGTCGAAGAGCAATTGCTCAACGAACGCCTGACGAAAACGGGGCAGACGGCGCAACAGACCAAATACATCCTGACCGGCGGCGTGAGCATCGCCGTCCTCGGCATTTGCCTGGCCGTCTTCGCCGTATTCCGTGACTTGCGCCGCCGCCTGATCACCGAGCAAGCTCTGCGCGACAGCACGGCGAAGCTGGAAGACACGCTCAGCGTGCAGCGCGCCCTGGTGCAGAGCGCCGGCTACGCCATCATCGCCGTGGATATCGAAGGGCTGGTCAGCAACTTCAACCCTGCCGCCGAGCGCATGCTCGGCTGGCATGCCGCCGAAGTCGTCGGCAAGGCCGGGCCCGAGCGTTTCATCGACGCGGCCGATCTCGCCGCCCACGCCCAAAAGCTCGGCCGCGAGCTCGACACGACGCTGCAAAGCGGGCTCGAAACGCTGATCGCCAAACCTTTGCGCGGCCAGGCCTACGAGGACGAATGGCTGATGCTGCGCAAGGATGGCAACACCCTGCCGGCCCAGCTGTCGATCAACGCGATCCATAACAACGAAGGCCTCATTCAGGGCTTCTTGATCATCGCCAGCGACATCACCGAACGCAAAAAAATCGAACGCCTGAAGAATGAGTTCATCTCGACGGTGAGCCATGAGCTGCGCACGCCCCTCACCTCGATCCGTGGCTCGCTCGGCCTGGTGCTCGGCGGCATCGCCGGCCAGCTGACCACGCAAGGCAAAAGCCTGATCGACATCGCGCACAAGAATGCCGAACGCCTCGGCCGCCTGATCAACGACATTCTCGATATCGAGAAGATCGAATCGGGCAAGATGGAATTTCAGATGAAGCGCCAGCCGCTGGCGCCGCTGCTCAAGCAAGCCGTCGAAAGCACCGCCGATTACGGCGTGCAGTATGGCGTGACCTTCAAGCTTTCCGACGAGGCGCATGGCATCGGCGTCGATGTCGACGGCGACCGCCTGATTCAGGTGATGGCGAACCTGCTGTCGAACGCCGCGAAGTTCTCGCCCCAAGGAGGCGTTGTCGAAGTCGCGGCTGTCCTCACCGGGCGCAACGTGCGGATCAGCGTGGCCGACAAGGGCAAGGGCATCCCGGCGGAATTTCACGACCGCATCTTCCAGAAGTTCGCTCAAGCCGATTCGTCCGACACGCGCCAGAAAGGCGGCACCGGTCTCGGCCTCAGCATCGTCAAGGCAATGGTCGAGCACATGGGCGGCCAGGTCGGGTTCGAGAGCGTTCCCGAGCAGGGCACCACATTCTTTGTCGATCTGCCGGCCGCGAACGCCAGCGCGATCGACGACGCCCGTCCCGCCGGCGCACCGGTCAGACCTCGGGTGCTGATCTGCGAGGACGACGAAGACATCGCCTTGCTGCTGCGCATGATGCTGGATCAAGGCGGTTTCGATTCCGACATCGCCACCACGGCGGCGGAGGCAGCGGCGCGTCTGGAGACGCCGAACGCCTATGTCGCCCTCACGCTCGACATCGCCTTGCCGGACAAGACCGGCCTCGACCTCTTCCGCGACCTGCGGGCCGCGCCGGCAACTCAAGCCTTGCCGGTGATCTTCGTATCGGCCGAAGCCGACAAGGGCCGCAAGGAATTGAACGGCGCGGCCATCGGAGTCGTCGATTGGCTGCAAAAACCGATCGACGCCCAGCGTCTGCTGCAGGCGATCCGGCTCGCGGCCCGCAAATCCCCCGACACGGGCGCCGTGGTGCTCCATGTCGAAGACGATCTCGACCTTGTCCATGTCGTCAGCGGCATCATCCAGCCGGTCGCCCGCATCGAGGCCGCCCACAGCCTGGCCGAGGCGCGCGGCAAGCTGGCGAGCGGCGCGCATTACGATCTTGTGCTGCTCGATCTTGGCCTGCCGGACGGCGACGGCAGCGAGCTGCTGCCGCTCATCCCCAAAGACCTGCCCGTGCTAATCTTCTCGGCTTACGAAGTCCCTGAGGAGCTTTCGCGCAAAGTCGCCAGCGCCTTGACCAAGAGCCGCACCTCCAACGAGGCGCTCTTCCGCTCCATCACCGCCATCATCGACAAGATGACGGCCCAGCGCCTATCCTGAACCCAGCGTTAGTCGAGGACCGAGCATGGCTACCCCGCTGAACCGCATCCTGTATGTCGAAGACGAGCCGGACATCCGCGCCGTCGCGCAATTGGCGCTCGAAGCTGTCGGTGGCTTCACTGTCGAGGTCTGCGCTTCCGGCCAGGAGGCGCTCGACAAATGCGCCGGCTTCAAGCCCGACCTCGTCCTGCTCGACGTGATGATGCCCGGCATGGATGGTCCTAGCACCTTCGCCGCGCTCCGCGCTAAGCCGGAAGGGCATACCCTGCCGATCATCTTCATGACGGCCAAGGTGCAGCCGGCCGAGGTACAGCGCTATCAGGAGATGGGCGCGCTCGGCGTGATCTCCAAGCCCTTCGACCCCATGACGCTGGCTGAAACCGTGCGCGGGCTGTGGGCGGGCCATGTCGGATAAAAACGACGATCTCGCCGACAAGATCGAAGAGATCCGCCAGATGTTTCTGCAGCGCGTGCGCGACGAATGGCTCGCGCGCATCATCGCGTTGCGGGCGCAATCTGGCGATTGGTCGCAACCGACCATCAACGAGATGGTCTTCCTGACCCATACGCTCGCCGGATCGGCGGCCACCTTCGGCTTCAAAAGCTTAAGCGACGTCGCTCGCCAGATCGAGACCACGGCGAAAAGAATCGGCACAGAAACCGGGGCCAAAAACGAAATCGTCCTGGCATTGGAGCGGTTAGAAGCGGAAGCGCGTGCGGCGCTCGGCGATCTGCGCAGTGAGCCGGCTTAGACCGTTTCGGCCTGCCGCTTCATTTGATTCAGGCCGTTTCGGCCTGATCTAACGCATCCTGCGCAGATATCCAGTCGCCTTCGGCCTGCTCCATGTCGCGCATTAGCTCGGCCAGCTTCTTCTTGAGCGCGATCACTTTCGGCGCGCCCGACGCGTCGGCGTAGAGCTTGGGATCGGCCAAGTCCTTCTCCGCCTGCTCCTTATAGCGCGTCAGGTTGTCGAGGCGTTTTTCCGCCGCCTGCACGGCCTTGCGCAACGGCGCCAGCGCGGCGCGCGCCTCGGCGTTCGCTTTGCGGTCTTCCTTCTTGGAAGCCTGCGGCGCGGACGCTTTCTCGCTCTTGGCGGCTGAGACTTCGGCCTTCTTGTCAGCCAGCAACTGCTGCCCGTAGGCTTCGAGATCGCCGTCGAACGGGCGGCAGCCGCCCTTCGCCACAACCCAGAGCCGCTCGACGCACAGCTCCAAGAGGTGCGGATCGTGGCTCACCAGGATCACCGCGCCGTCATAGCCGTTCAGCGCGTTGATCAGCGCCTCGCGTGCTTCGATGTCCAAATGGTTGGTCGGCTCGTCGAGCAGCAGGATATGCGGCGCGTCGATGGTGATCGTGGCGAACAGCAGGCGCGCCTTCTCGCCGCCCGACAGCTTGCCGATCTGCACTTCGGCGCGCTGCTGCGAGAAGCCGAAACGGCCGAGCTGGCCGCGCACCTTGGTCTCGGTCGCCTGCGGCATCACGCGCGACATGTGCTGATAGGCGGTCTGGTTCAGATTGAAGGCATCCGCCTGCTCCTGGCAGAAATAGCCGACGCGCAGCTTGCCCGATTTGCGCAATTCGCCGGCCAGCGGCTTGAGCTCGCCCGCCAGCGTGCGCAGGAAGGTCGATTTGCCGTTGCCGTTCGAGCCAAGAAGCCCGATGCGGTCGTCCATGTCGATGCGCAGGCCGAGATGACGGAGGATCACCGCCTCCGGCCCATAACCGGCGGACATATCCTCCATGGCGATCAGCGGCGGCGACAGCTCCTGCGGCGTCGGGAAATTGAACACCACCTCGGCGTCGGCCTGCAGCGGCGCCAGCTCCTGCATCCTGGCCAGCGCCTTGACGCGCGACTGAGCTTGACGCGCCTTGGTCGCCTTGGCCTTGAAGCGGTCGATGAAGGCCTGCATGCGCGCGCGTTGGTCGGCCTGCTTGGCGATGGCGGCGGCCTGCAGGTTGCGGCGCTCGGCGCGCACGCGCTCGAAATTCTCGTAATCGCCGCGATAGAAACTGAGCTTGCCGTCTTCCAGATGCAGGATGCCGTCGACGATCTTGTTGAGAAGATCGCGGTCGTGGCTGACCAGCAAGATGGTGCCGGGATAGTTCGCCAAATGGGATTCGAGCCAGATGCGCGTCTCGAAGTCCAAATGGTTGCTCGGTTCGTCGAGCAGCAGCAGGTCGGGCGCGGCGAACAGCGTCGCCGCCAGGGCGACGCGCATGCGCCAGCCGCCGGAGAAGCTTTCGAGCGGCCGCTCCTGCATCTCCTCGTCGAAGCCGAGGCCGGAGAGGATTTCGGCGGCGCGCGCCGGCGCCGAATGAGCCGAAATGTCGGCCAGGCGGATATGGATCTCGGCGATGCGTTCGGGATCGGTCGCGTGCTCAGCCTCGTCCAGCAAGGCGGCGCGCTCCTTGTCGGCCGCGAGCACGAAAGCGAGCGGCGTCGTGCCTTCCGGCATCTCCTGCTGAACCCAGCCCATGCGGGTGCGCGGGCTGATCTCGACACGTCCGCCGTCCAGACCAAGCTCGCCGGCGATCAGTTTCAGCAGGGTCGATTTGCCCATGCCGTTGCGGCCGATCAGGCCGACCTTGTGGCCGGCCGGGATTTGCGCGGAAGTGTTGTCGAGCAGCAGGCGCTGGCCGATACGGTAAGTGAGATCGCTGAGCTGGAGCATGGCGGGCGGACCTTTAGCACAGGCTCCCGCCCCGGCCCAGGACCGATTGCCGCAGCGCAAAAAACGCGAAAAAGCGGCAGCCATGGTGCGGATTTTGCGCATGGTCGGGCGGCCTCTCCGGCCCCTAGAATGCCTGCAATGCCCGACCGGACCGCCATGCAGCGGTCCGGCGCCAACAGGAGGTTCCGGATGTCCACCAAGCGCTTAGCGGCCGCCACATCGCTTTTGGGCGTCCTCGCCTGCCTGCCCGCCTTCAGCCTGCCCGCCGCAGCGGATGCCGTGTCCGACTTCTACCAGGGCAAGCAGATCAGCCTGGTGATCGGCACCAGCCCGGGCGGCGACTATGATCAGCGCGGCCGCATGCTGGCGCGCTACATGCCCAAATACATCCCCGGCAACCCGACCATCGTGCCGCGCAACATGCCGGGCGGCGTCGGGCTGCAGGCCGCCCACTGGCTCTATGAGGTCGCGCCGAAAGACGGCACCTCGCTGCACATGGTCATGCAGAACATGCCGGTGCATCAGATGCTCGGCGGCCAGGGCGTGCAGTACGATGCCGGCAAGTTCAACTGGATCGGCAACACCACCGACACGCCCAACGTGGTGACGACCTGGTACACCACCGGCGTGAAAACCGTCGAAGACGCCAAGACCAAGGAAGTCGTCGTCGGCGCGCCCGGCACCGCTACGGCCTCGGTCTATTACCCGATGCTGATGAACGCCATCGCCGGCACCAAATTCAAGATCATCGCCGGCTACCCCGGCGGCAACGACGTGAACCTCGCCATGGAGCGCGGCGAGGTCGGCGGGCGCGGCTCGAACGCCTGGGCCTCCTGGGTCAGCGGCAACCCCGCTTGGATCAAGGAAGGCAAGATCTTCCAGCTCGTCCAGGTCGGGCTCAAGCGCCACCCGGACCTGCCGAACGTGCCGCTGCTGATGGAGCTCGGTACGACCGACGAAGACAAGGCCGTGCTCAAGTTCATGTCGGCCGATACCGCCTTCGCCCGCGCCCTGGCGACCACGCCGGACGTGCCGCCCGACCGCCTCAATGCCCTGCGCCGCGCTTTCGACGCCGCCATGAAGGATCCCGAACTGCTGGCCGAATCGGACAAGGCCAAGCGCGATCTCGGCCCGATGACCGGCGAGGAGGTGCAGCAGGTCGTCGCCGAACTGATGAAGACGCCGCCGAACATCGTCGCCCGCACCAAGGCGATTCTCGAGGATTCCGGCCGCGTCCAGCAGGTGAAGCAATAAAGAAAAAAGCCCGCCGGATCATCTCGGCGGGCTTCGGACAAACTCAAAGGGCAAGTCTGGGGGGACGCAGACAAGGGCTGCGGGAGCGATCCCGCAGCCCTTTCTGCATTCAAAATCAGTCGGCGCGAGCCCTGCGCATGGCGCGGGTGGCGTCGAGCAAGCGGATCACGTCCTCGCGGCTGACGCCGTCGCGGCGCATGACCTGACGGACCACCGGATCGGCGAGCATGTCGCCGATCTTCGGCTCGTAAGCCGCGATTTCCCGGTGAGCGACGAGCAGCGGTTCGATGCGAGTGTCCATTGGCTTTCTCCTGCGGGACGCTACGAAATTACGATGAAGCTATTAATCGTCGGTAAAAGCGGCAGGAAAATGGCCCCGAGATGATCATTTCGCGATAGCGAGATTTTCTCACGTCGCCGCGCTGCTCATGGAGTCTACGCCAACGACGCTAAGACGTTCCGAAGCGCAAAGAAAAAGCCCCGGTCCATCGGACCGGGGCTTGTCATCTTCGCGTCATCTCGCAGGTGCGGCAGAACCGCGCCTACGCCGCTTACTTGCTGCGGGTGCGCGTCATGTCCTTGCCTTCGAGCATCCAGCCAAACAGCTCCTTGGTGAGCCGCGCCGTCTCCGGCTTGGGCATGTTGACCTCGGGGTACTGGTCGCGCCAGTGGAAGGGACGGCAAGCATTGATGATGGCGCGGCTGTTGGTGAAGTCGTTGCGCTCGCGCTTCTCCGGGCCGATCGACGGGTCGAGCGGGGTCGACCAGGCGTTCTTGATGATGTCGATGGCGGTGGCCGGATCAGAGCGGGTGCAGACCGCCCACATCAGCTGGTCCAGATCGGCGACGTCGATGTCGTCGTCGACCACGACCACGTACTTGCCGGCATAGGCGACCGAGCGGCACATGGCGGCGAGATGGCCGGCCTGGGTCGCATGGCCCGGATAACGCTGCTTGATCGAGACGGCGGTGAACTGGCGCGAACCGCCGACTTCGTGGCACCAGCAGGCGGTCACGTCGGGCAGGCCGACCTTCTGCAGCTCCTGCTTCAGCAGCGCCGAGCGCATGACCGCGCGATAGCGCGCCTGCTCCTCGGGCGGACGCTGCGGCGGGCAGCCGAGAATGATCGGGTCGTTGCGGTGGTAGATCGCCTTGATGTCGAGCACGGGCTCGGGGCGGGCGTCGGAGGCGTAGTAGCCGGTCCATTCGCCGAACGGGCCTTCGACCTGGCGGTTGCCCGGCTGCACGAAACCTTCGAGCACGATCTCGGCGTCGGCCGGGAACGGCAGGCCGGTATGCTTGCCCTTCACCACCTTCATGGCGCGGCCACGATAGGCACCGGCGATGTCGAACTCGCAAACGCCGTAGGGCACTTCGCTGCAACCCATCAAGAAGGTCAGCGGATCGCCGCCGATGACGATGCAAACCGGCATCGGCTTGTTGGCGAATTCGTACTTGTCGCGATGCACGCGGCCATGCTTGCCCGGCGAGATGAAGAAGCCGACGCGCTTCTTATCGTGGATCATGACGCGGTAGGTGCCGGCGTTGATCCAGCCCTCTTCCGGGTCCTGGGTCACGTTGAAGCTGCCGGTGCCGATGTAACGGTTGCCCTGGTCGCCGTCATGCCAGACTGGCGTCGGGAATTTCGTCACGTCGATGTCGTCGCCTTCCATGATGTTTTCCATCACGGGACCGGTCTCGACCACTTCATGCGGGATCGGGTTGTTGATGATCTTCTGGAAGTGCTTGAGGAAAGCCTCCGACAGCTCGACCTTGTTGAGATGCGCCGGGAAGCCGAGCGTCATGTTCTGGCGCTGCGCGCCGAAGAAGTTCGCCATGACGCGGAAGCCCTTAGGGGCGCCGGGAATGTTGTCGAACACGCCGACCGGGGCGTTGTCCTTGTGCTGCAGCAGTTCGGCGGCCATGCCGATCTCGGTTTCCCAGCTATAGCCGTTGGCGATACGCACTTCGCCCAGCTTATCGGCCTCGGCCAGCCACTGACGAAGATCGTCGTACGGCACGTCGACCTTGAGATTGGTATCCGCTTTAGTGCTCATCGCTCGCTCCCTGAACGCATTTTGAATGCAAAATTCTTGGAGCACTTTCTAGCCGCTCAGCGCTTTCCCGGCCAGCGAAAATGAAAGCAAAACGGCCGGCTTCGCTATTTTGAGGAAGCCGGCCGTTTCAAAAAATCGCTGGAAACCGATGGCCAGTCTACGCCGCGCGTATATTCGCCAGGAAGTTATCCACCTGAGTCCGCAGGATCGTCGATTGGCGCGTCAGCTCACCCGCCGAGGCCAAAACTTGGGTCGATGCCGAGCCTGTGTCGTTCGCCGCTTGACTGACGCCGACAATATTCGATGAAACCTCGCGGGTTCCGGCCGAGACCTGCATCGCGTTGCTCGCAATGTCCGAGGTCGCCGCGCCTTGCTCCTCGATGGCGGCGGCAATTGCCGTCGCGATATCGTTGATGCGCTGAATTGTGCCGACGATCACGCCGATCACGTCGACGGAACGCTGCGTCGCCGCTTGCATTTCGCCGATCTTGGAGCCGATCTCTTCGGTCGCCTTGGTCGTTTGCGTAGCCAAAGATTTCACTTCCGCGGCGACGACTGTGAAGCCTTTCCCGGCTTCCCCGGCGCGGGCCGCCTCTATCGTCGCGTTAAGCGCAAGAAGGTTGGTCTGCTCTGCGACATCGCCGATGAGAGCGACAACATCGCCGATACGCTGCGCCGATTCCGCCAGACCTTTGACCTCGCGATTGGTCAGCTCTGTCTGCTCGACGGCCGAGTTGGCGATGTTTAGAGACTCGGCGACTTGCCGGCTGATCTCTTGGATCGACGACGACAATTCCTCCGAAGCCGCCGCGACCGTTTCGACGTTCGTCGATGCCTCTTCCGAGGCCGCGGCGACGACCGCAGCTTGCCGCGTCGTCTCTTCTGCAGTTGCCGACATTGCTTGCGCCGTCACGTGAAGTTCTTCCGCCGCGGACGCGACGACGTGAAGAACTTCCCCAATCGTGCCCTCAAAGTCTTTTATGTAGCCATCGACGGCCCGCTGACGGGCTTCCTTGCGCTTCTGCTCGGCTTCCTGCGCAGCGACGAGCCGGTCATTTTCGATACCGTTTTGCTTGAAGACATCGACGGCTTTAGCCATTTGGCCGACTTCGTCTTTCCTCGCCAAAGCCGGCACTTCGACCGCCCAATCTTTTCGCGCCAATCGCAACATGCAGGCGATCATCGCCGTAATTGGCCGGACAATGGAGCGCGCCAGCAATAGCGCTACGGCCAGGAACAAACCGATTGCGGCCAGGCTCGTGGCGATGATGGCGAAACGCGTGGAGCTATGGATGCCGTCGGTCTCCGCTTCAACGGCGGCCGAGCGCTCGGCGCTGTAACGCGAAACTTTCTCAAACAACGGTTCGGCGTCGGCGTAAATCCTGCTCAGCAGGGCCACGTCGTCTCGCAGCTTCAGAGTCATGTCGGCGAAAGCCGACATGTTCTTGCCATAGTCATCGAACAGCTGCTGCATTTGCGCGCGCTCACCGCCCGGCAGGCCGCTTCCAGCCAACAGCGCACGGGCCTCCTTTTGCCGTTCGATGAAACTGTCGATGTATTTTTTGTCGACGCGAGCGATGAAATCCTTTTCATGCCGCCGCATCATGAGGATCTTGTTCTCGATATCGAGCTTGCCGGCAGCCGTCACCTTCTCTTCGGCTAAACGGATGGCATTGCGCAAGTCGCCCTGCAGCCCGTGATCCTCGTCGAGACCAAGCGCCAGCTGATCTTCGACCACGACAGCGAACTGCGCCGCGTGCTTGGCCATCGCCTCCTTCAATCCGTCGATCGTGTCGCGAACGTCACGCGCCGCATCCAGGGCAGAGATGCTGGCGAACAGACTTTGAAGTTTTTTGGCATGTCCTTCGTAGCTGGCCGCGTATTTCATGTCCTTGCGCAGTAGAAAATCCTTCTCGTTGCGCCGCATGTTCAACGCGTCGATCTCGACGTCCTTATTGAGCAGCAAGAGCGTCTCGTATCCCTTCAGGCGCCGGTCGGCATTGCCGATGACGCTATCGCCCGTCAAATATGCGAGGCACACGAGGCCGAAACCGACCATCGCCATGCCCACCATCAGCAGAATTCGGTGGGCGATCTTCCAATCGTTGATTTTTAAGGACATCCGCTAGCTCCTCTCGAAAAGCTGAGCAGCGACTGTGTCTTATAAGCTTCAAAGAAATGTTAACTTTAGTTATAGTCAAAAGTATGTATATGCATAGAAAGCGACAGACGAAAGTGCACTCTGATCTCATTCAACAGAATTAGGCCATTCGCGTCTCGATGACCTTGTCGGCCGCCATCAGCAGTTTGTGCATCGGGCATTTGTCGGCGATCTCGACCAGCTTGGCGCGTTCCGCCTCGCTCAGTTCGCCCTCGATATGGATGACGCGCTCGAAGCGGTCGTAGGACGCGCCCGCCTCGCTCTTAGCCCGCTCATGCGACACATCGACACGGATCGGGCCAAGCTGCCAATTCTTGAAGGCGGCATAAGTGCGCAGCGTCATGGACGTGCAAGCCGCCAGGCTGGCCAGCATATATTGAATCGGCGACGGGCCGCTGTCGGTGCCGCCGATCTCAACCGGTTCGTCGGCGGCGAGCACATGACGACCGGCTTCGATGCGGTTGGCCAGTTTGCTGGCGCCGGTTTCGCTTGCCGAGACCTGGTTTCGTATGGCCGCCATTGTGCGCTCCTCATCTGAATAAGCGATGATTTTAGCCTGCACAGGTTCCCCGCGGCCATGCGTTTCGGCGGCTCTGTCGCCTTGCCCGCAGCGGTGGATCGGCGCGATAATGCCGCTTCGCCCTTGCCTATTCCCCCCTGCCGGCGCTCCCGCGAGCCTGCCCGGCCTTCGGAAATCGATGTCCGGCATCTCGCCCAATCGCATCCTGCGCGCGCTCAGCCATCGCGGCTACGCCATTTTCACCGCCGGCAACCTGTCGTCGATGAGCGGCGAATGGATTCAGCGCGTCGGCGTCGGCTGGCTGGTCTGGGAACTGACCCATTCGGCGAGTTGGCTCGGCATCATCGCCTGCGCCGACATGCTGCCCGCCGTGCTCATCAGCCCGCTGGCCGGCGCTTATTCCGATCGCATGAACCGTCTGCGGTTCATCAAGATGGCGGTCAATCTTTCGGCGCTGCAGCCGTTGCTGCTGACCGTCCTTTACTTCAGCGACATGCTGACCATCCACATCATGCTGGGGCTGGCGCTTTATAACGGGGTGGTCGGCGCTTTGCGCCAAGCGGCCTGGCATTCGGTCATCCCATATCTGGTCGATCGCGAATCCATGGCGCCCGCCGTGGCGCTCGGCTCGGTGACCTTCAACCTCTCGCGCTTCATCGGCCCCGCCATCGCCGGACCGCTGATCGCCACGGTCGGCCCGGGCTACACCTTCCTGCTCAACTTCATCTCGCTCGCCGGCTATCGCACCGGCCTACATTTCATCAAGCTGGTGCGCGAGGAGGTGAAAAACCCGCGCAGCGGCAACAACATCCTGGTCGAGACGCTGGAAGGCTTCCGCTACACCATCCGCCATCCCGGCATCGCCCCGCTGATCTTGCTGCTGCTCGGCAGCTCGATCGGTCAGCGTCCCTTCGTCGATCTCTTGCCCGGATTCGCCGCCCAAGTGTTCGAGCGCGGCCCCGAGGCGCTCGGTTGGATGGTCTCGCTCGTCGGCCTCGGCGCGCTGATCGGCGGCCTGTTCCTCGCTATGCGCCCCTCCGTGCGCGGCCAGAGCGTCATCGCCATCAGCGCCGTGCTGCTCGGCGCCTTCGGCCTTTTGATCTTCTCGCTCAGCCCCTATTTCTGGCTCGCGCTCGTCGGCCTCACCATCGCCGGCAGCAGCCTCTCGCTCTCCGGCGTCGGCACGATGAGCCTGGTGCAGCTCGCGGTGGAAGATTCGATGCGCGGCCGCGTCATGAGCATCTACGGCCTGATCTTCCGCTCCGGCCCCGCTCTCGGCACTCTGATCATGGGTTTCGCCGCCGAATATGTCGGGCTGCGCTGGCCGGTCGCCTGCGGCGCGGCGATCTGCGTGTTCTTCTGGGCCATTACTATCCGCAAGCGCCAGACCATCGCCAAATATGTCGAGGTCGAAGCCAAGCCCAAGAGCGTGATCATCGAACCGAAAGCTGCTGAATGACCGCCGCCAACAAACCCTTCAACGAGATGCGGCTCGACGGCGTCGAGATCGAGAAGCGCGAGGAGCTGTTCCTCGGCTATTTCCGCATCGACCGCTACCATCTGCGCCACCGCCTGTTCGCCGGCGGCATGAGCGCAAGCTTCACCCGCGAGATCTTCGAGCGCGGCCATGCCGCCGCCGTGCTGCCTTACGATCCGCAGCGCGACGAGGTGGTGCTGATCGAGCAGTTTCGCCCCGGAGCGCTCGCCGCCGGCTTCCATCCCTGGCTGATCGAGCCGGTCGCCGGCATCATCGACGCGGGCGAGACGGCCGAGAGCGTCGCGCGGCGCGAGGCGGTCGAGGAATCGGGCTGCGTGATCGGCGATCTGATGCCGGTGCATCACTACCTAACAAGTCCCGGCGGCACGTCGGAAAGCTGCGCGCTGTTTTGCGGCCGGGTCGATTCGAGCTTCGCCGGCGGCGTCCACGGCCTCGATAGCGAAAATGAAGACATCCGCGTGATGGCCGTCCCCTTCGCCCAGGCGCGCGCCTGGCTCGACGAGGGCAGGCTCAACAACGCCCTCACCATCATCGCCGTGCAATGGCTGGCGCTGAACCGCGACAAGCTGCGGGCCAAATGGGCCTGAGCCGCCTCGCTTGATCGAAATCGGCCGCGCCGGTAGTCTGCGATCCACGACAAAGCCTTGGAGAACCCAGGCTTTTCCCAGAAACAGACTGTAGAATTCTCGTCATGGACATTCGCAACGGCTTCCTCGGCACCATCGGCAAGACGCCGCTCATCCGCCTGCGCAAGGCATCCGACGACACCGGCTGCGAGATCTACGGCAAGGCCGAGTTTCTCAATCCCGGCGGCTCGGTGAAAGATCGCGCGGCGCTGTTCATCATCCGCGACGCCGAGAAGCGCGGCGTGCTCAAGCCCGGCGGCGTCATCGTCGAGGGCACCGCCGGAAATACCGGAATCGGCCTGGCGCTGGTCGGCAACGCACGCGGCTACCGCTCGGTCATCGTCATTCCCGAGACGCAGAGCCAAGAAAAGAAGGACATGCTGCGCCTGTGCGGCGCGGAGCTGATCGAAGTGCCCGCCGTGCCCTACTCCAACCCGGACAATTACGTGAAATATTCCGGCCGCCTGGCCGAGGAATTGGCCGCCAAAGAGCCGAACGGCGCGGTTTGGGCCAATCAGTTCGACAATGTCGCCAACCGCATGGCGCATATCGAAGGCACTGGCCCGGAAATCTGGCGTCAGACCGACGGCAAGATCGACGGCTTCACCTGCGCGGTCGGCACCGGCGGCACGCTGGCCGGCATCGCCATCGCCCTGAAAGAGCGCAACCCGAAGATTCAGATCGCCCTGGCCGACCCGATGGGCGCGGCGCTCTACAGCTACTACAAGACCGGCGAATTGAAATCCGAAGGCACCTCGATCACCGAGGGTATCGGCCAGGGCCGCATCACCAAGAACCTAGAAGGCGCGCCGATCGACGACGCCTTCCAGGTGACCGACGAGGAAGCCTTGCCGGTGGTGTTCGACCTGCTGAAATACGAGGGCCTGTGCCTGGGCGGCTCCTCCGGCATCAATGTCGCCGGGGCGATCAAGCTGGCCAAGAAAATGGGACCGGGCCACACCATCGTGACCATCCTCTGCGATACCGGCCAGCGCTATCAGTCCAAACTGTTCAATCCGAAATTTCTACGGGAGCGCAACCTTCCCGTCCCGGATTGGCTATAATGGCCGGATGATCGAACAGCTCCCCCCGCTCGTCTCCACCGACTGGCTCGCCGAACGGCTCGGCCGGCCCGACCTCAAGATCCTCGACGCCTCTTGGTACATGCCCGCTCAAGCGCGGGATGCCAAGGCCGAGTACGCCGCCGCGCATCTGCCCGGCGCGCAGTTCTTCGACATCGACGCCGTCGCCGACGCCTCCTCCGGCCTGCCTCATATGCTGCCCTCGCCCGCCGAGTTCGGCGCGGCGGTCGGCGCCCTCGGCATCGGCAACGAGGACGATGTGGTGATCTATGACGGCGCCGGCATCTTCGCCGCGCCGCGCGTCTGGTGGACCTTTCGCGCCTTCGGCCACAGCCGCGTCGCCGTGCTCGACGGCGGCCTGCCGAAATGGAAAGCCGAGAACCGTCCGCTCGAAACCGGCCCAGCGAAAGAGCCGGTGGCGAAAAACTTCCGCGCCGATCCGCGCCCCAAACTGGTGCGCGATGCCGCCGCCATGCGCGACAATGTCAACAGCCAGCGCGAGCTGGTGCTCGATGCGCGCAGCGAAGGTCGCTTCAAAGGCATCGAGCCCGAGCCGCGCGCGGGCCTCAAGGGCGGCCATATCCCCGGCAGCCGCAACCTGCCGTTCCAGGCCGTGATCGACAACGGCCGCATGAAATCCGCCGACGAGTTGCGCGGCATTTTCGCCAATGCCGGCGTCACGGCCAAGCAGCGCGTGACCGCGAGCTGCGGCTCCGGCCTCACCGCCGCCATCCTCGCCTTCGGCCTTTACCTCACGGGCCGGGACGATGTCGCCGTCTATGACGGCTCGTGGTCCGAATGGGGCGCGCTCGACGGCGCGCCGATCGAGAAGTAAGCGCCATGGCCAAGAAGAAAGACGGGCAAGACTTCAAGCCCGACACCTTGCTCACCACCGTCGGACGCGATCCGGCGAAGAATTTCGGCATCGTCAATCCGCCGGTCTATCACGCCTCGACCGTCACCTATCAAACGGTCGCGCAGATGGAAGAGATCGGCAAGGCGCCGTTCGACAACGTCTATTACGGCCGCCACGGCACGCCGACGACCTTCGCCCTGCAAGACGCCATGGCCGAGCTGGACGGCGGCAACGGGCGGCGCGGCATCGCCTGCGGCTCCGGCGTCGCGGCATTGGACGCCACCATCGCCGCCTTCGTCTCGGCCGGCGACCATCTGCTCGTCACCGATTCAGCCTACGATCCGACGCGCCGCTTCTGCGACCAGTTCCTGAAAAAATTCGGCGTCGAGACGACCTATTACGATCCGATGATCGGCAGCGGCATCAAAGCGCTGCTGCGGCCCAACACCAAGGCCGTCGTGGTCGAGGCGCCAGGCTCGCTCACCTTCGAGGTGCAGGACATCCCCGCCATCGCCGAAGCGGCGCACAAGGCCGGCGCGGTCGTCATCATGGACAACAGCTGGGCGACGCCGCTGCTTTATAAAGCCTTCGATCATGGCGTCGATGTCTCGGTCTATTCGGCGACGAAATATGTCGTCGGCCATTCTGACGCCATGATGGGCGTCATCGTCACCTCGCCGGAAACCTTCCTGACCGTGCGCCGCAGCGTCGGCATGTTCGGCGCCGCGCCGGGACCGGACGATTGCTACCTCGCGCTGCGCGGCCTGCGTACCCTCGGCCTGCGCCTGCGCCAGCACGAGGCGAGCGCGCTCAAGATCGCCACATGGCTGAAGACACGCCCGGAAGTGGCCAAACTGTTGCATCCCGCCTTCCCCGACTGCCCTGGCCACGAGATCTGGAAGCGCGACTTCACCGGCTCATCCGGTCTGTTCTCGATCATCCTCAAGCCGACCAGCAAACAGGCCGTCGCCGCCATGCTCGACGGCATGCGGCTGTTCGCCATGGGCTACAGCTGGGGCGGCTTCGAGAGCCTCATCATCCCGGCCAATCCGGCGAGCATCCGCACGGCCGTGCCGTGGCAGGCCGAAGGCCCGCTGCTGCGGCTTCATGTCGGGTTGGAAGACGTCGACGATCTGATCGCCGACCTGGAAGACGGTTTCACGCGTATGGCGAAAGCATCATGAGCGGCGTTGGCGACAAACTGCGGCACTATGAGGGAGTGGCGAAGGTCTATGACGAATTCCGCCCGGCCTATCCGGCGGCGTTCCTGGCGCGCCTTAGCGACGCCCTGACCATCGAGCCTCCTGTTGGCGGCACCGTCTACGACATCGGCGCCGGCACCGGCATTTTCACGCGCCAGTTGCGCGCGCTCTTGCCCGCCGCCATGCCGATCGTCGGCGTCGAACCGGCGAGCGACATGCGCGCACATGCGGCCGAAACCGCGGCGCAATTGCCGAACATTTCCTTCGTCGACGGCGCGGCGGAACGTCTGCCCGCCGCGGACGGCGAAGGCCGCGCCATTCTCGCCGCCACCGCCGCCCATTGGTTCGCGCGCACCCAGTTCTATGCCGAAGCGGCGCGCGTGCTGCGCCCCGGCGGCGTGCTCGCCATCGTGCAATATTTCCGCGACAAGGAGCGTTCCCCCATTGTCCAGGCGTTTCTCGGCTATCTCCTGGACAACGGCGCGCGCCGCCCGCCCAAGCGGCCGGACTATGTCGCCGAGCTCGAAGCGCTGGAAAATTTCGGGCCTGTCGAGACTGTGACCGACATTCAAGAATTGCCGCTCAGCTTCTCGCAATTCGTCGGCCTCGCGCTGTCCTCGCCGACCACGCGCGACGTGGTCGACAAGCTCGGCCAGAAGCGCGTCGAAGACGAACTCACCGCCATCGCGCGCCGCCATGCGGTCGGCGAAGACCGCCTGGCTTACGGCGTCGTCTTCCAATACTTCCTGACGCGGCGAATTTAAGCGGTGGTTTTTCTTTTCGGCCAAGCCGAAACCGCGACAAACATCACGGTCGCCGTCAGCACGATCGCCGCGCCGGACGGCAGATCCCAAACATAGGATTCGGCCATGCCGCCGCCGACGGCGAGGCAGCCGATCAGCGCGGCCAGCGCCGCCATCTGCTCGGGCGTGCCGGACAAGCGGCGCGCCGTCGCCGCTGGGATCACCAGCAGCGAGGTGATCAGCAGGATGCCGACGATTTTGAGCGACACGGCGACGACCACGGCGAGCAGCAGCATGAAGGTGAAGCGCACCAGCAGCGTGTTGACCCCTTCGACGCGCGCCATCTCCTCATGCACCGTCATGGCCAGCAGCGGCTGCCAAATGCGCAGCAATGCGATCATGCAAAGCGCGCCGCCGCCGTAGATCCACCAAAGATCGGCGGGGGTCACCGACAGCACGTCGCCGAACAGCAACGACAGCAGATCTGTGCGGAGCGTGTCGAGGAAAGCCATGAAGACGATGCCGGCAGCCAGCGCCGCATGAGCCAGCACGCCGAGCAGCGTGTCGGTCGCCAGCGTCTTGCGCCGCTCCGCAAGAAAGAGCGCGCCGGCCAGCGCCACCGACACCAGGAACATGCCGAGCGTCATGTCGAAATGCAGGGCATAGCCGAGGGCGACGCCAAGAATCGCCGAATGGGCCAAGGTCGAGCCGAAGAAGGACATGCGCCGCCAGACCACGAAGGCGCCGAGCGGGCCGCAGATCAGCGCCACGCCGAGGCCGGCGGCGAGCGCGCGGATCAGAAAATCATCCATGCCCATGACTGTGGTCCTGCCCATGGTGATGGTCATGATCGTGGACCTTGCCGTCGGCATCGACGACATGGCCGGCCGTGTCATGCGCATGATCGTGCGCGTGGGTATAGACCGCCAGGCTGCGGGCGATGGTCGGGCCGAACATGGCGAAATATTCAGGATGGCGGCCGACGGTCTCCGGCGAGCCATGACAGCAGACATGCTGATTGAGGCAGATCACCTCGTCGGTCGCCGCCATGACCAGATGCAGGTCGTGCGAGACCATCAGCACGCCGCAGCGATGGGTCTGGCGCAGCTTGCCGATCAGATCGTAAAGCTCGGCCTGTCCCGTCACATCGACGCTGCGCACCGGCTCGTCGAGCACCAGCAGATCGGGATCGCGCAGCAGCGCGCGCGCCAGCAGCACGCGCTGGAACTCGCCGCCGGACAGCACCTGCACCTCCTCGTTCAGCGTGTAAGCCGCGCCGACTTCGTCGAGGATCGCTTTGATCCGCTCCGTATCCTTGACTCCGGACAGTTGCAAAAATCGCTTCACCGTCATCGGCAGGTCGCGATCGATGCTGAGAAACTGCGGCATGTAGCCGATGCGCAAATTCGCCCGGCGCTCGACATGGCCGCGCGTCGGCTCGGTCAGGCCGAGAAGCACGCGCGCCAGCGTCGATTTCCCGGCGCCGTTGGGGCCGATCAGCGTCACCACCCGGCCGGGTTTCAATTCGAGGCTGACGTCGTGCAGCACTTCGCGTCCGGCGAATTCGACGCAGACGTTATGCGCGGCGATCAGGGCATCGGGCGAATTCATCGGGCCGCTGGGCCGCAATCGGCGCAGACGCCGACGACTTCGACGGTCTGGCTTTCCGGCAGGAAACCGAGATGTTTGGTCGCGCCGGCGATGGCCGCGTCGATGCCTGGATTGTCGATTTCGGCCACCGTGCCGCAGCGCTTGCAGATAAAATATTGCGTCGCGTGCGCCTCGCCGGGATGGCTGCAGCCGATATAGGCGTTGAGCGAAGCGATGCGGTGGATCAGCCCCTGCTCGAGCAAGAAATCGAGCGCGCGATAGACGGTCGGCGGCATGGCGTTGCGCCCTTCGCCGCGCAGCAGATCCATGATGGCGTAGGCGCCGACCGGCGCATGCGACGCCCAGATCAGTTCCAGCACCCGCTTGCGCAGCTCCGTCAGGCGCACGTCGCGGCTGGCGCAGAGGCGCTCCGCCTCGGCCAGCGCGTCGGCGACGCAGCGCCCATGGTCATGGCCGCGCGTCAGCGCGGGCGGCAGATCGGCGATCGGGGGACGGCGCGGGGCCATGGCGGCTCCTGGTCGGATGAAACGCCTTGCACATCAGGCGTCTCGTGCATAATTGTTACATTATAACACTGTTGACGCGATGGCTGTCAACGTTGAGTCTTCCCGGGCTGACCCTCGGCGCGCCTCCCTAAGGATCGACGACCATGACCACGACCACATCGCGTGCGGGCGCGCCTGCCCTGCCCGCTTCCGAGCAAGCCATCGCGGCCATCGTCGGCGAGATGGCCTTCGACGCGAACGGCCTCGTCGCCGCCATCGCCCAGCAAGAGGGCAGCGGCGAAGTGCTGATGCTCGCCTGGATGAACCGCGAAGCAGTCGAGCAGACGCTGCGCAGCGGCTACGCGCATTACTATTCGCGCTCGCGCAAGAAGCAGTGGAAGAAGGGCGAAAGCTCCGGCCAGGTGCAGAAGCTCGTCGACTTCCGTCTCGACTGCGACGGCGACGCGGTGCTTCTGGTCGTCGAGCAGACCGGCGTCGCCTGCCACACTGGCCGGCACAACTGCTTCTTCCGCGCGCCGCGTGCGCTTGAACCGTTGGCCGAGATCGCCAAGGTCGAGGTCGATCCGAGCAAGCTCTACGGCGGCTAGGCATGATCGTCGTCCGGGCGCATAGCAAGGAGCGGATGCAGAGCTGGTTCGACATCTTCGAGCGCGAACTGCCAGGCACCAAAGTGGTTCTGTGGCCCGACTACGGCGATCCGAAGGATGTCGAATTCGTCATCGCCTCCGCCCTGCCGCCCGGCGAATTCGCCAAGTTCACGAACCTGAAGTTCATCGCCTCCATGGCGGTCGGCGTCGAACGGCTGCTCGGCGACGAGACGCTTCCGGCGCATATCCCCATCGTGCGCAGCGTCAATCCGGCACGCGGCGAGACCATGACCGAATTTGCCGTGCTCCACACGCTGCGCTACGCGCGCCGCCTGCCCGATTATGAAGCCCATCAGCGCGAGGAGCGCTGGGAGCGCCTGCCCGATCTGGCGGCGGAGGAAACCGGCGTCGGCGTCATGGGACTTGGCAATCTCGGCCTGATGGCCGCCGAGCGGCTGCGCCTGTTCGGCTATCCGGTCGCCGGCTGGGTGCGCAATCCGCGCCAGGCGGACGGCATCGAGATTTTCGCCGGCAAAGAGCGCTTCCACGAATTTCTGGCGCGCAGCCGCATCGTCATCTGCCTGCTGCCTTTGACGCCGGAGACCCGCGACATTCTGGATGCCAAGGCCTTCGCCGCCATGCCGCGCGGCGGCTATCTCATCAACGCCGGCCGCGGCGAGCAGATCGTCGACACGGATTTGATCGCTGCGCTCGATTCGGGCCAACTTGCCGGGGCCACGCTCGACGTTTTCCGCACCGAGCCGCTGCCCGCCGGCCATCCCTTCTGGCGGCATCCGAAAATCACCATCACGCCGCACAATGCGGCGGCGACCCGCCTCGCCCATGGCGCCGACGTGGTGCTGGACAACATCCGGCGCGCCCGCGCCGGCCAGCCGCTGGTCAATCTGGTCGATAAAGCGGCCGGATATTAAGGCTTTTGTGACCGTCCGTTCGTCGTCCTGTCACGACGCCGCAGGTAAAGTCGTGGCGAACAGCCGACCGGGGTCATCCATGTCCGCGCCTCTCATCGCCGCCCACCGGGGAGGCGCCGGCCTCTGGCCGGAGAACAGCCTCACCGCCTTTCGCAACGCCCTGCAGATGCCGGTCGATCTCATCGAGCTCGACGTTCATCGCAGCAAAGACGGCCTGCTGGTCGTGCATCACGACGCCACGCTCGACCGCATGACTGACGGGGCCGGCCCGCTCGCCGACAAAAGCTGGGACGAACTGTGCAGCGTCACCGTCAAAGGCACCGACGGCGAGCCGATCCCGCTGCTCGAAGAAGTCGTCGCGCTGATCCAGCCGACGAACATCGACCTACGGCTGGAATTCAAGGTGCGCGCCGACGGCAGCCGCTATAACGGTATCGAAGCCGAGGTGATCGCGCTGCTGCGCAAGACCGGCATGCTGAAGCGCACAATCTTCACTTCGTTCCAGTGGGACACGCTGGAAACCGCATTGTCGCTCGCCATGGTGCGCGGCGCGATCGCCCTGTTGCGCAAGGACGCCGCCGTGACGCGCGACGAATATGATGCCTCCCTGGCTCTGATCCGCGCCAAGGCGCTGCCGGAAATCGCATTGCCGGCGTCGCTGATGACCGCAGAAGCTTTCGCCCGCGCCCATGACATGGGCCTGCGCGCCGGCGCCTTCGGCGTGAACACGCAAGACAGCATCGCCGCCGCCTTCGACCTCGCCGCCGCTGCCTTCACCACCGACCGGCCCGACTGGGCCCTGGAAGAAAAACAGCGCCGCTTGAAAGTCGCTTAGCGCCGCCCCGACCGCGCAGCGGTCAAATCAATAAATGACCGCGCGGCGCCTAGCGCCGCAAGGTCGGATCGAGGCGGTCGCGCAGCCAATCGCCCAGCATGCTGACGGCGAAGGTCGTCAGGAAAATCATGATACCGGGCAGGACCGCGATCCACCAGGCGGTGATCATATAATCGCGGCCCGAGCCGAGCATGAGGCCAAGGCTGGTCAGCGGCGGCTGCACCCCGAGACCGAGGAAGCTCATCGACGTCTCGAGCAGAATCGTCTGCGGGAAATTCAGCGTGAATTGCACGATGATCGCGCTGGCGATATTGGGCAGCACATGGCGGCCATAGAGACGCCACGGCCCCGCGCCGAGCGCGCGCAGCGCCGCCACATAGCCGTGGCTTTTCGCCGACAGCACCATGCCGCGCGTCAGGCGCGCATAAGTTTCCCAGCCGTTCAGGCCCATGATCACCATGAACAGCAGAAGATCGTTGCCGAAGAAGGCGAGCACGGCGAGCGCCAGGATCATCAACGGGATCGACGCCTGGAAATCCACCAGCATGAGCGCGCCCTCCTCGACCCAGCCGCGAAAATGCGCTGCGAGAAAGCCGACGAAGGTGCCGAGAACTGCGGCGATAGTGGTGCCGACCACGGCGATCAAGATGCTGATACGCGTGCCGTAGATCAGGCGGCTGAGAATGTCGCGGCCCAATTCGTCGGTGCCGAGCCAATGGACCGACGTGCCGCCGAAGCCGACCGGCGGCTTGAGGCGCTGAAGCAAATCCTGTTCAGCGTAATGATATGGCGCGAGGATGTCGGCGAAGGCCGAAAGCGCGATGACGAGCAGGAAGAAGCCAAGACAAGCCAGCACCAAGAGCGGCATCTTGGACAGCTCGCGGGTGATCGGGCCGAACGGAGAACGCCCCGGCTTAGCCCCCCCGCGCTTCTCGGCTTGCTCGCTCATGCCGCCGCCTTGCCGCTCATCACGCCGCGCACGCGCGGGTCGAGCCAGCCGTAGATCAAATCCACCGCCAGGTTGGACAGCACCATGGTGGTGGCGATGATGATGAACAAAGCCTGCACCACCGGCAGATCGCGCAATGCGACCGAACCGGCGAGCAGACGGCCGATGCCGGGCCAGGCGAAAACCACTTCGACCACCACGGCGCCGGCGATCAGATCGCCGATCTTGAAACCGAGGATGGTGACGATAGGAATGGCGGCATTGGGCACCGCATGCCAGGCAATGCGCCGCAGGTAAGGCGCGCCTTTTGCTTTCGCTGTCCGCATATAGGACTGGCTGAGAACTTCGAGCCTGGCCGAGCGGGCAAAGCGCGCCAGCGCCCCGGCCGAAGAGGACGGCGAGGCCAGCGCCAAAGTCATCACCGGCATGATGGCGTGCCAGAACGTCGCGCTGCCCGAGCTCGGGAGCCATTGCAGGTTCATGGCGAACAGCATGATCATCAGGATGCCGAGAAAATAATTCGGCATGGAATAGCCGAGGACGGCGAAGCTCATGGTCAGCCGGTCGGCCATGCTGTTGCGGTGCAGGGCGGCGTAGATGCCGAGCGGCACGCCGATCAGCAGCGCCATGAACAGCGCCGTGAAGCCCAGCTGCAGCGTTGCCGGCACGCGCTCGATCACCACCTGCAAGGCGTCGCGATGATCGCGCAGAGATTCGCCGAAATTGCCCTGCAGCACATTTGCCAGATAGGTGAAATATTGCTCATAGAGCGGCTTATCGAGGCCCCATTGCGCGCGATAAAACTCGATAGTGTCCTGGCTGGCGTCGTCGGGCAGCAGGATATCGGTCGGATCGCCCGAGATGCGCAGAATGATGAAGACGAAGCTGACGACGAGCAGCAGCGTCAAGACCGCCCGCAAAATTTTCGTCAGGAAGAAGCGCGCGCTCACGACGCGGTCTCTTCCCGACGCAGCGCGAGAGCACGTCCTGGCGCATTGACCAGCACACCGTCGATCTCCAAATCGATCAGGCGGCGCAAGCGCACCTCGTCGATCTCGCCCGCCGTGCCGGCCTTGCGCTGGCCGGCGGTGATCCAGACCGGATGATTGCCGCCGCGCGCCGCCGCGACGGAGGCCGCCGTCGCCTCGTCCTCCCACAGCCGGGCGATGCCGCCGCCCGCGGCATAGAAAATCGGAATGTCGGCCGGGCTGTTCAAAAAGCCGAGAATGACCGCGTCGGGCGCCTTCGAATGCAGCGCCTGAGCCTGGCCGGGGCTGCGCACGCCGAACACCACGGAGGACTGCATGCCGAGATCGCGCACCGTCTCATAGACCAGCACCGGATAATCGCGATAGGCCAGCTTGAGATCGAGCAGCACGCCGACGCGGCCGCGGGCGATCTCCAGCACCTCCGTCAGGCGCAGCACGCCGAGAGCGTCGAGCGCAGAGTCCGGCAATTCGGCGATGGAGCGGTCGGTGCCGCGCACGCGCTCCAGGTCGGGATCGTGGTTGCAGAACATCGTGCCGTCGCCTGACAGGCGCACATCGGTCTCGATCAGATCGGTGCCGGCTTCGATGGCCGCCTCAAAGGCCTCGCGGCTGTTCTCGACATAGCCGTCAGAATGGCCGCGATGAGCGATGACCAGGAAGTCGCCGCGACGCATGAGATTCATTGAGCGATATCCATATCGGCGAGCGGCTTGGGCGGCAGGAACACCGTCGAGCCGGTGGCGCGCGACCAGTTGCGCACGTCCGTCGACATGAACATGTCGGGCTCGACGAAACGGTGCGTCACCGCCTCGCCCTCGAACCGATAGCGGATATAGCCGGCGCGGCGCTCCAGCCCTTCGACCTTGGGCAGCGGCTTTTCCTTGCTGTTGATGAATGCGGTGGCCGGCGACCAGACCATCTGCATCCCGTCTAAGGTGAAATCGCGATAGACATGGAGATGACCGCTGCCGATCAGCTTGACCCCATATTTGCGGCAAAGATCCAGCAAGGCCGCGCGGCCCGATGGATAGAGCACCGACAAGCCGAGCTTCTCTTCCTCCGGCGCGGCATAGAAAATCGGCTTGTGCAGGAAGAGCGCGAGGCTGCGCCCGCCGGCCATGGCAAAGGTGCGCTCCAGCCAATCGAGTTGATGCGCTTCATCGTCGAAACCCGAGTCGAAAAGCTGGGCGTTGATGCCGGCGATGCGCCAGCCCCGCTCTCCATCCGCACATAGATCGCGATAGCTCCATTCCGGGCCGATATGCGCCTGCCACTGGGCGCGCCGCTCCTCGCTCAAAGGACGCTGCAGCCTGATGTCCGGCGGCGTATCGCCGATATCGTGATTGCCCGGCACGACCAGCACCGGACAGGGCAGTTTGTCGAGCTCCGCGCGGGCGAACATGAGGTCTGCCACATCATCCGTGCCGCGCAGCGACAGATCGCCGCTATGGACAATCAGGTCGGGCGGCGCGGCGCGCATGTCGGACAGGAAGACGCGCCAATTGTCGTAGAAATAGCCACGGTTACGGCTGAGGTGTGTATCTGAAACTTGGACGACATCGAACGCAGTCATATCTCACCTCTGGCGACGCGATGGCAGGCGACGCGGTGGCGGTCATCGCCGCCCGCCGGCAACAGAGCCGGGGCCATCGTCTTGCAGTCTTGAACAACGAAGGAGCAGCGCGTGTGGAAGCGACAGCCGGACGGCGGATTGACCGCGCTCGGCGGATCGCCGGCGAGCAGCAGCCGTTCGCGCCGCAGCCGCGGATCGGGCACCGGAATGGCCGAGATCAACGCCCGCGTGTAGGGATGGCGCGGGCGGTCGAACAAAGCGTCGCGCGGCGCGGTCTCGACGATCTGGCCGAGATACATGACGGCGATCCGGTCGCTGATATGCCGCACGATGCTGAGCGCATGGGAGATGAAGAGATAGGCGACGCCGAAACGGCCCTGCAGATCCTTAAGCAGGTTGACGACCTGGGCCTGCACCGAGACATCGAGCGCCGAAACCGCCTCGTCGCAGATCACCAGCTTGGGCTCGAGAATGAGCGCGCGGGCGATCACCACGCGTTGCTGCTGCCCGCCCGAAAGTTCGTGGGGATAGCGGCTGGCCATGTCCGCGGGTAATCCGACCGCCTGCAACCAGCGCGCGGTCTTCGCTGCCCGCTCCTCTTCCCTGCCGATCTCGTGAATGTCGAGCGGCTCGCGAATTTGCGCGCCGATGGAAATGCGCGGGTTGAGCGCGCTTGCCGGATCTTGGAAGATGATCTGAGCATCGCGCCGCAAGGCCCGCTGCCCCTCTGGCGTCAAGCCGATGATGGGCTTGCCGGCGATCCGCACCTCGCCGCCGTCCGGCGCAAGCAGGTCGAGGATCAAGCGCCCGGTGGTCGATTTGCCGCAGCCCGATTCGCCCACCAGACCAAGCGTCTCGCCGGCATTCAATTCGAAACTGACGCCATCGACCGCGCGCACTCGCGGCGCCGCCCGCCAAGGCCAGGCGCGCGCCAGCCTAAAGCTGCGGCTGAGTCCTTCGACTGCCAACAGCGGCGCGGTCATGCGGCAGCAGGCGTAAAACAGGCGACACGCCGGCCGGTCGCCATGGATTTCGGCTCCGGCACGGCTTGCAAGCAGGCGGCGCAGACATTCTCGCAGCGCGGCGCGAAGGGGCAGCCGGCCGGCACAGCATAGAGCGAGGGCACGCCGCCTTCGATAGTCGGCAGGCGCTCCACCGTCGCGTCGATACGCGGCACCGAACGCAGCAAACCGCGCGTGTAGGGATGGACCGGCGCTGCAAAGATGTCGTCCACTCCGCCATCCTCGACGACGCGGCCTAGATACATGACAGCGACACGGTCGGCCATTTCCGCCACCACGCCGAGATCGTGCGTGACCAGGAGCAGGCCCATCCCCTCCTCGCACTTGAGCTCGCGCAGGAGTTCGAGGATTTGCGCCTGAATGGTGACGTCGAGCGCCGTTGTCGGCTCGTCGGCAATGATGAGTTTGGGCCGGCAGGCCATGGCCATGGCGATGACGACGCGCTGGTTCATTCCGCCCGAAAGCTGATGGGGATATTCCTTCAGCCGCCGTGCGGCGTCGGGAATTCGCACGCGATCCAGCAGACGACGCGCTTCCATCATGGCTGCCGACCAGGAGAGGCCGCGGTGCAGCACCAGCACCTCGGCGAGTTGCTTGCCGATGCTGTGGACCGGGTTGAGCGCGGTGAGCGGATCCTGGAAGATCATGGCGATCTGCCGTCCGCGCAGTCTCTCCAGCTCGCGCTCCGGCAGCGCCGTGATGTCACGGCCGTCGAACAGGATGCGCCCGCCGGTGATCTTGCCGTTGGCCGGCAGCAGTCCGAGCAGGCTGTGGCAAGTGACGCTCTTGCCGCAGCCCGATTCGCCGACGAGGCAGAGCGTCTCGCCCGCCTTTAGGTTCAGGCTGACACCGCGCACCGCAGCGACAGGGCCGCGCTCGGTCGAGAATCCAATAGAGAGATTCTCGACCGAAAGGAGTGGATGCGACATGGCGCTCATGTCCCTTCCCCGCCGCTTAGGATCGCGGCGCCGCTTTGATCTTGAACACGTCGGGGCGGAAATCCATGAAGTAGAGCGGATAAGGCGTCCACTCCACCGTGTTCTTCATGGCATAGGTCTCGTACGGGTTATAGAGCAACGCCGCCGGAGCCTCGTCTTCGAAAATATCGAGCATGGTCTGAAAGGCCTCGAAGCGCTTCTTCGGATCCATGCTGGTGACGACGACATCCTGCGCCTCGTTGAACGCCTTGGGCGACGTCCAGTACTTGTAGTTCTTCTGCAGTTCCGAATCGTAACCCCACAGCGACACCAGGCCGCCGACCGGATCGGGCAGACGGTAGGAATTGGACCAGGGGTAGATCATCACGTCGGCGGTGCGGGTCTGCGTGAAGTTCTCGACGATGGCCAGGCGCATGTTGATCCCGGCCTTCTTCCACATCTGCTGGATGATCTGCGTCGCCGACAGCATGTTGCTGTAATAGGCCGTCATGGTGCGCAGCACGATTTCTTCGCCATTGTAGCCGGCTTCCTTCAGCAGCTGCTTGGCGCGCTCCGGATCGTAGGCCGGCCCCGGGCGCTTCGGGTTGTACATGGCACCGAAGTCTTCCATCTGGTGGCCGTTCGGCACATAGGCCTGGTTCTGCCAGAGCGCGGTGATCAGCGCCGGACGGTCGATGGCGAGCGACAAGGCCTGACGCACCCGCTTGTCTTTCAGCAGCGGATGATTGGTGTTGAAGGTCAGCAGCTGGGTATTGGCCAGGGCAAGGCTTTTGGTGACGATGTTCTTGTAGCGGTCGAACACCTGCACCTGATCGGGCGGGATGTTGACGATCATGTCCATCTCGCCGCTGACCAAGCCGGCGACACGGCTGGCGAGTTCGGGCACCTGGCGGAAGGTGAGCGTCTTGAAGGCCGGCTTGCCGCCGTAATACTCGTCGTTGGCGGTGAACTTCTGATAGTCGCCTTCTTTCCACTCGGCGAACTTCAAGGGGCCGGTGCCGACCGGCGCGCGGTCGGTGACCTTCAGGGCGGTCGCCATCCACTTCGGATCGCTGGTGTCGCCCTTCACCGCATCGAGCCAGGCTTTCTTGCTGACGATGAAGGCGCCGTAGGTGGCCAGGCGCTGCTCGAGCACCGGATCGGCCGCCTTGGCGGTGAAGCGCACATGATATTTGTCGATCGCCTCGACCTTCTCGAGATGGCCGAAATAGGTGCGGCCTTCCGGCAGCAACGATTTTGGGCCGATCAGGCGGTCAGGGTCGAAGGTGAAGAGCACGTCGTCGGCGGTGAATTCCGCGCCGTTGTGAAACTTCACGCCCTGGCGCAGGGTCAGTTCGAGAGTGCGGTCGTCGATACGCTTCCACGAGGTGGCGAGGCCGGGGACCAGCTTGGAGCCCATGCCTTTGCCGTCCGACAGGAAGTCGCGCCGGATGAGGGTGTCGTAGATCGAATAGGTGACGCGGATGGTCACGTTGCCCGAGGCCAGCACCGGATCGAGCCCCACGGCCAGCGCATTGACGCCGACCACCACGTTCGGCCGGCTGTCCTGCGCCAGAGCCGGTCCGTACAGACCGGCGGCCAGGAGCGAGGCGGCGACAAAGGCACGCAAGGACTTGCGCCAAAACCGATGGTTCATGGTTATGATCCCCTAGATGATGCTGCGGCCGACAACGGCCTTGGGCGGACTCATAGGGAATTCGCATGACCGAACTGTTACACTTGCGCGAAGCCTGCATGACAGAGCGGCGCAGCGGCCAAGCCGCCGAGAGATAGGACGTAACGATGAGCAAACGCGGCATCCTGTACATGGTATGGGGCGAACGAGCGAAGGAACAGCTGGCGCGCTCGCGCCGCTCGCTAGAGGCCGTTCACCCTGACCTGCCTGTGCATGTGGAATATCTGCCTGACGATTCCACTTGGCTTGAAAAAGCCAAGATGCTCGACGTCAGCCCCTACGAGACAACCCTGTTCCTCGATTCGGACACTACTGTTCTGGGCCGGCTCGATTATGGCTTCGAGAAAGCCGAGAAATTCAGCCTAGCCTGCTGCATCAATGAATGCCCCTGGGCGCGCCGCAATGCCGGCCTCGCGGAACGCGGCGACATCATCGAATATAACAGCGGCGTGGTCTTCTTCACGCGCCAAGCCAAGCCGGTATTCGACGGCTGGAAGGACCGCGTCCGCACGCTCGACTCTTCGGTCAAGCATGTGCAGAACGGCGAATTGAAGGTGATGAAATCGAGCGACCAAGCGAGCTTCTCGCAGACGCTGGATGAACTGGGGGTTTCCCCGTTCGTACTGCCGCTCAACTGGAATTTCCGGCCGATCTGGCATCGCTCGTTCTTCGGACCGATCAAAATCTGGCACGACCGCCGCGATGCGCCCGCGAATTTCGAGAAGCTCGCGCAATATTACGCGCGGCCCGATGCGGTCATTCAATATGTGGAATTGGCGCCCAACAAAGGGGCTTAAGTCGCGCCGTTAAGCGGCGTTGCCGGCCGCGCTGTCGATCTTCGCGCCTTCGAGATTGGCGCCTTCCAGCAGCGCGCCGCGCAGTTCCGCGCCGCGCAAGTCGGCGCCGCGCAAGTCGGCATCACGCAGGTCGGCCTCGCTGAGATCGGCATTCATCAGACGCGCCGAGCGCAGCACGACGCCCGCGAGATTGGCGCGGATCAGCTTGGCGTTCTCGAGGTTGACCGGATAGGAATGCGTCGGCGAATTGCCGATCTTCTCGACCGGGCCGAGATTGGCGCCGGCCAGGTTAGCCTCTATCAGGGCCGCGCGCTGCAGATTGGCGCCGCGCAGATCGATGCGGGTCAGATTCGCGCCGCACAGATCGGCGAAGGACATCACCGCCATCGCCAATTCGGCGTTCGATAGATCGGCGTCGCGCAGCACCGCGCGCTCCATGATGGCCGCGGCAAGATTGACGCCGCGCAGGGTGCGGCCCGTCAGGTCCATTTCCGTCATGTCGGCGCGCTTGCCGGATTTGCTGCTGGTCTCGACCCATTCGACATGGCGCTTGAGCAATAGCACCAGAGAGGAATCGTCCGGCGACGGCACGCTCGACTTCATGGCCATGAGCAGGCCGTCGTAGGCGCGCGCATCGGCATCGAGAATCGCGCCGCGCATGTCCGCGTCTTTGAACAGCGTATATTCGAGCTTCACGTTGTTGAGGACCGCGCCGGTCATGGTCGCGCCGCCGAAATTGGCGCCCGTCAGGTCGCAGCCGTCGAGCATCGCGCCGATCAGCAGGGAGTTGCGCAAGTCGGCGCGCTTGAGATCGGTGTTGCGCAGCACGGCGTCGGTCAGATCGGCATTGAGCAGCATGGAATCGGTGAGCAGCGCGCCGGTCAGATCGACACGGCGGGCGATGATGGCGCTCAGCTCCGAGGAAAGCTGCTCATAGCTCATCGTTTGCATGCCGTCTTTTTCTTCGTGGCGGGCCAATGTCGCCTGGCGAACATCGGCCTCGACCATGATCGCTTCCGTCAGGTCTGCGCCGCGCAAGCAGGCGCCGCGCAGATCGGCGCGCGTCAGGTCGGCGCGATAGAGGTTGGCGACGCGAAGATCCGCGCCAAAGAGATTGGTGGTCTGCAGTTTGGCTTCGGCCATCCAGCATTGCTTCAAGAGCGCGCCGGTCAGATCGGCTTGGCTGAGGTCGCTCTTGCGCAGATCGAGACCGCTCAGGTCATGAAACTTGAGCAGCGCGCGCCGACCGCTGGCATGACCGCCCAGAAACCGCTCATGCAGACGCAACACGCGGTCCAGCTCTTGCTGGCTGATGCGCGTCCATCGCAACCCGGTCGGGTTGGCGCGGTTGCCTTTGTCGTCCATCACTCTCTCAAGGGGCGGGAAAGCCGAAAAATTTAGTTATTATTCAGCATGATAAAGATTAAGGGCGGGTTAAGCCCATCCCTTCGGAGGTAGCCGCCCAGAGTTGCGGAACTCGGAATGTCCGCCTTGGCGGCAAAATCGCCTTAATAGCGCCATCATCGCCGCTAGAATGGCATATGTGGGCCGAGAGCTCCGGCGTGACGCCGGGCGGGGGTCGGCCCGTGGAGGATCCGGCTATGTCGCGTGGTTTTGTCGCGGCTCTGGCGTTAGCCCTGCTGGGCGGCGCCGCCACTCTCGCCGCCGCCGCTCCGGTGAAAGCGGACAGTTTCAGTTTCGGCTATAGCAGCGGCGGTTACGGTCGCCCCTACTATGGCCCACCGCGCCACTATCACCGCCCGCCGCCGCCGCCGCGCGTCGTCTATTACGGCCCGCCGCCGCGCCCTTACTACCGGCCCGCGCCCACCGTGATCTATAGCTCGCCGCCGGTGGTTTACGCCCCGCCGCCGCAAGTGGTCTATGCGCCGCCGCCGATCGTGGCCACGCCGGGTCCGGTGGTCAGCACGACGCCCTATTGCCGAGAATATCAATCGACCACCATGGTCGGCGGCCAGCCGGCCTACTCCTACGGCACCGCCTGCCAGCAACCTGACGGCTCCTGGCGCATCGTCCAGTAGCCTGAACGGTCCTTCGACAACTCGGGCGTCGCGCTCCCACGCGGCGCCCGTTTCATTTTTGCACTGATGCAACAGAGCTGAGCGGCACTGTTGCCCAATGCGCGCTTCGTCCCCGCCTGCCTCATGCTATAGACGTCAGATAACTGTAAAAAAGCAGCGTCGGGGCAACGAGGGCTATGGGCAAGACGAGTCAGGGGTACGACTACATCATCATCGGCGCCGGCTCTGCCGGCTGCGTTCTCGCCAACCGCCTGAGCGAGGATCCCGCCTGTCGCGTGCTGCTGCTCGAAGCGGGCGGGCGCGATTACGACCCGTTGATCCATATCCCGCTCGGCATCGGCAAGATGCACGAGTTCGGCCTGCACGACTGGCACTATGAGACCGAGCCTGATCCTGCGCTGAATGGCCGCAAGGTCGATGCCAAGCGCGGCAAGGTGCTCGGCGGCTCCTCCTCGGTCAACGTCATGGCCTACACGCGCGGTAACAGCGGCGATTACGACCGCTGGGCGCAAAAGGGCGCGCGCGGCTGGTCTTACGCCGATGTGCTGCCCTACTTCCGCCGCTGCGAGCATTGGGAAGGCGGCAGCGATCCCTATCGTGGCGGCGAGGGACTGCTGCACACCGAATTCGCCCGCACCAAGGATCCGCTGTACGACGCCTGGATCGAAGCCGGCGAAGCCAACGGCTTCCCGCATACGCCGGACTATAACGGCAAACAGCAGATCGGCTTCGGCCGCAGCCAATACACCATTAAGAACGGCAAACGCTGCTCCTCCGCCGTCGCCTTCCTTCATCCGGCGATGAAGCGTCCGAATCTGACGGTGATCACGCGCGCGCTCACCACCCGCGTCGTGCTGCAGGGCACGCGCGCCGTCGCCGTCGAATACCTCAAGGGCGGCCAGGTGACGCGCGCCGACGCCGACCGCGAAGTGATCGTGTCCGGCGGCACTTTCAACAGCCCGCAGATTCTGAAGCTGTCCGGCATCGGCCCGGCCGACGAGTTGCGCGAATTCGGCATCCAGCCGGTGGTCGATCTGGCGGTCGGCAAGAATTTGCAAGACCATCTGGCGACGGTCATCTTCTGGTCGCGCCCCGAGAACACCAGTCTGTTCCGCGAGAACATGCGGTTCGACCGCATGGCCTTCAACATGCTGCGCGCCTACTTCACCGGCACTGGCCCCGCCACCGTGGTGCCGGGTGGCCTGCATGCCTTCGTCAAATCGCGCCCGGAATTGGCGGTGCCCGACATCGAGTTCATGTTCCGCGGCCTGCCGAGCCATGCCGAACTGTGGTTTCCCGGCTGGAAGAAGGCTTACGCCGACGGTTACGGCATCCGTCCGACGCTGCTCCATCCGGAAAGCCGCGGCGAGATTCTTCTGCGCTCGGCCGACCCGAAAGATCCGCCGCGCATCGTCTACAACTTCTTCACCGCCCCCGAAGACCTGCCGGCCTTCCGCCAGGGCTTCAAGATGGCGCGCGAAGTGGGCAACCATCCCGCCCTCGCCCGCTTCCGCGGCGTCGAAACCAAGCCCGGCAACAAGGTGCAGACCGACGCCGAGATCGACGCCTTTCTCAAGAGCACGGCGATCACCGCGCACCATCCGGCCGGCACCTGCGCCATGGGCAGCGGGCCGGACGCGGTGCTCGATACCGAACTGCGCGTGCGCGGCGTCGAAGGCTTGCGCGTGGTCGACGCTTCCGCCATGCCCGACATGGTTTCGGCGCATATCAACGCCTGCGTCATCATGATGGCGGACAAGGCTTCGGACCTGATCCGCGGCCGCGCGCTGCTGGCACCGGCGGAGAATATCTAAGCTTCGGGATCGAGCGCGTCCGCCACTTTGTCGCGCTCGCGGCGGGGCAGCAACTTCATCGTCAGGATGAAAGCCGACAGCAGCAGGCAGATGCTGTTGGTCACGATCAGCGGCCATTGGCCGAGCATGACGCCATAAGCCGTCCAGAGCGCGAAGCCGGTCACCGTCAGCGCGTACATCCCCGCCGAAATGGCATCCGTGTCGCGCGTGCGAATGATCTTCCAGGCCTGCGGCGTGAAGCTGACAGTCGAAGCGATGGCCGCCAACGAGCCGATGATGGTGACAAGCTGCATGAGCGTCCCTTCAGACGCGAAAAAGGCGGCGCCGGATGCCGACGCCGCCCTATCGCGATAGCCGCGGTTAGCGAACGACGAGGTCGTTCTTCACCGACTGGACGCCGTCAATCTTGCGGGCAACGTCGGTCGCCTTGCTCTTCTCCGCCGACGAGTCGACGAAGCCGCTCAGCTGCACGGTGCGGTTGAAGGTTTCGACGCTGATCTGGCGCGCCTTCAGCTGCTCGTCAGCCACGAACGCGGCCTTCACCTTGGTGGTGATGCCGGCATCGTCGACGTATTGGCCAGCCGTCTGACGGCCGTCGATCGCGGAGCAAGCCGGGACGGCGGCCGCAAGAGCCAGAGCCACGAACACGGATTTGATAACGGTCTTCTGCATGTTGACACCTTGCGAGAGAGGAAATGTTCCATGCAGCAAACGCCCTCGCCGCCGCGAAGTTCAACCGGCTTGCGGCTTTTTTCCTAGGCCGCCCAGCCTTACGGCAAAGGCCGGGACGTACGTTCCGGATCGACGGCAACGTAAGTGAAGACGCCCTCGGTGACCTTGATCTCGTCGTGATCGGCTCCCCGCGCCCGCCGCACCCAGCTTTCAACGCGCACCGTGATCGAGGTTCTCCCCGTCTTGACGATCTCGGCGTAGCAAGTGACTTCATCGCCGATGAACACCGGCTTTTGAAAGGTCATTTCGGTGACGGCGATGGTGACGACGCGGCCATGAGCGCGACGGGTCGCCACGCTACTGCCGGCTAGGTCCATCTGCGAGAGCAGCCAGCCGCCGAAGATGTCGCCATGCGGATTGGCGTCCGCCGGCATGGCGATGGCGCGCAGCGCCGGTTCGCGTCGAATGCCCTGTCCGTCGGTCATGGGCGCTCCTCGTAACGCAGAATGCCAGCGATGCGCGCGGGCGCGCCGTCGGATGGATGGTTGACACCGTCGTTCACGATCACTTCGGGAAAGTCGAAGGGGCTCACGCCCTCCAAGCAGGCGACGTTGATGCCGTATTGGTTCGGATCGGAGCGGCGCTGATGATGGGTGTAGATGCCGCACTTCGAGCAAAAGTAATGTTTCGCGGTCCGGCTGTTGAATTGATAGAGCGTCAGCGCCTCCTGCCCTGCCAGGAAATCGATGCCGCCGAGGGCGGCGGTGACGGCCACAGCGCCGCGCATGCGGCAAAAGGAGCAGGTGCAGCGGCGCGCCGATCGCAAGCCGTCGCTGAGGCGTGCGCGAAAGCGCACAGTCCCGCAATGGCATTGCCCGTCAATTTCGGATACGTCCCAATCCATCGCGGCTCTCCTGAAAGGCGTACGGAATTTTCTGCCAGTACGGAAGATTTTGCACGGCAAAGCCGGTGGCGTCACGTCCCCATCGCGCCGCCGTATCAATACAAACGCGATGGGGATGAGGCTCGGATGGTTAACCGGATTTGGCCTGCCTCTTGCTAAGAAGCCAGACGAATAATCTGGAGGATAGAATGACCGTCTCCGCCGCCGGCGGCATCATGATGCAGAGCTACGGCGCCAAAGGCGCCGGCCAGAGCGCCGAGAGCTCCCTCGCCGCCCCCACCGCCAAAGACAAATTCCTCGACTATATGAAGATGACACCCGCCGAGCGCATGGCGGCTGCCATTCTCGAGGAGATGGGCATCAGCAAGGAAGATCTCGAAGCCATGCCGCCGGAGCAACGCAAGGCGATCGAGGACACGATCCGCGAACGCATCAAAGAAAAAATGAAGGCCGAGGGCATGGAGAAAGGCCGGCTCGCCGACGTGACGGTCTGACGCCGCGCCGGCGAGCTGTCTTAAAGTCTCGTGTTACCAGCCGCGATGGTGACCGCGGCCGCGGCCGCGCGGCCCGCGACGGTCGTCGTCGTCGTCGCGGTAGGTGAAGCTGTAGCTCTGATAGACCGGACGGGGCGGCGGCGCATAGTAGTAATAGCCCGGCGACGAATAGTAGGTCGTGCGCGCCGGGTAATAGCCGGCCGGTTCGGCAACGCAACCCGCCAAGCCGGCGGCAGCCACGCCCAACAAGCCAATCTTCGCCAAGCTTTTCTTCGCCAAGACAGACGTCATATCGATCCTCCCAGGGCATCGTTGCGTGGATGCCCGGCCACGTTCGGCGCCGAAGCGACGGATGGGCGGCGAATGGAGGAATATCTAAAAGCAGACCATGGCGAGATTGTGCCTCACTCAGGGCAATGTCGTGAAAACGAGGTTCCCAAAGTTTTTTTTCGCGCGGCTCTCTTGTGAGCTGGGGGAACCCTTCTACATCCAATCGCGACCATCAATTATCCGCACGGTTGGATATGCATTACTTCGTCTCGCTGCGCGCGAGCCCGAACCAGCAATATCTCTTGATGAAGGCCTACCCCTTCGGCACCTGGCGCACGTCCTCTCGCCAAGACGATGATGGGCTGAACCGTTGGTCGATCGAATTCACGACCCATGCTGAAGCCAGCGAATTCATCGCCTGCGCCCAACGCCACGGCTGCAACGCAGATTTGCTGGAGGCGCGTGAAATCGAAGAGCGCCCTAACCTAGGTTATGCGGCGCAAGAGGTCGGTGAGAGAAAAATCTAAACCCGCGCAACAGCCCGTGGGAACGCGCGTTGCAGGTTATTATGAGCTACGCGGTTAATGTGCGCGTCACACCCGTCGAGCATGATTTGTTGATCGAAGAATGCCCCCACGGCGTCTGGCGCTCGAAAGACAATCTCCATTGGACGGTCATCCTCGCAACGAAAGAGGAGGCCGAACATTTCCGTTCATGCGCTGACGGCCTCGGCTACGAGATCGGCGCCATCCGCCGCTATCCGCTCAATGGCGCTGGCTGATCAAACTTGGAGAAATTGGCGCGCCCGGCAGGATTCGAACCTGCGACCACCGGCTTAGAAGGCAGGTGCTCTATCCAGCTGAGCTACGGGCGCTCACCGAGAAAACTCATACCGAGAACAAAGGCTCGGCATTCCGGCGCGCAGCGCGCGCCGATAAGGCCCGTCTGCGCGGCGGAGAAATTCAGCGAATTCTGTTGAATGCGAAGTTGGCGGCGTAGCTTTTCAGCTTCGGCGTCGCCGCTTTCGGCTCAAAGACGCGGTAAGGAATGGCATGGCGCTTGGCGTAGGCCACGGCCTCGTCCTTGCTGTCGAAACGCAGCTTGATCTGGCCGCGCGTGTCCGGCGAGGAGATCCAGCCCATCAGCGGATCATGGCTCTTGGGCGCGGCGGGCTCGAACTCGAACAGCCATTTGCGCGTGTTGGCGCGGCCCTGCTGCATGGCATTGCGGGCCGGACGGTAGATGCGCGCGACCGGGCCGCTGGTGACGGCTTCGGCGCTGTCGGTCGGATACTCGGTCTCGCTCACGGGCTCTCTCTTTGGCTGGTGCCTGGGACTTTAGCCCCAATCGTGCCGATTCGGTATCCCGCCCGGCGGCCCAGGTCAAGATCGACGAAAATCGAGGAAAAATGGTCGGGGCGAGAGGATTCGAACCTCCGGCATCCAGCTCCCAAAGCTGGCGCTCTACCAGGCTGAGCTACACCCCGTCCGAATGCCGACGGCGGCCAGACCCTAGTGCCCGCCCGGCTGCATAGCAAGGCTCAAGGCTTTTCAGCGGGCCGGGGCGAACATGGCGTGCTGAACGACGTCGCCCGGCTTGAGGCCAAGCTTGGCCACCGTGCCGCCGGGCAGCTCCAGCACGCCCTTCACCGCCCCCTTGGAGGGAATCGGCGTGCGATCCATCGGCACCGCGCGCTGGGCGATGTTCACCACCCGGCCGTCAGCGGCGATGAACAGCATGTCGAGCGGGATGAGGGTGTTCTCCATCCACATCGCGACCGGTTCGCTGCGGCCGAAATCGAACAGCATGCCGGCGTCGGCCGCCATGCTGCGGCGGAACATCAGGCCTTGCGCGCGCTCGGTCGGCGTCGTCGCCAATTCGATGTTGAAGGGATGGCTTTTGCCGTCAGCCGTGCGGATGACCAGCTTGTCCGTCTTGAACTGGACGAGGCCGGCGGGCGCCTGCGCCGAAACAGGGACGATCGCGCCGGACAGCAAAGTCGCGGCGCAGAAACAGGCCAGCAAAAGGCGAAGAGTTGAGCGAAACACGGCGCGACCATAATCCCCCGCCGTGCGAGCGGCAAGCGGCCACCGATGGCGGCCCGCTCACATCAGCGAGACTGCGGCTTGGCTGCGCGAAGCTCAGCCGAGACGGATGTCGGCGGCCTGCGGCCCCTTCGGGCCTTCGGTGATCAACACCTGCACGCTTTGGCCCGGCTCCAGTTGCTGGATGCCGCCGCGGCGCAGCGTCACCACATGCACGAAGACGTCGCGCTGGCTATCCGCCGGCGTGACGAAGCCGAAGCCCTTTTCGGTGTTGAACCACTTCACCGTCGCGGCCGTGAAGGTCGCATTGGCGCGATCGACCGCCGGCGCGGCAGCGCCATTGGCGCGGGCCGGCTTTTCGGCCGGCTTGGCTGTGGAGGAGTCGACATCGACGATGCGGGTGATTTGCAGCCCCTTGGACCGCTTGACGGCTTCGCAAGTCACCGTCGCGCCCGGCTGCAACTCTTGAAAGCCAGCATCACGCAGAACTGACAAGTGCAAGAACGCATCGCCGGAGCCGTCGGACGGCGTGACGAACCCAAAGCCCTTCACTGCATTGAACCATTTGACCGTCCCTCGAATTTCGAGAGTCGGACCCGCATAGTCCGCAGAACTGTATTCAACCATCTGCAAGTCTTCCCCCGCACCCCATGGAAGCCCTTTTATTATTACATGGAATCGTAACACTTTCATCTTGCGCCGCCAATACGCCGTGCGCGGACGTCCGGCGCGCGGCGCGGCCTCGCCGCATCGCAGCAGTCTTCCATAAAACCACTGCGGATTGAGGGGCAGTTTTTGGAACCCTCTATTCCTTGTGGTTATCCCGCATAGCGGAAACGACCGCCGCCACCTCAAATGAAGAAGATGAGAGTGGTAATCGCGAAGATCGGCAAGAGAACCGCGCCAGACCAAGCCATGTAGCCGAAGAAGCTGGGCATGCGGATGCCGCGCTGTTCGGCGATGGCGCGCACCATGAAATTGGGCGCGTTGCCGATATAGGTGTTCGCCCCCATGAAAACCGCGCCGGCGGAAATCGCCAGCAAGGTGCTCGCCAGCGGGCCGGTGAGTTCAGCCGGATCACCGCCCGCCGTGTTGAAGAACACGAGATAGGTCGGCGCATTGTCGAGGAAGCTGGACAGAGCGCCGGTCAGCCAGAAATAGGCCGCGTCGATCGGCCGGCCGGCATCGTCGGTCACCGCGGCGACGACGCTCTTGAGCGCGCCCGCCTCGCCGGCCTTCAAGATCGCGATGGCCGGAATGATGGTCAGGAAGATGCCGATGAAAAGCTTGGCCACTTCCGCCATAGGCCCCCAATTGAAATGGTTGGCCTCGCGCAAGCCTTTCGGCGTCAGCCACAAGGAAAGCGCGACGATACCGAGCAGCAGCAGATCGCGCACCAGCGCTTCAAGTTGGGCCGGCACATGATAAACCGTCAACGCGATGCCCGACGTCCAGATGCCGCTCAAGAGCACCGCGCCGACGACGCCCAGCAGCAGCAGCAAATTCACCCCGCCCTCAATGCGCGTGCGGCCCGCCGTCTTATCGGGACGGTCCGTCTCCTTGGCGCATAGATGGCGGTCGAGGATATAGAAGACCGCCAATGTCAGGCCGGCGACGACCGCCATCGGCGCGAATATATGCTGCGTCGGCCAGAAGAACGGCACGCCCTTTAGGAAGCCGAGGAACAGCGGTGGATCGCCGAGCGGCGTCAGCGAGCCGCCGATATTGGCAACCAGGAAGATGAAGAAGACGATCACATGCACCTTGCGTTTGCGCCAGGCGTTGGCCGCGATAACCGGACGAATCAGCAGCATCGCCGCGCCGGTGGTGCCCATCAGGCTGGCGAGCAGCGTGCCGACGGCGAGAAACACGAGATTGACTCCCGGCGTGCCGTGCGGATGGCCGACGATACGGATGCCGCCGGCCACCGTGAAGAGCGCGAGCAGCAAGATGATGAAGGGGATATATTCGAGCAGGAAGGTGTGCAGCGTCTCGTAAAACGCCACCGCCGGCCCGAAGACCGCAGCGAAGGGCAGCAGGAAAGCGAGCGCCCAGGCGATAGCGATCTTCCCATAATGATGATGCCAGAAGGCCGGCGCGAGCAGCGGCAAGAGCGCGATGGAGAGCAGCATTCCTGCGAAAGGCGCGGCCCAAACCAGGCCGAGCGCCCCGCCATCGACATGCGGGGCTTCTCCTGTCGCCGCGCCGGCGGCGGACGCAGCGAGCGAGAGGAGGAAAGCGATGAAAAGCGTGCGAAGAAAAACCATCGAATCCTGCTGGCGGCATGCGGGTGGCGCAGTATGACCGAGCCCCTCCGCCCCGCCAATGAAAAGCGGCCCGATGCCCATGGCATTCTCATCCGCCGCCGCATCGCCGGCGCCCTCTTATCATTCTGCCTGCTGCCGATCGCCGCTTGCGCGACACCAAAGCCGCCACCCGCCCTCTTGGCGATGTTTGATCGCGCCGATGTCGTCGTCATCGGCGAGCAGCACGACGATCCCGAGCATCATCACATCCAGGCCGCGATCGCCGCCGATCTGACACGCCGCGCCCGCCCTGTGATTGTCGCCTTTGAAATGATCGACGAGACGCAACGCGCCGCGCTCGACGCTTTTCTCGCCGAACGGCCGCGCGATGCCGCGGCTCTCGGCGCGCGACTCGATTGGGATCGTAGTGGCTGGCCCGATTGGGCGTTGTATCAGCCGATCGCCGACGCGGCGTTGACCCAGCCGCACCCGCCGGCGCTGCCGCTCACCCCGGCCAACCTGCCGCCCGAAGTCGCGCGCGAGATCGCGCGCAACGGCCTGAATGCGCGCGGCGTCGCACCGGATCTGATGAATTTGCTGCACCAGGCCGACGAGCGTGATGGCGACATCCTGGCCATCCATGCCGCCGACATCGAAGCCTCACACTGCGGCATGCTGCCGCAAAGCGCGCTCGCCTCCTTCGCGCTGGCGCAATATGCGCGCGATGCGACCATGGCACAGGCAGTCGTCGCCGCCGCAGCGGCGAACCCCGGCGCCAGCATCATCCTAATCGCCGGCAACGGCCATGCGCGCAACGATGTCGGCGTGCCGCGTCATCTGGCGCGGCTCAAGCCCGGCTTGAACGTGGTGTCGATCGGGTTGCTCCAAGGCGAAGCGCGGGACGCGCCATTCAATCACGTCTGGCGGACGCCGGAGCTCGAACGCGAGGATCCTTGCGCGGCTTTCGCCAAAGCGCCGCCCTGATCTGGCTTGCTAACGGTCCTGTTCGACCTTAGGACGCCCTGGCATCCAGGCGCGGACGGCGACCGCAGCACCGTTCTGGCTGCGCAACACGCGTACGTCCTCGGCCAGTTTGGCCGGAGCGGGCGCGAACAGCGGCGCAAAATCGGCGGGCGCGACCAGCGCGCCGCGGCCGGCGGCCAAGGCCGCCGCGTAAGCCGGCGCCTTGACGATCATGTTGTTGAGGCGGTCGGCCGACATCTGGGCGAAGCGTCGCCAAATCTCTTCGAGAAACTCCGCCGTCTCACGATTGGCCGGCTCGGACGGCAGATCGTCCGGCCGCCCCTCGCTAAGAAGGCGCATCAGGTTCGGCTCCACCGGCCCGAGTTCGTCGGCGACGAACAGCGCCGGCATCAGGAGCGCGCCATTGGCGCGACCGGCATAGGCTGCCTGAGCGATAAACAACAGGCGCTGAAGTTTTTGCGGCGGCAGATGGATGTCGTCGGCCCGCGCCCGGTCGAGGAACCAGACGGCGCCGTCGAAGGCGGTGCGCAAAGCCGGGGGATTTTGGGCGGGATTGGCCATGGCGCGGTTTTAATCCGCGAAGGGCTAACGGGCGGTTAAGAGGCCGAGTTGAGGGTCCCGCCGGGCTTGCTCGCCGTGCGCAACACCTCGCGGCTATAGCCGTAGGCCTGCTCGGCGGCACGCAACCGCTCCGGCATGGCGAGGGGCGCCGCCACCAGCAGACCGAAGGCCGCGGCCCGCTCCGGCGGCGGCGATTTGGTCTCGACGGCAAAGTCGCCCGAAGCTTCACGCGGCGCGGCGGTCGTGGCCGGCTGTTCCTGCGGCGCCTGGCGGCCGTTGCCTTGATCCTGCGAATGCTCGAAGGAGGCCGCGGTCACCTCCTGGACAACGGCCTCTTCCTGGCCGCCGGCAGCACGGCCCTCGGCCATCGCCGATAACGCGCTTTGATCGGTTTCGTGCGCGACCTGACGCGCGCCGCCCGCAAGGCGCGTGGCGACGGTTCCAAGACTTGTGTACTGGGGTCTCAGCAATGAGATACCCGGCATGGCGCAACGTCTCTAGCAAGTGACCTATCCTTTTGGAATGCGCCTGCCGCGTTAAAGAGTCAAGTCAGCGACGTGAATTAAATACCTAAAATACAATGCAAATTTTATTCAAGTTCATGCAAATTCTCGGCTCGTTTTAAGATCGCCTGAGAGATCAACTCCCTACCCTTATGTTCCGGTTCGTCATGATCAGCCCCTCGCGTTTCCTGCTCGCCGCCGGCCTGCTGTTCGCCGCCGGCTTCGCTGCCAGCCCCGCCAGCGCCCAGATTACTGAAATCGAGAAACTCGATGCGGCGCGCGATGCCTATCTGAAGAAAAACTACGACCGCGCCTTTTACCTATGGCTGGGCCTGTGCCAGGGCGCCAACCGCGGCGCTTGTTACAACCTCGGCCTGATGTATGCGCGCGGCGAAGGTGCGCCGGTCGATTACGTCGAGGCCTATAAATGGATTCATATCGCCGCCGAAGACGGCCTGCCGGAAGCCGTCGCCGGCCGCGCCCGCCTCGCCTCCAGCATGGAGGCCAGCGAGATTAAGGAGGCGATGGACAAGGCCGCCCAGTGGAAGATCGACAACGGCTGGCGCTAAACCGGCTGCCGCGCCGTACTAAGCGTCCTTGGCCGGTTCTTTGCGACTCCGGCCGCTGATCTCCCTGCCCGTTCCCGGCGCAAGCCGGGCGAAGCAGAAAGCGGAGAGCGTCATCACCACCGCCATGATGACGAATGTGGCCGGGAAATCCCCCGCCTCCAGGCTCGGGCTGCCGCGCCAGACGATGACCTGCTGCAGCACGAAACCGGCGACCGCCGCGCCGACGCTCATGGACAATTGCTGGTTCATGCTGACGAAGCTGGTCGCCTTGCTCATGTCAGGCGGCGTCACATCGGCATAGGCCAATGCGTTGACGCTCATATAGAGCAGAGAGCGGATGAAGCCGTAGATCAGCAGCACCAGGAAGATCAACAGCATCGGCGTCGTCTCGCTGAAAGCGCAATAGAGCAGGATGAACAGCGCCATCAGCAGCGCGGTCCCAATCATCGAGCGGCGAAAGCCGAACCGGCGCAAGACGGCGGGCGCCGTCGCCTTCATTGGCATGGCGCCGACCGCGACGGCGAAGACCAGCAGGCCGGAGGCAAAGGGCGTCATGCCGAAACCGACCTGGAACAGCAGCGGCGTCAGGATCTGCACCGCGCCCGAAGATATGCGGAAGACGAAAGCGCCGATGATCGTCCAGCGGAAGCTGCGGATGCTCAGCAGGCGCAGATGCACGATCGGATGCGGCACGCGGCGGGCATGCAGCACATAAAGCGCCATGCAAAGCGCGCCGCCGATCACCAAGCCCCAGGTCACGGCCGGCGCGACGATGCCGCGATCGATGGTCTCCAGGCCGAACACCAGGCCGGCCAGGCCGAGGCCGGCCAGCAGGCTGCCGCGCAGGTCGAGCGGCGGCACATCGCTCTCGCGCACGTCTTCCATGTAGCGCGTCGCCAGCCAGATGCTGACCGCGCCGATCGGCACGTTGATCAGGAATATCCAGTGCCAGCTGAAGAAGGTGCTGATGAAGCCGCCAACCGGCGGGCCGAGGATCGGGCCGATCAGGGCGGGGATGGTCAGATAGGCCAGCGCCTGCACGAGGTTCGATTTCGGCACCGAGCGCAAGATGATGAGTCGGCCGACCGGCGACATCATGGCGCCGCCCATGCCTTGCAGGATGCGCGAGGCCACCAGCATCAAGGGCGTGTCGGACGCGGCGCAAAGCACTGAAGCCAACGTGAAGATGCCGACGGCGATGCGAAAAACATTGCGCGCGCCGAAGCGGTCCGCCACCCAGCCACTCAAAGGGATAAACACCGCCAGGCTCAATAGATAGGCCGTCACCGCCAGATTGAGATGCAGGATCTCAACGTTCATCGACTTGGCGATGGCCGGCAGGGCGGTAAGGATGATCGTCGAGTCCAGGTTCTCCATGAAGAGAGCGCTGGCGACGATCAGCGAGACACGATAGCGGCGCGCGGAGGCGAACAAGGAAAATAGCCTTCGTTCAGGAATGGCCCGCCAGAAAGAGCGCGGCGCGGCAAGTCATTCTGGACCTGCCGTGCCGCCGCCTCAAGCTTTTGCATCCGGGCCGGTGGACAAGCGGTGACGCTTTTCGCGTCAGCTGCCATCCCGACGATGCATGAGACGCTCTAGGGCTTTACGTCCGTCGCCTTCTTGACGGCGGGACGAGCACCCACGCGCGCGAGCCATGCGACGACGTTGGGATAATCCTCGAGCTTGACCTCGTCATGCTTCACGCCGGCGAGACGCGTGTAAGGGATCATGTCGGCGATCGAATAATCGCCAGCGAACCATTCATTCCCGGCGAGATGCTTGTCCATCACGGCAAGCTGCGCTTTCGATCCCGAGACGATCGACGGATTCTCGATGCGGCCGAGCGAACCGATGGTCGACAGCACGTTGGTGGCGTGAAACATCGACCAGCTCAGAACCTGAGGATGGGTCTCCGGCGTGCCGAGAAACTTCTTGGCCTTTTCCGCCATGTAAAAGCAGATCGCCACCGATTCGAAGACATGCACCGGCTTGCCGCCCGGTCCGTCGCTGTCGATCAGCGCCGGCACCTTGCGATAGGGATTGATCTTCTCGTAGCCCGGCGCCTTCTGGTCGCCCTTCTTGATGTCGACCCAGTTGATCTTATAGGGCAGGCCCGATTCCTCGCAGGCGATGATGCCGCGGCGGCTGTTGGTCGTGGTCCAGGTATGAAGCTCGATCAAGGCAGTCTCTCCCCTCTTCTTCTTGAACTCAAAACGGCCGGTCGCCCTTGACGGTGACGCGGCGCATCATGCGGCGCGTGCCGGGATCGAAGTCGGTGCGGGCATGCAACGCGCAGCGATTGTCCCACATCACCAAATCGCCAACGCGCCATTTATGACCGTAGATGAACTCGGGCTTCTCGATCTGCAGGAACAGCTCTTCGAGCAGCGCATCGCTCTCAGCGCGCTCCATGCCGAGGATATGATCGGTCATCAGGCGATTGACGTAGACGCCTTTGCGGCCGCTCTCCGGATGGGTGCGCACGACCGGATGAGCGAACTTGGGCGCATTGGGATCGATCGCACCCTTGATGGTGGCGCCGTTGCCGTAGTCGTAGACATTGAGCGCCTGCAGGCCTTCGAGCCGCGCCTTCATCTTGGCCGGCAGGGACTCATAGACGGCTGTCGCGCTGGAGAACAGCGTGTCGCCGCCCGACGGCGGCACTTCGATGCCGAACAGCATCGTCGCCATGGCCGGCGTCTCGTAATAGCACTGGTCGGAATGGAACTGCATCTCGCCATCCGGCAACGCGCCCTTCTGGCCGTCGATCACCACATTGGTGACCATCAGCACATAGGGATTTTTATAAAGCCCCGGCGTGGTCCGCACCGGCTGCAATTCGCCGAAGCGCTGGGCGAAAGCGATCTGCTGATCCTCGCTCAAGCTCTGGCCGGGAAAAACGATGACCTCATTGTCGAGCCAGACGCGATGGATCGCCTGGAAGGTCGCGTCGTCGAGCGGCTGCGACAGATCGACGCCGGAAATTTCCGCGCCGATGGCGGGCGACAGACGCCTCACGGCAAGCGAGAGCGTCTCGGGCGAAGATTGAGCCTGCATGAAACCTCCTGAACGCGCCTCGAAGTCTGGATGCTTCGATTACTAATTTTCGCCAGGATAGCCGATAGGTCGTCAGCCTGAAAAGGCCGCTGACACAGGATGGCCCGTTTCAAAAATCCAGCGAAAGGATGACCTGATCGCCGTCGCGCACTTCCAGCCATTCGCGCAAACCGGTCGAGGCGACCAGCTCGATCTGGTCTTTCGGATAGCTTTCGACCTGCGGCACGACGATCACCACGGCGGCTTCATGCGTCTGGAAATGGATGCGCGCGCGCAGGCAACGCGCGTCGCACCAAGAGGGATCTGGCGCGGCGAAATGCTGTCCCTGTGCGATGGCGGCTTGCCAGGACTCGACGCAAGCGGCGTCCACCCGCACGTTCAAGGTGCCGGGAAATGGATCCATGTCATAGCTCTGGCGGAAGATGCCGAGCGCCCAATCGGCGCGGATGAAGGTCGCGCCGACGCCCTGGCCCGTTTCGATGCGGCCGGTGATGCGTGTCGTCATGGCCGGCCTCAATGCAGACGGGTCGAAGACGGCGCGCCGGGCGCGCTCTCGATCTTAGGCGCATGCTCGGTCTGGCCGGACTGGTGCAACGCCATGCGCCACAACCCGCCCTCGCGCACGAACATGTTGGTGGCGACGAGATGCATCTCGCCGATCGCCTCCCAGCAGACGACGACGCCGGCGCCGTCGAGCAGGAAAGCGCGCGGCTCGCGCACCACGATGGCGGGGCGCGGCGGATTGGCGAGGATGCCGCGCCAGCTCTGCACGATCTGATCGCGCGATTTGAGCGGCGGCCAGCCCGGATGCAGGCAAGCGACGGGGTGATCCTGCGCCCATAAATCTTCCATGGCCGACGCATCGCCGCGCGCGAAAGCGGCGTAGAACGTCTCATTGGCCAACAGCAACTCGTCCTCGTCCCGACCGTGCATCTTTATGCGTACCGCTATGAACCGTTTTAGGCGTCGCCTTCCTGGGGTACGCATTATAGGCTGTCGGCCGTTCCGACCAAGCCCTTCCCTTTCGCGGTTCCACATCAGACGATGACATTGCAAGAGCGCGCCCAGCCGTTGATCGACCGTTACTGGACGTCGCTTCCCGGCAATCTGCGCGGCATCGTCTGGATGCTGCTCTCCGCGCTCGCCTTTATCGCCGTGCAGTCGGCGACGAAGATGGTCGGCAGCCGCATCGACAGCGCCGAGATCACTTTTTTCCGCTGCTTCTTCGGCGGCCTGGCGATCCTGCCCTTTCTGCTCAAGAACCGCGCCGAGGCGTTCCGCACGACGATCCCGCTCATGCACATCGGGCGCGGCACAGCGGGCGCCGCCGCCATCTTCTGCATGGTCTATTCGGTGGTGAACATGCCGCTGGCCGAAGCGACCGCCATCGGCTTCGCCCGGCCGCTGTTCATGATCGTCCTGGCCGTGCTGTTCCTGCGCGAAGTCGTCGGCTGGCGGCGCTGGACGGCGACCGCCGTCGGCTTCGGCGGCGTCATGATCATGCTGCGTCCCGGCATCGATGTGGTGAGCTTTGCAGCGCTGGCCGCCCTGCTCGCCTCGCTGTTCTTCAGCCTAGCCCATGTCTTCATCAAGAAGATCACCAAGATCGATCACCCGATGAAGGTGATGGCCTGGTATTGGGCCGTCTCCTCCGTCGTGACCTTCCTGCCGATGCTCTTCGTCTGGACGACGCCGAACCTGGAAGAATTCGTGCTGCTGATGATCGTCGGATTTTTGTCCGGCACGGCGCAGACGCTGGTCGTCTACAGCCTGCGCGTCGGCGACGCCTCGATCGTCGAGCCTTTCGACTATTCGCGCATCGTCTGGGCGCTGCTCGCGGGCTTGCTGATCTTCGGGGAAAGCGCCGACGGCTGGGTGCTGCTCGGCGCCGGCGTCGTCGCGGCAAGCAACATTTATATCGCGCGTCGCGCCGCCAAGCGGCTCGAATAGCTACTGCGCCAGATCGACTCGTCCGCTGTCCTTGCGGTCGCGATCGCGGAACGCCATCACTTGCAGCAATTGCAGATCGCCGTCCGCGACGTTCACGAAACGATAGCGCGCGTAGGCCGGCAGAATCGCGCCCTCTTGCGGCCCGAACTCGCCGATCAGCTCGTCGCCCGGCCCGTAGAAACGGGCGCGCCCTTTGAGCACAAGCCAGAAGCAATCGGTGTTGGCGTGATAGTGCGGGATGGGCTCGCCGCTGCCGCGCTTGAACTGATGCAGCATGCCGCGAATCAAATCGGTGCGGCCAAGGTCAACCCGCGCTTTGGCAGCGCCCGCCAAAGCGAAAGGCTGCACCAACGCTTCCGCTTCATTGTGCAGGCGCTCGAGGCTTTCGCGCGACGGACCTGCAGTGCGGCTGGCGGCCAGCTCTGCGGACAGGCGCGGAGTCTTGATCGCTCGCGGGCGCGCGGAGCCGTCAGGAAAATGCGTCGCCCCATCGGGCATGACGCCATCTGGCGCGGATTGACGCGGGACTGTGCTCGACATGCGGTTCCCCTTCATGACGCGCGGCGCATCGCCTCGCGGCGGGCCGTCTTTGTCCTTGGCGAAAAGTCTAAGCCCGCGACGCGCCGCTCTGCAATCGCCGTCCGGCGAAACTTTTGCTGAACAGCCGGCGAAACCGGCTATGCTGCCGAAAACAAAACGTTTTCTCATTGGGTGACAGTTCGTGCTGCAGCTCATCCGCGCCAATCCGCATGGCTGGATCGTCGTCACGGTCTGTTTTTTCGCTCTCAGCGTCGTCTCCGCGACTCGCGCCAGCATCGGTTTGGTGATGCCGTCGCTCGAAGCCGATTTCGGCTGGAGCCGCGGTTTCATCTCCTCAGTCGCCGCCTGGGCGCTCGTCACCATGGCGATCACCGCGCCGATCGTCGGCAACCTGCTCGACCGCTACGGCGCGCGCGTCATCCTGACCGTCGGCCTATTCATCGCCGGCATCGGCCTCTGCTCGTCGGCGATCATCGAAAGCCAATGGCAGTTCCTGCTCAGCTTCGCGCTGCTTGCCGGCATCGGCTACGGCACAGTCGCCAAGAGCGTCGTCTCGGCGACCATCGTGCTCTATTTCGAAAAGAACCGAGGCCTCGCCACCGGCTTCGCTGCCGCCGGCTCGACCGCCGGCCAACTCGCGCTGTTGCCGACGCTGGCCTTCGTGCTCACCGCCATGGGCTGGCGCTACGGCTACATCTTCCTTGGACTCAGCTGCTTCGTCTTCATTCCCTTCGTCTGGTTCCTGATCGGCAGCGCCAAGAAACAACCGCCGATCAAGGAGAAGTCCGCGCTGCCTGATATGGGCCTGGCGCAGCGGCTCGGCTTTCTCTTTCGCAACCGCACCTTCGTGCTGCTGCTCGGCAGCTACACCATCTGCGGCTTCACCACCGCCGGCGTCATTGAGACTCACCTGATCCCTTATGTACAAAGCTGCGGCATTCCCATCGTCACCGGCGCGACAGCTTACGGCGTGCTCGCGGGCTTCAACATGCTCGGCATGGCGGTGGCCGGCTGGCTCGCCGACAAGATGCACCGCCCGCTGCTGCTCGGCACGATCTACGCCATGCGCGGGATGTCTTTCATTTTCCTAATGATGGTGCCGAGCTATGACGTGCCGGCGCTATTTCTCTTCGCTGTCATGTTCGGCATTTTCGACTATTCGACGATCCCCGCCACCACCTCGCTGATCGCCAGCCATGTCGGCGTGCGCGTGCTGGGCTTGGCGCTCGGCATGCTGGGGATGTTCCATTCGGCAGGCGCCGCCGCGGGCGCTTTCCTCGGCGGCAAGCTCTACGACCTCTTCCAACAATATGACTGGGTGTGGACCGTCTCCATCGTGCTCGCGCTCGCCGCCGCCGCCATGGCCTATGCCATCAAAGAAAAACCGTCGGAGCGCAAACCGGCCGCACCGCAAGCCGCCGAGGCCACAGCATGAAGATTTTCGCTTTCGCCGGCGCGCTGCGCGCTGCCTCATACAATCGCAAGCTGCTCGCGCTCGCCGCCGAGATGGCGCGCAAAAGCGGAGCCGAAGTCGAGCTCGGCGATTTCCGCGATTATTGTCCGCCGAACTACGACGGCGATGTGGAAGCGGCCAGCGGCCTACCTCGTGAAGCGCAAGCCTTGGCCGCCAAGATCGAATGGGCGGACGGCCTCATCATCGCCTCGCCCGAATACAATCGCTCAATTCCCGGCCCGCTAAAGAACGCCCTCGACTGGGTTTCGCGTCTCAAGCCTTACCGCCTGACGGATAAGAAGGTGCTGATGATCGGCGCGACCTCGGGCAAAGCCGGCTGTGCCAACGGCTTCATCGCCCTGCGCGTCACGCTCGAATTTCAGGCGGCCAAGGTCTATCCCGACACGTTCGGCCTCAACGGCGCGGCGACCGCCTTCACAGCCGACGGCGCATTGGCCGACGCGGATCAGGCCGCGAAGCTCGAGACGCTCGTGAAAGCCTTTATCGCGTCCTAGCGCGCGGCCGGCGCGATCTTCGGACCGTAGACCAGCTTGCCGAGCGGCGCGTTCTGGCGATAGAGCGCGTAATTGTCGGCGAAAATCTTCACTACCGCTTCCGTATTGTCGCCGCCCGCGCCGGCAATATGCGGCGTCAGCACCACATTCGGCAAGGACCAGAGCGGGCTGCCTGCAGGCAACGGCTCTTCCGATGTCACGTCCAACCCGGCGCCAAAAATCTTCTTCTCCCGCAAGGCAGCGATCATAGCGGCCTCGTCGATCAACAAGCCCCTGGCGACATTGACCAGCACCGCCGTCGGCTTCATCGCCGCGAAGGCCTTGGCGTCGATCATGTGATGGGTGGTCTCGTCATAGGTCATGCCGAGCGCGATCACGTCGGCCTCGGCGATCGCGGCGAGCATCTGCTCGCGCGGGCGAATCTCGTCAACATTCGGCAGCGACCCTACGCTGCGGCTGATGCCGATCACCCGCATGTCGAAGGCCTTGGCTTTGCGCGCGATATCTTGGCCAACGGCGCCGAGGCCGATGACCAGCATCGTTTTGCGCTCGAGCGACGTGGTGCGCGGGCTGACATCGTCACGCACCCAGACTTCCCTGGGCCGCGCCGCAAAGGTCTCGCCATATTGGCGGATCACGCTCAGCAGCAGCGACATGGCATGTTCCGCCACGCGCCGGGCGTGAAAGCCCGAGGCGTTGGTCACCGACACGCCCTCCGGGAGGCCATTCTTGATGGCCTTGTCGACGCCGGAGGTGGTGAACTGAATCCAGCGCAGTTTCTTGCCGAGCTCGCGAATGACCTGGGCCGCCTCCGCTTCATAGATGCGATTGGAGGTGATCATCACTTCGGCCTCGGGCAGACGCGCGCGCAATTCCTCCGTCGTGTTGGCGATCAGGACGCGGATGTCCGGCAAAGCGGATACGCGCGATACGAGGTCGCTCTTGCGTCCCGGAAACAGGATGACGGTATTCATGCGTGAAACTCCTGATGCGGGCGCCGCAAACGCGCCTCTTGGCCGTCTCGCGCTATGCGGCGACACCGCGCGCATGGTATGACATCCGCAGAATTAGACAAGACGACGGGCGCTCGCCCGATGGGGGAAACGGCGTGAACGGTTTGTTTTTCGGCATCGTCCTGCTGGCCTTCGGCGTCACCGCCTGGCGTCAAATCTTCTCCGTCACCCCTGCCGGCCAGCCCTCCCCGATGGAGGCGCTCGGCGCCGGCATGATCAACACGGCAGCCAGCTCCGTCACGCTCGCCCTCGGCTTGATCGGCGCGATGGCGCTCTTCCTCGGCCTGATGAAAGTGGCCGAAGCCGGCGGCCTGCTCGTCGTCATCGCCCGCCTTATCCGCCCGCTGATGGTCAAGCTGTTCCCCGATGTGCCGGCCGATCATCCGGCCATGGGCGCGATGACGCTCAACATGTCGGCCAATGCCCTCGGCCTCGGCAATGCCGCGACGCCCTTCGGCATTCGCGCCATGCAGGAGCTCGACAAGCTCAACCCGCACAAAGGCACCGCCACAGACGCCATGGTGATGTTCATCGTCATCAACACGGCAAACGTCACCATCCTGCCGACCAGCGTGGTCGCCCTGCGCGCCGCGGTCGGTTCAGCGGATCCGGCTGCCGTGGTGCCGACGACTTTGTTCGCCACCATCGTCGCCACCGGCGTGGCCATCGTTTGCGTCAAATGGCTCGGGCGCTATTGGCCGGTGAAGGCCGATGACTCCATCGCGGCCGCGCCTGTCCAAACCGTCGAGGGCGAAAGCTTTCCAGAAGCCGACGTTTCCAGCGCCGAGACCGCCGCGCGTGTGCGCCCCGAAGATGCCGCCGGCTATTCCGCCTGGGCGTCCTATCTGTTTCTTGCCTTTGTCGTCGCGCTGGTGCCGCTGACGCTGTTCTACGGACGCGCCATCTCGCCCTGGATCATCCCCGGCATCATGGTCGGAATTCTCATCTACGGCGTCGTCAAACGCGTGCGCGTTTATGAGGCCTTCGTCGAGGGCGCCCGCGACGGCTTCACCGTCGCCGTGCGCATCATCCCCTATCTCGTCGCCATCCTCGTCGCCATCGCCATGCTGCGCGCCTCTGGCGCGCTCGACGCCATCATCGGCGTCATCGCGCCGCTCAGCACGAAGATCGGCCTGCCCGCCGAAGTGCTGCCCATGGCGCTGATGCGTTCGCTGTCGGGCTCAGGCGCTTACGGCATCATGGCCGACGCCCTGAAAGACCCGAACATCGGACCGGATAGCTACGCCGGCTTGCTGATCAGCACGATCCAGGGATCGAGCGAAACGACCTTCTACGTGCTGGCGGTCTATTGCGGCGCCATCGGCGTGCGGCGGATGCGCCATGCGGTGATCGTCGGCGTCATCGCCGACATCGCCGCCGTGCTGGCCGCGGTCGCGGTCTGCGCCTATATGGCGGCGCGCTTCTCGTAAAGCCGCCGCTCCAACAAGCGCACGGCCAGCGCGAAGATGATGCCGAGCGCGCCGCAGCCGGCGAAAATCCAGGCGCCGCCCTGCCAGCCGCCCGCCGCCGACACGGCGATGGCGATGATTGGCGGTCCGGCGAGTTGTCCCACCGCCGAACCTTGGACCAACATGCCGTTGGCGCCGCCAATTTGGCGCGGCGACGGCGTGAAGACCGGCGCGCCAGCCAAGGCCGCCGCCGGCAGCACACCGCCGAAACCGGAGAAGATCAGGCAGAGCGCATAGCGCAACGCGTCCGGCGTGGCGTCGCTGAAAATGCCGAGGCCGCAGAGCAGTGTCAGCATGCCGGTGCAGGTGAGCAGCCACCAGCGCTGCGCGCCGCGCTGCAAGAGCCAGCCGCCGAGAATATTGCCCGGCACGTTGACCGCCACCACAAGCACGGTGAGATGCGCCGCCAGCGCGACATGAAGGCCGCGCTGCTCGACGAGATAGGACGGCAGCCAAGCCATCAGCGCCATCCACGGCAGACTGTAGACGCTGAAGCAAAAGGCCAGGCACCAAAGACCCGGCCGCGCCAGCGTCTCGCGCAGATCGGCAGCCCAACTATGTGATAGGGCGCGCGGTTCAGGCCGCGCCGCCGCCGGAAAACGGCGCAGCGTCCACCACAGCAGCGCCGCCCAGAGCAATGTAGCCAGCGCCACGGCATGCCAGAAGCCGCGCCATTCGAGCCACTGCATCAGGCTGGGCGCCATCAGCAGCAAGAGGCCGAGGCCGCCCGGCATGTAAGCGCCCCACAGGCCGAGCGCGAGGCGGCGATCGGCGCGCCGCGTCGCCTGGGCGATCAGAGACGGTGCGCTGACCACGACGCCGACGAAGCCGAGCCCTTCGAGCGCGCGCGCGGCGAGCAGCCAGACCTCGGAATGCGCAATTGCGCCGCCCGACGCGCCGGCGGCTAAAACGAAGAAACTCGCGAGGATAATGCGGCGGTGGCCGATCCGATCGGCGCCGCCGCCCGCCAGCATGCCGAGCAGCACTGCGGTCACGCTAAAGATCGACAGCACCCAGCCGGCGGCAACGAGGCCGATGCCCATTTCGGCGCGCAGCGCCGGCATGGCGGCGGGCAGCATGCCGATATGGCCGGCGGCGACGACCCCGGCCCCGAACAAAGCGAGGACCACGCCCCAACGGGTGACGGCGGGGCCATCCCCAGGGGCCGGCGAAGCTGCGTCGGCCATGTTCAGACGTTCACGCGCTTCATCTGGCCGGCCGGATAACGCGTGCCGGCGGCGGCGCCCGGCGGAATGGCGGCATCGAGCCTAGCCAACTCGTCAGGCGCGAAAACGATCTCGGTCGCCTTGAGATTCTCTTCGAGATGATTGCGCGTCTTGGCGCCGGGGATCGGGAAGATATCCGTTCCGCGCGCGAGCAGCCAAGCGAGCGCGATCTGCGGCACGGTGGCGCCTTTGGATTTGGCGATATCCTCGACGATGGCGAGCAACTGCATGTTGCGCTCGATATTGCCTTCCTGGAAACGCGGCATCTCGTGGCGGCGGTCGTCCGCCGGCAGATCGTTCTCACTGCGGAATTGGCCGGTCAGCAGGCCGCGATTGAGCGGTGCATAGGCCATGAAGGCCATGCCGAATTCGCGGCAGGCGGCGATGTTGCCGTCCTCGGCGTCGCGCGAGAACAGGGAATATTCCATCTGCAGCGAAGCGATAGGATGAACCTTGCGAGCGCGGCGCACGGAGTCCGCCGAAGCTTCCGACAGGCCGATGTAGCGGGCTTTGCCCTGCTCGACGAGCTTGGCCATGGCGCCGACGCTTTCTTCCACCGGCACGTTGGGATCGACGCGCGACATGCACCAGACGTCGAGGCAGTCGATGCCGAGGCGTCTCAGGCTGTCTTCACACATAGAGATCAAATAGTCGGCTCGGCCGCCGCCGCGCGTCGCGCTCATGTCCTTCTCGCGCGGACTGCCCGATTTGGAATGGATGACGAACTTGTCGCGCCGGCCCTTGATGATCCGGGAGATCAGCTGCTGGTTGTGACCTTTGCCGTAGCTCGCCGAGGTGTCGAGGAAATTGACTCCCAGTTCGAAGGCGCGCTCGATCGTCGCCAGGGATTCCGCGTCGTCCGCCGCGCCGTAAGCGCCGGACATGCCCATGCATCCGAGACCGAGCGGCGAGACCATCAGATCGGTCGCGCCGAAGCGCCGCTGCTTTATCATTTGCATCTCCCTGTGTGCCGACGCTATCGCCAAGCCGCTAACGAGGCAAGGCGAGGCTTTGCGCCCCTCTTTCCAGGGCGCGGCCGCGCGCCTACACTTGCAGGCATCATGACCGATTTCGTCCTGCATCCCCGCCTCGCCGCCGACACCCTGCCGGTAATCGACCTGCCGCTCTGCCGCCTCCTGCTGATGAACGACAGCCGGTTTCCCTGGCTGATCCTGGTGCCGCGCCTGGCCGGCGCGCGCGAGGTCGTCGATCTGTCGCCGGCCAACCGGCTGATGCTTGCCGAGGAGACCGACCTGGCCGCCGCCCTGCTGCGCGACCGCGTTCCCACCGACAAGCTGAACATCGCCGCTATCGGCAATATCGTCGAGCAGCTGCATGTTCACATCGTTGCCCGGCGTAAGGATGACGCCGCCTGGCCCGGCGTGGTCTGGGGCCATGGCAGCGCCCAGCCTTACTCGCCGGAAACCGCCGCCGCCCGGCTGGCGGATCTGCAGAACGCCTTGGCACCCCCTTAAGACGATGAGACTCACTGGCGGTCGACGTGGAAAGGCTGTCAAATAGCTGCGGATTGAAATGATCCGAGAGCCATATCGCAGGGGGAACGGCTTTGGACGGCGCATACGATCCGGAGCATAAGAACGGCTTGAATGCCGCGCTCGATCTGCCGGCACGCGCCGTCATGCTCGGCGCCGTCTGTTTCCTGATGAGTTGGGCCGCCGTCTCGCTCACTCGCAGCACCGGTTCGGTCGCCGCCGTCTGGCCCGCCACCGCCATCCTGCTCGGCGTCCTGCTGCGCGCGCGCGCCGCACGTTGGCCAGTCTATTTGCTGACGGGCTATCTTGCCGGGGTCGGCGCCAACTTGATCTATGGCGATAATCTCGTGATCGCCGCCGGGCTGCCGCTCGGCAACGTGGTGGAGACAATTGCCGCCGCGGCCGTTCTGCGCCGCATGTTCCCGCAGGGCGTCGATCTCAAAGACATCCGCCAATTGGCCGCCCTTGTCCCCATCGCCGTGCTCGCCGCCGCGGCCTGCGGCGCGACTATCGGCGCCGGCGTCCTGCATAGCGAGCATATCGGCAGCTTCTGGCGCACCTGGTTCAACTGGTGGACGGCGGTCGGCACCGGAATCGTGCTGATCACGCCCGTCATGCTGTGCTGCAATCGGCGCGGCGAAGACGATGACGCCGCGATGCTCGAACGGCCGGGCGAAAGCGTTCTGGCGATCCTCTGTGCCGCGCTTGGCGCGACGCTGCTGTTCACGCAGGAAACCGTTTCGCTGCTCTATGCGGTCTTTCCGCTGCTGATCTGGGCGGCGCTGCGTCTCGGCCGCTTCGCCACCGCAGTGATCTGCCTTACCCTCGCCATCATCGCCGTCCCCCTCACCTCCTTCGGCCATGGCCCCCTGGCAGCGCTCGATTTGGCGCTCGATCTCAAGCTGCGACTGCTACAGACCTTCCTAGCCGTCGTGACGCTGACGTCCTTGTCCGTCGCCATCGCCCTGCAACGCCGCGAAGAGGTCGAACGGGCGCTGCGCGCCAGCGAACAGCGTTTCCGCGATTTCGCCGACGCGATCTCCGACCGCTTCTGGGAGACCGACGACCAGCACCGCTTCACCTGGCGGCTGGAACCGACCGAACGGCTGCGCCTTTGGCCCTCGATCATCGGCAAGACGCGCCTCGACCTCGCCGACGGCGACCCGCGGCACGATCCGCACTGGCAGAGACATCTTGAAGATCTCGATGCTCACCGCCCGTTCCGCGACTTCCGCTACAGCCTGCGCGATCCCAACGGCCGCCTGCGTTTCCGCTCGATCAGCGGCAAGCCGATATTCTCCCGCAGCGGCAAGTTTCTCGGCTATCGCGGCACCTCGACCGACATCACCGACAATATGGAGACCGAGCT
>DASTMO010000028.1:0-11827 GCA_035714115.1 Alphaproteobacteria bacterium
AGGGATGCAAACCGGCCCGGACAGCCCGGATTCCGCCCGATGACAGGACCGATCAGGCGAAATCCCGCAAGGCCGGCAAACGCCCGCGCAGGGCTAGGCTTTGGCCTTTTTCTTGCGCTGCATCCTGGAAGGGCTCTCCGCGGCCACTTCGAGCAAATGCTGATCGACATCGACATTGGCCGGCCGGCGCGGATAGCCGCGTTCCCGGCTGACCTCATCGAGAATGCGGACGAACGCCTCGATCGCCGGCGACGGCGCGCCGGAACGCCGCACCACGCCGATCGGGCGCAGCATCAATGGCGAGTCGATCTCGACGATCTTCAGCAGCCGCCGGTTCACGTCGTCCTCCAGACCGCATTTCGAGGTGATGCCGATCATGTCGCTCTTCATCACGAGCGTTTTGAGCAACGTCGCATCATGGCTCTCGATGCAATGGCGCGGCAACGGCTTGCCGTATTGCTCGAAGAACAGTTCGAGGCGCCGCCGGTGCCAGCTCAAACCGTCCGCCAGCGCCCATTTGTATTCCAGCAGCTCGGACGGCCTGATGCTCTTGCGCTTCGCCATCGGATGATCGGGCCGCATCATGAACACGAGGCGGTCGTCGAATATCCATTTCTTGGTCAGCCCGACGCGCGACAGCTCCTTGTAGAGCATGGCGACGACGACATCGAACTGGCCGTCCATCAGCGACCTGTGCAGACCGTAATTTTGCGAGATCACACGCAGCTGCAGATTGGGCCGCTCGGCGCTGAGGCGCAGCAGCACCTCCGGCAGAAATCCGGTGGTGATCAGGGGCGGCGCGGCAATGGTGAGCGCACCTTCGGTGCCGGCTTTCAGCGCATGAATCTCTTTCACCGCCTGATCCATGCCGATGCAGGCCGCCTGGGCATAGGCCCGCAGGCTCTCGGCGTAAGGCGTCGCAATCATGCCGCGCGCGCGGCGCTCGAACAGCTTGACGCCAAGCTCGTCCTCCAGGCGCAAAATGATCTTGGAAAGCGCCGGCTGGGAAATGCTCAGCTTCTCGGCGGCCTTGCCGACGCTGCCCTCCTCCAGCACCGCAAGCAAGGTTCGCAATTGACGCAGGTCCATATGCACGCCCCCAGTCATTTTCGCGCAAGCTTAGTAACTGGGCGACAGAGATGCAAAGCCATCCCTCTGCGCGAGGATCTGGTCATGCGGGCAAGCGGCGATTTTAAAAGCCCAACAAGCGGTTGGGATTGTCGACTAGAACCTGCCGCAGCGCGTGTTCGTCCGGCAGGTAGCGGCGCAGCAAAGCGATCAAATCCGCGGCCTCGGGCACAGGGCCATGACGGCGCGCGCCGAGATGCGGCCAATCGCTACCCCAGATGCAACGCTCCGGCGCAGCCTCGTAAAAGGCCCGGCCGACCGCCACGATATCGTCCCAGGGATAGCCCGAGAGCGAATTGCGATCGCCGTTGGACAGCATCATCCAACGATTTTCCTGGCGGATAATGTCGATGGCGCGCTTGAACCCGTCGCGGTCGATGCCGCTTTCGGTCTTGAGCTGAGCCATATGGTCGATGACCACCGGCAGCGGGACGCGGCGCAGGTCGGACTCGATGGCCGCCAATTCGGCTGGCCCCACGTGAATCTTGATGAACCAGCCGAACTCCCTGATGCGCGCCGCGGCGCGATGGAAAGAGGCCATCTCCGGCACAAGACCGAAACGTTTCTGGAAATTGAACCGCGCGCCTCTCACTCCTGCGGCGTGAAGCCTCTCCAATTGCGCATCGTCGATCTCGTCATCGAGGATCACCACGCCGCGCGCGCGACTCGCCGGACGAGCGCGCAACGTGTCGATCAGCAGGCTATGGTCGGTGGCATAGAGGGTCGGCTGCACGATGACGACACCTTCGATACCGATGCGGTCGTGCATCTCTGCCGCATCGGCCGGCGACGCCGCCATCGGCGTCTTGTAGGTGGTATTGTCGTTGCGCACGGGATATTTCGCCATATCGCCGTACACATGGATCTGACAATCCCAACTGCCCCGCGGCAAAGCCGCTTGCGCGCTGTCGCCGACCAACTGCTCGATGCTCATCCTGTCCTCTACAAGTACTGAATGTTATTTGGGGGTGACGTCGGTCAGCTTCACCCGGTCCGACTTGGTGGTGATGTCGAGCATTCGGGCCACCGTCTCCTTCGGCACCGCGAACAAGCGCTTTACCAACGCCTCCAGGTCTTCGCCGCTCATCGGATCGACTTCGACGCCCTGCTTCTCGATTTCCTTCAAGAAGGCGTCGTCCTTCATGGTCGCGAGGAAGCTGGCGCGCAGCATCCTGGTGATGTCGGCGGGCACGTCGGGCGGCGCGATATAAGGGCGGCCGACCGCCAAGGGCGTGGTCACCAGCCCGATCAGATCCTTGTCCTCCTGCGATTTGGCGAAGTCGCCCATCAGCGGCACTTTGCCGCTCAGCGCCGGATCGGACTTGAGCCCGATCTGCACGATGATGTTGACGATGCCGCCGTCGCCGCTGAGCCATTCGGGCTTCAAGGCCCGCATCGTATCGAGCGGCCAGCTGCAAGCCCCGTCGATCTCGCCGCGCTCCATCGCCAGAGTGATCTCGGTGTTGCTCGGATAGCCGTGGAAGATCTCGAACTTGGTGTCGAACATATTGTTCATCAGGTAGGCCGAGGAATAGCCGAGCGAGCGGTGGTGCGACGCGCCGAGCTTGACCGGCCGCTTCATCACCTCCTGCAGCGAACTGATGCCCGCGCGCTTGTGCACGACGCAGACGTTCACCGTCGGCGCTGCCGAACCGATGAAGGTAAACTTCGTCGGATCGTACAGCACACCTTGCGAGCTGGTGAGCGGCGTCGTCGTCACGGCTTCCTGGTAGGATGCCAGAATTTCACTGCCGTCCTTCTTCGATCGGTTGGCGAGATAGTTGGCCGCGACCAACCCTTCAGCACCTTGCATATGGCGCACGATGACGTCCGGATTGCCGGGGATCGATCTCCCCCAATGGCGCGCGATCGATCGCGCATAGACCGCGTAGCCGCCGCCAGGGCTGGCGGCGACATAAAGCGTGATCGTCTTGTCCTTGAAATCGCTCGCCGTCGCCGCGCCGGCCATCGCCATGAACGCGAGCGCGCTCAACATAATGCCAATCTTCAACATGCCGCACCCCCTGCGCATCGATGCGGACATTCGGGGCGTTCGGCCCTCTCATCGTCCGCTGTTAAGTCGCGAAAGCTAGGGGAAAGCCCGGCGCATGAATAATATCCAATTGTCAGATGAATATGCCGTTTTGTCTGAGGCAAAATGGGCCGTTCTTGCGCGGCATTCGTGATGCGCGTCTCATAACGGCGCGGCATTCTTGCTTTAACTTCATGGCATATTTTGCGGAAATCTTGCTGAGCAAAACCCGTTCTGTACACTCGCCGCAAATTCGCCGCGCACGAACGCGGCGACAGGAAAGCTCAGGGGACTTCAATGAAACATCTTCTCGCCATCGCCGGACTCGGCGTCGTCGCCGCAAGCATGGCGCTGCCCGCGCAATCGCAATCCGTCGCCGAATTTTATGCCGGCAAGACCCTGTCCTTCGGCGTCGGCTATCCGTCGGGCGGATTCGATACCTATACGCGCGCCGCGGCGCGCTATATGGGCAAGCATATTCCCGGCAATCCCAACGTCATCGTCATCAACATGCCGGGGGCGTCGAGCTTCAACTACGTGCGCCATCTGCACGGACGCGCGCCCAAAGACGGCACGCAGTTCGGCATGTTCGATCGCGGCCTGATCGTCAAATCGGTTCTGGACCCGAAAACGACCAATGTCGACTTTCGCGAATTCGCCTGGATCGGCAGCATGAACAGGGAAGTCAGCGCTTGTTTCGTCGGCGACGCCAAGGGCATCAACACCGTGCAGGAGGTGATCGGCTATAAGGGCGACGTCATTCTCGCCGGCACATCGAAGAACGGCGGCGGTTATGTCTACACTTCACTTCTGCAGCGCATGAGCCCGAAAAACGTCAAACAGGTATTCGGCTACGAATCGGCGAGCCAGATGGTGCTGGCGACCGAGCGCGGCGAGATCGATGGCACATGCTTCATTTTCGGCACCTTGAAGATCAACTATCCGGATCTTCTGGAGCAAAAGAAGCTGCGCATGATCGTGCAATATGCCGAGACCCGCAGCCCCGATCTGCCGGATGTCCAGACCGCCTATGAGCTGGCGCGTTCCGAGGACGAAAAGCGGGTCATCAATTTCCTGACCAGCGTCGATACCATCGGCCGGCCGATCATCGCGCCGCTCGGAATCCCGGCCGAGCGCGTCGAGGCTCTGCGCAAAGCCTTCATGGAAACGATGAAAGACCCCGAGTTCTTGGCCATGACGGCGAAGGCCAAGATGGACATCGACCCGATCGACGGCGAAGAAGCCGCGAAGATCGTCACACAAATCGTGACGACCCCGACCAAGGTCGTCGATCTCGCGCGGGTCATCCTCGAATAGCGCCCTCCGCCAAATAGCGAAGGCCGGAGGGCAGCCTCTATTCGGCTACGAGCCCGCCAAGCGGTCGCGCAAAAGCGCCGCCGCGCGCGCGACGACCGGCGCCCAGTCGCCATCGCTGCCTTGGCGCACCAGGCGCACCGAGCGGTACCAGGGCATTGTCTCCGCGGTCAGGCCATAGCGCCATTCCGGCTGGCGCGGCACCAGCGTGAGGCAATCGCGTCCCAACGCGCCGCAGAGATGAATGAGCGCTGTCTGCACGGACAGCACGCCATCGAGGGCGCTGACCAGAGCCCCCAAGTCGTCGAAACTCTCGATCTCTTCGCGGGGCAGACAGATGACGTCGCGGCCATGACGTGCGTTGAAGGCCGCGACCTCCTCGGCGACATCGCCATATTGCAGACTGACGAAGCGCGCGGGCACGGCGTCGAGCGCCGGCAACAAAGTCTCGAGTGTCAGCGAACGGCTGGCGCCGTTCGACAGCGCGGTGCCGCCGCGCCAAGACAGGCCGATAACACGCCGCCCTTCCCCCATGCCGAGACGCGCGCGCCAAGCCTGGATTTTTTGCGAATCCGGCGTCAGGTAAGGCGCGCCGGAGAAATCGGCCACCGTGCGGCGATAGGCATAGGCCAGGCTGCCGATCGCGAGCAGGTGATCGATCCCGTCAAGCGGTTCGGACCCTATTTGAGCAATGTCGCCAACGCGCGCACCGGGCAGCGAACGCTGGAGCAAACTCGCAAGTTTGCGATCGACCAGGCAAGTGACCTCGGCCGCATCGCCCATCAGTTCGCCAAGCAGGCTGGCGAACATCACTTGATCGCCCAAGCCTTGTTCGCCGACCACCAGACAGCGCTTGCCGGCAAGCGCTGCGCGCTCCGGCCGCAAAGTTAACCGAGCGATGAGGTCGGACGTCAAATGACCCGCCGAATTGGCGATGAACTTGGGATAACGCCAGCGCTCCTCATAGTCGTTCCAGCCGGCGGCGAAATCGCCGCGCACCAACCCCATGATCGATCGGTTGAAGATCGCCTCGGGGTAATCTGAGCGGACCGTCAAGGCCTCGTCATAAGATCGCGACGCCTCGTCGAAGCGATGGAAATCGCGCAAGACATTGGCGCGGTTGCACAAGGCTTCGGCCCATCGCGGATTGACCGCAAGAGCCTGATCGTAGCTGGCAAGAGCTTCGTTCGGACGCGACAGCGCTTCCAGCGCGTTGCCACGATTGTTCAGAGCGGCAACATAGCCTGGCTCAAGCGCCAAGGCGCGATCATAACTGGCGAGCGCCTGCAGCGGTTGATCCGCGGCGGCCAGCGCATTGCCCTGATTGTAATGGGCGCTGACGAGATCGGGGCGAAGCGCGATGGCGCGCGCGAATGCGGCCAACGCCTCATCCAAACGGCCAAGCTCCTGCAGCACGATGCCGCGATTGTTGTGAGCGTCAGCATTGTTCGCAGCCAGCGCCAGCACGCGGTCATAGCCCGCCAAAGCATCGTCGAACCGGCGCAGCATGGCCAAGGCGTTGGCCCTGTTGTAATGCGCGGCCGCATAGCCAGGCTCCGCCGCAAGCGCCCGATCATAGCTCGCCAACGCTTCCTCCAAGCGCCCGAGCGCTTTGAACGCATTGGCGAGGTTGTTGTGAGCGTCGGCGAAGTCCGGCTTCAGCGCGAGCGCCTTCTCGACCCAGGGAATACCCTCGACGAAGCGCCCCCGCTGAAAATGGCAGACGCCGATCAGATGCAGCGCTCCAGCATGTCCGGGCGCGCGGCGCAGGATGTCGAGATAGATCGCTTCGGCATCTTCGATGCGGCCGGCGCCATGCGCCTGAGTGGCGCGATTGAAATCGGCCGCGACGGCCTGCATGTCGGAAGGTTGCATGATCGCTTGGAGGACGCGCCAGCCTGCATGGGATATCGCTCGCCGATACGGCTGAATGCAGCGAGCGAAAGCAATTGACGTTTTAGGCCATCCACCGCGGGGATGCAAACCGGCCCAAACCCATATTGCACGGCAAGGAGCCGCGCCTAACTTGCGCTCTTCTGCGCGTTCAGCAGAGCCTCGGCTTTTGCCAGAGCCCGCGTCCAGCCGCCATCGCTGCCTTGACGCACCAGGCGCACCGAGCGGTACCAGGGCATCGTCTCTGCGGTCAGGCCGTAGCGCCATTCGGGGCGTTGCGGCACCAAGGTCCAGCAGGGATGGCCGATCGCGCCGCAAAGATGGATGAGCGCCGTCTGCACCGACAGCACGCCGTCGGTCGCGGCGATCAGCGCGGCCAGATCATCGAAAGCCTCGATCTCCGCGCGCGGCAGGCACAGGACGTCCTGGCCGTGGCGCGCGTTGAAGGCCGCCACCTCATCGGCGACCTCGCCATATTGCAGGCTGACGAAGCGCGCATCGACGCCCCGCATCAGCGGCAGAAAATCCTCCAACGCCAGCGAACGGCCAGCGCCGCGCGTCTGCGCCGCGCCGCCGCGCCACGACAGGCCGATGACCCGCCGCCCGCCCGCCGCCAAGCGCGCGCGCCAGGCCTGGGCCTTGTCCGCGCTCGGCGCGAGATAGGGCACACCAGGGCAATCGTCCGGCGATGCGCGATAGGCATGGGCCAGGCTACCCATGGCGACGACGACATCGACGCCGTCGAGGATCGTCGCGTCCGGCTGCGCGAGATCGCCCACGCGCATGGCGGGAAACGAGCGCGCGAGCAGCCCCGCCAATTTACCGGCGCATAGGCAAGAGACATGAGCGGCGTCACGCGCCAGATCGCCCAGCAGGCTGGCGAACATCACCTGATCGCCGAGCCCCTGCTCGCCGACCACGAGGCAGCGCTTGCCGGCGAACGTCTCGCGCGTCGGGCGCAAGGCCAGCCGCGCGATGAGCGACGGCGGCAACGGGCCGGCGGAACGCGCGATAAATTTTCCGAACCGCCAACGCGCTTCATAATCGGGCCAGCCGGCGGCGAAATCGCCGCGCAGCAGATGCAGGATCGCGCGGTTGAAGGTGACTTCGGCCGCATCGGCGCCGCGCGAAGCGGCTTCGCCGTAATCGGCCAGCGCATCGTCGAAGCGATGCAGGTCGCGCTTGGCGTTGGCGCGCGCGCCCCACGCGTCGGCTCGCGCCGGATCGAGCGCGATGGCGCGGTCGAGGCTGTCGACGGCCTCTTCGGGCCGTTCCAAGGCGAGCAGCGTCAAGGCGCGGTTCTTGAAAGCCAGGACGTTGCGCGGATCGCGCGCCAGCGCACGATCGTAGCTGGCGAGGGCGTCTTCGTAGCAATGGAGCGAAGCCAGGGCATTGGCCAAATTATAAAGCGCGGCGGCATAGTCGGGCTTGAGCTCCACTGCCCGCGCGAAACTCATCAAGGCCTGCTGCCCGCGTCCCTGCTCAAGCAGCACGCCGCCGAGATTGTTGTGCGCCTCGGCATATTCCGGCCGAAGGGCGACAGCCTTCCGCAGCAGAGCCTCCGCCTCCTCCAGCCGGCCGAGCCGCCCGAGCGCCATCGCCCCGTTGTTGAACACGTCGGCCCGCTCGCCCATTTGCGCCATGGCGCGCTCGAACTGCGGCCAGGCCTCCTCCGGCTTGCCGCATTCCATCAAGGCGATGCCGAGATTGTTGGCGACAGCGACGAGCTCGGGCCGCAGCTGCAAGGCGCGGCGATAATGGTCGGCGGCATCGGCGAAACGGCGCAGGCCGCGCAGGCCGTTGGCGAGGTTGTTGTGCGCTTCTGCGGAATCGGGATCGAGCGCGAGCGCCTTTTCCAGCAGCGGCACGCCTTCGGCCAGGCGGCCCTGCTGAAAACGGCAAACGCCGAGCAGGTTGAGCGCGCCGACATGGTCCGGCGCTTGGCTCAAGATGTCGATATAGGCGGCCTCGGCCTCGGCGATGCGCCCCAGGCTTTGCGCTTGGCGCGCGCGCTCGAACTTCTCCGTCAGATCGCCGTTGTCGGATGCCGCCATGAGGCTAGAGCGCGCGCAACGCGCCGATGCGTTTGTAGCTGTTGGCCTGCCAGGTATATTCCGGCATCACGCGGCGGCCGTTCGGCACTTCGAGCCACATGCGCAGCAATTGCCGCTTGCGATGCGGCCCGTCGACGAAACGCGCGCGGGCATGCAGCGCGGTGAAATTGTTCACCAGATAGATCTCGCCCGGCTGCAGCGTGAAGCGTACGGCGAGATCCTCGCGCGACGACAGGCTGTCGAAATAGTCGAGCGCCTCGATCAATTCGTCCGGCATAACGCGCCCACCCGGCACATGGGCGAGCTTGCGGCTGGCCCGCTCCATCTGGCTGCGCACATAGCGCGCCGAAAGCTGGCCGCCGACATAGCTGAACACTGGCACCGCGCCCATGGTGAGCGGACGGTCGCTCGCCGCCGCTTCCGACGAGGAATAGGGGAAACCCTGATAGAGCGGCGCGAGCAGGTCGGGCCGCGTGCGCAGAATCTCGTTATGGATCGCCAGCGCGCTGACGATCTCGCTTTCGCCGCCGACCGCCGCCTGTTCTAGGCAGAGATAGCCGACGATTTCGAAACTGTCGGTATGGGGCTTGAGCTCCTCGTCGCTGCGCGAGGGGCGGCCGGTCGGGTTGAGCGGGCCGACCGGGGTGACGCGCACGCGGCCCAGCCGGTCGCCGAAGGCGCTCTGCGTCGCCGCCATGCCCCAATGGGTGCCGAAGCCCCAATAGATGCGTTCCAGCTCAGGCTGCGAATAGCGCCGTGCGCCGAGCCCGCCGAGAATGACCGCGCCGCGTCCCTGCTGAATCTCGGCGAAGAGACGCGCCAGAAAGATGTTCAGCGCCGGATGATCGAAGTCGCGCCGCGCGATCGATTGCGTCGGCACGCGGCGCAGCTTTTCCAACAGCCCGTCGATGGCATCGAGATGCGCCGCCCCCAGATCCAGCCGCAACCCGTCGGTGCCGCCCACGCCCCAGTTGGTCCAGGCGGCGGGATGATCGACGAGGCGGTTGTGGACAGGCGTCAGCGGCATGACATCAGTCGCGGAAATTCACATATTGCAGGGGCATCTCGATCTTCAGGCCTTTGATCATGGCGATGGCTTCCTGCAGGTCGTCGCGCTTCTTGCCGGAGACGCGCAGCTCGTCGCCCTGGATGGCGGCCTGCACCTTCATCTTGCTCGCCTTGATCTCCTTGACCAGACGCTTGGCCAATTCCTGCTCGATGCCCTGCTTCACGACGATGGTCTGGCGCAGCATGTCGCCCGAGGCCTTCTCCGGCGTCTTGAAGTCGAGCGCGCCGGCATCGACGCCGCGCCGCGTCATATGGCCTTTGATCAGTTCGTGGATCTGCTTGAGCTTCATGTCGTCGTCGGCGAGCACGGTCAGCGTGCCCTCCTTGTTCTCGATCGAGCTCTTGCTGCCCTTGAAGTCGAAGCGTGTGCCGATCTCGCGCTGGATGTTGCGCACGGCGTTCTCGACCTCGGCCAGGTCGGTGCGGGAGACGATATCGAAGGACGGCATGGGCAACCTTTCAGGACGCACGGCGATGACGCGGAAAAGCCAGTTTAGAACGGCCCGAGCGCCGGCGCAAAACAGCGCTGGAAATCCATTGGAAGCCGGGGGCCGCGCTGCTACTTTCCGGGCGCTTTCATCCCCCGTTCCGGACCGTCCGCCCATGGCCAGCCTTCACGATTATCTCGCCGGCGCCGCCGAGCTTCTGGCCCGCCTGCCCGCCGCCGGGCTGGACAAACCGGTCGCCCAAACCATCGCCGCGCTGAACAAGGCGCTGGCGGCGCGCAAGGTGGTGCTGGTCTGCGGCAATGGCGGTTCGGCCGCCGACGCCCAGCATATCGCCGCCGAACTGGTCGGCCGCTATGAGCGCGAACGCGTCGCCCTGCCGGTGATGGCGCTGGCCGGCGACGCCGCGACCCTGACGGCGCTCGGCAACGATTACGGCTACGAACGCCTGTTCTCGCGCCAGGTCGAAGCCCACGGCGTGCCGGGCGGCGTGTTCATCGGCATTTCCACGAGCGGCAAGTCGCCCAACGTGCTGAAGGCGCTCGAAGCCGCCAAGGCGCGCGGCATGATCACCGTCGCGCTCACCGGCGAGGGCGGCGGCCCGATCGGCGCGCTGGCCGATATCCTGATCGCCGTGCCGTCCAAGGTGACGGCCCGCGTTCAGGAAATGCACATTTGCCTCTATCATTACATCTGCGGGCAGGTGGAGCTGGCCGCGCCGCAGGCCTGACCCGCCCGCATCGGCCAGGCCAAGCCCCTGAATCGTCTACCGAATTGGCGGTGAACGCCAGTTCCGGGCATTTGTTCCCTCGCCCAAACTGCATGCAACTGCATGATTTAATTGCAATATTGCGATGCAGCGTTGACAAGCCCGCCTGATCCCGGCACTTTGCCCCCGCTAATAGGTCGTTAACCATGCCCCCTCATATTGCTGGGGCTGTGGGATCCCGAGGGGGATTTTTGGCCACAGTAAATTTTTTTTCGCGTTCCGCCGCTTATTGGGCGGGTTGCGTATTCGGGGATCGCCTTTTGGCTTCTGGGGCTTTTGCTTTGACGATTAGCCGGGGAATGCGATGACGCGCGGCGGTCTTTACGCCCGCACCTTCGCGCTGTGCGCCGCGGTCACGCTGACCGGCATCCTGCCGGGCAGCACCGTCTCGTCGCGCGTGCCCGGCCCCGACGTGAAAACGCCGGACATCGAGCAGCAGAACTCCCCCCGCTCCTACGTTCTTTCCTACGCCACGCCCGACAGCCATGCCGCCGCGCCAGAGCCGCTGCGCGTCGCCGTCACCGTCGGCAAGGGCGATACCCTCATGGCCCTGCTGGCCAAGGCCGACGTGCCGCGCGCCGAGGCTCATGAAGCCGTGCAGGCGCTGCGCAACGTCTTCAATCCGAAGGATCTGACGGCCGGCACCAGCATCGAGCTGAGCTTCATGCCGAAGACCGGCGAGAGCGCCGGCGACAAGACCTTCCTCGGCCTCAACTTCGAGCCCAACGTCGAGAAGCTGGTCAGCGTCGTGAAGACCTGGACGGGCTTCCAGGCCGGCCAGATCGCCAAGCCGCTGAGCCGCCAGACCGTGCGCGCCGAAGGCACCATCGCCTCCAGCCTCTATCAGGACGCCGCCAAGTCCGGCGTGCCGGCCAGCATCATCGTCGAGATGATCCGCGCTCTATCCTACGACGTCGACTTCCAGCGCGACATCCAGCGCAACGACAAGTTCGCCGTGATGTTCGACCGCATGATCAACGATGACGGCGAGACCGCCCGCGTCGGCGAGATGGGCTATGCCGAACTGACCCTCGGCGGCACCACGCATCGCATCTACCGCTTCGTCACGCCCGACGGCATCGCCGACTACTACAACGGCAAGGGCGAATCGGTCCGTAAGGCG
>DASTMO010000029.1:0-47349 GCA_035714115.1 Alphaproteobacteria bacterium
AATGAGTCTCCGGTGCGTCCCATGACCAAGATCTCCCGCAACATGCTCCTCGGCGTTTTTGCCGGCCTTCTGCTGGCGTCGAGTGCCGCTTATGCAGCGCCGCCGACCATCGACACCGCCGCGCGCGAAGCGATCCTGGTCGATTACGACACCGGCGCGGTGCTGCTGGCGAAGAACGCCGATCAGCGCACGCCGCCGTCATCCATGAGCAAGCTGATGACCGCCTACATGGTCTTCGACAAGCTCAAGAAGGGCGACATCAACTTCTCCGACATGCTGCCGGTCAGCCCGAAGGCTTGGCGCACCCAGGGCTCGAAGATGTTCGTCGCGGTGAACAGCCAGGTCTCGATCGACGATCTGCTGCACGGCGTCATCATCCAGTCGGGCAACGACGCCACCGTCGTGCTGGCCGAGGGGCTCGCCGGCTCCGAGGAAGCTTTCGGCGAGCAAATGACGCGCAAGGCCAAAGAGCTCGGCATGAACAACAGCCAATTCCGCAACGCCTCGGGCTTGCCGGAAGAGGGCCACTACATGACCGTGCGCGACATCGCCACGCTCGGCCGCCACATCATTCACGACTTTCCCGAATACTATAAAATCTACAGCCAGAAAGAGTTCACCTATAACAAGATCAAGCAGGGCAACCGCAACCCGCTGCTCTACGATTCGACTGGCGCCGACGGCCTGAAGACCGGCCACACAGATGCCGCCGGCTATGGTCTGGCCGCGTCGGTCAAGCGCGGCGACCGCCGCCTGATCCTGGTGGTGAACGGCCTCGGCTCGATGCAGAACCGCGCCGACGAGACGCGCCGCCTGATCGAGTTCGGCTTCCGCGAGTTCGAGAACTACAAGCCGTTCCGTTCCGGCGAGACGGTGGCCGAAGCCGACGTCTGGCTCGGCAGCCAGAAGACCGTGCCGCTCGTCGTCGATCAGGACGTGCTGCTCACCTTGCCGCGCCGCGCCCGCGACAACGCCAAGATCACGCTGAAGTACAACGGCCCGCTCGCCGCGCCGATCAAGCGCGGCGACACCGTGGGCCAGATCACCATCGAAAGCCCGGACGCCGCGACGGTCACCGTGCCGGTGAAGGCCGCCGCCTCCGTCGATCGCCTCGGCTTCATGGGCCGCATGTCGGCGGCCCTCAGCTATCTCATCTGGGGCACCGCCGGCTAAGGCGGGAAGGGGACCAACCGGTGAACGACGTCGCGGTCATTCCGCCGCTCTCGCAACGGCCGCGCCGCCCGCGCGGCAGATTCATCACCTTCGAAGGCGGCGAGGGCAGCGGCAAGTCGACCCAGGTCAGGCTGCTCGCCGCGCGCCTGAAAGAAGCCGGCATCCAGTCGTCGATCACGCGCGAGCCCGGCGGCTCGGCATCAGCCGAGGATATCCGCAAGCTTCTGGTTTCCGGCTCGGTAGCGCGCTGGGATCCCTTGACTGAGTTGCTGCTGCACAGTGCCGCGCGCCGCGAGCACTTACGCAACCTGATCCAGCCGGTGCTCAGCCGCGGCGTCTGGCTGATCAGCGACCGCTTCGTCGATTCGACCATGGCCTATCAGGGCTACGGCCACGGCCTCGGCCGCCCGCTGGTCGAGCAGCTGCACCAGATCATCGCCGGCGACTTCATGCCCGACCTGACGCTGATCCTCGACATCCCGACCGAAACGGGCGTCGAGCGCGCCAAGCTGCGCAGCAAGGAGCTGAAGGCCCAGAACCCGGACATGAAGACCGAAGACCGCTACGAACGCATGGCGGGCGCCTTCCATCGCCGCCTGCGCCGGGGTTTCCTCGACATCGCCAAGCACGATCCGGAGCGCTGCCGCGTCATCGACGCCAGCGGCAGCATCGACGAGGTCGCCGAGAAGGTCTGGGCGGCCGTCGCCGAGAAATTCGCCCTGACGGCCCAGCCCGCCGTGTAAACTGCGCCGATGTGCGCCGCCGCCCGCGAACCCGACGAATTGCCCGAAGACTCGCTCACCGGACCTCTGTCCGAAAGCGAACTGATCGGCCATGCCAGCGCCGAACGCGCGCTGTTAGAGGCCTGGGCTGCCGGCCGCTTGCATCATGCTTGGCTGATCTCCGGGCCGGAGGGTATCGGCAAGGCGACGCTGGCGGGGCGCTTCGCGCGCTTCCTGCTCGCGCACGGCATTCCTGGCAAGAAAGCGGCCTCGGCCGTCGAGGCCGGCCCCAGCCTGTTCGGCGATCCCGAGCCTGCGGCGGCAACGGGCACGCCCGAATCGCTCTACATCGGACCTGACGATCCCGTGTTCCAGCGCGTCAAGTCGCGCGGCCATATGGATCTCTTCACTGTCACGCGCGGCTACGACGACAAGAAGAAGCGCGAGCGCAAGGTCATCGTGGTTGATGACGTGCGCAAGGTGCGCGACTTCACCAGCCTGACCGCCGGCGAGGATGGCTATCGCGTCGTCATCATCGACGGCGCCGAGGACATGAACCGCAACGCCGAGAACGCCCTGCTTAAGGTGCTGGAAGAGCCGCCGGTCCGCACCATCTTCCTGCTGGTCAGCCACGCGCCGGGACGGCTGTTACCGACCACACGTTCGCGCTGCCGTTCGCTGAATTTGCGCGCGCTTGACGAGGCCAATGTCTCGGCGCTCCTCACCAAGCACCGCCCCGAACTCGCACCCGACGAAAAGGCCGCGCTCATCCGCCTCGCCGATGGCAGCATCGGCCGCGCCTTGCGCCTGGCGGAGGAGGAGGGCGTCGCGCTTTACCGCGAGATGGTCGGCTTGCTCGGCAAGCTGCCGGATCTCGACATTTCCGCCGCCCACGCCTTCAGCGGCAAGATCGCGCCGCCGACATCTCCCGGCTACGAGCTGTTCGGCGAGTTGCTGGGCGACTGGATCGCCCGCATGGTGCGTTCCGGCGCCGGCGGCAAAGCCGCCGAGATTCTGCCCGGCGAGAGCGCCTTGATGGGCCGGCTGGCCCAGGGCCGCAGCCTTGATCAATGGGTGGAGGTGTGGGAAAAGATCGCCCATCTGTTCGCCCGCGCCGCCGCCGTCAACCTCGACCGCAAGCAGGTCGTGCTCTCGGTGCTGCTCACCCTGCAATCGGCGGCCCGCGCTTAAGCCGCATCGGATTTGTCTCGCATGACCGGCCAAAGCTATTACATCACGACGCCGATCTATTACGTCAACGACGTGCCGCATATCGGCCACGCCTACACGACGCTCGCCTGCGACGTGCTGGCGCGCTTCATGCGCCTGGACGGCCGCGACGTAAAGTTCCTCACCGGCACCGACGAGCATGGCCAAAAAATCGAGAAGGCCGCCGCCGCCGCCGGCATGACGCCGCTCGATTTCGCAAGCATGAACTCGGCCAACTTCCGCAAGCTCGCCGAGCTGATGAATTATTCTAACGACGACTTCATCCGCACCACCGAACCGCGCCATGTCAAAGCGGCGCAGAAGCTGTGGGAGGAGATGAAGGCGAGGGGGCACATCTATCTCGGCTCCTACGCCGGCTGGTACGCCGTGCGCGACGAGGCCTTCTACGGCGAAGGCGAACTGATCGACGGCCCGAACGGCAAGAAGGTCGCGCCGACCGGCGCCGATGTCGAATGGGTCGAAGAGCCGAGCTACTTCTTCGACCTGTCGAAGTGGCAGGACAAGTTGCTGGCCTATTATGACGCCCATCCGGATTTCATCGCGCCGGCCAGCCGTTACAACGAAGTCAAAAGCTTCGTCAAAGGCGGCCTGCAGGATCTGTCGATCTCGCGCACCAGCTTCACCTGGGGCATTCCGGTGCCGGGCGACGAGAAGCATGTCATGTATGTCTGGCTCGATGCGCTGACCAACTACATGTCGGCGGTCGGCTATCCCGACACGAAGGCCGAAGCCTTCACGAAATATTGGCCGGCCGATCTGCACATGGTCGGCAAGGACATCCTGCGCTTCCACGCCGTTTATTGGCCGGCCTTCCTGATGGCTGCCGATCTGCCTGTCCCTGAACGCGTGTTCGCGCACGGTTGGTGGACCAACGAAGGCCAGAAGATCTCCAAGTCGCTCGGCAACGTCATCGATCCGATCAAGCTCGTCGAGACCTACGGCCTCGATGCCGTGCGCTACTTCCTGCTGCGCGAAGTGCCGTTCGGCAACGACGGCGACTTTTCGCACAAGCAGATGATCAACCGCATCAACGCCGACCTCGCCAACAGTTTCGGCAACCTCGCCCAGCGCACGCTGAGCATGATTGCCAAGAACTGCGACGGCAAAGTGCCGCAGCCCGGCGCTTTCAGCGCCGACGACGAAGCCCTGCTCGCCCAGTCCGAAGAGTTGCTCGGCAAGCTGCGCGAAAATTTCGCCAAGCAGGTGTTCCACGACGGCCTCGAGGAGATCTGGGTCGTGGTGCGCGCCGCCAACGCTTATGTCGATACGCAAGCCCCTTGGACGCTGCGCAAGACCGACCCGGCGCGCATGGCCACCGTGCTCTATGTGCTGGCCGAAACGGTGCGCCGCCTGTCGCTGTTGCTGCAGGCAGTCACGCCCGACGCCGCGGCGAAGCTGCTCGATCAGCTGGCCGTTCCGCCCGGCGAACGCGGTTTTGCGTCTTTCGGTAAGGGCCATATGCTGCCGGCGGGCACGGCGCTGCCGGCTCCGGCTGGCGTGTTCCCGCGCTACGTCGAGCCGGCCTAACCTTTCGCTCTTGCACAAGACCCCACGACCCGCCCTGGATCGCCCCAGGCGCGGGCCGTAACGCTTTTGCTCGCCAGCCCGCTTTGCTATCGTTCGCGCAGGGGCTTCAACCGGACGAGACCGCCTGAAAAAAGGCGGCAGGCCGGCAGTCGGGAGAAAGAGTGGGGATGGCCAACATCATCGCACGAGCGCTGCGTGTGACTGCGCTCTCAGGTGTCGCGCTCGCCGCGGCCGCGCCGGTCGTCGCGCAGGCGCAGGACAGCTTTTACAAGGGCAAGCAGGTCCGTCTGATCATCGGCTACGGCACCGGCGGCGGCTACGACAGCTATGCCCGCCTGCTGAGCAAGCATCTGCCTAAGCACATCCCCGGCAACCCCAGCGTGATCCCGGTCAACATGCCGGGCGCCGGCAGCACGCTCGCCGCCAACCATCTCTTCAACGTCGCGCCCAAGGACGGTCTGACCTTAGGCACGTTCGCGCGCGCCTTGCCGCTCGCCGGCATCCTCGACCCCAACAGCCCGCAGATCAAATTCAAGCCGCAGGACTTCACCTGGATCGGCAGCTCGTCGAGCTTCAAGGACGACGCTTACGTTCTGGTCACGCGAGCCGAACTGCCGATCAAGACGGTGGAGGACATCCGCGGGGCGAATGCCAAGCCCATGGTCATGGCGGCGACCAATGCCGGCTCAACCTCTTATGACGTACCGGTACAATTGCTCGACGTGCTCGGCCTGAAGCTGAAGATCATCCACGGCTATCCCGACGGCGCGGCCATGTCGCTCGCCATCGAGCGGCGCGAAGCCGATGGCCGCATGATCGGCCTGTCGGCGATCCAGGCGACGCAGCCCGATTGGCTCGGCAAGAACGGCTCCATGCGCCCGCTGATGCAGTTCGGCCGGCGCGACCGCCATAAGCTGCTGATGGATGTGCCGACGGCGCGCGAATTGGCCGAGAGCAAGGAAGACCTGGCGCTGATCGAGATGCTGGAGATGCCGTTCTTCCTGGCGCGGCCCTATGCCGCCCCGCCGGGCGTGCCGCAGGAGCGCGCCGCGATCCTGATCAAGGCATTCATGGCCGCCCATAAGGACAAGGACTATCTGCACGACGCCAAGAAGCAGAAGATGGACGTCAGCCCGATCGATGGCGAAGACATCCGCGAGATGCTGACGCGCATGGCCGACGTCCCGCCGGCCGTCATCGGCCGTTACAAGCAGATCGCCGACAAGACAAAGCCCGCCGACGGAACGACCGCTTCCGAATAGGCGCGCGACAAAAACGAATATCAGTAGGGAGCAGACGCATGCCGCACGACAAGGACAACAATTCTCACTGGCACGAGATCACTGGCACCACCAAGAAGGCCGGCCTCGGCGTCTTCAAGCATCCTCCGATGCCCTATGACAGCTACATGGAGAGCCAAGACATTCCGATCTATCGCGAGATCGGCATCAGCAAGGTGCAGAACCTGGCGCTCAAGCCCTGGAAGCGCCAGGGCGGCAATGGCTGCTTCATCCAGCTCTACGGCACCGAAGGCCTGTGGGGCATGTATGTGATCGAAGTGCCCGGCGGCGGCGCGCTCAACGTCGAGAAGCATCTTTACGAAAAGGTCATGTACGTCATCGAAGGGCGCGGCACGACGGAAGTCTGGTGGGACGGCGAGGAGAAGACCACCAAGCAGACCTTCGAATGGCAGAAGGGCTCGATGTTCACCGCGCCGATGAACACCATGCACCGCATCGTCAACGCCTCGTCGTCGCCGGCCCTGATCCTTGCCGGCACCTCGGCGCCGAACGTGATGAACCTGGCCGACGATCTGAACTTCGTGTTCAACTGCGGCCAGACCTTCAAGCACCGCTACGACGGCGGCACCGACTACTTCAAGCCGAAGGAAGACCTGGCGCCCGACCCCGTGCGCGGCCTCGCCATGCGCCGCACCAACTTGCTGCCCGACATCGTCAATTGCGAGCTGCCGCTCGATAACCGCCGCTCGCCGGGCTATCGCCGCATCGAGCCGCATATGGGCGGCAACCGCTTCTATCAATGGATCGGCCAGCACGAGACCGGGCGCTATTCCAAGGCCCACTCGCACGGCTCCGCCGCCGTGCTGATCTGCCTGCGCGGCAAAGGCTACACCTACACCTGGCCCGCCAAGATCGGCATGCATCCGTTCAGCGAAGGCAAGATGGAGGAGGTGAAGCGCGTCGACTACGAGCCGGTCGGCATGGTCTCCGCCGCGCCGATGGCCGGAGACTGGTTCCACCAGCATTTCGGCGTCTCGGCCGAGCCCTTGCGGCTCACGGCTTGGTTCGGCCCGAACAACGCGCGCGGCCGCAAGCCCGCCGTGCCGGGCATGAAGAACATGGACATGGGCGCCATCGACATCCGCGATGGCGGCTCGGCGATCCCTTACGACGAGGAAGACCCGTATATCCGCAAGGAGTTCGAGGAAACCTTGAAGAAGAACGGCGCGACCTCGCGCATGGATCCGGAGATCTACGTGCCGGGCAACGAACTGGCCAAGAAGTGGGGCAGTTCGGCGTTCTGATCGCTTAACGCTTCGCCGACTCACTCACGGCAAAATCGCGAAAGGCGCGGGCGCTGGCCGACAAATAGCGCTCCTTCATCCAGGCGATGCCGATGGCGCGGCGCGCCGTCGGCTCGCTGATCTTCAGGCTCGTCACGCCGTCGAAGGCGGCGCTCTCCGGCGGCACGATGGCAACGCCGAATCCGGCCGCGACGAAGCCGGGCAGGCTGCTCGAATCGTCGCCCTCGAAGCTGATCTTCGGCGCGAATCCGGCTGCGGCGCAAAGCGCGTCGGTGAAGGCGCGAAAGGCGTGGCCCGGCTTGAAGGAGACGAAGGGTTCGCCGGCCACCTCGCGCAGGGCGACGGTCTTGCGTTTGGCCAGGCGATGGCCCGCCGGCACGATCAAAGCCATGTCCTGATCGGCCACATGAGCCCAGGAGAAAGCGGCGTTCTCGAGCGGCGCGGTGGTGAAGATCAGATCCAGCCGCCCGTCTTCCAGCAAAGCCTGCAGCGCGCCGCTGTTGTTCTGGGTGAAGCTCAGCCGCACCTGCGGGTAAGCGGCGGAGAAGCGCCGCACGAACTGCGGGATGTAAGCTGCGCCGAGGGTGCGGAAAAAGCCGAGCTCGATCGCGCCGCGCTTGGCGTCCGCCAGATCGGCCAGCTCGCGGCGGCCTTCGTCGATCTCGGCATGCGCCTTTTCGATCCGCTTGAGAAAGGCTTCGCCGAAGCGGGTGAGGCGCACCGAACGGCCGGCGCGCTCCAAGAGCGGCACGCCGAGGTCGGATTCGAAGCGGGCGAGGGCGCGGCTCAAGGCCGGCTGGCTCATGCCGAGCTCTTCGGCGGCGCGCGTGACATGCTGATGGCGGCCGACGACGCGGAAATATTCGAGATGGTTCCAGTCGAGCGCCATATCCGCCTCAATTCATGCGTATTTGATATGAATATATCAAATATCGTCATTGGACAACATGGGTTAAGGGCGGCTTTATGGGCATGAAGCGGCGTCCGACCGGTGACACCGCCTCGCGCCCTGCGCCATAATCGGCGCAAAGGCCGCAGGTGAACCGGGCCGCCAAAAACACAGTCATCACAGGAGCGCACCGATGCCGCACGATAAGTCGGATAACCACTGGCACGAGGTACAAGGCAACCAGCAGAAGGCCGGTTACGGCAAGTTCGCGCGCCCCTTGCTGCCTTACGACCGTTTCATGGAAGAGCAGGAGATCCCGATCTTCCGCGACGTCGGCATCAGCAAAGTGCAGAACCTGCCGCTCAAGCCGTGGAAGCGCCTCGGCGGCAAGGGCAGCTTCATCCAGCTCTACGGCACCGAAGGCCTGTGGGGCTCTTACGTCGTCGAAATCCCGGGCGCCGGCGCGCTCAACGCCGAGAAGCATCTCTACGAGAAGATCTGCCTCGTCATCGAAGGCCGCGGCACCACGGAAGTCTGGCTCGACGGCCAGGAAGACAAGAAGCATGTGTTCGAATGGCAGGCCGGTTCGATGTTCTCGATCCCGGTCAACGCCATGCACCGCATCGTCAACGCCACCTCGTCGCCGGCCCTGATGCTGTGCGGCACCACGGCGCCGAACGTCATGGACCTGTTCAACAACACGAACTTCGTCTTCAACTGCCCGTACGATTTCACCGACCGCTTCAGCCATGCGGCCGACTTCTACAAGCCGAAGGACGACATCACACCGGACGACGTGCGCGGCCTGGCGGCGAAGAAGACCAACCTGCTGCCCGAGATCATCAATTGCGAGCTGCCGCTTGATAACCGCCGCTCGCCGGGCTATCGCCGCATCGAGCCGAAGATGACCGGCAACCAGTTCTATTTCTGGATCGCCCAGCACGAGAACGGCCGCTATTCCAAGGCGCATGCCCACGCGCCGGCCGCCGTGCTGATCTGCCTCAAGGGCAAGGGCTACACCTACACCTGGCCCAAGAAGGACGGTCCGACGCCGTGGAAGGACGGCAAGCCGGAAGTGGTCAAGCGCGTGGACTACGAACCCGTAGGCATGGTCTCGGCCGCGCCGCTCGGCGGCGACTGGTTCCACCAGCATTTCGGCGTCTCGGCCGAGCCGCTGCGCCTGACCGCCTGGTTCGGTCCCTATCAGCCGGGCAAGTCGCTCGATCGCGGCACGCCGGGCACGCCGGCCATCGACTACTCGGCCATCGACATCCGCGATGGCGGCACTGCGGTGCCCTACGACGAGGAGGATCCGTATCTGCGCAAGGAGTATGAAGAGACCTTGCTCAAGGCGGGCATCAAGTCGCGCATGGAGCCGGAGCTCTACACGCCGCGCACAAAAGCGAGCGCGGCAGAATAAAGCCAGCAATGAACCTCGCGGCGTCAGCGCCGCGGGGTTTTTCGTTACCGCCTCGTGTGACGTGCCTATCAGTAAGTCAATGAAGACCGCATCAGCGGCGTCATTCACCTCGGGAGGAAATCATGACAGAAGCTGTCCAGACCAAGCCCACCAACCGCCTGCGCAAACTGCGCCACATCGCCATCGTCACCGTCAATCCGGCGCGCCTATCCAAGTTTTATGAAGAAGTCTTCGGCATGGAGGTGGTCCATTCCTCCAAGGGCGGATCGGTCTTCATGAGCGACGGCACCATCTCGCTGGCCTTGCTGAAGAACAAGGCTGAGGGCAAGCCCAACGGGCTCAACCATATCGGCTTCCTCATCGACGATCACGAGGACGTGGCGTCGCAACTCGAGAAGTGGGGACTGGACCGCCCGGTCGAACGCCCGGCCGACCGCCCCTATGCCGAGGTCCGCATGACGGATCCGGACGGCAACAACATCGATCTTTCCGTGCATGGCTTCGACCGCGTGGAAACCAAAGCCGAGCGAGAAAAGCTGGGCTGATCGCCCGGCCATAAAAAAATAAAAACGATCAAAACAGGGGAGAACGCCATGACTCGCGAAAGCCGAGTGCTTTTTGCCGCGTTGAGTTTGTGCGTCGGCATCGCCGCATCGCCCGCCAAGGCCAGCGATGCCGATGTTGCCGGCTTCTATAAGGGCAAGACGATCGAATTCATCATCGGCTCCGCCGCCGGCGGCAGCTACGACCAATGGGCGCGGCTCATCGGCCGTCACATGGGCAAGCATATTCCCGGCAACCCGACATTCCTGCCGCGCAACATGCCCGGCGCCGGCCAGATCATCGCCACGAACTATCTGTTCAACAAGGCGCCGAAGGACGGCACCGCCATCGGCATCTTCTCGCGCAACGTGCCGACGCAAGCGCTGCTGAAACATCCGTCCATTCAGTTCAAGACCGCCGAGTTCAACTGGATCGGCAGCCCTGAACTGACGAACCGTGTCTGCGTCGCCCGCAAAGGCGCGAAAGTGCAGAAGGCCGAAGACATCTTCAAGCATGAGCTGATCGTCGGCGGCGCCGGCGTCGGCACCACGGTCAGCACTTCGCCTGTCGTTCTTAAGGGCGTTCTCGGCATGAACTTCCGCGTCATCGAAGGCTACAAGGGTGCGAACGACGTGATCCTCGCGATCGAACGCGGCGAGGTCGAAGGCATCTGCCAGACGATCTCGGGCATCAGCAGCACGAAGCCCGATTGGCTCGAAAAAGGCGATTTGATCCCCTTGTTCAATCTCGAGCAAAAACCGGTGCCGGAGCTGCCTGGCGTGCCCAGCGTGTTCAACTATGTGAAAACGCTTGAGCAACGCCAAAGGCTGGCCTTCTTCTTCTCGAGCACGGAGCTCGGCCGTCCCATCGCCGCGCCGCCGGGCGTGCCGGCGGAGCGCGTCCAGGCTTTGCGCCAGGGTTTCGAAGCCTCGATGAAAGACCCGGCGCTGCTGTCCGAAGCGAAGCATATGGGGCTTGAGGTCACGATGGTGACCGGCCAGCAACTCGCCGAGCTGCTCGACGAGTTGTCGCAAACGCCGATCGAGATCGTCAAGGAAATCCAAGCCGTCACGCAAAGCGACGGCAAGGATTAGCCAGGCACAAATCCGGCGCTGCGAAGCTTAAACGCTCTTCTGCAGCGCCGGATGCTGTTCCAGCTCGTTGATCTGCGCGTCGGTCATATTCTCCTGGCCTTCGAGCGCCTTGAGCAATGAGTCGATGTGTTCGCGCGGAATGTCGCGGGTGATGAAGACGATCTTGCTGCGGTGATCGTCGCTCGGCCATTTCTCGAGCCAGCTCACCGGATGGAAGATGTGCTGCACGCCATGCAGCACCGCCGGCTGGCCCGGCCGCTCGGCAATATTGAGCAGTCCTTTCACGCGCAAGAGATCGTCGCCCTTGTTGGCGACCAGCAGCTCCAGGAACATGGTGAAGGCGATGCCGCCGATCGGCTTGTCGCGCACGATGCTGTAGGAGCGGATGTGGTCGTCATGACGGTTTACGTCATGAGGATCCTGTTCCTTGTCGTGATCGTGATGATCATTGTGATCGTGGCCGTGATGGTGGTGGTCATGATCATGGCCATGATGATGGCCGTCATTGCCATGGCCGCCTTCATAAGCTTCGGCGCGCAACCAGGCGTTCACGTCCGCCGACTTGCCGGTGACGTCGAACAGGCCGGCCGAAAGCAGGCGGGCAGGGTCGGCCATCGCCTCGTCCGGCGTCAGGAACAGCGCCGCCGGGTTCAGCGCTTTGAGGCGCGCGGTCAACGCCGCCGTTTTCGCCTCCGCCAGATCGGTCTTGCTGATGACCAGGCGGTCGGCGACCGCGGCCTGCTTGAGCGCTTCGGGATGGGCATCGAGGCTCGCCAGCCCGTTCACCGCGTCGATCACGGTGATGACGCCGTCGAGCGCGAAGTTCGCCGCGACGAGCGGATCATTGAGCAGCGTATGGAGGATCGGCGCGGGATCGGCCAAGCCCGTGGTCTCGATCACCACACGCTTGAACCAGGGCACCTGGCCCTTCACGCGCTTCATGAACAGTTCGCGCAGGGTATCGATCAAGTCGCCGCGGATGGTGCAGCAGAGGCAGCCGCTGGAAAGCTCGACGAAGTTCTCGCCGCTCTTTTCCACCAGCAGATGATCGAGGCCGACTTCGCCGAACTCGTTGATGATCACCGCCGTGTCTTTCAACGCTGGATCGCGCAGCAGGCGCGAGAGGAGGGTGGTCTTGCCGGCGCCGAGGAACCCGGTCAGCACGGTGACGGGGATGACGTCGGAGATTGGCGATTCGGGAGGTTGCGCGGTGACCACGGCGGAGATCCTGATGGCTGGCGGAAACGAGACATAGTTATATTGTAACATTCCCGCGAGAAACAACCACAAGCCGGCGAGACTCTGCGCAAACGGTTGAGATCGCTGCATTCCGCGCGTATATCCCAGGCATCATGCTGGTCGATAGCCACTGCCATCTGGATTACGCCGATTACGGGGCGGACCGCGACGATGTCATGCGTCGCGCGCGCCTGGCCGGCGTCGGCACCATGCTGACGATTTCGACCAAGCTCAGCGCGTTTCCGGCGGTACGCGCGGTGGCCGAGCAATATCCCGACGTGTTCTGCACGGTCGGCGTTCATCCGCATGAAGCCGCCAGCGAAGGCCCGGACGCCGACGCCGCCAAGCTGGTGGCGCTGGCGGCGCACCCGCGCGTCGTCGGCATCGGCGAGACGGGCCTCGATTATTATTACGAGCATGCGCCGCGCGCCGCGCAGGGCGACAGTTTCCGTGCTCACATCGCGGCGTCGCGCGAGACGCAGTTGCCGCTGATCGTCCATACTCGCGACGCCGACGACGACACCATCGCGATCTTGAAGGAAGAGCAGGGCAAGGGCGCCTTTCCCGGCCTGCTGCATTGCTTCAGCTCGGGCCGCAAGATGGCCGAAACGGCGCTGGAGCAGGGGTTCTACATCTCGTTTTCCGGCATCCTGACCTTCAAGAACGCCGTCGCCGTGCGCGAGGTTGCTCAAATGGTGCCGCTCGACCGACTTCTGATCGAGACCGACGCGCCGTATCTGGCGCCGGTGCCCAATCGCGGCAAGCGCAACGAACCGGCCTTCGTCGCCCATACGGCGCAGACGCTGGCGGATATGCGCGGCCTCAGCCTGAGCGAGCTCGGCGACATCACGACCGAAAACTTCTTCCGGCTGTTCACCAAGGCCCAGCGCCCGGCAGCTGCTGCATGAGGGTCACCATTCTTGGTTCGGGTGGCGCCGGCGGCGTGCCGCTGGTCGGCGGAGACTGGGGCCTTTGCGATCCGGGTGAGCCGAAGAACCGCCGCCGCCGCGTCTCTTTGCTCATCGAGGACGGGCCGAAAGAAAATCCGACGCGGCTGCTGGTCGATACATCGCCTGATTTGCGCGAGCAGGTGCTGGACGCCGGCGTGCAGCGCCTGGATGCGGTGATCTTCACGCACAACCATGCCGACCATGTCCACGGCATCGACGATCTGCGCCAATTCAACCGCCGCCAACAGGCGGTCATTCCGGCCTATATGGACGCGGCGACCGCCAAGAGCGTCGGCGCGCGCTTTTCCTACGTCTTCGGACCGCCCGGCGAGCACAACGGCAAGCTCAATTATTACAAACCGTGCTTGGCGATAAACGAAATCGCGCCGGGCCGAGCTTTCGCGGTGTCCGGTCCCGGCGGCGACATTACGGTGCTGCCGTTCGACCAGGACCATGGCTTCATGCGGACCCTGGGCCTGCGCTTCGGCGAGGTCGCTTATTCGACCGACGTGGTGAACATGCCCGAAGCCGGGTTCGAGGCGCTGGCCGGCGTCGGCCTCTGGATCGTCGATTGCTTCGCCCGCGAGCCGCATCCGACCCATGTGCATCTGCCCAAGGTGCTGCAATGGATCGAGCGCGTGCAGCCGGAGTGCGCGATCCTGACCCATATGGGGACGGCGATGGATTACGGCGCGCTGCTGCGCGAGTTGCCGCAAGGCGTCGTGCCGGCCTATGACGGCATGACCATCGAGATCGAGAAGGACGGCTTCAAGCTGGTGAAGTGAGGCTCAGTGGAATTGAAAACTGAGCCAATATCAATTTATTGGAATTCATTCTTCCTAAACCACTCTATATTTTCCATAATATACATTATGCGATTTATGGATGTGCTATCAGGACCGCATCCAGCCTCGATTGTCGCGGCTCCCCGACCGGTCTAGAACCGACTGACATCGCCGTGCCGACCTCCTTTCAGCACCAGTCCCGAGGCCGCTCCATGATCCGTTCTTCCGCCTTGGCCGCTCTGACCGTCCTGGTCGCGGCTGCCAGCGTCGCGCCGTCCGCCGCCAGCGCCGAGGGCTACTGCAAGTCCGGCGACAATTACGACGAAGCCAAAGGCCTCTGCTACGCCCCGGCCGCCGCCTACAAGCCCGATGTACCGATGGGTGCCGCCGCGCCCGGCAGCACCGGCAGCTGGCTGCCCAGCCTCGGCGGCATCACCAGTTCGATCGCCGGCAAGGCCGCCTTCTGCAACTATGGCGACCGCTTGGTCGGCTCCGGCGATCAGGCCTATTGCGTCTCCAAGGCCACCAACAAGCCCTATCCGGCCGGCCGCTGATGAACGCGCCGGAGCGCAAGCCGACTCCCGCCGAAGCCCTGGAGAAGCTCCTGGGCGTCATGGCCAAGCTGCGCTCGCCCGACGGCGGCTGCCCGTGGGACCGCGAGCAGACCTTCGCCACCATCGCCCCCTTCACCATCGAAGAAGCCTATGAGGTGGCTGACGCCATCGCCGGCGGCGACGTCGCCGCCATCCGCGAAGAAGTCGGCGACCTGCTTTTCCAAGTCGTGTTCTACGCCCAGATCGCCCGCGAGGCCGGCCAGTTCGACTTCGCCGAGGTCGCCCAAGGCATCGCCGAAAAGATGGAGCGCCGCCATCCGCATGTCTTCGATCTGGACGCCGACAAGCCGGACAGCGCCAGCGCGCAGGTGTCGGCCTGGGAAGCCGTCAAGGATGCGGAGCGCCAGTCGAAGGGCGAGCCGAAACAGCCCGCCAGCGTGCTCGACGGGGTGGCGCGCGCCCTGCCCGCGCTGACCCGCGCCGAGAAGCTGACCAAGCGCGCCGCGCGCCATCGCTTCGATTGGGCGACCGCCGATCAGGTGCTCGGCAAGATCGAGGAAGAGATCGCGGAGCTGCGCGCCGAAATGAAAGCCGGCTCGCTGAAAGACCGCGTCAGCGACGAACTCGGCGATCTGCTGCTCGCGGTGGCCAACCTCGGCCGCAAGCTCGAGGTCGATCCCGAAGCGGCGCTGCGCGCCGCCAACGATAAGTTCACGCGGCGCTTCCAGCGCGTCGAGGCGCTGCTGCGCGAGCGTGGCAAAGTCCCCAGCGAATCGACGCTCGAGGAAATGGACGCCTTGTGGGATCAGGTGAAGCTGGAAGAGCGGCGCTAAGCCCCTGCTCCATCGGAAACCGAAAACGGCGGCGCAGCTTGAGGCTGCGCCGCGCACTCGGCCTTACTGCCCGGCTTCGCCGGTAGCCTCCGCCGCCTTGGCGATGACGTCCTTCGGCACCGTGTAGAGGCGATCGATGAGGGCGTGAATATCCTTGCCGCTCATCGGGTTGTTGAGGTCCATCTTCTGCTTCTCGGCCTGGGCCAGCATTTCCGGATCCTTCATCAAGGCGTCGAAGGCCTTGCGGTACTCCTCGCCGATGGCGGCCGGCGTGCCCGGCGGCAGCATGAAGGGCCGGCCCATTTCCTGACGCGCGAACACCAGATCGATGAGTTGCTTCTGCTCCTCGGTCTTGGCGAGATCGGCGACCGTCGGCACGTCCGGAAATTTCTCGTGGCGGCGCAGCGAGCCCTGCAGCAGGACGTTGACCTGCTTGTTTTCGAGCCAAGCTGGATTGCGCGTGATGATGCTGGAATAATGGTAGCTCGCGGTGCCCTGCAATTCGCCGCGCTCGATGGCGAGCGCGATGTCGCCCGTGCTCTTGTAGCCGCCGATGATCTTGAACTTGGTGCCGAGCACGCGGTTCATCACGTTCGGGAAGACGACGTTGCCCGAGGTGGGACCGCCGCCGCCGACGACGAACTCCTGCTGATAGACCTGCTGGATGGTCTTGATCGGCTGGGTGTGCCAAGCCACAACGAGGCCGACCTCGCTGTTCATGCTGCCGACCCAGACATATTTGCGCGGATCGAAGCGCACGCCCTGCGAGCCGAACATTTCCGCCGTCGCCGTGCCGCCGCCGACCGTGCCGAGCGCGGTGCCGTCCTTCGGCGCGACTTCCCAAATATAATTGGCGGCGCGCAGCGTGCCGGCGCCCGGCATGTTCTTGACCACGAAGGTCGGCGAGCCGGCCAGATGCTTGCCCATGAACTGGCCGAGCAAGCGGCCGTAAAGGTCGTAGCCGCCGACCTCGCCGCCGGCGAAAATATTGACCGTCTGGCCTTTGAGGCTTTGCGCCTGGACCGGCGCGCCAATCAAAAACCCAGCCGCCAGCATTGCCCCAGCGATGGGCAGACTCTTCGCGATCTTCATTAATCGTCCCCTGTTATGGCGCGGCCTTAATCGGCCCGCTTTTCATATGGGGGGAGCATATCACGCCGAAATGAAAGAAATACGGCCTGCCGGGTCAACCGGCAGGCCGCAAATTGCCGCCGATTCGTGGGCAATCAGCCGTTCTCTTTCTCGACCTCGACGATGTCCTTCTCGGTGAAGAGATACTCCTTCAGCTCCTTGGCGAAGGTCTCGTCGTTGCGGCGCAACCATTCGATACACATGGCGGCATGCTCGACCTCCTCCTTCATGTTGTGCAGAAGGATTTTCTTGAGGGCGGGATCTTCGCAATCGTCGGCGCGCTGGCGATACCAGTCGGAGGCTTCGAGTTCCTCCATCAGTGAGACGATGCACTGGTGCATCGACAGGGTCTTCTTCGACAGGCGTTCGCGCGGCGCGTGCAGGTCTTCGCTGGACATTGGGTTTCCTTCGGAACGGTGGGTGATCTCGTTCTGAGGAACTAACGCCTAAAACCGCTCAGGGTTTCGTCAGCAAATGAATCAGGCTGGAGGTATCCCAGCGCCCGCCCCCGCCGGCCTGGACTTCGGCGTAGAATTGATCGACCAAAGCCGCCACCGGCAAGCGCGCGCCGTTGCGTCGCGCCTCATTAAGGCAGATGCCGAGATCCTTGCGCATCCAATCGACGGCGAAGCCGAATTCGAATTTGCCCTCGGCCATGGTCTTGCCGCGGTTTTCCATCTGCCAGGACTGCGCCGCGCCTTTGGAGATCACGCCGAGCAATTTCTCGACATCGAGCCCCGCCTTCTGGGCGAAGGCGACGCCCTCCGACAAGCCCTGCACCAGACCGGCGATGCAGATCTGGTTGACCATCTTGGCGAGCTGGCCGCTGCCCGCCGGCCCCATCAATGTCACCGCCTTGCCGTAGGCTTTCATGGCCGCTTCGGCCTTGGCGAAGGTCGCAGCCTCGCCGCCGACCATGACGGTGAGCTGGCCATTTTCCGCGCCGGCCTGGCCGCCCGACACCGGCGCGTCGAGGAAGCCCAGCCCCCTCGCTTGCGCCGCTTTCTCCAATTCGCGCGCGATGTCGGCCGAGGCCGTGGTGTGATCGACGAAGATGGCGCCTTTCGCCATGCCGGCGAACGCGCCGTCCGGACCTAGCGTGATCTGGCGCAGATCGTCGTCATTGCCGACGCAGGCGAAGACGATCGCGGCATCCTTCACGGCGGCAGCGGGCGTCGGCGCCGCATGGCCTTTGTGCCGCGTCATCCAATCGGCGGCTTTCGCGCCGGTGCGGTTGTAGACCGTCACCGCATAGCCCGCCTTGGCGAGATGGCCGGCCATGGGAAAGCCCATGACGCCGAGACCGAGAAACGCGACCTTTTCGCCAGCCATCTACCGCTCCTTCATCGAAACCGATGGGCCACTATAGCAACGGACAAAAAGAAAGGGGCCGCAGATGCTGCGGCCCCTTCCCATTTCGCTAGGCGTTGTGCGGTCGGACTTAGAAGTCCATGCCGCCCATGCCGCCCATGCCGCCACCCGGCATCGGGGGCATGGCATCCTTCTTCTCCGGCTTGTCGGCGATCATCGCTTCCGTGGTGATCAGCAGACCGCCGACCGAAGCGGCGTCCTGCAGAGCGGTACGGACGACCTTCGTCGGGTCGATGATGCCGGCCTTGACCAGATCTTCGAAGTTGCCGGTCTGGGCGTTGTAGCCGTAGTTGGTGTCCTTGCTCTCCATCAGCTTGCCGGCGATGACGGCGCCATCGGCACCGGCATTCTCGGAAATCTGACGAACCGGAGCCTGCAAAGCCTTGCGAACGATGTCGACGCCGACCTTCTGGTCCGCATCGGCGACTTCCAGCTTGTTCAGCGCCTTGATCGAGTACAGCAGCGCGGTGCCGCCACCCGGGACGATGCCTTCTTCGACAGCCGCGCGGGTAGCATGGAGCGCGTCATCAACGCGGTCCTTGCGCTCCTTCACTTCGACTTCGCTGCCGCCGCCGACCTTGATCACCGCGACGCCGCCGGCCAGCTTGGCCAGACGTTCTTGCAGCTTCTCACGGTCGTAGTCCGAGGTGGTCTCCTCGATCTGCGCCTTGATCTGGGCGATGCGGGCCTGGATGTCACCCTTCTTGCCGACGCCGTCGACGATCGTGGTGTTTTCCTTGGTCATCGAGACCTTCTTGGCCTTGCCGAGCATGTCGATCGTGACCGTCTCGAGCTTAATGCCCAGATCTTCGGAGATGACCTGACCGCCGGTGAGGACGGCGATGTCTTCGAGCATCGCCTTGCGGCGATCGCCGAAGCCCGGCGCCTTCACGGCCGCGACCTTCAGGCCGCCGCGCAGCTTGTTGACGACGAGCGTGGCCAGAGCCTCGCCTTCGACGTCTTCAGCGATGATGAGCAGCGGACGGCCGCTCTGCACGACCGCTTCGAGCAGCGGCAGCATGGCCTGCAGGCCCGACAGCTTCTTTTCGTTGATGAGGATCAACGGATCGTCGAGCTCGGCGACCATCTTGTCGGCGTTGGTGATGAAGTACGGCGACAGGTAGCCGCGGTCGAACTGCATGCCCTCGACAACGTCCAGCTCGGTCTCGAGACCCTTGGCCTCTTCGACGGTGATCACGCCTTCCTTGCCGACCTTGTCCATCGCCTCGGCGATCATCTTGCCGATGGCGACTTCGCCGTTGGCCGAGATGGTGCCGACCTGGGCGATCTCTTCGCTCGACTTGACCTTCTTCGAGCGCTTCTTCAGGTCTTCGATGACGGCTTCGACGGCGAGGTCGATGCCGCGCTTCAGGTCCATCGGGTTCATGCCGGCGGCGACCGACTTGATGCCTTCGCGGATGATCGAAGCGGCGAGAACGGTGGCGGTGGTGGTGCCGTCGCCCGCTTCGTCGTTGGTGCGCGAAGCGACTTCGCGGACCATCTGGGCGCCCATGTTCTCGAACGCGTCAGAGAGCTCGATTTCCTTGGCGACGGAGACGCCGTCCTTGGTGATGCGCGGAGCGCCGAACGACTTCTGGATGACGACGTTGCGGCCCTTCGGGCCGAGGGTCACCTTCACCGCGTCGGCGAGGATCTCGACGCCGCGCAGCATGCGCGTGCGGGCATCGGTGGAGAACTTAATGTCTTTGGCTGCCATTTTTTCCGTTCCTTACTCGACGATGCCCATGATGTCGGATTCTTTGATGATCAGCATGTCGTCGCCGTCCACCTTCACTTCGGTGCCGGACCACTTGCCGTAAAGGACGCGATCGCCCTTCTTGACGTCCAGAGCGACGAGCTTGCCGTCATCGCCGCGCACGCCGGGACCGACGGCGACGACTTTGCCCTCTTGGGGCTTTTCCTTGGCGGTGTCGGGGATGATGATGCCGCCGGCAGTCTTGGTCTCAGCCTCGAGGGGCTTCACCAGAACGCGGTCATGCAGGGGCCGAAACTTCATTGTCTGGCTCTCCGTGAGAGATTGGGGAAAACAAATTGTCCGTCGCAAGGCGGTGCCGGCTTGTGGCCGAGCGGCTGTTAGCACTCCCGCCTTTTGAGTGCCAGATACCTAGGCCCGCCCTCCGGAAGAGTCAAGCCGCGCAGGACAGATTTAATCGCCGTTTATTGCAGGAATATGAGGGGCTTCCGAAGCAATTGCGGAGCGCGATCAGCGTACGTGATAATTAACTTTAAGAGTTAACTATAATAATTTGAAATTATTATAGTTATGAGGCCTTACGGCGGGCGAATCGGGCCGCCGTGTCCGCATCCATGCCCACCGTGAGGTGCACCACGCCGTCTTCGCCGTCCTTGCGGCCGAGCACGTCGGCATGATCGTAGAGCCAGGCAATGGCGGCGCCGTCGCCGGCCGGCAGGTCCAGTTCACGCACCTCGCGCCCGGCACTCAAGCGCTCGTCGAGCAACGCCAGCAAGGCATCGCAGCCTTCCCCGGTCAGGGCCGAGACGGCGACCACCTCCGGATCGCGGGCGGTGACGGACAAGAGGCGCTGGTGCGCCCCCTCCTCCAGCCGGTCGAGCTTGTTGAGCACTTCGACCACCCGAGCCTCGCTTTCGGCCTCGATGCCGAGCTGGGACAGGACATGCTGCACATCCTCGCGCTGCGCTTGCGTGTCCTCATGGGAGACGTCGCGCACATGCAGGATCACGTCGGCGCCCAGCACCTCTTCCAGCGTGGCGCGGAAGGCGGCGACCAGATCGGTCGGCAACTCGGAGATGAAACCCACCGTGTCGGACATGATGACCCGGCGGCCGGACGGCAGCTTGATCGCCCGCATGGTCGGGTCGAGGGTCGCGAACAGCAGGTCTTTCGCCAGCACATCCGCCTTGGTCAGGCGGTTGAAGAGGGTCGATTTGCCGGCGTTGGTGTAACCGACCAGGGCGACGATCGGATAAGGTACGCGCTCGCGCGCCTTGCGGTGCAGGGCACGGGTGCGTTTGACCTCTTCCAGCTCGCGCTTGAGCTTGGCGATGCGCTCGCCGATCAGCCGGCGGTCAGCCTCGATCTGGGTTTCGCCGGGGCCGCCGAGGAAGCCGAAGCCGCCGCGCTGGCGCTCCAGGTGGGTCCAGGACCGCACCAGTCGGCTGCGCTGGTAATTGAGCGAGGCCAGTTCGACCTGCAGGCGGCCTTCGCGCGTACGGGCGCGGGCGCCGAAAATTTCAAGGATCAGGCCGGTGCGGTCGATGACCTTGCACTTCCAGGCCAATTCAAGATTGCGCTGCTGCACCGGGCTGAGGCTGGCGTCGACCACGACGACCTGAATCTCCTCGGCTTCGACGATCTCTTTGACGCGCTCGACGACGCCGCCGCCGATCAGGGTGTTCGGCTTGGGCTGGCGCAGCGGCGCGACTTCCGCATGCACGACCTCAAGCTCGATGGCGCGCGCCAGGCCGATCGCCTCCTCCAGCCGGTTGGCGGGATCGCGCGCGGCTTGCGCTTCCGACTTCGCGCCCATGCGGAAATCGGGATGGATGACGGCGGTGCGGCCAGACGTCGAACGCGTGTCGACCTTGCCGGTCAGATTGACGTTCTGATCGGGCGCGTTGCGGTGTTCGGCGTAAGAAGATCGGCGGCTTTTTTTGGACGCGCCCCGGACCTCGTCGGTCCGGGGGCTGTCATCGTCGCTCAGATGAGCGTCATGATGATCGTCGTGACGGTGGTCGTCGCGCGGCAATGGGAATCCGTTATTCCTGTTCCGGCTCGAAGAGCTGGATGGGGGTCGTCGGCATCACGGTCGAGATCGCGTGCTTGTAGACGAGTTGGGAATGATTGTCCCGACGCAGCAGCACGGAGAAGTTGTCGAACCAGGTCACGATGCCCTGAAGCTTGACGCCGTTGACGAGAAAGACGGTCACTGAAGTCTTATTCTTGCGAATATTGTTCAGGAAGACGTCCTGGAGGTTCTGGGATTTTTCTGAAGACATTTTTGACCTCGTTTTTCTTTGGCTTTTCGCATTATTGCAAAGGATGGCCGCGGCCGCCACACACGTGCCGCGAAGGTGTCTCGAACTCACGAAGTTCTGAAACCCCGTGTGTCATATAGGACGTCATAGGGTCCGCACAAGGGCTCCGAGCGCCGTGAAATCAGGCAATGTCCAAACGCCGCCAGAGGCTTGAGGCACAAGCATTTCTTGCGGGATCGGCTCGCCCGTCGGCTCGCCGACGAGAAAGCCCGAGAGGCCGGCGTTGCGCGCGCACTCCAGATCGACCGCGCCGTCGCCGACGAACCATACGTTGGTATTCCGTTCGATGCCGCTGCCGGTCAGAGCCATATCGACAGGTTCTATCGCCGGCTTGTCGCGCGCCGCGTCGGTCGCGCCGACCAGCGCTTTGAAATAGCCGTTCCAGCCCAAACGTTCCGCTTCGAGCCGTAGATATTTTCCGGTCTTGTTGCTGACCACCGCAAGATAGATGTCGCGGCTGCGCAACTCATCGAGCAGTTCCACGACGCCGGCGATGGGACGCAACGTGTCGAGATGCACTTCGGCGAAGCTGCGGTAATAGATGTCACGCGCCTCGCCCCAGCGCTCGCCGAACAATTGCGGAAAGCTGTCGCGCAACGAACGCTGAATGCGCCGCTTGGCTTCTTCCAGCGACCAGGGCTGATGCCCCATGGCGACGAGCGTGCGGTTCACGGCGGCGTGGATCGCCGGCCAACTGTCGACCAGGGTATTGTCCCAATCGAAAAGGACGGCCGTCGGTTTGGGCGGCTGCAGCGCCATGACGGCGCTCAGGCTTTCGCCATATGCGCGAGATAATGCTCGCGCAGCTTCTGAGCAAAGGGGCCGGGCTTGCCGCTGCCGATGGCCTTGCCGTCGAGACGCGTGACCGGCATGACGAAATTGGTCGAACTGGTGATGAAGGCCTCCTTGGCCTTGCGCGCTTCCTTCAGGCTGAAGGCGCGCTCCTCGATCTTCATCTTCTGCGCGCGGGCCAAAGCCAGCACCGCCAGGCGCGTGACGCCGTTGAGAATTTCGGGACCGGCGGGCCGCGTCACCAGGGCACCCTTGGCGCTGACGATCCAGGCGTTGGTCGAGGAGCCTTCGGTCACGTCGCCGTCGGCATCGACGAGCCAGGCCTCGTGAGCCCCCTGCTCCTTGGCCGCCTGCTTGGCCATCACGTTGGGCAGCAGCGACAGCGATTTGATGTCGCAGCGCGCCCAGCGGATGTCGGGCAACGAGATGACATCGACGCCGCGCGCCACCAGCTTGGGATCCGCCGCCTTCAGGCGCTTGGCGGTGACGACGACGGCAGGACGCGCCTTCTTCGGAAAGACATGGTCGCGCGGCGCGACGCCGCGCGTGATCTGGGCATAGACGATGCCGTCCTTCACGCCGTTGCGGCGGATGACTTCGCGCATCACATGCTCGAGCGCGGCGCGCGACATGGGCTCCGCGATGCGCAACTCTTTCAGCGAGCGCTCCAGCCGCTTCCAATGCAGATCGGCGTCGATCAGGCGGCCGCCGGCGATGGTCACGACCTCATAGACGCCATCGGCGAATTGATAGCCGCGGTCGTCGATATGGACGCCGGCGCGGCGGTGCTCGATGTACTGGCCGTTGACATAGGCGATGCGAGGCATAAGCGGGAACCTAAACGAACGATGTGGCTAGAAAAAGGCGAGGCCGACGGAGAACATCTTCTCCACCGCGCGCACGTCCGCCGAAGTGGCGAACAACACCACGCGGTCCTTCGGCTTGATGATGGTGTCGGGATCGGGATTGATCACCTCGTCGCCGCGCACGATGGCGCCGATGATGACGCCCTCGGGGAAGCCGATGTCCTTGAGCGCCTTGCCGGTGACGCTGCAGGTTTCCAGGGCTTCCGCCTCGATCACCTCGCCGAAGCCGTCCCCCAAAGAGTGGACGGCCCGGATGCGGCCACGGCGGATGTGCTGCAGGATGGTCGAAACCGTAATGGCGCGCGGACTGACGATCACGTCGATGCCGAGCGAGGAGACCAACGGCGTGAAGTCCGTGGCGTTGATCAGCGTGATGGCCCGCTTGCAGCCGGCGCGCTTGGCCAGCAGCGAGCCGAGGATGTTGACCTCGTCCTCGTTGGTGACCGCGATGACCGCCTCCGCCGCGCCGACATTGGCTTCTTCGAGAATTTCCGGATCGAGCGCGTCGCCGTTGAGAACGACGGTATGGCGCAGCTCCTGGGCGATCTCCTCGGCGCGCGCCTTGCCATGCTCGATCAGCTTGGCGGAGACGCCGGGGTGGTTTTCCAGTTCGCGCGCGATATAGCGCCCGATATTGCCGCCGCCGAGGATGACGACCCGCCGCGCCGCAGCCTCTTCGTGACCGAAGGCCGACATGGCGCGGTTGACATGCTGGGCGTCGGCGACGAAATAGACCTCATCGCCGATCAGCATGGATTCGTCGGCGTCCGGCACGAAGCCTTTGCCGCCCCGCATGATTCCGACGATCGTGATGTTCAGGTCGGGAAACAGCCCGGTGAGTTGGCGCAGCGGCGTGTTGATGATCGGCGTGTCGGCCGTGCAGCGCACGCCGATAACGCGGACCAAGCCGCCCGCCAGCGGGATCATGTCGAAGGCGCCCGGCACCCAAAGGCGGCGCGTGACGGCGCGGCCGACTTCCAGCTCCGGCGAGATGATCGAATCGATCGGCATGTTCTCGCGGTTGAACAGGTCCGACCATTTGGGCTGCAGATAGCTCTGATGACGCACCCGCGCGATCTTGGTCGGCACGTCGAACAGCGAATGCGCGACCTGGCAGGCGATCATGTTCACTTCGTCGGAATAGGTGACGGCGATGATCATGTCGGCATCGCGGATGCCGGCGGCCTCCAAGACGTCCGGGTGCGAGGCGAATCCTTCCATCGCCTGCACATCGAGCGTATCGGCGATCTTGCGCACCAATTCTGGCGACTGATCGATGACGGTGACGTCGGCGTTCTCGCCGGCGAGATGGCGCACGATGCTGGTGCCGACCTGCCCCGCGCCGCAGACGATGACTTTCATAGGGTGCCTAAGTGGTCGGCGCGTCGCCGTTCGTCAAGCCGAGCGACTTCAGCTTGCGATGGAGCGCCGAGCGTTCCATGCCGACGAACGACGCGGTGCGCGTGATGTTGCCGCCGAAACGCAGGATTTGCGCGGCGAGATACTCGCGCTCGAACACCTCGCGCGCCTCGCGCAGCGGCAGAGCCATCATCTCGCCCGATTTGTCCCAGCGCAGCACGGCAGGGCTGATGTCGAGGATTTCCGGCGGCAGCATGTCGGCGCGGATTTTTCCGCCGGCATCGCCCGGCGCCATGATCAGCATCCATTCGACGGCATTGCGCAGCTGCCGCACGTTGCCGGGCCAGCTATGGGCCTGCAGCGCCGTCATGGCGTCGTCGCCGATCTCGCGCTCCGGCAGGCCCGAGGAACGCGCCGCCATCTGCATGAAGTGGCGCACCAGAAGCGGGATGTCCTCGCGGCGCTCTTTGAGCGGCGGCACGCGCACGGGCACCACGTTCAGGCGATAATAAAGATCCTCGCGGAAGCGGCCCGCCGTGATCAGCTCCTGCAGATCGCGGTTGGTCGAAGCGATGACACGCACATCGACCGCCACCTTGGTATGGCCGCCGACACGCTCGAAAGTCTGCTCCTGCAGCACGCGGACGATCTTGCCCTGAGTGACGAGCGGCATGTCGGCCACTTCGTCGAGGAAGAGCGTGCCGCCGTGGGCGTTCTCGAAGGTGCCGGTCTTGCGCGGGCTGCCCGGCCCTTCGACCCCGGCCTCGACGCCGAACAGCGCCATCTCGATATGTTCCGGCGTCATGGCGGCGCAATTGACCGGCACGAAGGGGCCGGCGCTGCGGCCCGAGCGGCTGTGGATCAGCCGCGCCACGACTTCCTTGCCGACGCCCGGCGGGCCGCCGATCAGCACGCGGCTGTTGGTCGGGGCGACCTTGTCGATGGTGGCGCGCAGCTGGTTGGCCAGTTGCGAATCGCCGACCAGCCCCAATTCGCCGCCGGCCCGCATCTTCAGTTCGGCGTTCTCGCGGCGCAGGCGCGAGGCCTCGATGGCGCGCTCGACGACCAGCAGCAAGCGGTCGGCCTTGAACGGCTTCTCGATATATTCGTAGGCGCCCTTCTTGATCGCCGTGACGGCGGTCTCGATGTTGCCGTGGCCGCTGATCATCACCACTGGCAGATCGAGATGGTCTTTGCGTATCTGGTCGAGAATCTCCAAGCCGTCGAGGCGCGAATTGTGCAGCCAGATGTCGAGAATGACCAAGCTCGGCCGGCGCGCCTGGATCGCGGCCAAGGCCGAATCGCTGTCGGCCGCGTCGCGCGTCTCGTAGCCTTCGTCGCGCAGCACGCCGGACATCAACATGCGGATGTCGGCTTCGTCGTCAACGATCAGGATGTCGTGGCTCATGGAGTGGCGATCTTGCGCGCGGCACTAACGGATGTTGCGGGGTCAGCCGGCACTTGGCCAGCGCTCGAATGTATTTCGACGGATTTGAAAATCAAGCCGACGCGCGCGCCGCCCTCGGGGCGGTCCTCGATCAGCAACTCGCCGCCATGATCTTCCATGATTTTGCGCACGATAGCCAGTCCCAGGCCAGTGCCATGCGCCTTGGTGGTGACATAGGGGTCGGTCAGGCGATGGCGCTTGTCAGGCGGCAGGCCGAGGCCGTTGTCCTCGACGAGGACAGCCATGCGGCCTTCCTCCTGGCTCAGGCTGAGGCGGATCTCGCCGTCGCCCTGGCCCGGATTGCCGGCGACCTTGAAACCCGGCCCGCCATTGGTGCGCTCGGTCACCGAATCGGCGGCATTGAGCAAGAGATTGGTCAGCGCCTGGCCGATCTGGCGCGAATCGCACAAGATCGGATAGGCCGTCTGGGGCAACTCGTCGCGATAACGGATCGCCGGATTGGCGCTCTGCTGCAGGAACAGGGCGCGGCGCAGGATGTCGACCAGGTCGCATTCCTTCATTTCCGGCGCCGGCATGCGCGCGAAAGAGGAGAACTCATCGATCATTCCGCCGATGTCGTCGACCTGACGGATGATCGTGTCGATGCAGAGCTTGAAGGTATCCGGATCGCTCTTCACTTCGGCGAGATATTTGCGGCGAAGGCGCTCTGCCGACAGTTGGATCGGCGTCAACGGGTTCTTGATTTCGTGCGCCAGGCGGCGGGCGACGTCGGACCAGGTGGCCTTGCGCTGCGCCGCCAGCATGTCGGTGATGTCGTCGAAGGTCACGACATAGCCATTGATCTGGTTCAACCGTCCCTCGCCCGCCTCGGCCGTAATGCGGACCATGAGCGTGCGCGGACGGCCTTCTCGGACCAGATCGACCTGCTCCTCGTGCAAGCGGTTGGGGCGGCGGCGCGCCGCTTCGAGCAGCGTCGCGACCTCCGGGATCGCTTCGGCGAGCGGCCGGCCGATCATCGAATAGAGATCGCTGCCGAGCAGGCGCACGGCCGAGCGGTTGGGGAAATTGATGCGCGCCTCCGCGTCGAGGCCGACGACGCCGGCCGACACGCCGGACAGCACCGCTTCGATGAAGCGGCGGCGGGTATCGACCTGATGGTTGGCCTCGATCAGCTCAGAGCGCTGGGCCGAAAGCTGGTCGGTCATGCGGTTGAATGCGCGCGACAGCGTGCCGAGCTCGTCGCCGGTCTCGCCCTCCTCGACATGCGCGGTCAGATCGCCGGCGCGCACCCGCTCGGCGGCGACGATCAGCGCGCTGATCGGCCGGGCGAGCTGGTTGGCGAGCGTCAGGCCAACCCAGACGGCCGCGAGCAGCAGCAAGAGCGCGACCATGACGAAGATCATGGCGAAAGTGATCTGCAGGCCCGAGCGCCGCGCGTCCAGCGTCTCGTAGGCGCGCACGGCGTCCTGCGTCTTCTCCATATGGTTGACGACCTTGGGATCGACGAAGCGGCCGACATAGAGATAGGCGTCGAACAGGCCTTCTAGCTTGACCAGCGCGCGCACGCGGTCGTCGGTGTCGGACACGAAAATCACGGTCTCGCCATTGCGGGCGCGTTCGAGAGCGTCCGGCGAGATCGGCTCGAACTCGAGCACGAAGCTGAGGCGCGAGCGGGCCAGCACACGGCCCGTCTCGTCGAAAATCACCGCCTCGGTCAGCGAGCGCAGCAAGGCCTGGGTTTCGACCAGCGAGTTGAGGCGCTGCGGATTGTCGTAAAGGCTCGGGCCGATGCGGTTGATGTCGTTCGCCATGGCGAGCACTTCGCCGCGGATGACGTTCTGATGCTCTTCGACATAGGCCTCGGCGACCGCCAGGGATTCGCTGACGGCCTGGCGCACGCGCTGGTCGAACCAGGATTCGACGCCGATGTTGAAGAACAGCGCCGAGAAGACCGCGACGACGATGGCCGGCGTGGCGGCCAGCGCGCTGAACAGCACGACGAGCCGCACATGCAGGCGCGAACCGGCCGAGCCGCGCCGCCGTTCCGCCCAAACCTCGACGATGCGCCGCGCGACGATGCCACCAAGCGCCAGCAGGATCACCAGATCGAGGTTGAGCAGCAGCAGCAGGCTGTTGGTCGACTGCGTCAGCGGCGAAGAGCCGGTCAGCGTCAGATAGGTCGCGGTGCCGGCAATGACCGCGAGGACCGCCAGAGCGACGGCCAGCTTGCGGCCCAATCCGACCCGCGCCGCCCAGGCGGCGAAGCGGTCGCGCCGGCTCTGCGCCGGATCTGAGGCGGAGGGATTGGCCTGAGGTGCGGCCGTCCCCGCTAAGGCAGGATCTGGCGAGACAGGAATGCTCATGCGGGGGTGGTTCGCCTCGATCCGGCCGAGGCCGCCCGAAAGCGACGGTCGGCCCGACCGTCCTCTACCGGGTCAGGTCGGGCGCCGACGGCGAAACAGCCGTCAGCCCCTTGGTGCGGCTCATTTTATGCCGCGGATGACCTGAATGTCCAATTCGCGCAGCTTCTTGCGCAAGGTATTGCGGTTGAGGCCCAGGAGATGCGCCGCCTTGATCTGGTTGCCCCGCGTGGCCGCCAGGCTGAGGTTCAGCAGCGGGCGCTCGACCTCGCGCAGGATGCGGTCATAAAGCCCTGGCGGCGGCAATCCGTCGCGGTGGGCGGCGAAATATTCGCGCAAATGGCGTTCCACCGAGCCGGTGAGGCTTTCGGCCTTTTCCGTCTCGACCATGGGCGCGGCGCTGGTCTCGGCCAATTCGGCCTCGATCACGTCGATGCCGATGGTCTCCTGGGAATAAAGGGCGGCCAAGCGGCGGACCAGGTTCTCCAGTTCGCGCACGTTGCCCGGCCAACGGTAGCTTTTCAGCCGCTCCATGGCGGCGGCGTCGAGGCGCTTGCCCGGGAGGCCTTCGGCGGCCGCCTGGGCGAAGAAGTGGCGCACCAGGGCGGCGATGTCCTCGGCGCGCTCGCGCAGCGGCGGCAGGCGGATCGGCACCACGTTCAGGCGGTAGAACAAGTCCTCGCGGAACAGCCCCTGACGAATGAGCTGGCGAAGGTCGCGGTGGGTGGCGGCGATGATGCGCACATTGGTGCGGATCGGCGTGCGCCCGCCCACAGTCGTATATTCGCCCTCCTGCAGCACGCGCAAAAGGCGCGTCTGGGCCTCGAGCGGCATGTCGCCGATTTCGTCGAGGAAGAGTGTGCCGCCCTCGGCCTGCTCGAAGCGGCCGATATGGCGCGTGGTCGCGCCGGTGAAAGCGCCGCGCTCGTGGCCGAAGAGCTCGCTCTCGATCAATTCGCGCGGAATGGCCGCCATGTTGATGGCGACGAACGGCCCGTTGCGGCGCTTGCCGTAATCATGCAGGGCGCGCGCCACCAGCTCCTTGCCGGTGCCCGATTCACCGCTGATGGTGACGGTGAGGTCCGTACCGATCAGGCGCGCCAGAGTGCGATAGATCTCCTGCATGGCCGGCGAGCGGCCGATCAGCGGCAGTTGCTCTTCGCTTTCCTCGCCGTGGGATTCGCCATTGGCCATGGAAGGCGCCGGCACCGTCAGCGCGCGTTTGACGACATTGACCAGCTCGTTGAGGTCGAACGGCTTGGGCAGATATTCGAAGGCGCCGCGCTGAGCGGCGGTGACGGCAGTCTTGAGCGTGTTCTGCGCGCTCATCACGACGATGCGCAGATCCGGGCGAACCTTGCGAATGCGCGGAATCAGGTCGAGGCCGTTTTCGTCAGGCAGCACCACGTCGGTGACAACGAGATCGCCCTCCCCGTCCGCCACCCAGCGCCATAGCGTGGCGGCGTTGCCCGTGGTGCGCACACGATAGCCGGTGCGCGCCAGCGCCTGCGCCAGGACGGTGCGGATCGCCTGGTCGTCGTCGGCGACGAGAATAGTCGATTCGGTCATTGTTTCACGCTGCTCGCGGTACGCTGGTGGATCGGGAGATGCACGCGGAAGTTCGTGCCTTTGGTCGGCAGATTGGCGAATTCGACGATGCCGCCGTGATCGCCGATGATCTTGGCGACCAATGCAAGACCGAGGCCGGTCCCGTTGACCTTGGTGGTCACGAAGGGATCGAACAGATGCGGGCGCAGGTCTTCGGGAATGCCGTCGCCGTTGTCCTGAATGCTGACCACCAGCGGGAGCTGCGTATGCGTGTCGGCGCCGGGCAGCGCCAGGCGCACGCCGTGCTGATAAGCGGTGGACAGCGTCACTTCGCCGCCCTGCTGCGGGCAAGCCTCGCAAGCGTTCTTCACGAGATTGAGGAACACTTGGATGAGCTGGTCGCGGTTGCCGGCGACCGGCGGCAGCGAAGGGTCGTAATTCTCGATGAAGCGGATGTGCTTGCCGAAGCCGTTCTGAGCGATGCGCCGCACATGCTCGAGCACCTGGTGGATGTTGACCGCGTCGCGCTCGATCTGCGGCCGGTCGGAGAACATCTCCATGCGGTCTATCAGGCCGCAGATACGATCGGTCTCTTCGATGATCAGGCGCGTCAGCGGGCGGTCGACGATTTCGGCGTTCTGCTCCAAAAGCTGCGCCGCGCCGCGGATGCCGGACAGCGGATTCTTGATTTCATGCGCGAGAATGGCGGCCATGGCGGTGACCGAACGCGCGACATTGCGATGGGTCAGCTGGCGGTCCATCTTCAGCGCGATGGAGCGCTCGTGGAACATCACGATCACTTCGCCGGCGCGTTCGCCCGCCGGCGCGACCTGAATCGTCAACACATGGGCGCCGATGCGCGGCGTCTCCAGGGTGACGCCGTATTCGGAGACGCTGCTGCCGGTCTGATGCACCTGATCGATCAGCGTGAACAGCGGGCTGTCCGCCGGCACGAACTCTTTGAGCGCCTTGCCCCGGAGATAGCCGATGCTGGCCTGCAGGAACTGCTCCGCCGCCGCATTCACGTAAGCGATGCGATTCCCCTCGCCGACGATCACGATGGGATCGGGCAGCGCGTTGAGCACCGTCTCATGGAGACCTTCGCCGTCTTGGGAATAAGGGCGCTTCAAGAGATTGGCGGTCATGTGGGGGTTTGCGTCAAAGTCCCGATATGCTCATAAACTAAGCAATGATCAATCATGATCAAATGTTAGGCAAGCGTATCTGCCGTTCTTCGCATTTGCAATAGAATTGTCGGCAGTCATAACCGTCGCAGCGAACGGCGTTCGGGGCGATTTGAACGGGAAAATCAGCTCAGGAAGCGGAAAAAATGGCGGAAAACCGCCATTCGCTCAATTGCCGCCGATCAGAACATCGGTGACGAATTTGACGCCGGGATAGGCGAAGGCGAGCGCGAGATAGGCTCCCAGAGCGATGCGGGCGAGCCGGCGGCCCCCCATGCCCATGCGCGACTGCAGGGCCAGCAGAGCCACAACCACAACGAAGGCGATGAAGGCCAGCACGACCTTGTGGGTCAACGGCAAGAGCGCGCCGGTCTCGACATATTGCGCCGCCATGCCGCTTATCAGGCCTATGGCCAGCAGCGCCGCGGTCGCCAGCAGCAGTCGGCTCTGCAGCCGCTCGCCATCCGCCACAGCGGGCATCCGCGCGGCCAACGACATTCCATGCAGCGCTTTGCGCTTAAGCGCGCTTTCGCGCAGCAGTACGCCGACGCCAGCCACCGCCGCCAACGTCGCCAGCGCATAGGCCAGGATCGCCGCGAGGATATGCAGGCTCATCCAGGCGCCGAACGGGCCGATCAACGGTCGCTCCGGCGCGCCGCTCCACAAGATCGCCGGCAAGGCCATTAGCGACAGATAGATGTACAGCGGCGCGGCCAGCCGGCGCGCTTCGGCGGAAATGCCCGCAAGGCCGCCGTAAAGCGCCAACGTGACGACGATGACCAGCCACAGGCTCGGCGCGAAACCGGTGCGCCAGCCGAGCGCGAATTGCGCCACGGTCCAGGCGACGCTGCCGCAGAACGCAACCGCGCCGAGCAGCCAGAACAGCCTTGGCGCGCGCGCCGGCTCGTCCCCCGCCGCGCGCGGCGACAGGGCGTAGATCGTCGCCGGCAGCAAAGAGGCGAGCGCGGAAAGACCGAAGACTAGGCTATGCGGGGTCGCGTAGATCATGCGCCGACTATACATCGAACCGGGCGGCGATGCGCGAGCCGCCGTCGGCTGGCTCTTAGAACATTTAGGCATGGCTTGGAAGACGGCGGCGGACGGGCTAGTTTGCCGGCCATGACGACGACAGCTTCCCCCTGCATCGCCTTGATCGTCGCCGCCGGGCGCGGCAGCCGCTTTGCCGCTGCAGGCCAGCCGGGCGCGCCCAAGCAATATCGCGATCTCGGCGGCATGGCCGTGCTGCGCCGCGCCGCCCTGCCCTTTCTCGCCCATCCCAAGATCGACGGCGTGCGCGTCGTCATCCATGCCGACGACCGCGCGCTTTACGACGAAGCCATGGCCGGGCTCGATCTGCTGCCGCCGGTCCATGGCGGCGAATCGCGCCAGGACTCGGTGCGCCTCGGCCTCGAAAGCCTCGCCGGCCAGACGCCGGGCCAGGTGCTGATCCACGACGCCGCGCGCCCCTTCGTCAATGCCGCCATCATCGATCGCAGCCTCGCCGCGCTGACGCGCCATCCCGGCGCCATCGCCGCCGTGCCGCTCGCCGACAGCCTCAAGCGCGGCGCAGCTGACGTCGTCACCGCCGCCGTCGAGCGCGAAGGCCTGTGGCGCGCGCAGACACCGCAAGCCTTCCGTTACGCCGACATCCTTGCTGCCCACCGCAAGGTCGCCGTAGCGGAAAATCTGGGTTACGACCGCGGCTTCACCGACGACGCCGCCGTCATGGAACAAACCGGCGGCAGTGTCGCCCTGGTGCTCGGCAGTGAGGAGAATTTCAAGATCACGACCGAATCCGATCTGGCCCGCGCCGAGCGGCAATTGCTCGCCGCGCTCGCCGACATCCGCACCGCATCCGGCACCGACGTCCATGCCTTCGGACCGCCTGGAGAAAAAGACCATGTGATGCTATGCGGCGTGAAGGTCGCCAGCCCGCGCGGGCTCGTCGGCCATTCCGACGCCGACGTCGGCCTGCATGCGATCACCGATGCCGTTCTCGGCTGCATCGCCGACGGCGATATCGGCAGCCATTTCCCGCCGAGCGATCCGCAATGGAAGGGCGCCGATTCGGCGCGCTTCCTGCGCCACGCCGTCGACCTCGTGAAGGCGCAAGGCGGCCTGATCGCCCATCTCGATGTGACCGTGCTGTGCGAAGCGCCGAAAGTCTCGCCCCATCGCGACGCCATGCGCGCGCGCATCGCCGAAATCTGCGGCCTCTCGCTGGCGCGCGTCAGCGTCAAGGCGACGACGACCGAGAAGCTCGGCTTCTTGGGGCGCGGCGAAGGCATCGCTGCGCAAGCCGTCGCTACAATCCGCCTGCCCGCTGGAGTTCTGTAAACCGATGTCCGACGCCTCGCCCGAGACGCTCCCGCCCGCGCCGCCGCCTGCGCAACCGAAAGGCCTGCCCAACTGGCATCCGGCCTATCTGATCGCCACCGGCTTCGGCCTCGGCCATCTGCCGAAAGCGCCCGGCACTTGGGGCTCGCTCGCCGCGCTGCCGCTTGCCTTCGTTGTCTATTATCTCGCCGGGCCGCCGGTGCTGCTGATCTTCACGCTCTATTTCTTCGCCATGGGCTGGTGGGCGGCGCATGTCTATGTGAAGCGCCGCATGGTGCAGGATCCCTCCGAGATCGTGATCGACGAGATCGCCGCGCAGATGGCGATTTTCATCATCGTGCCGCCGACTTGGTACAATCTGCTGCTTGGCTTCGCGCTGTTCCGCCTGTTCGACGTCAAGAAGCCCTGGCCTGTCAGCTGGGCCGACCGCACCATCGGCGGCGGCTTCGGCGTCATGTTCGACGACATGCTCGCCGCCTTCTACGTGATGATCGTCGTCTGGCTCGTCAATTCGATCGTCGCCGTCAACGTTCCGGTCTCTTAAATGACCTTCCCCGCCGACATCCTCGCCCAAGCCGAATCCGTGCTCGCTGCCGCGCGCGCGCAAGGCCTGCGCATCGCCACGGCGGAATCCTGCACCGGCGGCCTGGTCGCCGGCGCGCTGACCGAGATCGCCGGCTCCTCCGATGTCGTCGAATGCGGCTTCGTGACCTATGCCAACGCCGCCAAGACCGCCTTGCTCGGCGTCTCGCCCGCCTGGCTCGACGATCCCAATGTCGGCGCGGTCAGCGAAGTCGTCGCCCGCGCCATGGCCGAAGGCGCGTTGCGCGCCGCGCCGATCGATCTCGCGGTCGGCATCACCGGCATCGCCGGACCCGGCGGCGGTTCCGCGCACAAGCCGGTCGGGCTCGTGCATTTCGGCTGCGCCCGCGCCGGCCGGCCGACGCTGCACGAACGCCATGTCTTCGCCGGCAACCGCAGCGAGATTCGCCTCGCCGCCGTGCGAGTAGCACTCGCCATGATCGCCAAGCAGATCGCTTAGCGCATTCGCAGCACTCCTCTTTCTCTTTACGCGTTCCCGGAACGATGCCGATGCGTTCCTCGTTGCTTGCGCATCTTTGTTTGCTCAAGAGGAGATTGACGATGAAGCTTCGCAACGCCCTGATCGCCGGTGCCGCCGTGTTCACCTTCGGCGCCCTGCCCGCTGCAGCTCAGGAGATGCGCAACGCTCCGGCGAGCGCCGCAGCCACCCAGAACTCCGCTCTGACCGTGATCAAGAACGACGACACCATGGTCCAGCCGTACAACATCACCGTCGGCAAGCTTGAGGGCATGGATATCGTCGGTTCCGACGGCAAGAAGATTGGCGACGTCGAAGACGTGCTGGCCGATTCGTCGGGCAAGCCGGTCGCCGTGTCGGTCGATGCCGGCAGCTTCCTGCAGATGAACAAGAAGGAAGTCATCATGCAGATCGGCACCTTGCAGATGCGCGACAACAAGCTGCACACGTCCATGAGCAAGGACCAGATCAGCGCCTTGCCGGACCACAACGACTAAAAACCACAACGACTAAAATGCGAAGGGCGGCTCTCTCGAGCCGCCCTTTTCGTTCATCGCCTAAAGCGGCGTGAGACTTGGCGAACCGTAAAGTTTGTGGGCTCGCGCCTCGAACGCGTTGACCATGCGCTTGACGGCCTCGCCGAACAAAGCGCCGATCAATGTTTCGAGGATCTTCGAGCGGAATTCGAAATCGACATGAAAGTCGATCATCGTGCCGCCGGGATGGGCGTTGAACACCCACTTGTTGCTCATATGGCGCATCGGCCCGTCGATATAGGCGACATCGATGCGCGGAGCCAAGCCTTCGCCGGGCGGGGTCAAGGTCACGCGCGAGGTGAACTTCTCGCGGATCATTTTGAAACCGATCACCAGGTCGGCGATCACCTCGCGCTCACGGCGTTCGCGAATACGGGCGCCGACGCACCAGGGCAGGAACTGCGGATACTTCTCGATGTCCGCCACGAGCGCGTAAAGCTGCTCTGGCGTAAATGGGAGGAATTTCTGCTCGGCGTGAACCGGCATCGTGTCGTGCGCCCTGGCCCGCTTAAGCTTGCGTCGCCGCGAGCTTCTTCTCGCGCGCTTCGCGCAGGCGGCGGAAGTCTTCCTCGGCGTGATAGGACGAACGGGTGAGCGGCGAAGCCGACACGAGCAGGAACCCCTTGGCGCGAGCCTTGGCCGCATAGGCGTTGAACTCGTCCGGGGTGACGAAGCGCTCGACCTTGGCGTGCTTGGGCGTCGGCTGCAGATACTGGCCAATGGTCAGGAAATCGACGTCGGCGGCGCGCAGATCGTCCATCACCTGATAGACCTCCTCCGCCGTCTCGCCGAGGCCGACCATGATGCCGGACTTGGTGAAGATCGACGGCACCACCTTTTTCACGCGATCGAGCAGGCGCAGCGAATTGAAGTAGCGCGCGCCCGGACGGATCGTCGCGTAAAGACGCGGCACGGTCTCCAGGTTGTGGTTGTAGACATCGGGCCGCGCATTGGCGACGAGATCGATGCTCTCGGGCTTGCGCAGGAAATCCGGCGTCAGCACTTCGATAGTGGTGGCCGGTGATTTGGCGCGCAGCTTCTCGATGCACTGCACGAACTGGTTGGCGCCGCCGTCCTCCAGGTCGTCGCGGTCGACCGAGGTGATGACAACATGTTCGAGGCCGAGCTGGGCGATGGCCGTGGCGAGATTCTCCGGCTCGTGCGGATCGACGAGGTTCGGCTTGCCGGTCTTGACGTTGCAGAAGGCGCAGGCGCGTGTGCAGGTGTCGCCGAGGATCATCACGGTGGCGTGCTTCTTGGTCCAGCACTCGCCGATGTTCGGGCAGGCCGCTTCTTCACAGACCGTATGCAGCTTCAGGCCGTGCAGCAGTTTGCGCGTCTCGTTGTACTGAACGGAGACAGGCGCCTTCACCCGAATCCAGTCGGGCTTCGGAATGCGCTGCGGTTTTTCGCTGGTGGCAGGCGTATCGCTCATAAGCTCTCCAGGTTCCCCCCTGAAGCCCCGCTCTTGCATTAGGTGTGAAGCACCTTGCCGTAGGCGTCAAGCACCGCCTCGTGCATGGTTTCCGAGATCGTCGGATGCGGGAAGACCGTATGCATCAGGTCTTCCTCGGTCGTTTCGAGCTGACGGCCGATGGTGTAGCCCTGGATCATCTCGGTCACTTCCGCACCGACCATATGGGCGCCCAAGAGCGCGCCGGTCTTGGCGTCGAACACGGTCTTCACCATGCCTTCGGCCTCGCCCATCGCCACGGCCTTGCCGTTGCCGATGAAGGGGAAGCGGCCGACCTTGACCTGGAACCCCTTGTCCTTGGCGGCCTTCTCGGTGAGGCCAACGCTGGCGACCTGCGGGCGGCAGTAGGTGCAGCCCGGAATGTTGTCGGTCTTGAACGGATGCACGCCCGGCACGCCGGCGATCTTCTCGACGCAGACGACGCCCTCATGGCTCGCCTTGTGGGCCAGCCAGGGCGGACCGGTGAGATCGCCGATGGCATAGACGCCCGGCTCGCCGGTGCTGCCGTAACCGTCGACGTTCACGTGGGTGCGGTCGACTTTCACCTTGGTGCCTTCCAGGCCCAGGTTTTCGACGTTGCCGACGATGCCGACGGCGAGAATGACGCGGTCGACCGTCAGGGTCTCGGTCTTGGCCTTGCCGTCCTTGTCCTTGAGCTCGATGGTGGCGGTGACGTTGTCCTTGCCCGTCTTCAGGCCTTTCACCGTCGCGCCGGTATGGATCTTCATGCCGCGCTTCTCGAACGACTTGCGCGCGAAGGCAGAAATCTCTTCATCTTCGACCGGCATGACGCGGTCCATCACCTCGACGACCGTCACTTCGGCGCCGAGATCGCGATAGAAGCTGGCGAACTCGATGCCGATGGCGCCCGAGCCCACGACCAGCAGGGATTTGGGCATGGTGTTGGGCACCAGCGCCTCGCGGTAGGTCCAGATCAGCTTGCCGTCGGGCTCCAGGCCCGGCATGACGCGCGCGCGCGCGCCGGTGGCGAGGATCACGTTCTTGGCGGTCAGGTTCGTCACCTTGCCGTCGGCGCCGGTGACGGCGACTTTACGCAGCGGGCCAGCGACGCCATCAAGCTTGGCCGAACCGACGACGACTTCGATCTTGTTCTTCTTCATCAGGAACGAGATGCCCTTGGACATCTGCGCCGCGACGCCGCGCGAACGATCGACGATCTTCTTCAGATCGAACTCTATGCCCTTGGCTCTGAGGCCGTAACTCTCGGCATGCTGCATCGAGTGATAGACCTCGGCGCTGCGCAGCAGCGCCTTGGTCGGGATACAGCCCCAGTTGAGGCAGATGCCGCCGAGCTCGGCGCGCTCGACGATGGCAACCTTGAGCTTGAGCTGCGCGGCGCGGATCGCGGTGACATAGCCGCCCGGGCCGCTGCCGACGACGATGACGTCGAAATTGGTCTCAGCCATGACGGACTCCTACAGCACCAGCTTGATCGGATGTTCGATGAGATTCTTGAATGCCTGCATGAACTGCGCGCCGAGCGCGCCGTCGACCACCCGGTGATCGCACGACAGCGTGCAGGTCATCTGCGTGGCGATGGCCAGCTTGTCGTCCTTCACCACGGCGCGCTTCTCGCCGGCCGAGACCGCGAGGATGCAGCCCTGCGGCGGATTGATGATCGCCGAGAAGTCCTTCACGCCGAACATGCCGAGGTTCGACAGCGAGAAGGTGCCGCCCTGGAATTCCTCAGGCTTCAGCTTGCCTTCCTTGGCGCGCGTGGCGAGATCCTTCATCTCGGCAGAGATCGTCGCGAGGCCTTTCTTTTCGGCGCTCTTGATGATCGGCGTGATCAGGCCGCCGGGGATCGAGACGGCGACCGAGATGTCGGCCGAGTCGAACATGTGGGCGCCCTCGTCGCTCCAGGCGGCGTTCGCGCCCGGCACCTGCATCAGGGCCAGCGCGGCGGCGCGGATGGCGAAGTCGTTGACGGAGATCTTCGTCTTCTCGTCGATGGCGTTGATCTCGGCGCGCAGGTCCATGAGACGGTCCAGATCGATGTCGACGCTGACATAGAAGTGGGGAACGGTCTGCTTGGATTCCAGGAGGCGCTTGGCGATGACCTTGCGCATGGTGCTGTGCGGCACCAGCTTGCTCTTGGCCGGGGCGAAGTTCGTACCGGCGCCGAGACGCAGGCCGCCGGAGCCGCCGCCAGCGGACGCGCCGCCCTTGAAGCCTTCGACGTCGGCGCGCGTGATGCGGCCATGCGGGCCGCTGCCCGGCACGCCGGCGATATCGATGCCCTTGTCCTTGGCGATGCGGCGGGCCAGCGGCGTCGCGAAGACGCGGCCGCCGGAGTTGGCCGGCGCGGCAGCAGCCGGCTTGGGCGCGGGAGCGGCGGCAGGAGCCGGGGCCGGCGCAGCGGCCGGAGCGGAAGCTTTCGGCTCTTCCTTCGGCGCGGCGGCCTTGGGAGCCCCCTCTTCTTTTTTAGGCGCGGCGGACACTGCGCCTTCGAGCGCCTTCTTGTCCTCGCCCTCTTCCAGCAAGAGCGCGATCACGTCGTTGACCTTCACGCCCTGCGTACCCTCGCCCACGAGGATCTTGCCCAGCGTGCCTTCGTCGACGGCTTCGACTTCCATCGTCGCCTTGTCGGTCTCGATCTCGGCCAGCACTTCGCCGGACTTGACCTTGTCGCCTTCCTTCTTGAGCCAGCGGGCGATGTTGCCCTCGGTCATGGTCGGCGACAAAGCGGGCATCAGAATCTTGATGGGCATGGCGGGCTTCCCCTAGATACGGACAGGACGCGCGAACGCGTTCTTCTTAGCGATAGAGAACCTCTTTCACCGCGGCGGACACATGGGCCGGCTGCGGCAGAGCGAGCTTCTCAAGGTTGGCGGCATAGGGCAGCGGCACGTCGATGGCGCAAACGCGCTTCACCGGCGCATCCAGATAATCGAAGGCCTGCTCCATCATGATGGCGGCGATTTCGGAGCCGATGCCGGCGAACGGCCAGCCCTCCTCCACGCTCACCAGGCGGTTGGTCTTCTTGACCGACTCGACGATGGTGGCGGTATCGAGCGGACGCAGCGTGCGCAGGTCGATAACCTCCGCCTCGATGCCTTCCTTGGCCAGCTCTTCGGCGGCCTGCAGCGCGACGCCGACCATGATCGAGAAGGCCGTGATGGTCACGTCCTTGCCCTTGCGCACGATGCGCGCCTTGCCGATCGGCACGGTGTAGTCGGGATCGACCGGCACCGGGAAGCTGCGGCCGTAGAGAATCTCGTTCTCGAGGAAAACGACCGGGTTGGGATCGCGGATCGCCGACTTGAGCAAGCCCTTGGCATCGTCGGCCGAATAAGGCGAGACGACGATGAGGCCCGGCACATGGGCGTACCAGCTGGCGAAGCACTGCGAGTGCTGCGCGCCGACGCGGGCGGCCGCGCCGTTGGGGCCGCGGAACACCATGGGCGAACCCATCTGGCCGCCGGACATGTAACGCGTCTTGGCCGCCGAGTTGATGATGTGGTCCATCGCCTGCAAGGCGAAGTTCCAGGTCATGAATTCGACGATCGGCTTGAGATTGGCGAAGGCCGCGCCGACCGCGAGACCGGCGAAGCCATGCTCGGTGATCGGCGTATCGACGACGCGGCGCTCGCCGAATTCCTGCAGCAGACCCTGCGTGACTTTGTAGGCGCCCTGATATTCGGCGACTTCCTCGCCCATCACGAAGACGGACGGATCGAGGCGCATTTCCTCGGCCATGGCGTCGCGCAGCGCTTCGCGCACGGTCATCATCTTGGTCTCGCCGAGATCCATGTCGTCGGCGGCGCCATAAGCGGACGGCGGCGGGGTCGGCACCGATTCGATGACGGAGGTTTTGGGCTTCTCGCCGCCCTCTTCCTTCGCTTCCGTCTTGGCTTCCGCCTTCGGCGCGCTCTTCACGTCGCCGATGCTCTTGGCGTCTTCGCCGTCGGCGAGGATCACCGCGATCGGCTGGTTGACGGCGACGTTCTCGGTGCCTTCGGGCACCAGGATCTTGCCGAGCTTGCCCTCATCGACCGCCTCGACCTCCATGGTCGCCTTGTCGGTCTCGATTTCGGCCAGCACTTCGCCTGATTTGACGCTGTCGCCTTCCTGCTTGAGCCAGCGGGCGATTTTGCCTTCCGTCATGGTCGGCGAAAGGGCCGGCATGAGCACTTCGATGGGCATGGAGTAACCTTCGTCTTCCCTGGGGATGAGAGTCGCGCGGCGACCGCCGCGCGCAGGCCTGCTTAAGCGAGCACGTCGGTGTAGAGCTCGGCGGGATCGGGCTCGGGATCGGTGAGCGCGAAGTCGGCCGCGTCCATCACATGCTTCTTCACGCGCTGGTCGATCTTCTTGAGCGCCTCTTCGTCGGCGAAGTTCGCCGCGACGATCTGATGCTGCAGATGCTCGATCGGATCGCGCTCGGCGCGCATCTTGTCCACTTCGTCGCGCGTGCGGTACTTCGCCGGGTCGGACATGGAGTGGCCGCGATAGCGGTAAGTCTCCATCTGCAGGACGTACGGACCCTTGCCGGCGCGGCAATGGGCCACGGCGATTTCGCCGGCCTCGCGCACCTTGATCACGTCCATGCCGTCGACCTTCATGCTCGGAATGCCGAAGGCCTCGCCGCGCTTGTAGAAGTCCGGCGTCGAGGCGCCGCGCTTCACCGAGGTGCCCATGGCGTACTGGTTGTTCTCGATGATGAAGATGGTCGGCAGCTTCCACAGCGCCGCCATGTTGAAGGCCTCGTAGACCTGGCCCTGGTTGGCCGCGCCGTCGCCGTAATAGGTCAGCGAGACGGTGTTGAGGCCATTGTACTTGCGCGCGAAGGCGAGGCCCGCACCGATCGGCACGCTGGCGCCGACGATGCCGTGGCCGCCGTAGAAATTCTTCTCGGCGCTGAACATGTGCATCGAGCCACCCTTGCCCTTCGAGTAGCCGCCGCGGCGGCCCGTGAGCTCGGCCATCACGCCCTTCGGCTCCATGCCGCAGGCCAGCATGTGGCCATGGTCGCGATAGGTGGTGATGACGGCGTCGTCGCCGGTGATCGTCGACTGCATGCCGACGACGACCGCTTCCTGGCCGATGTAGAGATGGCAGAAGCCGCCGATGGCGCCCTGGCCGTAAAGCTGGCCGGCCTTCTCTTCGAAGCGGCGGATCAGCAGCATGTCCTCGTACATCTTGAGGAGCAGTTGCTTGTCGAGATTGGATTTGCCCTTTTCGGCTTGTCGCGGCGCAGAGGCCTGCTTCGACGCGGAGGATTTGGCGGGAGCGGACTTCTTGGCAGTGGCTGCGACCATACCGGGCACCTTGGGCTGCGAAGGGATAAGCGCGAGCGCCGACAGACTGCCGGCGCGAGATGGCTCATATAGCCCTTAAGCCCTTGTCTGGGAAGGACTTCAAAATCCCAAAAAATGCTGTTATTGCAATGCGATAAAGGTAATTAACCACTATCAAGGTAATATTTCGTCGAATGGCGGGTCGTACGCAATTTTCGCAAAAGGCATTGCCCGACGAAGACAGGAAACGCCATGCATTCGCAGAATTATGCTGCACCTGCGTAATAACGCAGGCGACAAAAGATCAAAGCTTTGAATACGATGGATCGGTCTTAGCGCGCGGGCGCGAAGGAGACCGTGACCTTGTTGGCCAGATCGCCGAGTTGTGCGGCCTGCGCTTGCACCGCCGGCAGCATTTCCGCGGCATGGGCGGCGATGCCTTTGGACTGCGCATTGACCTTCGAATTGCGCGGCGTTTCGACAACGGGCGCTGGCGGCATCGCCGGCGCGGGCAACGACATCGGCGCCGGCGCGTTAGGCGCATTGGTGATGACGATCTCGTTCGGCAGCACCAGGCCGAGGCTGGCGCGCGCGCGCTCGTCGAGCATGTCGGGATCGAGATGGTCGGGGCGCAGCAGATTGGTGCGGCGCTCAAGGGCGAGACGCTCGCGCGCCACCTTCTCGTAGTTGGCGTCGGCGATCTCGATCTGCTGGCTGAGATGCATCCAAGCGATCAGGCCGCGGTCGCCCTGGATCGAGTGGTAAGCGAAATAGCCGAACACCGCGATCGCCAGCACGGGGCCGGTGATATGGCGGGCTCGTTTCTTGATTTCGCTCAGCAGGACCATGGACTTGAGAGAATCACAGGCGATTCTCGGGCGCAATAAAAAATCGCTCAAATCTTAAAAAAGACTCAAGTGAATCAAGAATCAAAAAGTGACTGCTGAGATCGCGAGTCAGACTCGCGAGGCAAGCCTCGCGAGTCCGGCACGGATTCCTATTTGCCGCGAATGACGGCCTTGCCGGCATAGATCGCCGACAGGCCCAGCTCTTCCTCGATGCGGATGAGCTGGTTGTACTTGGCCAACCGGTCCGAGCGGGCCAACGAACCGGTCTTGATCTGACCGCAGTTGGTGGCGACGGCGAGGTCGGCGATGGTCGCGTCCTCGGTCTCGCCCGAGCGGTGCGACATGACGGCCTTGTAGCCCGCCTTGTGCGCCATCTCGACGGCTTCGAGCGTCTCGGACAGCGTGCCGATCTGATTGACCTTCACCAGGATGGCGTTGGCGGTGCCTTCCTTGATGCCGCGCGCAAGACGCGTCGGATTGGTGACGAACAGATCGTCGCCGACGAGCTGGCACTTGTCGCCGATCTCGTCGGTCAGCATCTTCCAGCCCTTCCAATCGTCCTCGGCCATGCCGTCTTCAATCGAGATGATCGGATAGCGCTTCACCAGATCGGCGTAGACCTTGACCATCTGCTCGCTGCTGAGGGTCTTGCCCTCGCCTTCGAGCACGTACTTGCCCTTCTTGTAGAGCTCGGTCGAGGCGGCATCGAGCGCCAGGGCGATGTCCTCGCCCGGCTTGTAGCCGGCCTTCTTGATCGCCTGCATGATGAACTTCAGCGCCTCGTCGGCGCTCGCCAGGTTCGGCGCGAAGCCGCCTTCGTCGCCGACGTTGGTGTTGTGGCCGGCGTCCTTCAGCGCGCCCTTCAGCGCCTGGAACACCTCGGCGCCCATGCGCACCGCGTCGGCCATGGTCGGGGCCGAGACGGGCATGATCATGAATTCCTGGAAGTCGATCGGATTGTCGGCATGCACACCGCCGTTGACGATGTTCATCAGCGGCACCGGCAAGGTGCGCGCATAGACGCCGCCGATGTAGGAATAGAGCGGCAGGCCGGCTTCGACCGCCGCCGCCTTGGCCGAGGCCATGGAGACGCCGAGGATGGCGTTGGCGCCGAGGCGCGCCTTGTTCGGCGTGCCGTCGAGCTCGATCATGATGCGATCGACGGCGATCTGGTCTTCCGCATCCATGCCGGAGAGCGCGTCGAAAATCTCGCCGTTCACGGCTTCGACGGCTTTCAGCACGCCCTTGCCGCCGTAGCGCTTTTTGTCGCCATCGCGCAGCTCGACCGCCTCATGCGCGCCGGTCGACGCGCCAGACGGCACGGCGGCGCGGCCCATCGCGCCGCTCTCCAGGATCACGTCCACCTCGACAGTGGGATTGCCGCGCGAATCGAGAATTTCGCGCGCCTGGATGTCGGCAATAGCGGTCATGGGTCGCTCCGTGATGGGGGTTTCGCGATGAAGAGAAAAAGACTGCCCGCTTACAGCGGGTCGGATTTGGCCAGACTATCGAACGCCAGCAGCGTTTCGAGCAGCTTCGGCATGTCCTTGAGGTGAACCATGTTGGGCCCGTCCGACGGCGCCTTGTCGGGATCCTGGTGCGTCTCCATGAAGACGCCTGCAACGCCGACGGCCACGGCCGCGCGCGCCAGCACCGGCACCATGCGGCGATCGCCGCCGCTGGTCGTGCCCTGCCCGCCCGGCTGCTGCACCGAATGGGTGGCGTCGAAAATCACCGGATAGCCGGTCTGCTTCATGATCGGCAGCGAGCGCATGTCGGAGACGAGCGTGTTGTAGCCGAAGGACGCGCCGCGCTCGCAGAGCATGATCTTCTCGTTGCCCGTGGAGGCGATCTTGGCGGCGACGTTGGCCATGTCCCAGGGCGCGAGGAACTGGCCCTTCTTCACGTTGACCGCCTTGCCGGTCTCGCCGGCAGCGATCAACAGATCGGTCTGGCGCGAGAGAAACGCCGGGATCTGCAGGATGTCGACATATTCGGCGGCCTCGGCGCACTGCTCGCGCTCATGCACGTCGGTCAGCACCGGGCAGCCGTATTTCTCGCGCACTTCGGCGAGGATCGGCAGCGCCTTTGATAGGCCGATGCCGCGATTGCTCTTCACCGAGGTGCGGTTGGCCTTGTCGAACGAGCTTTTGTAGATCAGGCCGAAGCCGAGCTTCTTCGACAATTTGACCAGCGCGTCGGCCATCTCCATGGCGTGCGCGCGGCTTTCCAGCGCGCACGGCCCGGCGATGATGGTCAGGCGCTTGTCGTTGGCGAAGACGGTCTTGCCGACCTTGACCTGACGCTGTTTGACGACAGGCGCGGTCTTGGAGGCTGCGGGTTTCTTGGCCATGAGCTTTAGACCAGCCGCGACTGAGTGATTGCCGCTTCGATGAAGGAGGCGAACAGCGGATGAGTGTCGAACGGCTTGGACTTCAACTCCGGGTGGAACTGCACGCCGATGAACCAGGGATGATCGGCGAACTCGACGATCTCGGGCAGGTTCTTGTCGGGCGACATGCCGGAGAAGATCAGGCCCGCCTCTTCCAGCCGCTTCATGTAGTTGATGTTCACTTCGTAGCGATGACGATGGCGCTCGCTGATCATCGACGAGCCGTAGATCTCGGCGACCTTGCTGCCCGGCTTGAGGGCGCAATCGTAAGCGCCGAGGCGCATGGTGCCGCCGACGTTGCCGCCTTCGGCGCGCAGCTCGCGCTCGTTGCCGCGCATCCATTCGGTCATCAGGCCGACCACCGGCTCGTCGCAGGGGCCGAACTCGGTCGAGCCGGCTTTGGCGACGCCGGCGAGATGGCGCGCCACCTCGATGACGGCCATCTGCATGCCGAAGCAAATGCCGAAATACGGCACCTTATGTTCGCGCGCGAAGCGCGCTGCGGCGATCTTGCCTTCGCTGCCGCGCTCGCCGAAGCCGCCCGGCACCAGGATGCCGTTGACGCCTTCGAGTTTCTCGATGGTGCCGTCCTGCTCGAAGATTTCCGATTCGATCCAGTCGAGCTTGACCTTCACGTTGTTGTGGATGCCGCCATGGATCAGCGCTTCGTTGAGCGACTTATAGGAATCGAGGAAGTGGGTGTATTTGCCCACCACGGCGATCTTGACCTGGCCTTCCGGCGCGCGGATGCGGCCGGCGATATGTTCCCAACGGCCGAGGTTCGGCTCGGCCTGGCCGGCCGGCTCCTTGTCGAGGCCGAAATGGCGGACGACGACATTGTCGAAACCCTGCTCGTGATAGCTGATCGGCACCTGATAGATGGTGTCGACGTCGAGCGCCGGAATGACCGCATCCTCGCGCACGTTGCAGAACAGCGCGATCTTGCGCTTTTCGCCGGGCGGCAGCGGCCGGTCGGCGCGGCAGAGCAAAGCATCCGCGCGGATGCCGACGCTGAGCAGCTCTTTCACCGAATGCTGGGTCGGCTTGGTCTTCAGCTCGCCGGCGCTCGGGATGTAAGGCACCAGCGTCAGATGCACGTACATGGCGCGCTCGCGGCCCAACTCGTTGCCGAGTTGGCGGATCGCTTCGAGGAACGGCAAGCTTTCGATGTCGCCGACGGTGCCGCCGACTTCGCAGAGCACGAACTCCGCATCGCCCGCATCGGACAGGATGAATTCCTTGATCGCGTCGGTGACGTGCGGAATGACCTGCACGGTCGCGCCGAGATAATCGCCGTGGCGCTCGCGCGAAATGACGGTCTGGTAGATGCGGCCGGTGGTGATGTTGTCGCTCTGGCGCGACGAAACGCCGGTGAAGCGCTCGTAATGGCCGAGATCGAGATCGGTTTCGGCGCCGTCGTCGGTCACATAGACCTCGCCGTGCTGATACGGCGACATCGTACCGGGATCGACGTTGAGGTAGGGATCGAGCTTGCGAAGGCGGACTTTGTAGCCACGCGCCTGCAGCAGCGCACCGAGAGATGCGGAGGCGATGCCTTTTCCGAGGGAGGAGACCACGCCGCCAGTGATGAAGATGTACCGCGTCATGGGAGATAAAGATTACACAAGGCTAAGAACTTTCCCAACAAAAAGGGGCGACCCCTCGCCCCTTTTTTCGTGTCGCTTGAACGGCGTTCCAAAATGGCGCGCCGACTGTGGATCGGATCAGCGCGTGGGCGGCGTGGCCGGGCCGGGAGCCGGCGCGGACTGCGTCGGGGCCGAAGGCGCGACCGGCGGCGCCAGCGGCGCGGGGCCGCTCGACGGCAGGCTCGGCGCACTCTGCGGCAGCGTGTCGAAGATCGAACGCGGCTGGCGGTTGGC
>DASTMO010000030.1:0-40363 GCA_035714115.1 Alphaproteobacteria bacterium
CGCCGTGCGCTCCGGCACCATGGCCAAGATGACGGTGAACAACTTTGCCGGCATCGATCTTGACATGAACGGCAACCAGTCGGGCACGATCAACGCCGCCAGCGTCATGTACGGCTCGATCGTCACCGGAGCGGGCAATGACACCATCAACGTGGCCGGCAGCAGCAACAGCGCGACCAACAATCTGCTGACGATCTCGGCCGGCAACGGCGCGAATACGATCAGCTACACGGGCGGCGCGAACAACCGCGCGGCGATCATCGCCGGCACGGGGGCCGACACGATCAGCTTCGCCGGCCAGGCCAGCGGCGCGATCAACGCCGGGGCCGGCAACGACCGCATCGACATCCGCTCGACCGGCAACGTCTCGATCACCGGCGGCGGAGGCGCGGACGTCTTCTCCTTCATCGCCGGAGCCCACGCCACCATCGCCGACTTCAAAGCCGGCGAAGACCGCATCGAGTTCTCCGGGGTGAGCTCGACCGGCATCCAGGTGCGCAACAACGGCATCAGCACTGTCATCGACATCAACGGCCAGAACGCCGTGGTGCTCGCCGGCGTGGCACTGACCGCCAGCCAGATCAACCTCAGTTACGTTTAACCCGTCTTCCGCCTTTCCCGTCGCATTCGCCCCAGGCGGTCTCATGACCGGGCCGCCTGGACCTCAGCCACCAAACGAGAAAGCGTAAGTATGGCCCTCAACGATTTGAAACTGACCTTCCGGGACGAATTCAACAGTCTCAGCCTCGACACCGGCACCAAAGCCACGGATGCCAATCTGTGGAACAGCTCGATGCACAACGGCTATGTCCGTTCGCTGTCGGGCAACAAGGAAGAGCAGATCTACATGGACCGGGACTACAAGGGTCTCGGCGTCAATCCGTTCTCCATCGACAACGGCATCCTCAGCATTAAGGCAGCGCCCTCGTCTGCGGCGGTGAAAAGCGCCACCGGCTACAAATATACTTCCGGCGCGCTGACCACGCAGGGCGAGTTCTCGCAGAAGTACGGCTACTTCGAAATCCGCGCTCAGGTGCCGGAAGGCAAAGGCCTGTGGCCGGCCTTCTGGCTGCTCAACGACAACGAGGATTGGCCGCCCGAGCTCGACGTCATGGAGATGATCGGCAGCGAACCGACCAAGCTGCACCAGACCGTCCACACCGATTGGCCCGACACCGCCAAGGTCACCTATCTCAAGGAGAAGATGACCGGTGGCTTTCACACCTACGGCATGGATTGGACGAAGGATAAGATCACCTTCTATTACGACGGCAAGGCGACCGGCACGGTCGCGACCCCGCCGGACGTGCATGATTCGATGTATCTGGTGCTGAACATGGCGGTCGGCGGCACCTGGCCCGGCTCGCCCAATTCCAGCACCAATTGGGCCAATGCCCAGTACAAGGTCGATTACGTGCGCGTCTACCAGCACACCGGCGTCGCCGGATCGGGCGGCGTGCTCGGCGTCAACAGCGGCGTCGTTACGACTCCGGCCAACCCGACGCCGACGACTCCAGCCCCGAGCAACCCGACGCCCAACCCGACAACGCCCGCCGCCCTTTCCGGCCTGGTGCTGAGCCACGGCACGAGCGTCACCGGCAGTTCCGGCCGCAAGTTCGTCGCCGCCGACAGCGGCGCGAACAGCTCGAAAAGTTACAGCGCGGCGCAGCTCGGCATCGGCGCGTCGGGCAAGGGCGTCACGGTCTCGTTCGACGGCGAGAAAGACTTGAAAGCCGTCCACAATGGCGCGTGGAACAGCGTCAAGAACGCCTCCTACGTTTCGTCCTCGGCCAAAGAAGTGACGCTGGAGAACTTCGTCGCCGTCAATGTCGGCTTGACGGGCAATCGCGGCTCGACCGTCTCCGTCAAGGATGCCAAACGCGGCAGCATCATCACCGGTGGCGGCAACGACAAAATCGCCGTCAGCGGCATCAGCAACGCATGGAGCGATAACACGCTGACGATCGACAGCGGCGCCGGCAACGATGTCGTCAGCTACAGCGGCGAGTCGGACAATCGCGTCGCTCTCAAAGGCGGCGCCGGCAACGACAGCCTCACCTTGTCCGGCAAGGCGTCCGGCAACGTCGACGGCGGCGCGGGCGACGACCGCATCGCCATGCGCAGCCGCAATGTCGCCGATGTGAAGCTGACCGGTGGCAGCGGGCGGGACGTCTTCTCCTTCATCGCCGGCGCCCATGCCACCATCACCGACTTCAAGGCCGGCGAAGACCGCGTCGAGCTGTCGGGCGTCTCCTCCGCCAACGTGAAGGTGCGCCACAACGGCGTCAGCACGATGATCGACCTGAACGGCAAGAACGCTGTGACCTTGAGCGGCGTCACCCTGAACGCCAGCCAGCTCAATCTCAGCTACGTCTAAGCGTTCCGACGATCAGCGGCCCGGCGTTTCGCATGCCGGGCCGCTTTTTCATGGCCGATTGCTCCTGCGCGCCCGCTCTGTAGAATGACGTCCTCGTCCCTCGCAGCTTGCAACCGCGTTCAGGGAGTTCCCCCATGCTCATCATCGGCAACGACGTCGTCGCGGACATCCTCAAGATGCCCGACGTTCTGCGCGTCCAGGAAGAGGCTTTCCGCAAACTGCCCACCGGCGGCGCGATCCACCGTCCGCGCATCGACATGTATTTCCCCTGCGACCGCGACGACGGCTATTTCCGCTGGGGCACGATGGAGGGCGCGAACGACGGCTATTTCGCCATCCGCATGAAGTCCGACATCATCACTTGGCCCAAGACCGCCGATGGCGGCTGGACCGAGGACAAATACTGCCGCGAGCCCGGCACCTATTGCGGTCTCATCATGCTGGTCTCGACGCGCAACGGCGAGCCCCTCGCCTTCATCAACGACGGCGTGTTGCAGCATATGCGCGTCGGCGGCGGCGCCGGCATCGGCGTGAAGTACCTCTCGCGCGAAGACAGCCATGTGGTCGGCATGCTCGGATCGGGCGGCATGGCCCGCACCTTCCTCGAAGCCTTTCTCTGCGTGCGCGACATCAAGAAGGTGAAGGTCTATAGCCCCACCCCAGCGAATCGCGAGGCCTATGCCGAGGAGATGTCGAAGAAGCACGGCATCGAGGTTGTCGCGGTGGACAATCCGCGCGACGCCATCAAGGGCGCCGATATCCTTTCCAGCTGCACCGACAGCATGAGCCCCGCTTATGACGGCGACTGGGTCGAGAAAGGCATGCACATCACTAATCTCGGTCGGCGCGAGATGCCAGACAACGTGATGGGCAAGATCGACGTGGTGGTGCGCCAGGGCACCGCCGGCTTGCAGATGAAGCAGACCGAACGCTTCCAGGCCGAGCGCGGCCTGTCGCCCGCCGCCTATCTCGGCGGCACGGTCGAGCAGATGAAAATCATCCCGGAGCAGAATCCGCAGCCCGGCTTCGGCGGCGACAATCCGGAATTCATGGATCGCGGCAAGGGCGGCGACAAGCCCGACTTCGCCGATCTCGTCAGCGGCAAGGCCAAAGGCCGCACCAGCCGCGACCAGATCACCTTCTACCGCAATGTCGGCAATCAAGGGCTGCAGTTCTCGGCCGTCGGCGGCTGGCTTTACAGCCAAGCCACCAAACTCGGCAAAGGCCGCGAGATTCCCACTGACTGGTTCTTGCAGGACATCCGGGATTAGCGCCATAAAGGCGCATGACAACCGATAGCCTCACCCAACGCCTGATCGACATCGAGCATCGCCTCGCCCATAGCGAGCGCGTGAACGAGGATCTGTCCGCCATCGTCGCCCGCCAGGCGGCAGAGATCGACCTGCTCAATCGCAAGATCGAGGTCTTGAGCGGACGATTGAAGGAAGCGGCCTCGCAATGGGAGGCCTCGCCGCAAGACAGCAAGCCTCCGCCTCATTATTGATGGCCGACGAGGCGCCTGATTATTTCGTCTATGTGCTGCGCAACGGCGCAGGCACGCTCTACACCGGCATCGCCAAGGATGTGGACGCGCGGCTGACGTCGCATAACGCGGGCAAGGGCGCGCGCTTCACGCGCGGGCGCGGTCCCTGGGCCGTCGCCCATGTCGAGGGGCCGCTCGCCCACGGCGACGCCCTGCGCCGCGAAGCGGCGCTCAAGCGCGACCGCGCTTTCAAGGCCGCTTTAAAGAGCGTTAGCCTCTAGCAGCGTTCGACCGGCGCGTGCGGCGTCCAGAAGTAGATCAGCTCGCAACCGAGCTGCGCCTCGAGCTTGTCGAGCGCCTGATGAGCGGCGCGGCGCTGCGCCTCGTGCAGAGCTTCGCCCGGCTTGCGGCGCACGGTGACGAAGACCGCCTCGCCTTCCTGCAAATCGGGACCGAACACCGCATAAGCCTTGTCGCCGTCGATGCCGAGGCTGGCGCGGCCAAGCGCCATGGCTTTAGTCGAAAGAGCCGCTTCGGAGCCAATCTGGGTCGCCATCTGCGCGCCTCCATGGGTTGGTATGCTGGGAAGTCTAACGCTGCAGTGCAGCATTCGCTCCCAAGAAGCGCAGCGTCACAAAACGTCTATAACTGTGGCCAAGACCGGCGCGGCGTATGGAGTATGCTGGGTTCCCGCTTACGAGGAGGCCTTCATGATCGCTTCACGCCGCTCCTTATTGCTCGGCCTCAGCGCCAGCTTCATCGCCGCGCCCGCTTTGGCGCAGGGCAATCTGCTCGACCAAGGGCGCAACCTGCTCGGCGGCGGAACGGCGGGATCAGGTTCCCCCGGCGCGGGCGCGAACAATCTCTCGCCGCAACAGGCCGACTCCGGCTTGCGCGAGGCGCTGCGCGTCGCCAGCCAGCGCACGGTGACGCAACTGGGTAAGCCCGGCGGCTATCTCAACGATCCGCAGGTGCGGATTCCCCTGCCCAGCTATCTCGAAAGCGCACGCAACCTGCTGGCAAAAGCCGGCATGGCCGGCGAGCTCGACGATCTGCAGACGCGTATGAACCGCGCCGCCGAAACCGCTGCGCCCAAAGCGCTCGACATTTTCGGCAAGGCCATCGCCTCGATGACGGTGACCGACGCGCGCGGCATCGTCAGCGGCCCGCAGGACGCCGCCACGCAATATTTCAAGCGCACGACGACGCAGCCGCTGTCACAGGCTTTCCGCCCGATCATCGATCAGAGCCTGTCGCAGGCCGGCGCGACGCAGAGCTTCAACAAAGTTTCCAAGATGGTCAGCGACACCGGCGGCGGCGGATTGAACAGCAGCCTCGGCGGCTTTGCCGGCAACAGCGGCATGATGGGTATGGGCATGCCGCAGAACTTCAACTTCACCGATTACGCTTTGGAAAAAGCGCTCGATGGCCTGTTCAAATATATCGGCAAGGAAGAAGCGGCGATCCGCAGCAATCCGGCGGCGCGCACGACCGATCTGCTCAAGCAGGTCTTCGGCCGCTGATCTTTTCGGAGAGGCTCTCGCGAGAAAAACGGCGAGAGAGAAAATGGTCGGGACGATAGGATTTGAACCTACGACCCCCAGACCCCCAGTCTGATGCGCTACCAGGCTGCGCTACGCCCCGACCATGGCCGCCGGCCGGCATGGGAATTGATAAGCCGTCGGCGGAGGGGGCGGAATGTACCCCGCCCGATGTGATGCCGCAATGGCAGAACCGCCGCCAAAGGCGACGAAAAAACCCTGCGATGAAAAGAGGTTAGAAGCGGCTTTTGGCCCGGCTTACTTGCGCAGCAAGGCGCGCAGGCCGGAGAGCTCTTCCAAGAGCGCCTTGAGCGCGACCTTGGTGTCGGCATCGAGGCCCGAAGCGGTGACGGCCTTGGCCGTCTGGACGATCGACGGAGCCGGCTTGACGCTCTGCGCCGGCGCGGCCTCGACGATGCGCGGAGCCGAGGGCTGAGCCTGCTCGGGAGCGGCGCGACCGGGCTTGAGCCCGCCGTCGCGCAGCAGCTTCTGCACGCCTTTGATCGTATAGCCGTCGCTGTAGAGCAGCGAGCGGATGGCGCGCAGCAGCTCGACGTCCTCGGGCCGGTAGTAGCGCCGGCCGCCGCCGCGCTTGAGCGGACGGATCTGCGAGAATTTGGTTTCCCAGAAACGCAGCACATGCTGCGGCACGTCGAGATCGGTCGCCACCTCGCTGATCGTGCGGAAGGCGCTCGCCGATTTCACGGCGCGCTTGGCCGGATCCGGCGCGTCCGCGAACAGCGGGCCGTGGGTCTGCTCTGCCCTATCGGCCATCTCACGCCTGCGCCGGCGGCGTCGCGCCCGCGTCCGGCGTCGGCGCCGAAGCGCCTTCGGTGTTGATGCGGTTCTTCAGGACATGCGAGGCGCGGAACACCAGGACGCGGCGCGGGAGAATCGGAACCTCCTCGCCGGTCTTGGGGTTGCGCCCGACGCGCTGGCCTTTCTGGCGCACCGAGAAGCTGCCGAAAGACGAGATCTTCACCGGCTCGCCGCGAATCAAGGCGCCGCTGATCTCCTCCAGCACCGCTTCGACCAGATCGGCCGATTCGTTGCGGGACAGGCCGACCTCTTGATAGACGGCCTCGCTCAATTGGGATCGGGTAACTGTGTTGCCGCTCATTGCCACTTCCCCAAACGCTGCTGACTTCCCCAAACAGTGCTGTAACGTTACCGCCGGGCCGGAAATTCGTCAATAATCAAAGGGATGGCAGATTTCGCTCATATTCTGCCCGAATCGCGTCATGGCAGCGATGAATCGAGCGGAAGAGCCTTTACCAACGAACGGCGGCAGAGGCCCACGTCGCCGAAGGCGACAAAACCAAGAATCGTGGGCGTCAGATAAAACTGCGCCCTGCTACCAACGAACAGCAGCAGACGCCCACGTGAAGCCGGCGCCCATGGCTTCCAGCACGACGAGCTGGCCCGGCTTGATGCGGCCGTCGTTGGCGGCTTCGGCCAAGGCGAGCGGGATCGAGGCGGCCGAGGTGTTGGCGTGACGGTCGACAGTCACCACCACCTTCTCGGGCGGCAGATCGAGTTTCTTGGCCGTCGCGTCGAGAATGCGCTTGTTGGCCTGGTGCGGCACCAGCCAGTCGATATCGGCAGGCTGAAGCTGATTGGCGGCCAGCGCTTCCTCCAGCACGGCGGCGAGATTGATCACCGCATGCTTGAACACTTCTTTGCCGTGCATCTTCACCTTGCCGACCGTACCCGTCGAGGACGGGCCGCCATCGGCATAGAGCATGTCGTGCTGGCGGCCGTCGGAATGCAGATGGGTCGAGAGGATGCCGCGGTCCTTGTTCGTACCCTGCCCCTCGGTCGCCTTCAGCACCACGGCGCCGGCGCCGTCGCCGAACAGCACGCAGGTCGTGCGATCTTGCCAATCGAGCAAACGCGAGAAGGTCTCAGCGCCGATCACCACCGCCGTCTTGGCCTGGCCGAGGCGGATGAAATTGTTGGCGACTGCGAGACCGTAGACGAAACCCGAGCAGACGGCCTGCACGTCGAAGGCCACGGCTTTGTGCGCGCCGAGCGCGGTCTGCACTTTCACGGCGGTAGCCGGGAAGGTGTTATCGGGCGTCGCCGTGGCGACGATGATCAGATCGACGTTCTCGCCGTTCTCGCCCGCCTTCTCCAGCGCCTGGCGCGCGGCGGCGATGGCGAGATCGGATGTCTTCTCGCCTTCGGCGGCGACATGACGCTGGCGAATGCCGGTGCGCTCGATGATCCATTCATCGGACGTGTCGACGGTCTGCGCGAGCTCGCTGTTGGTGACGACGCGGGCCGGCAGATAGGAGCCGCAGCCGGCGACATAGGCGCGCGTGGGCATTACGAAACCGATACTTCTTGCGGCGTCGGCGCAGGTGTCAGCGCTTGCAGCTCATGGGTGATTTTTTCGTTGAAGCCGCCGGCCGCCATGTCGATAGCGACGCCGAGAGCGTTGGCGAAGCCGAACGCGTCGGTGCTGCCGTGGCTTTTCACGGCGATGCCGTTGAGGCCGAGGAACATCGCGCCGTTGTAGCGGCGCGGATCGAGGCGCGCGCGCAGCTTGTTGAGCGCCGGGCGCGCCAGCAGATAGCCGATCATGGCGAGAATGGAGGAGCGGAAGGCGGCGCGCAGGAAGTTTGTGTAAAGCCGCGCCAGTCCTTCAGCGGTCTTGAGCGCGACATTGCCGGTGAAGCCGTCGGTCACGACGACGTCGACCGCGCCGGCCCAGACATCGTCGCCTTCGACGAAGCCTTCGAACAGAATCGGCAAGTTGCTGGCGCGGATGATCGCGGCGGCATCGCGCAGCACGTCATGGCCTTTGAGATCTTCTTCGCCGACGTTGAGCAGCGCGACGCGCGGCTTGACCATGCCGAACACCGTGCGGGCGAACACGTCGCCCAGGATGGCGAACTGCGCGAGGTTGTTGGCGTCGACGGAAATGTTCGCGCCGAGATCGAGCATCACGCTCTCGCCGCGCTGCGTCGGCACGATCGACGCGATGGCCGGACGGTCGATGCCCGGCAGGGTCTTCAACACGACCTTGGCCATCGCCATCAGCGCGCCGGTATTGCCGGCCGAGACGACGCCCGCCGCATCACCCGAGGCGACGGCATCGATGGCAAGACGCATGGAGGATTGGCGTGCGCTGCGCAGCGCCACCGAGGGCTTGTCGTGGTCGGAGACCGCGACGTCGGTGTGGCGAATCTCGCAGAGGCCCGCCGCCGTTTTGTGGCGCGCGAGCAGCGGCTCAAGACGAGCCTTATCGCCGAACAGGACGAAGCGCGCTTCGGGATGACGCTGATGAGCGATCTCGACGCCTTGCACGACCATGTCGGGGGCTTTCTCGCCCCCCATGGCGTCGATCGCGATCGTCAAGCGCTCGGCCAAGGCCTCGCCCCGCGCGGGTCAGAGCGCGGTGTTAGGCGCGGCTCTTGGGCGCGACGACCTCACGGCCGTCGTAATGCCCGCACGACGGGCACACGTTATGCGGCTGAGCCAGCTCGCCGCAATTCTTGCACTCGACATGCGCGGTGGTCTTCAGCGCATGGTGCGAACGGCGCATGCCCTTGAGGGACTTGGAAGTTTTAGCCTTGGGAACAGCCATGATACGTCTCTTTCAACAGCGTTTTCGGGGGGACCAGCGTCGCCCCGGTGATCGCCAATTCTGCCTAGATGCTTCATCGCCGGCGCAGGCGCCCCATTGGATCGAATCCGGGGCAAGCCAAAGCGGCCGGCGAAAGGCGCTTAATTACTCAAAAAGATGGGGGGAAGCAAGCGCTCGCGTCATTTATCGCCTTTTCTTACCAATCGGGCCAGGGCGCTGAACGGCGAGGCTTTAGGCTCGGAAACCTCTGATTCCCCAAAATCTTCCTGAATTTCAGCCGGCAAGGCCGCATCCGGCGCGCGCGGATAGGGATCGAGCGACAAAGCGAGCTGCTCGGCCGCCGCCTCGCCGATGTCCACCGCCTCCCCCTCCAGCGGGTCCGGCGGGTCGGCCGCTTCGGGATCGAGTTCCAATTCCTTCTCGATCGCGGCGGCGGCAACCCCGTCGGCGAATTCCAGGGTGAAGCGCTCATCGATCTCCTCGGCCACCGGCTCGAGAGTGACGACGCAGCTCTGGGTCGCCTGGGCGGTGATATGGCCGTCGAGCACGGCGCGGCGGCCGCCATCGAAGGTCTTGAGCGTGCCGTCCACCGCGAAGCGGCCAATGGCGATGATGCCGAAGCGCTCGGCGAGCGCTCGGCGCTCGGCCTCGCTCGCCTCATAGGCGAAGGTCTGCACCGGATCGACGCCGCGATGGACCGGCAGGCGGCGGGAGAATTCAGGAGAAGGCGTATGCATCCCAGCCCCTCAAACAGCGGCCGGCGGCGCCGGAAAACGCACGCGTCCTGCGGCCAATTCGGCCTGCCCCTGCTCGGCCAAAGCCGCATCGGCGCGGCGCAGATAGTCGGCGAGCAAAGCCACGGCTGCTGATGGCGCGGCGACCTCCTCATAAGCATTGCGCGCCAGCGCCTCTTCCAGACGCCCGGCGACCGCGCCGCCGAGACCGTCCTCATAGGCCGCGATGCGGCCATAGAACGCCTTGGCCAGCTTCTTGATCCGCTTGGCGACCCCGAGGTCGCCGGTACCGAGCTCGCGCAGGTTGCGGTCCATGTCGGCGAACATCAGATCGAACAGATCCTGCGCCAGCCGGTCGGCAGCGCCACCCGTCTTGAGCCGGCGCATCACCAGAAAGGCGTGCAGCGCGATCATCTCGAAGCGGCCCTGCACCGTGTCGGGCACCGCGCAAGCGGTATAGAAGCCGGGCTGGCGCGCCTGGGCGACCAACTGACCATAAAGGGCGGCAACCGGATCGGCGCCGGAGCGGGAGAACAGCTTGCGAAGGATCATCTGCAACGGGGGCTAGGGCCGAGCTGGCCCGTGAACAAAAAAGTGGAACAAAGCGTGATTGACAGCCGGGCAGAGCCGATGCGACTGTCGCGGCGTGCCGCGCAAGATGGCGATTTCACCGTCGTCCGTCAACCGAAAGCGCTTCGCGTGGCTTGTGAGGTTTTATGTCCAAGACATTGAAGAACATTCTTCTTTCGACGGCCATCGCAGCTTTGCTGGGAACCGCCGCCTGCGAGAGCGATGTCGCCGCGCGCGGCAACATCCCCAAGCCCGATAAGCTCGCCGAGGTGCAGCCCGGCGCGACGCGCGATCAGGTGCTGCAAGCGATCGGCTCGCCGACCTCTTATGCCACCTTCGATCCGAACATTTGGTACTACGTCGGCCAACTGACCGAGGACTACGCCTTCTTCCAGACCAAGGTGCTCGACCGCAAGGTCGTCGCCATCACCTTCGGTCCGGACGGCCGCGTCGCCGAGATCCAAAATCTCAGCAAGGACGACAGCCAGAACGTCCAGATGGTCTCCCGCACCACCCCGACGGTGGGCCGCGACATCAGCCTGTGGAACCAGCTGTTCAGCAACCTCGGTCGCGGCGCCGCCATCCCCGGCGCGACCAGCGGCAGCGGCACGGATAGCGGCCTCTAACCCCCTGCTCTCTCGCCGCCTCGCGGCGAACATCGCAAAAGAAAAGAGCCGCACGGTCGCCCGTGCGGCTCTTTCGTTTGGGCGTGAGCCCGATGCTTACATCGCCGTGAGCGCGAGCAGCAACAGCGCCACGATGTTGACGATCTTGATCATCGGGTTGATGGCCGGGCCGGCGGTGTCCTTGTACGGATCGCCGACGGTGTCGCCGGTCACCGCGGCCTTATGGGCTTCCGAGCCCTTGCCGCCGAAGTGGCCGTCTTCGATGTACTTCTTGGCGTTGTCCCAAGCGCCGCCGCCCGAGGTCATCGAGATGGCGAGGAACAGGCCGGTGACGATCACGCCGAGCAGCATCGCGCCGAGCGAGGTGAAGGCAGCCGACTGGCCGGCGATCAACTTGATCACGAAGTAGAGCGCGATCGGCGCCAGGATCGGCAGCAGCGACGGGACGATCATTTCGCGGATCGCCGCCTTGGTCAGCATGTCGACGGCCTTGCCGTATTCCGGCTTGCCGGTGCCTTCCATGATGCCCGGGATTTCCTTGAACTGACGGCGCACTTCGACGACGACCGCGCCGGCGGCGCGGCCGACGGCGCGCATGCCCATCGAGCCAAAGAGGTAAGGCAGCATGCCGCCGAACAAGAGGCCGATCACCACGAACGGATCCTGCAGGCGGAACGTGACCTGCAGGTTCGGGAAGTAGTGCGTCAAGTCTTCGGTGTAGGCGGCGAACAGCACGACCGCGGCGAGCGCGGCCGAACCGATGGCGTAGCCCTTGGTCACCGCCTTGGTGGTATTGCCGACCGCGTCGAGCGCGTCGGTCACCTTGCGGACTTCCGGCGGCAGATGCGCCATCTCGGCGATGCCGCCGGCGTTGTCGGTCACCGGGCCGTAGGCGTCGAGCGCCACGACCATGCCGGCCAGCGCCAGCATCGCCGTCGCGGCGATGGCGACGCCGAACAGGCCGGCGACCATGTAGGAGCCGAGGATGCCGCCGCAGATGACGATCGCCGGCAGCGCCGTCGATTCCATCGAGACCGCGAGACCCTGGATGATGTTCGTGCCATGGCCGGTTTCGGCGGCCTTGGCGACGCTGACGACTGGGCCGCGGCCCGTGCCGGTGTAGTATTCGGTGATCCACACCAGGAGGCCGGTGACGACCAGGCCGATGAGCGCCGCGTAGAACAGCGACAGAGCGGTGAAGCTCTTGCCGGCGACGGTGTAGGTCGTGTCGAAGCCGATCGAGCGGTAGATGTACGCGCCGATCAGCACGGCCGAGATCACGGCGCTTGCGACGAAGCCCTTATAAAGGGCGTTCATGATGTTGTTCGACGCGCCGAGGCGGACGAAGAACGTGCCGGCGATCGAGCCGACGATGCCGATGCCGCCGATGACGAGCGGGAGCAGCATCATCGTTTCCTGGGTCGGGCCGGTGAAGAAGATGGCGCCGAGCAGCATCGTGGCGACGACGGTCACCGCGTAGGTCTCGAACAGGTCGGCGGCCATGCCGGCGCAGTCGCCGACGTTGTCGCCCACGTTGTCGGCGATGACGGCCGGATTGCGCGGATCGTCTTCCGGAATGCCGGCTTCAACCTTACCGACCAAGTCGGCGCCGACGTCGGCGCCCTTGGTGAAGATGCCGCCGCCGAGACGGGCGAAGATCGAGATCAGCGACGCGCCGAAGCTGAGCGCGACGAGCGCCTCGAGGATGGTGCGCAGCTCGTAGCCCTGGTTCTTGAGCACGAAGTAGTAAGCGGCGACGCCGAGCAGGCCGAGGCCGACGACGAGCATGCCGGTCACCGCGCCGGCCTTGAAGGCGAGCGCGAGAGCGGGCTTGAGGCCTTGGCGGGCGGCTTCGGCAGTGCGCAGGTTGCTGCGGACCGAGATGTTCATGCCGATGAAGCCGGCGACGCCCGACAGCACCGCGCCGATGACGAAGCCGATGGCGACGGTAAAGCCGAGGCGCCAGGCGAGAAGAACGGCGATGACGACGCCGACCAGGCCGATGGCCCGGTACTGGCGGCTGAGGTAGGCGGCGGCGCCTTCTTGCACCGCGCCGGCGATTTCGCGCATGCGGTCGTTGCCGGTCGGCGCGGCGAGCACGGAACGGCTCGCGAAGATGCCGTACAGCACGGCGAGAACGCCGCAACCAAGCACCAGCCAATAAGCAGTCATGACTCTCAGTCCCCTAATTTAAGAAGCGTTTACCCTGCGGACGTCGAATGACGCCCGTCCCGACCGGACGCCTCTTACGGGGTGCGTCCTGGTGGATTGACTTCATGAAGCGGCTGGAAAAGCCCCTAACCCGCTCAAAAAGCTGGCGGAACATGACAGAACTGGTGACGGCGCGCAACTGCAAGGCAGCGCCGCAGGACGGCGCTCGAGCGTCCAAATATCCAGCAATATATAATTATTTCAATGGCTTGTTCGGAACTTCAGCCACACCACGGACGCCAAGGCGGTCAAGACCAGCGGCAAGGCGACGAGGTTGACGAACACCCAGCCCAGTTCGTGCTGCACCGCCCCGGAAGCAAGCGACGCCAATGCCACCGCGCCGAACACGGCAAACTCGTTGAGACCTTGGACGCGCGCCTTCTCCGCCGCGTCATGGGTCGCGGTCAGCAGCGTGGTCGCGCCGATGTACATGAAATTCCAACCGACCCCGAGCAGCATGAGCGCGGCAATGTAATGGCCGAAGCTGTCGCCGGAAAGGTTGACGCCGACGCAGGCCGCGATCAGCAGCGCGCCAGTGGCGATGACGTTATGGACGCCGAAGCGGGCGATCAGATGGCCGGTGACGAAGCTCGGCGCGAACATGGCGAAGACATGCCACTGGATCACGGTCGCGGCATGGTCGAACGGATGATGATGGCCGACCATGGCGAGCGGCGTCGCCGTCATCACCAGATTCATCGCGGCATAGCCGGCGACGCCGGAGAACATCGCGATGAGCAGCGCCGGGCGGCGCAGGATCACCCCCCAGGGCGCGCCGCCCTGCCCGGCCGCCGCCACGGGCCGCGGAATGTCGATCGCCATGAGGATCAGCAAGGTCGCCAGATGCAAACCGGCGAGCATGGCGAAGCTGCCAGCGAAATGCGCGCCGGCGAAAACGTCGGCGCCGAGACGCGCCAGGTTGGGGCCGATGAACGAGGCCACGACGCCGCCGGCCAAGACCAGCGAGATCGCCTTGGCGCGAAAAGCCGGATCGGCGGTGTCGGCGGCGGCAAAGCGGTAATAGACGGCGCAGCCGTTGAGAAAGCCGATCAGCACGGCGCCGGCGCAGAACAGCCAGAAATCGTGCCACATGAGCGCGGCGACGCTGATCCCCGCGCCGGCGATGCCGCAGGCCGCGCCGAGCGCAAAGCCGGCGCGCCGGCCGTGGCGGCGCATGAACAGCGAAGCCGGGATGGTCGCCGCCATGGTGGCGATGAATTGCAGCGATAGCGGCAGCGTGCCCAGCAATTCGTAGGGCGCGATGGCCGAGCCGGCCAGCGCCGTCACGGTAAGGACGAGCGAAGTGCCGCTCATGTAGAGCGCCTGGCAAATGGCAAGCAGCGCCACATTGCGGCGGGCGCGGCCTTTCAGGCGTTCGCTATCGGGAAGATCGGCTGCGGCGGAGTTCATGCCGCCCGAAGATGCGCCCGAATGGGCGGAGATTCAATCCGGCTGAGCGCGTCAGCTGCCGGTATTGAACGGCCGCTGGGAGATGCCCCGCACCAAAATGCTGTTGACCACGCCGGGACCGAGCATCTTGTCGCTGACCCGCATCAGGCGGATCTTGACGACCTGCTGGTCGAACAGCTGGCCGTCGGAGCGTTTGATGTTCAAGAGGCCGTAGAGATCGCGCAGATAAGCGTCGTAGAGCTTCTGACGCTGGGCGATGACGAGATCGCGGTTCTTCTCGCCCTTGGTCTCGAGGGTGATGGCGATGTTGACCTGATCGGTCACGCCCTCTTCGCGGATCACCGAGATGCTGAACAGCGGCATCGCCAGATGCTCGATCAGCTCGCCGCCGAACATTTCGCGGATCTTGTCCTTGGCGGTCTTGTCGTCCTTTTTCTCAGCCTTCTCCTCGGCGCGGGCAGGCGCCACCGTCGCCGCCGACCATGCGGTCAGCAGCAGCAGGCAGAGAGCGGCCGAAAGGATGCGCGACTTGTCCATGCCGCCACCCTCCCGGATGGCGGTAAAGATCGCGTTAAGGCGAGAAACGGAGCTCTAGGCGGCGCCGAGCAGTCGCCCGGCGGGCGGCGTCGAAAGGTGCAGCACTTCGTAGGTCTGCACCGTGTCGGCGCGGGCCTTGTTCTTGCCCGCGGCTTCGTCGCGCCACAGGCTGAAGCGCACCAGCTCCCAGCGGTCCGCGTCGAGCGCCACGGCGTGGGAATGAAGGCCTGAGACGCCATGAAGATTCTCATGGGCGGCGCGCTCAGTCTTGGCCAATTCCGACAGGCGGCCTTCCGGCTCAATGGCGTCGGATTCGCGGACCGCAAGGGTCGGCGTCAGGTCGGGGTTGAACACGTCGTAACAAAGGATGTTCCAGGTGCGCACGCGCGGGCGGCTGAAGGTATCGCTGACGTTCTGGAACACGTCGCCGATCAGGAAATCGCGCGCCGCGTCATGATCCGTCCAGATGTAGAACGGCGCATAGAGCCGGTCCTGGGGACTGAACAGATAGGACTTGTGCGCCAGACCCGGCAGGTTGTCGAACATGGCATAGCGCTGCTGAACGCGCGCCCGGATGTTCTGCGCGCCGTAATCCTCGGCGAGCCGGATGGTGTACTGCATGGCGATCATGGTGGGGGGTACCCTAAACGCTTGTGACAGGATCGTTTACTACAGGTCAGATTTTCGACAAATGCCCTGCTCGCATGGCTCCTATGCGCGCGATTTCAAAGACTTGGCAAGGTTCATTAAAGTTTTGAAGAAATCGGCATAAGCTATTGCAGTGATTAGAAATGCCTATAGCCTTTTTGCAGTAGCGAAATGGCGTTTCCTATAGCGTCAATAGCCGTCACGCCCTGCCCTGCGGCGGTTCGTCCGATGGGAGTCGCCTTCACATTGAACTGTTTCGCCGCCGCCGCGATGGCGGCTTCGGCCTCCGGCGCGGCGGTAAAAACGATCTCGTAATCGTCGCCGCCGGTCAGCAACCGCTCACCCGACGCGCCGATTTCCAGCGCCGCTTGCGCCGCCGCAGAGTGCGGAATTCTGGCCGCCTCGACGATCGCCGACAGGTTGGAGGCGGCGCAGATATGGCCGAGATCGGCGATCAGCCCGTCCGACACATCAGCTGCGGCATGGACGCCGGAGATCCCCGCCAGCGCCTGCCCGAAGGCGACGCGCGGTTGCGGCAGGCGATAGCGCTCGATCAGGGCGGCGCGATGATCGGCAGCCAAGCCCGCGAACTCGCCCTGCTGCACCGCCAATCCCAAATGCGCGTCGCCGATGGTGCCGGTCACGAACACCGCATCGCCCGCCTTCGCGCCCGAGCGCAGCAACGGCGCGCGGCCCTCAGCCATCAGGCCGACAGCGGTCAGCGACAAGCAGAGCGGCCCCGGCGTCGAGGTCGTGTCACCGCCGGCCAGCGGGAAGCGGTACTCGGCGGCATCCATCGCCAGCCCCTTGGCGAAGGCGGCGACCCAGCCCTCATCCGTGCCTTTCGGGAGTGACAGCGTCAGCAGGCAGGCGTAAGGCGTCGCGCCCTTGGCGGCGAGGTCGGACAGGTTCACGCGCATCAGTTTGCGCGCGATCAGGTCCGGCGGATCATCGGCCAGAAAATGAACTCCGGCGACCATGGCGTCGGCGGTGACGACGAGGCGCGATCCGGCGGGCGGATCGAACAAGGCGACATCGTCTTTAAGGCCGAGCGCGCCGGGAAAGGCCGCGGCGATGGGCGCGAAGTAGCGCGCGATCAGGTCGAACTCGCCTGATGCCGCGCTGCTCATGCGATCTTAAGAGCGCGCGGCGGCCGAGCCCGCCATTTCGCCGTCGCGGAAGTGGCGCGCGATCTTGTCGAGCACGCCGTTCACCAGTCCCGGCTCCTGGCCGGCGTAGAAGGCATGGGCGACATCGACATATTCGGTGATGACGACGCGCGGCGGAATGTCGGTGCGCTCGGTCAACTCGAAGGCGCCCGCTTCCAGGATGCGGCGCAGCACCAATTCCAGACGGCCGATCGTCCAATCGTTCGACAGCGATGCGCCGACGATCTCGTCGAGCGCGTCGCGCTTGGCCGAGGTGCCGACCACCAGCGCGCCGAACAGCCCCTTGTCGAAATCGACCAGCTTCTCTTCGTGCCAATCCTCGCCGTGCGCCGGATCGAGGAATTGCGCCACCACGGCATTGGCCGAGATGCCCGTCATGTCCATCTGATAAAGCGCCTGCACGGCGGCGAGACGCGCCGAGGAACGGCGCACCGCGCCGCCGGTTTTCGGCTTGGACTGTTTGGACTCGGTACTCACTAGATCCTCAAAGAACCGGAAGGCCGAACTGGCGCTTCATCTTGATCATCTCTATGCAGGCACGCGTGACGGTGCCGCCCTTGTCGCCTTCGGTCACGCGGGCGCGCGCCCAAGCCTGATCCTCGTTCTCGACGGTCAGGATGCCGTAGCCGATGGCGATATTGTGGCGCAGCGCCAGATCCTGCAGGCCGCGCGCGCTCTCGGTGCAGACATAGTCGTAATGCGTCGTTTCGCCGCGGATGACGCAGCCGAGGCCGACATAGCCGTCGAACTTTTTGCGGTTCGGATCGCGCTTCTGCGCCTCGACGGCGAACTGCACCGCCGCCGGCACTTCGAAGGCGCCCGGCACGGAGAACTTTTCATAGCTGCCGCCGGCGGCTTTCACCGCGGCGAGCGCGCCCTTGAGCATCTCATCGGCGATATCCGTGTAGAAGCGGGCTTCGACGATCATGATATGCGGCGCGTCGGACACTCTGCTCTCCTCTTAAAAACGATGGGGCGGACCATATCGCCAAACGCCCGCGACCGCAAAGCGGCGGTTAACGGCTTCAAAATAGACGATTTTTACTCTTTGCCCAGCGCCCGGGCGACATACCTGGCCAGCATGTCGATCTCGATATTCACCGGATCGCCGGCCTGGGCCTTGCCGAAGGTGGTTTCCTTCAGCGTGTGCGGAATGATGTTCACGGCGAAGGTCTCGCCCGAGACGCGGTTCACGGTGAGCGAGACGCCGTTGAGCGCCACCGAGCCCTTGGCCGCGATATAGGGCATCAGCTTGGCCGGCGCCTTGAAGACGAACTCGGTGCTGCCCCATTTGTCGCCGACCGGCTTGGCCGAGACGATCTCGCCGACGCCATCGACATGGCCCGAGACGATATGGCCGCCGAACTCGTCGCCGAGTTTCATGGCGCGTTCAAGATTGATCGCGGTGCCCTCGCCCCATTTTCCCAGCGTGGTCAGCGATAGTGTTTCCGGCGAGACCTCGACGGCGAACCAATGCTTGCCGCCTTCAGTGCCCTTCTCGATCACGGTGAGGCAGACGCCCGAGCAGGCGATCGACGCGCCCATGGCGATGCCGGCCGGATCGTAGACGCTCTCGATGTCGAGGCGCAGATCGGTGCCCGGCACAACGCGCCGCACCCGTCCGACATCTGAGATGATTCCCGTGAACATGATCTGAAGTTAGTGCGTCCGGGCGTAGGTTTCCACCAGGTCGTCGCCGATCGGGCGCGCATCGATGCGCTTGAAACGCTGCATGTCGGTCAGCTTCTCGACGCCAAACGGCTGGATGGCCTGCTTGCCGTCGCCGCCCATCAGGCTCGGCGCGTGGAACCAGACCATGCGGTCGATCAGATCTTCACGCACGAAGGCGCCGGCCAGCTTGGCGCCGCCTTCGGCGAGCACGCTGGTCAGGCCGTTTTGCGCCAGCGTTTCCAGCATCGGCAGCAGCAGCGGCTTGTGCTCGGCGTCGGCGGGCGCTTCGATCACCTTGCAGCCGACATCCTCGAAGGCCTTGCGGCGGTCCGGATCGACTCCGGCGGTGACGACCATCCAAGTCGGCACCTCGCGCGCGGTGGCGACGAGCTTGGCCGTCAGCGGCGTGCGCAGGCGCGAATCGGCGACGATGCGGACCGGCGAGCGGTCTTCCAAGCCGGGGATGCGGCAGGTCAGCATCGGATCATCAGCGATCAGCGTGCGAAAGCCGACGATGATGCCGTCGTTGGTCGCGCGCAGCATATGGCCGACCTGGCGCGCCGGCTCGCCGGTGATCCACTGGCTCTCGCCCGTCTTGGTGGCGATGCGGCCGTCGATGGTGGTCGCCAGCTTGAGCGTCAGCAGCGGGCGGCCACGCTTGACCTTGCTGAAGAAGCCGGCGTTCAGCTCCTCCGCTTCGGCCTGGCAAACGCCGACGGTCACTTGGATGCCGGCGTCTTTCAACATCTTGATGCCGGCGCCGTTGACGCGCGGATCGGGATCGCCACAAGCGACGACGACGCGCTTGATGCCCGCTTCGATCAGCGACTTGGCGCAGGGCGGCGTCTGGCCGTGATGGCTGCAAGGCTCAAGGGTAACGTAAGCGGTGCCGCCCTTGGCGCGCCCGCCGGCGCGGCGCAGCGCTTCGGCCTCCGCATGCGGACGGCCGCCGCGCTGAGTCCAACCGCGGCCCGCGACGAGCCCGTTCGCGTCGAGGATGACGCAGCCCACCGCCGGGTTCGGCCAAACCGTGCCGAGACCGCGCCGCGCCAAAGCCAGCGCGGCCTTCATCCAATCCTGATCCATAGTCTCGCTACTCGTTAGTCGCGCTGCTCGTTAGTCCCGCTCAAGGCCGGTGCCGCCCAGCTTGCCGAGGAATTCTTCGAAATCCTTGGCCTCGCGGAAGTTGCGATAGACCGAGGCGAAGCGGACATAGGCGACCTTGTCGAGATTGGCCAAGGCATCCATGACCAATTCGCCGATCACGGTCGAGGGAATCTCGCTTTCGCCCGAGCTTTCCAGGCGACGCTGGATCGAATTGACGATGCGCTCGACTTGCTCGTCGTCGATCGGGCGCTTGCGCACGGCGATGCGGATCGAGCGGGCCAGTTTGTCGCGATCGAACGGCGCGCGCTGGCCGCCCTTCTTGATCACCGTCAATTCGCGCAAGTAAACGCGCTCAAACGTGGTCCAACGCGAGCCGCAGGCCGGGCAGAACCGCCGGCGACGGATGGCCGCATTGTCTTCGGTGGGACGCGAGTCCTTCACCTGGGTGTCGTCATGGCCACAAAACGGGCAACGCATCGTCTATCTCCCCCTCGCGCCCCAGCGCATCTCTACTGTTACGCGTTACTTCATGTCCGCATAGACCGGGAAGCGTTCGCACAGGTCGAACACCTTGGCGCGCACGGCCTTCTCGGTCTTGCTGTTGTCGTCCGGATTGGCGGCGAGGCCGTCGAGCACTTCGCCGATGTATTGGCCGATGGTCTTCCATTCGGCGATGCCGAAGCCGCGCGTGGTGCCGGCCGGCGTGCCGAGGCGCACGCCCGAGGTCACGAAGGGCTTCTCCGGGTCGAACGGGATCGCGTTCTTGTTGCAGGTGATGCCGGCATGCTCAAGGCTGGCCTCGGCCAGCTTGCCGGTGAGCTTCTTGGGGCGCAGGTCGACCAGCATCAGATGCATGTCGGTGCCGCCCGAGACGATGTCCACGCCTTGCCCGACGAGCGTCTCGGCGAGCGCCTTGGCGTTGTCGCGCACGGCGGCGGCGTAGGCCTTGAACTCCGGCGTCAGGGCTTCCGCGAAGGCCACGGCCTTGCCGGCGATGACATGCATCAGCGGGCCGCCCTGGATGCCCGGGAAGATCGACGAGTTGATCTTCTTGCCGATCTCCAGATCGTTGGAAAGGATCATGCCGCCGCGCGGGCCGCGCAGCGTCTTGTGCGTCGTGGTCGTGACGACATGGGCGTGCGGCAGCGGGCTCGGATGCGCGCCGCCGGCGACGAGGCCGGCGAAGTGGGCCATGTCGACCATGAAGAAGGCGCCGACCGCGTCGGCGATCTTGCGGAAGCGCGCGAAGTCGATGATGCGCGGATAGGCAGAGCCGCCGGCGATGATGATCTTCGGCTTGTGCTCGTTGGCCAGCTTCTCGACTTCGTCATAGTCGATCAGCTGATTGTCCTGGCGCACGCCGTACTGCACGGCGTTGAACCACTTGCCCGACTGGTTGGGCGCGGCGCCATGGGTCAGATGGCCGCCGGCGGCCAGCGACATGCCGAGGATCGTGTCGCCCGGCTTGGCCAGGGCGAAGAACACCGCCTGGTTGGCCTGGCTGCCCGAGTTCGGCTGCACATTGATGTATTCGCAGGAGAACAGCTGCTTGGCGCGATCGATGGCGAGTTGCTCGACGACGTCGACATATTCGCAGCCGCCGTAGTAGCGCTTGCCCGGATAGCCTTCGGCGTATTTGTTGGTCAGCACCGTGCCCTGCGCTTCGAGCACCGCGCGCGAGACGATATTCTCCGACGCGATCAGCTCGATCTGCGTCTGCTGGCGCTTCAATTCGCCGCGGATCGCGTCGAACAGCGCCGCATCCTTGTCCTCCAGGCTCTGCTGGAAGAAACGGTCGAGATTGGAACCGGCTTTCACGCTCGCACTCATCAGGCACTGACCTCTTGGTGGATTGTCCGTCCCTGCCCGCTCAACCGGCGTGGGACATCTTGGCGACGCGCCGCTCGTGGCGCCCGCCTTCGAATTTCGTGTTCAGGAAAATATCCAGGCAGTCCTTGGCCAACTCGATGCCGAGGATGCGGCCGCCCATGGCGATCACGTTGGCGTCGTTGTGCAGGCGGGACAGGCGCGCGGTCAGCCCGTCATGGACGAGCGCGGCGCGGATATGCGGATAGCGGTTGGCGGCGATGCTGATGCCGATGCCGCTGCCGCAGAGAAGAACGCCGCGGCCGGCCTTGCCGTCGGCGATCGCCTTGGCCATCAGCGCGGCATAATCGGGATAGTCCACCGAGTCGGGACCGTTGGTGCCGAGATCAAGCACGTCGAAGCCCTTGGCGCGAAGGTCTTCGAGCAAAAGCTGCTTCAGATCGTATCCGCCATGGTCGGATGCGAATGCGATGGTGGCTTCGGACATGGTCGCCGGAAATCCTTAAAACGCGCCGTAATACGGAGGGCGTTAGATACCATATGTCGGAAGACCGCGCCAGCGCGCCACTACCTGTCGGGATGGCACGCAAACCCTAGCAAAATCGGGCTTTGGCGCTGCCCACTGCGCGCATAGTAATTCCATAAAATACGATAGTAATTATGGTTAATATTTTAAATATTTTCCTTACACAACCAATAACTGCATACAATAGAATGTATAGTTTGATTATTTATAACTAGAGTCGAATTGACAGGAAATAACAGCTAGGGCAAAGACTGCGGCCAATTCTAGAGACGCCGCGGGCCAGACCGTCGGGCCGCCACGAAAGTCCACGATGCCCAACGACCGCGAACGCCCGCCTCTCTCGACGCCCGATCTGCTGAGCCTGGCGAGCGCCATCGTCACGGCCTATGTCGGCAAGAACACCCTGCCCAGTTCGGCCATTCCCGACCTGATCCGCGTCGTCCATCGCGCGCTCGCCGACCTGCTCTCGGACAGCCAGGATGCCGGCATGGCGAAGCCGCCGGCGGTGCCGATCCGCCGCTCGGTCACGCCCGACTACATCGTCTGCCTCGAAGACGGCAAGAAGCTGAAGATGCTCAAGCGGCATCTGCGCAGCGTCTATGGCATGACGCCCGAGGATTATCGGCGCAAATGGGATCTGCCGAGCGATTACCCCATGGTGGCGCCGAACTATGCGGCGCAGCGCGCGGCTTTCGCCAAATCCATGGGGCTCGGCCACAGCGGCCGCGGCAAGAAGACGCGGCGTTAGGCCGCGAGCGCCGCGCTCAAGAGCGGGCGCGCGACATCACGTAATCGAGCTTGCGCAGCACGCTGTCGGTCATCTGGCGCTCGCCGAGGCCTGACGGCGCGACGATCGACACTTCGGTGAGGCTGACGGGATCGAGGGCGGAGACCTTCGTCGCCCGGCCGAGCCGATGAAACTCGACGATGGCTTCAGAGGCGCCGCTGGCAAAACGGCCGTCCATCGATCCCTCCGGCTGCGCTTAGGCGGCGGCGGTGCCGAAATTGGCCGGACGGCGTGAGGCGATGGCCTGCTGGCGCGTCCAGAACTGCTCGAGCACCTGCAGCTGCCTGATCATATCCTTGAGGCCCGCCTCGGTGATGTTGGCGTCGCCGAGCGCGGCGATCTGGCGGGTGAACATTTCCGACATGCGGGTCAGCAGCTCAAGCCCTTTGGGGCTCAAGCGCAGGCGCACCGAACGGCGGTCGTGGGTCGAACGCTCGTTGGCGAGATAGCCGTTCTCGACCATTTTCTTCACGTTATAGGAGACGTTCGAGCCGAGGTAGTAGCCGCGGTTGGTCAGCTCGCCGACCGTCAGCTCTTCCTGGCCGATGTTGTAGAGGATCAGAGCCTGAACGTTGTTGATGTCTTCGATGTTCGCGCGGTCGAGCTCGACCTTCACCACTTCGAGGAAATGGCGATGCAGGCGTTCGATGAGAAAGATCGCGTCGCGGTAAGGATGGGTCACGGCTTGCCTCGGCTTTGAATCTGACGATGGGGCCGGAATCAGGACTCCGACAGGCTTTCAGTATCCGGGCTTATTTCTTAATTTTTCCTTGCATACGAGAGAGTGCAGGCGTGATTCGAGGCTTGAAAAATCGTCCGGCAAAGGCCTGAGCCGCATGGCTTTTATTGTAATGCTAGGCCGAACGACATAGGATGCCGCCCGAGGTCGACCCATGAATATTCGCGCCATTCTCGACGGACTGCCCCAGAGTGCCGGATCCGAAAAGGCTCCGCTCGGCGCCTATCCGCGCACGCGCCTGCGCCGGATGCGCGGCGACGACTGGTCGCGCCGCCTGATGCGCGAGACCCAGCTCTCGGTCAACGACTTGATCTGGCCGATCTTCGTGCAGGCCGGCGACGCCGCCGAGACGCCCGTCCCGTCCATGCCCGGCGTCGTGCGCTACAGCGTGAAGCGCGCCGTCGAAGCCGTCGGCGAAGCTGCGGCGCTCGGCATCCCGGCCATCGCCGTCTTCCCCGTCGTCGATCCTGCGCTCAAGACCGAAGACGGTCGCGAGGCTTTCAACTCCGCGAACGTCGTCTGCCAGGCCGTGCGCGCCATCAAGGCGGCGCACCCCGCCATCGGCGTCATCTGCGACGCGGCGCTCGATCCCTTCACCAGCCACGGCCAGGACGGCATCCTGCGCGGCGGCGAAGTGATCAACGATGAAACCATCGCCGCGCTGATCCGCCAGTCGCTCGTGCAGGCCGAGGCCGGCTGCGACGTCATCGCCCCGTCCGACATGATGGATGGCCGCGTCGGCGCGATCCGCGACGCGCTCGAAGCGCAAGGCTTCACCCATGTGAAGATCCTCGCTTATTCGGCGAAATACGCTTCGGCCTTCTACGGCCCGTTCCGCGACGCTGTCGGCTCCGGCACGGCGCTCGGCCTCAAGGGCAAACAGACCTATCAGATGGATCCGGCGAACGGCGACGAAGCGCTGCGCGAAACCGCGCTCGACATCGCCGAAGGCGCCGACATGGTGATGGTGAAACCGGGCCTGCCTTATCTCGACGTGCTGTGGCGCGTGAAAGACGCCTTCAAGCTGCCGACCTTCGCCTATCACGTCAGCGGCGAATGGGCGATGCTCAAGGCCGCCTCCGCCAATGGCTGGCTCGACGGCGACAAGGCGCTGATGGAGACGCTCGCCTGCTTCAAGCGCGCCGGCGCCGACGGCATCCTGACTTACGGCGCGATCGACGCGGCCAAACGACTGAAATCCGGCGGCTGAGCGCCGCCCCAAGGGTATACATGTCCTTTCCGCGCAGGCTCGGCCGCTGGCTTATCGGACTCTTGGCGAGCCTGATTTCCGTCACGGCCTTCGGCGGCGCGGTCTTCTGGTTCTTCCTGCAATCGTCCCTGCCGCAAACCGAAGGCCGCCTCGCGCTGCCCGGCCTGCGTGAAGCCGTCGCCGTCGATCGCGACGCCGATGGCGTCCCCTTCATTCGCGCGCGCAGCCAGGCCGATGCTTATTTCGCGCTCGGCTTCGTCCATGCCCAGGATCGCCTGTGGCAGATGGAAGCGATGCGCCGCTTCGGATCGGGGCGCCTCTCCGAAGCGCTCGGCCGCCAGACTCTCGGCATCGACCGGCTGATGCGCACGCTCGGCACCTACCGCCTCGCCGAACAGATTTACGCCGGCCTCGATCCCGAGGTGCGCGCCGCGCTCGATTCCTATGCCATGGGCGTGAACGCCTACATCAACGGCCATAAGGGCGCTTGGCCGGTCGAGTTCTATATTCTCGGCCTCCGCCCTGAGCCATGGAAGCCCGCCGATTCGCTGGTTTGGGGGCAGTTGATGACGCTGCGCCTGTCGGGCGATTGGCGCAGCGAGCTGGCGCGCCAGCGCCTCGCCACGCGCCTTTCGCCCCAGCAACTCGAACAGTTGCTCGACAAGCCCTCGGCCAATAGCCCGGTCACAATCGAAGCGCAGCAGCAAGCCGACGTCCCCGAAAAGCATCCCGATTACGCGGCGCAGCCCCTGCCCTTGCAGAACAGCATCGCCGCCGGCCTGGCGGCACAATTGCCCGACTGGCTCGGCCCGGCCACTGCCTCCAACAGCTGGGTGCTCGCCGGTCAGCGCACCGCCAGCGGCAAGCCGCTGCTCGCCAACGACCCGCATCTCGGCATCGAGCTGCCGTCCGTCTGGTATCTCGCGCGCATCGACGCGCCGGGTCTCAGCGTGTCGGGCGTCACAGCGCCGGGTGTGCCTTTCCATGTGTTAGGCCACAATGCGCGCGTCGCCTGGGGCTTCACCACTACGGGATCGGACGTGCAGGATCTCTTCGTCGAGCGCACCGATCCGGCCGACGCCATGCGCTATCTCGTGCCGGGCGGCTCGGAACCGTTCAAGACGCGCCGCGAGACCATCAAGGTGCGCGGCGCCGATGCCGAGACGCTGGAGGTGCGCGAGACGCGCCACGGCCCGGTGATGAGCGACCTGCTCAGTGAAACGCTGGACGGCATGCCCGCCGGCGACGTGCTCGCCTTCGCCGCCGCCGGCCTGCGCGCCGACGACCGCACCGCCCAGGCGCTCTATCGCCTCAACCGCGCACGCGACTGGTCGAGCTTCACGAATGCCCTCAGCTTCTTCCATTCGCCGCAGCAGAACATCGCCTACGCCGATATCGACGGAAACATCGGCTTCTACGTCGCCGGCCGCGTGCCTGTGCGCAAGAGCGGCGAAGGGCTCTATCCCGCGCCGGGCTGGACCGGCGACTACGACTGGACCGGCTTCATCCCCTTCGAAGAGCTGCCGCAGCTTTACAATCCGGCGAAGGGCCAGATCGCCAACGCCAACAACCGCGTCGTCGGCCCGGGCTATGCCTATCCGCTCGGGCGCGAATGGCCGGAAGACTTCCGCATCCGCCGCATCGACGAAGTTCTCGCCGCCGCGCCGAGCCACGACATGGCCGACATGGCGCGCCTGCAAGGCGATGTGCGCAGCCTGACGCCGCCGACCCTGCTGCCGCTGCTGCTGCCCGCGCTGCGCGCCATGCCGCTCGCCGAAGGCCGCTACGGCGCCGCGCTCAAGCTGCTCGAAAGCTGGAACGGCGAGATGGCGATGGAGCGGCCCGAGCCGCTGATCTTCAACGCCTGGCTGCGCGAACTGACGCCGCTGATCGCCGCCGACGAATTGGGACCGCTGTTCGCGCCCTATTGGCGGCTCTCGCCCGCCTTCATCGCCAACGTGCTGCGCGAGGACCGCGCCTGGTGCGACGACGTCACCACGCCGGAAGAGGAAAGCTGCGAAAGCCTGGCGCAGCGCGGCTTCATCTCCGCCATGGACAAGCTCGCGGTTCAATACGGCGCAGATCCCGCCGCCTGGCGTTGGGGCGAAGCGCATGTCGCGCCGCTCGCCAACCGCGTGCTGTCGCGCGTGCCGCTGCTGAGCGAGCTTGCCGACGCGGCAATCGCCACGCCGGGCGACGATTCGACCGTCAACCGCGGCTCGACGACGATCCGCGATCCGCAGGATCCCTTCGCCCATGTCCATGGGCCGAGCCTGCGCGCGCTCTACGATCTGGCCGATCTGGAACGCTCGCGCTTCATGATCGCGGGCGGCCAGTCGGGCAACGTGGTCTCGCGCCATTACGCCGACCTGACGCGGCGCTGGCGCGACGTCGAGTATCTGACCCTGCCGCGCCAACCCGCCGCGCCGCAGCGCCTGGTGCTTGCACCCGCGCCATAAGCGCTCGCGCCCGGCCAAAATTAGCCGAATTTCGGCCAAAGGCTTGAGCCGGATCAAGGACTTGAGCCGGCCCACATAAACGGCTTCTTAACCAAATCCGGCGACACTCAGGCGGTCATCCCTCTAAGCCGCCGGGTCATCATGCTCTTTATCGTCGGAACCATCATCGTTCTGGGCTGCGTTTTCGGCGGCTACATCGGCGCCGGCGGCCATATGGACGTGCTCTGGCAGCCGTTCGAATTCATCATCATCGGCGGCGCCGCGATCGGCAGCTTCGTCATCTCCAACCCGAAGCCCGTGCTGGCCAAGACCGGCAAGGCCTTCGGCACACTGCTCAAGGGCGCGAAATACAACAAGGACTCCTACCTGGAGCTCCTCAGCCTGCTGTTCACCATCTTCAAGCTGGCCAAGTCGAAGGGCATGCTCGCCCTCGAAGCGCATATCGAGAACCCGGAGGAAAGCGACCTGTTCAAGCGCTTCCCCAAGTTCTTCGCCGACCATCACGCCATGACCTTCATGACCGACTATCTGCGCATGATGGTGCTCGGTTCGGAAAACGCTCATGAGATGGAGACGCTGCTCGATGAGGAAATCGAGACGCACCATCACGAGGCGACCGCTGTTTCCGACGCGATCCAGGCCGTCGCCGACGCGACCCCCGCCCTCGGCATCGTCGCCGCCGTGCTCGGCGTCATTCACACCATGGGCTCGATCACCGAGCCGCCGGCCGTGCTCGGCCACCTGATCGGCGGCGCGCTCGTCGGTACCTTTCTCGGCGTGTTGATGGCCTACGGCTTCATCGGCCCGATCGCCAGCAGCCTGAAGGCGGTCTACAACGCCGAAACGAAATACTACCAATGCATCAAGGTCGCCCTGCTCGCCCATATGAACGGCTACGCGCCGTCCGTCTCGGTCGAGTTCGCGCGCAAGGCTCTGCTGTCGAACGTCCGCCCGACCTTCTACGAAGTCGAAGCGGCCGTGCAGGCCGTGCCGGCGGTCTAACCGAGCCCGCGAGAACACGCCATGGCCGCGACCAACGCGCCCGTCATCATCATCAAGCGCGTCAAGAAGGGCCACGGCGGCCATCATGGCGGCGCCTGGAAGGTGGCTTATGCCGACTTCGTGACGGCGATGATGGCGTTCTTCCTGCTGCTGTGGCTGCTCAACGCCACCACGGAAGAGCAGCGCAAGGGCATCTCCGACTATTTCGCGCCCAACAGCGTCTCCAAGAACACCAGCGGCTCGGGCGGCGTGCTCGGCGGCCAGACCCTGACCCGCGACGGCTCGATGCGCCGCCTCGGCTCGGCGGTCAGCCTCGCCATGCCCACCCCGCCGGCCGAATCGGAGATGACCCAGCCGCTCGATGGCGAAAGCCCGGGCGCCGGCGGCGATCTCGATGAAGCCGAAAAGGCCAAGGCCAAGCTCGGCGAAGACGACAATTCCGAAGACCTGCAGCGCCTGCGCGCCAAGCGCGAGAACGAAGCCTTCGCCGGCGCGGAGAAAGAACTGCGCCAGGCGATCCAGGAAATTCCCGAGCTGAAGGCGCTGGCCGACAGCGTCATCGTCGACCGCACGCCGGAAGGCCTGCGCATCCAGATCGTCGACCAGGACAAGATGTCGATGTTCGCGCTCGGCTCGGCCGTGCCGCAGGAGAGCACCAAGAAGCTGCTCGGCGAGATCGAGAAGGTCATCGCCAAGCTGCCGAACAAGCTGGCGATCTCCGGCCACACCGATTCGACGCCCTATTCGCGCAATTCCAACTACACCAACTGGGAGCTGTCCTCCGACCGCGCCCAGGCCGCCCGCCGCATGCTGACCGACACCGGCCTCGATCCGGCGCGCGTCAAACAGGTCGTCGGCCGCGCCGACAACGACCCGCTGCTGCCGAACGAGCCGGCCTCCCCGCGCAACCGCCGCCTCAGCATCGTCCTGCTGAGCGATCCGAGCGTCGCGGGAACCGGCAGCCAGGCCGCCGCTCCCGCCGCCCCGCCGGCCCCGCCGCCGGTTACCCGCGTCGGCCCCAGCGTCGTCCGCTAGAGTTTTCCGGGCCTTTAACCGCCCGCCGCGCCGTGGCAGACTTAGGCCATGAGCGGCGATAGACCCGGCCCCCTGCAATTCTTCCACAGCACGCGCGCGCGGCCTTGCCCCTACCTGCCCGGCCGCCACGAGCGCAGCATCGCCGCCGAGTTGGATGGCGACGGCGCGCAGGAGATCTATGACGCCGCCTGCGCCGCCGGCTTTCGCCGCAGCCATGGCTTCATCTACCGCCCGGCCTGCGCCGATTGCGACGCCTGCATGCCGGTGCGCATCGTCGCCCGCGATTTCTCGCCGCGCCGCAGCTTCGCCCGCATCCTCAAGCGCAACGCCGATCTGACTGGACGGCTCTTGCCGGCGCTCGCCACCGCCGAGCAGTTCGCCCTCTTCTCGCGCTATCAGAAGACGCGCCACGCCAGCGCCGAAGCCAAGGACGAGCCCGGCTCGAGCGAGGCCGGCGGCATGGACCGCATGACGCGCAGCGACTACACCGCCATGATCGAGGACAGCCCGGTCGACAGCCATGTAGTGGAATATCGCGGCCAGGACGGCGTGCTGCATGCCGCGATGCTGACCGACCGCGTCGCCGACGGCCTGTCGGCGGTCTACAGCTTCTTCGCGCCCGATGAAGACGAGCGCAGTCTCGGCAGCTATATGATCTTGGATCTGGTGCGCCGGGCGCAGGCCGAAGGCCTGCCCTACGTCTATCTCGGCTATCTCATCGCTGAGACGCCGAAGATGGCGTACAAGGCGCGCTTCCAGCCGCTCGAAGCACTCGGCCCCGACGGCTGGAAACCCCTTAAGCTTTAATCAGCTGAAGCGATTGGACTTCGGGAAACCCTTGGGCGGCAGACGGCCGGCCTGAGCGCGCTCGCCGATCCATTCCTTGATCTGCGTCTCGCCGCGCTGCTGCGGCCCGATCATCCAAGTCAGGCCATTCTTGCGCGTGAAGGTCTTGGCGTCCGACAGGCCGCCATCCTTGTACTTCTGCAAGGTCAGGCCGCGACCGCGCGTCATCTGGGGCAACTGCTCCAGCGGGAACAGCAGCAGCTTGCGGTTCTCGCCGATGACGGCGACGAAATCGCCCTCCACCACGGTGCAGACGCGCGCCTCGACATCGCCCGACACGTTGAGCGCCTGCTTGCCCGAGCGCGTCTGGGCCAGCACGTCGTCCTCGCCGACGATGAAGCCGCGACCGTCGGACGAGGCGATTAGCAGGCGGCGGCCCGGCTGATGGATGAAGGCCGTGACGATGTCATGGTCGTTCGACAGATCGACCATCAGGCGGATCGGCTCGCCGTTGCCGCGCCCCGGCGGCAGCTTGTCGCCGCCGATGGTGTAGAAGCGGCCGTTGGTGCCGAAGATCACCAGCTTGTCGGTGGTCGAGGCCTTGAGGATGTACTTCTCGCGGTCGCCTTCCTTGTACTTGATGTCGGAGGTGTCCTCCATGTGGCCCTTGAAGGCGCGCACCCATCCCTTGTCCGAGATGACGATGGTGATGTCTTCCTTCTCGATGGCGATATCGATCGGGATCACCACGGCCGAGGGCGCCTCGCCCAGCTCCGTGCGGCGCTTGCCGAGCGTCGTCTTGGGGCCGAACTTCGTCTTGATGTCGGCGATCTCGTCGGAGATCGCCTTCCAGCGCAGATCTTCGCTTTTCAGCAGAGCCTGGATGCCCTTGCGTTCGGCGGACAATTCCTTGTGCTCGCCGCGAATCTCCATCTCCTCCAGCTTGCGCAAGGCGCGCAAGCGCATGTTGAGGATCGCTTCGGCCTGATTCTCGTTGATGTTGATCTTCTTCATCAGGACGGGCTTGGGCTCGTCCTCGGTGCGGATGATCTTGATCACGAGATCGAGGTTCAGATAGGCCGCGAGATAGGCTTCGAGCACTTCGAGGCGGTTCTCGATCTTGCCGAGGCGATGATTGCTGCGGCGGACCAGCACGACATGGCGATGATCGAGGAAGGCCTGCAGCACTTCCTTCAAATCCATGACGCGCGGCACCTGGTTGGCGTCGAGCACGTTCATGTTGAGCGAAATGCGCGATTCGAGATCGGTCTGGCGGAACAGGCTTTCCATCAGCATCTCGGGATCGACCGCGCCGGTCTTGGGCTCCAGCACCACGCGCACGTTCTCATCCGATTCGTCGCGGATGTCGGCGAGCAGCGGCAGCTTCTTGGTCTCCAAGAGCACGGCGATCTTCTCGATCAGGCGCGACTTCTGCACCTGGAACGGAATCTCCGTCACCACGATCTGGTAAAGGCCGCGCGGCAGATCTTCCTTGGCCCATTTGGCGCGCACGCGGAAGGAGCCGCGGCCGGTCTTATAGGCTTCGACGATGGATTCGCGCGATTCGGCCAATTCGCCGCCGGTCGGGAAGTCCGGGCCGGGCATCAGATCGACGAGCTTGGCGATGGTGGCGTTCGGCGTCTTGATCAGATGTTGCAAGGCATCGCAGATTTCGCCGACATTGTGCGGCGGGATGCTGGTCGCCATGCCGACGGCGATGCCGTTCGAGCCGTTGGCCAGCAGATTCGGGAAGGCCGCCGGCAGCACCAGCGGCTCATGCTCTTCGCCGTCATAGGTCGGACGGAAATCCACCGCGTCCTCGTCCAGCCCGTCGAGCAATTGGGCGGCGACTGCGGTCAGGCGCGCTTCGGTGTAACGCATGGCCGCCGCGTTATCGCCGTCGATATTGCCGAAGTTGCCCTGGCCGTCGACCAGCGGATAGCGCACGGCGAAATCCTGCGCCAGGCGCACCATGGCGTCATAGACCGCCACGTCGCCGTGCGGGTGATATTTACCGATGACGTCGCCGACGACGCGGGCGCATTTCTTGAAGCCGGTGGTCGGATCGAGATTGAGCAGCCGCATGGCGTACAGCAGGCGGCGGTGGACCGGCTTCAGGCCGTCGCGCACGTCGGGCAGCGAACGCGACATGATGGTCGACAGCGCGTAGGACAGGTAGCGGTCGCCCAGCGCGCCGGCGAGCGGCGATTCGATGATCTTTTGCGGAACGGCGGCGGCGGTGGGCTTCTTGGCCATGAGCTCGGGTCGCGAAATGAGACGAAACGGACGCTATATATAGTCAAAAATCAGCGGAAGGCTTCAACAAATCGCGCCCGCGCCGCCGGCAAATTGAGGTTCTGCGGGGCGAAGACGTGCCGTTCCAGGAACCAGCCGGTCAGCGCAAGCCCGTCGCGCACCGCAGCCGGATCGGCCCCGTCATGGCCCTCGCCGTTCTCCTGCAGGAAGTCCGGCAGCTTCAACAGTTTTTCGCGCCACGGCTCGCCGGCTTGGGCCGTCACCGCCCGCCCGGTATTGGGCGAGACATAGGCCAGCCCGTCCGTCTCGCCGGTGATGGCGCAGGATTCGAGATCGAGGCCATAGCCCATGTCGCGCAGCAGCGCCATTTCCCAGCGCACATAGGCGGGCGCCCATTGGCTGTCATTTGCCGGTAGGCTGAGAAGATCGAGCAGGTGCAGGCTATCCTCGAACAGCGCCGGATGCGGCTCGCGCTCGGGCAGCGCACGCTCCAACAGAGCGCAGAAGGCGTTGAGCGCGCCGAGCCGGTTGGCGTCGTCGAGCAGCGGCCCGGCATAGCCGCGCGCGAGCTCGCAAGAATAGCTGCCGAGATGCTCTTCGAGGCGGCCGCGCCAATGTGCGGTGACCAGATTGCCGGTCTGATAGACGCCGCGCACGCGAGCCGAAGCGCCGCCGCGCACCAAGCCGGCATGGCGGCCATGATCGCGCGTCAGCAGGCTGAGGATCACCGCGCTCTCGCCGTGCTTGCGCGCCGCGATGACGATGCCCTCATCCGTCCAGTCCATGCTGGCCTAGATCCTATTCTTCGAAATCAAGCCCGATGGCGCTGTAATGCTCGGGCTTATCCTGCCAATTCTCGCGCACTTTGACATGCAGGAACAGATGCACGGTGCGCCCGAGTTGATCCGTCAGCGACTTTCGCGCCGCCGTGCCGATGGCCTTCAGGCGCGCGCCGCCCTTGCCGAGCACCATCGCCTTGTGGTTCTCGCGGCCGATAATGACGACCTGATCGACCTTCACCGAACCGTCCTTGCGCTCTTCCCAATTCTCGGTTTCCACCGTGAGGGCATAGGGCAATTCCTGATGCAGCTGCAAGAAGGCCTGCTCGCGCGTGATCTCGGCGGCGAGCAAGCGCAGCGGAATGTCGGAGAGTTGGTCTTCCGGATAAAGCCACGGCCCCTGCGGCACCAGCGCGGCGAGACGCTGACGCAGATCGACGATGCCGTCGCCGGTCAGCGCTGACAGCATGAAGGTCTCGCTGAAGGGATAAAGCTTGTTCAGCGCTTCAGTGAGTGTCAGCAGGTCGCCACGCTCGACCGTGTCGATCTTGTTGAGCGCCAGAATGGCCGAGCGATTGTCGCGCTTGAAGCCCTCGACGATGCGGGCCGTGTCGGGATCGAGATGGCCCTGCGCCTTCACGGCGCGGCCGGCATCGACCAGCAGCACGACAGCGTCGGCGTCGGCGACGCCCGCCCAGGCCGCCGTGACCATGGCGCGGTCCAGGCGACGCTTCGGCTCGAAAATGCCGGGCGTGTCGACGAAGACGAGCTGCGCATCGCCTTCGATGGCGATGCCGGTGATGCGCGAGCGCGTCGTCTGCACCTTGGGCGTGACGATGGACAGCTTCGCGCCGACCAGACGGTTCATCAGCGTCGATTTGCCGGCGTTCGGCGCGCCGACCAGGGCGACAAAGCCGCAACGCATATTCTCAGGGGAAGTCATTGAGATAGTCCTGTGGGATCGAGATGGGCGAGCAGCGCGTCCGCCGCCGCTTGTTCGGCCATGCGCTTGGAACTGCCCTGCCCTTCGGCTTCGCCGGCACCGAGCACCTTCACGCGCACGGCGAAGATCGGATTGTGCGGCGGGCCCTCGCGCGACAGCGTCGTGTAATCGGGCAGCGGCAAGGCGCGGCTCTGCGCCCATTCCTGCAGCCGGGTCTTGCCGTCGCGCTTGGGGCGCTTGGCATGGATGAGCATCGGCGTCCAATAGCGGCGGATGAACTGCTGCGCCGCCGGCAGGCCGCCGTCGAGATAAAGCGCGGCGATCACCGACTCGCAAACATCCGACAGGATGCTCTTGTTCTCGCGCCCGCCGGCCTGCTCCTCGCCCGGCGCCATGATCAGATGCGCGCCAAGGTCGATCTCGGCGGCGACATCGGCCAAGGTCTCGCCCTGCACCAGCGCATTGAAGCGCCCGGCCAGCGCGCCTTCGGATTCGGTCGGAAAGCGCTCGAGCAGCAGATCAGCGATGACCAGACCGAGAACGCGGTCGCCGAGGAATTCAAGGCGTTCGTAGCCGTAGCGGTAAGGACCATTGGCGCCGGTGGCGCTGCGATGGGTCAGCGCTTCGGTCAGCAATGCGGGCTTGGCGAAGCTATGGCCGAGCAACTCGCCGAGCTTGGCGTAGTTCGCGGCTGGGCTTTTCGCCTTGCCGCCATTCTTGCTCGCAGACGCACGTCCGCCGGCGTTGCGCGAAGGTTTAGAAGACAGCGCGTCCGCCACCGTCAGCGGATTTTCGTGAACAGGCGGGAGAAGCGGATGGCCGACGGCCATTTCCAGATCTCCCACAGCGCCGCCGAACCGTTCGACGAGAAGAACAGGAACTCGGCACGGCCGACGAGATTTTCGGCCGGCACATAGCCGACTTCGAAGCGCGCGCGGCTGTCCATCGAGTTGTCGCGGTTGTCGCCCATCATGAAGTAATGGCCGGCTGGCACGACGAACTCCGGCGTGTTGTCGAAGATGCCGGCGTCGGTGATCTCGATGATCGGATGGACGCGCCCCTCGGGCAGCGTCTCGTTGAACAGCGTGCGATAGGCGCTGTTGCCGTTGGCCTCGACCTCGATGTAGTTGCCGACGCGCTCGCGCTTCACCGGCGCGCCGTTGACATGGAGGATGCCGTCCGTGACCTGGATGCGATCGCCAGGCAGGCCGATGATGCGCTTGATGTAGTCGGTCTTGTTGTCGCGCGGCAACTTGAACACGGCGACGTCGCCGCGCTTCGGCTCGTTGAACAGCACGCGGCCCGAGAACAGGTCGAGGCCGAGCGGCAGCGAGTAGCGGCTGTAGCCGTAGGAATATTTCGAGACGAAGAGATAGTCGCCGATCAGCAGCGTCGGCACCATGGAGGCCGACGGGATGTTGAACGGCTCGTAGGCCACGGTGCGGATCGTCATCGCCAGCAGGAAGGCGTAGATGACGGTGCGGATGGTATCGAACCAGCCGCCGGACTGGGCTTTCTTCATCGAGGACAGCCGATTGGACTCGTGCACGACAACCACCGCACGTAAGGGATGCAAGCGCGCGCGGTCACGACGCGCACCCCAGACACGGCCGAGAACGGGAATCGGCCAAAAACACCGCGCCATCAAGCCCTTCGCGGCCGGGCCTGTCAAGCCGCCCGAACACGTTCACTGCCCAGCCTCAGCCACGGGACGTGCCGAAATGATCACGATGGCCTGGGCCATCGGCGGCTCGTCGGTCATGCTCAATTCGATATCTGCGACCATGCCGGGCGGCAGCAGGGCGGCCAGGCGCTCGGCCGCCCCGCCGGTCAGCTTCAGCGTCGGCTTGCCGGACGGCAGATTGACAACGCCCATGTCGCGCCAGAACACGCCCTTGCGAAAGCCGGTGCCGAGCGCCTTGGAGCAGGCCTCCTTGGCGGCATAGCGCTTGGCGTAGCTGGCGGCGCGCAGCATGCGGCCTTCGGATTTCGCCTGTTCGGTCTCGGTGAAGATGCGCTCGACGAAACGCGAACCGTAACGCTCGAGCGTCTTCTCGATGCGCCTGATGTCGATCAGGTCGCTGCCGATCCCGATAATCATGCGCTTTTGGCCTGCGCGCCGGCCCGCGCCGCGTCCATCAGCGCGCGCATTTTGGCGATGGCCGCTTCCAGGCCGATGAAAATCGCCTCGCCGACCAGGAAATGGCCGATGTTCAGCTCGACGATGGTCGGGATCGCCGCGATGGGACCGACGCTGTCGAAGCCGAGACCGTGGCCGGCATGGCATTCCAGGCCGATCTTGGCGGCATGGGCCGCCGCCGTCTCGATGCGCTTGAGCTGCTCGCGCATCGCCGGACCTGTCGGGTCTTCGCTGAAAGCTTCGCAATAGGCGCCGGTATGCAGCTCGACGACCGGCGCGCCGAGCGCCTTGGCGGCGTCGAGCGCGTAAGGATCCGGCTCGATGAAGAGCGAGACGCGGATGCCGGCCTGGCTCAAGGCAGAGACATAGCGCACGAGACGTTCTTGACGCACGTCAAGGCCGCCCTCGGTGGTGCGCTCCTCGCGCTTTTCCGGGACGATGCAGGCGGCGTGCGGCTTGTGCTTGAGCGCGATGGCGAGCATCTCGTCGGTCGCCGCCATCTCCAGGTTCAGCGGCAGCTTGATGTCGCGCACCAGGGCGACGATGTCGGCGTCGGAAATATGGCGACGATCTTCGCGCAGATGCGCGGTGATGCCGTCCGCCCCCGCCTGCGCCGCCAGATGCGCCGCGCGCACCGGGTTTGGATGCAGCCCGCCGCGCGCGTTGCGGATGGTCGCGACGTGGTCGATGTTGACGCCGAGACGCAGCTTGCCCATGGAACTTCTCAGCCGCGCGCGCGCTCGACCGAATTGATGGCCGGCGTCGCGCGCAAGGCGGCGATGATGTTGGTGAGATGCTTCAGATCGTCGACCTCGACATCGATGATCATCTCGAAGAAGTCGGTCGAGCGGTGCGTGATCTTCAGATTGAGGATATTGCCGAGATTCTTGGCGATGACGGTCGAGAGACTCGACAGCGCGCCCGGCTCGTTGATGACGACCAGTTTGATGCGGCCGACATGGTGCTGCGTACCGACCTCGGCCGGATTCCAGGCCACGTCGATCCAGCGCTCGGGCATCTCGGCAAAGCTTTCGAGCGTCGGGCAATCGATGGTGTGGATCGTCACGCCCTTGCCTTGGGTGACGATGCCGACGACGCGGTCGCCCGGCAGCGGATGGCAGCAGCCGGCGTAATGCACGGCCATGCCGGGGATCAGCCCCTGCAGCGGAACGGCGTAGCCCTTCTTGGCCTTGCCGTCTTTCTCGACCTTCTTGCCGCGGCGCGGCGCCAGCGGCACGACATTGTCGCCCGTCGTCGCCGGATTGAGCGTCGCCTTGCCCTTGTCCTTGATGCCGGGGAACACGGCGCGCACCACTTCGCGCCCGCTGTGGTTGCCGGCGCCGACCGCGGCGATGAGGTCTTCCGGCGCGTCGGCCTTGAAGATCTTCAGCACGCCCTTCAGCGCCTTGTCGGAATATTCGTAGCCTTCCTGGTCGAAGGCTTTCTCGAGGATCGCGCGGCCGAGATAGACATATTCCTGGCGCTCGCGATTGCGCACGAAGCGGCGCACATGGGAGCGCGCCTTGCCGGTGACGACGAAGCTCTCCCAGGTCGGCGACGGCGACTGGGCGCGCGAGGTGATGATCTCGACCTGGTCGCCGTTCGACAGCTCGGTCTTGAGCGGCACGATGCGCCCGTTGACCTTGGCCCCGACAGTATGGTCGCCCACTTCCGAGTGCACGGCATAGGCGAAGTCGACCGGGGTCGCGCCGCGCGGCAGGTTGATCAGGTCGCCCTTCGGCGTGAAGCAGAAGACCTGGTCCTTGAACATCTCGAGCTTGGTGTGCTCGAGGAATTCTTCCGGGTTCGAGGCTTGGTCGAGAATGTCGAGCAGCTCGCGCAGCCAGCGGTACTGCTTGCCTTCCGTGCCCTCGCTCTCGCCGCCCTGCTTATATTGCCAGTGCGCCGCGACGCCGCGCTCGGAGACGTCGTGCATCTCGCGCGTGCGGATTTGGATCTCGATGCGCTGGCGCAGCGGACCGATCACGCCGGTATGCAGCGACCTATAACCATTGGGTTTAGGCGTCGAGATGTAGTCCTTGAAGCGGCCGGGCACGACCGGATATTTGCCGTGCAGCAGGCCGAGCGCCGCATAGCAGGCGCCGACGTCGCCGACGATGACGCGGAAGGCCATGATGTCGGAGAGCTGCTCGAAAGTGACGTTCTTGCGCTGCATCTTCTCCCAGATCGAATAGGGCGATTTCTCGCGCCCTTCGATCTCGGCGATGACGCCGCCCTTCTCCAAAGTCTGCTTCAGCTCGACGACAATCTGGCCGACTAGCACGCTGCCCTGCTCGCGCAAGTAGCCGAGGCGCGCCATGATCGAGCCGCGCGCTTCCGGGTTCATCTCCTGGAAGGCTAGGTCTTCGAGCTCGTCCTTGAATTCCTGCATGCCGATGCGCTCGGCGAGCGGCGCATAGATTTCCATCGTCTCGCGGGCGATGGCGCGGCGCTTGTCCGGGTTCTTGATGTAATGCAGCGTGCGCATGTTGTGCAGGCGGTCCGCCAGCTTCACGAGCAGCACACGAATGTCCTGCGACATGGCGAGCAGGAACTTGCGGAAGTTCTCGGCCTGCTTGGTCTGGTCCGACTGCAGCTCGATGCGCGACAGCTTGGTCACGCCGTCGACCAGCTTGGCGATCTCCTTGCCGAAGATGCGCTCGATCTCCTCGTTGGTCGCGAGCGTATCCTCGACCGTGTCGTGCAGCAGCGCCGTCACGATGGTCGCCGAATCGAGCTTCATGCCGGTGAGGATGCCGGCGACTTCGAGCGGATGGGAAAAATACGGGTCGCCCGAGGCGCGCGTCTGCGAGCCATGCGCCTTCATCGAGAAGACGTAGGCTTTGTTGATGGCGTCTTCGTCCGCGGCCGGGTCGTAGGCCTTGACGCGTTCAACGAGTTCGAATTGACGGATCATCTGATCAGCCCCGCTTGGCGAGGCGTGCGCGATTCAGTCTTCGATAAGACTGGCGCGCGAGACGGAAGAAGCGGCCGGAAGACGGCAGCGCGAGACGGGAAAGCTATGCCCGCGCTGCCTCTCATTCACTCCTCGTCGGCGCTCTCCGCCGAAGCGTCATCGGCGCCGTCGCCGAGGCCGGCATCTTCAGCGCCGACCGTGTCGTCGTCGCCGTCCATGCCGCCATCGATGCCCAGCGCGTCGTTGCCGACCTGCAGCACTTCGTCGGCGATCTCTTCCTCGACGAGGCTGCGGCGGGTCTCGAGGCCGATCAGGTCGTCGCCGGCGGCGGCGAGCAGCTCGGGGTTATCTTCCTCCGGCTCGTCCTTCTCGACATGCTTCTGCAGGTTCTGCACGAGATGCGCGTTCAGGTCGTCGACCAGAACGGTCTCGTCGGCGATCTCGCGCAGCGACACGACCGGATTCTTGTCGTTGTCGCGGTCCACCGACAGCGGCGAGCCGGACGAGATTTCGCGCGCGCGCTGCGCGGCGAGCAGGACCAGTTCGAAGCGGTTAGGAACCTTGAGGACGCAGTCCTCGACAGTGATGCGAGCCATTGAAAGTCGGTCTCCAAACCTTTGGAAGAATTAACGGATATATAGGTGCGCCGCCCCTAGAAGGCAAGGCAAACCGCCAGTTTGCGGCCCAGAGGCCACGCCTGTTGCCGCCCGGCTACGGCTTGAGCAGGCGCGCCTCTTGGGCCGGGTCCAGGGCCGCCAGGAGCCGGCCGATCGGCTCCCCGCTGGCCGGATGGACCCAATCGGGCGCGAGTTCCGCCAGCGGCCGCAGGGTAAAGGCCCGCAGATGAACGCGCGGATGGGGCAAAATCGGCGAATCCGGGCCGGGATTCACCCGGTCATGGTAGGCCAGCAGGTCGAGATCGAGGGTCCGCGCGCCGTTCAGCGCCAGCCGTTCGCGGCCGTAATTGGCCTCGATCCGGTGCATCAGGGCCAGCAGCGCCGCCGGCTCCAGATCGGTCTCGACCGCCGCCACGGCATTGACGAACCAGGGCTGGTCCGAAACCGGCACCGGAGCCGTCTCCCAAAAGCCGGACCGGGCCACCGTCCGCACCCCCGCCGCCGCCAGGTCGGCCAGGGCCGCCGTCAGCGTGTCGCGCGCAGAACCGGCGCGGGACGGCAAATTGCCGCCAAGACCTATGAAAATCATGCTCTTAACCGTCCGCAGGGTTGTTCGGCGCCGTTTTCGGCGCTAGAGATTAAGGCGAGGGTCAACGACGGTCCC
>DASTMO010000031.1:0-3500 GCA_035714115.1 Alphaproteobacteria bacterium
GTTTCTGGCCTGATTGTTTCTGGCCCAATGGTTGCTGGCCTATGAGTTGGTGGCGGCTGAGGCGTGGAGCTGTTCAGCCTCCCGGGCGAGCAGGCGCAAACCGCTGTCGATTTCAGCCAATTCGTCGGCGGTGAACGACCGCGCCGGCTTGATCGCTCCGGCGATCATCATCTCGACACGCCGGGCCTCGGCTCCCAGCGCCTCAAATCCCAAGCTGGGCGCCGTGCCGGCGATGTCGTGCAGCGTCCGATGCATTTCGTCGCGCGCGGCATCGTCATGCGCCAGGCCGCCTTCGATCTCACGCAGCCGCGCGACGCGCTCGGCAATCCGCGCGGCGAACCGCCCGCGGATTTCCGCCAACTGCGCGTGATAAGCATCGAGGGTCATGCGTTCTCCGGTTCGCGGCCAGGCATTCCTGATACGCAGCAACCAGGCCTGGCGATGCGTCCCCCCGGACGTACGCCGCTATTTTTACGCAACGGACGGAAAACTCGAAAGTTTTTTACTTTCACTCTGCACATTATCCCGTGCAGGCAATCGGTCTTTTAACGAATCGGCGCCGCCGCGCCGGCAAGCCACGCTTGAGTGACGCTATCGACGAGCGGCGACAAGGCCGCATTCACGCGGGCGTGATAAGCGTTAATCCAAACCTTTTCATCGGCGGTCAGCAAGGCCGGCTCGATCAGGGCGCGCTCGATCGGCGCGAGGGTCAAGGTCTCGAAGTCGAGCATGGGCACGCCGTCCGGCCCCGCGCCGGCATCGCGCACCGCCACGAGATTTTCGATGCGGATGCCGAAAGCGCCGGCCTTGTAGTAGCCGGGCTCGTTCGAGATCACCATGCCCGGTTCGAGCGCGACGCGATTGGGCAGCTTGGAGATGCGCTGCGGCCCTTCATGCACGCTGAGGTAATGACCGACGCCGTGGCCGGTGCCATGATCATAGTCCATGCCGGCCTGCCACAGCGGCATGCGCGCCAGCGCGTCAAGCTGGCTGCCGCTGGTGCCGACCGGGAAGCGCGCCATGGCGAGCGCGATATGGCCCTTCAGGACTCGCGTGAAAGCTGCGCGCTGCTCATCGCTCGGCGGATTGGCGCCGCCGACAAACAGCGTACGCGTGACATCGGTGGTGCCGTCGAGATATTGCGCGCCCGAATCGAGAAGGAACATCTGCCCCTGCGCGATACCCTTATCGCTCGCCGGTGTCGCGCGGTAATGCACGATGGCGCCGTTGCCGCCCGCGCCCGCGATGGTCGGAAAGCTGAGGCCGCGGAAATTTTCGCCCCTCGCGCGAATCTCCTCGAGCTTGTCGGCGGCGGCGATCTCGGACAATCCGCCTTTGGCGGCGGTTTGCGCGAACCAGGCGAGGAAAGTCGTCAGCGCCGCGCCATCGCGCAGGTGGGCCACGCGGATGCCGGCCAATTCGGTCGCGCTTTTCTTGGCCTTCGGCGCCTGGCAGGGGTCGGCGGCTTTGACGATCTTCGCTCCCGCCGCTTCCAGCCGGTCGAACACCCAGGCCGGCGCCGAAGCCGGATCGGCCTGCACGCGCTTGCCCTTCAGCGCCGCCAAGGCGCCCGCGAACTCGGCGCGCGGCGCGAGCCGCACCTCGTTGCCGAGATGGGCAGCCAGGGACGGCGCGGCCTTGCGCGGATCCATGAAGAGATCGAGCCGTCCGTCGTCATAGAGGATCGCGAAGCCGAGCGGCAGCGGCGCGTAAGCGACGTCGCCGCCGCGAATATTCAGCAGCCAGGCGAGACTGTCGGGCAAGGTGATGACCACCGCCTTAGTGACGGCCTTGGTGAGCGCGGCGGCGATCTCACCGCGCTTCTCGGCCGACGATCGGCCAGCGAAGGCGAGGTCGAACGGCACCACCGGCGCGATCGGCATCGGCGGCTGGCGCGTCCAGGCGCGATCGACCGGATTGGCGCTCAGCGCCTTCAGCATTGCGCCGGCCTTCTCGCAAATCGCCCGCATGCGCGCCACGTCCTCGACGGTATGGAGCCACGGATCGAAGCCGAGCGTCTGGCCCGGCTTTAAATGGGCCGAGAGCCATTCGGTCAACGGATGCTGCGTGATGTGGTGGCTGGCGAAAGCGGCGGCATCGACTTCCGTTTGGGCCTGCAGGGTGTAGCGGCCATCGACGAAAATCGCGGCGCGCTCGGGCAGCACCGCCGCGATGCCGGCCGAGCCGGTGAAGCCGGTGAGCCAGGCGAGGCGGCGCGCGAAGAGCGGGACATATTCACCCTGATGCTCGTCGGCGCGCGGCACGATAAAGCCGTCGACTCCGAGTTCCGCCAACTCGCGGCGCACGGCCGCTAAGCGTTGGGTGGTCGGCAGGGGGTCGTCCTCGACGCCGTCGCCCTGCCCCTTGGCCATCTCCGCGCGCAGGGCGCAAAGCTGCGCCTGCAAAGCCGGCGTCGGGTTCTCGGCGATCAACGAGAGCCAGGCGCCGCTGTCGACATCGTCCGGCGCCGCCAACGATCCGGCGATCAGGTCGCGCGCAGCGGCAGCGGTGGGCTCAGCCAGGCGCAAACCTGCCGCTTTGGCCAACAGGCCGCTCAGGGCGGCGTCGCCCTGGTAGATCTCGCGGCAGGCCGAAGCGATGTTCACGGGGCTCAAGCTCCTGACAAAACGGCCTTTTTTGGCCGTAAGACGATGATTTCAAGGTAAGGGCGGAACTGCCGCCGCGCAAGGCATCCGCCCGTCCATGCCGTGCATGGCTCATCCCGCAAAATGTGAATGGATTATGACCAGACCGTGGAAAACCCAAGAAAACCGCGGGTTTGAGCCATGCGTTTAGCGCGTAGCTGTTTTGCGAAACGGTCGCTCCTCAGTAACCGGGGCGAGGTTTACATATCCGTCATCAAAGAGGAAACGCACAGACCTACCCCCGAAGGAGACGAACCATGATGACCCAGAATTTGAACCCGGCCGACCTCCCCTACGCGAAGGGCGCCGACCTCCTCACCGCCGCGTACAACTTCGTCGCCGGCTTCTTCCGCGCCTACCGCAAGCTGACCGCCACGGTCGGCGAGGCCCGCGCGATGCGCAACCGCTACTACGAGCTGAGCGCCCTGAGCGATGCCAGCCTGAAGGCCGCCGGCCTGACCCGCAACGCGATCCCGCAGATCGTCGCTGCCGAAGCCGGCCTCTTCACGCCGAACGAAGTCGTCCCGGCGAACAGCAACGAAGCCCCGGCCGTCCAGGTCGCCTAAGGCTCCGTTCACCGAGATCCGCGTAACGTCCGCTTAAGCGTCCGATACCTCCGCAGATCCCCGAGACATCTCTCCCCCCAGATGTCTCACCCCGCAAAGGCCACCTCAGGATGAGGTGGCCTTTGTCTTTTCCGCGATCTGGAAATTCAGCCGCGCCGCATGACCAGCGTCGGCCACACGCCCCAATCTTTCGACGGCACGCGGACGCGGCGCACCAGCTTCATGCCCTGCGCGCGATAGGCGGCGCGCACCCGTGCCTCCTGCTTGTCGAGCAGGCCCGACAGAATCA
>DASTMO010000032.1:0-4847 GCA_035714115.1 Alphaproteobacteria bacterium
GATGGCGGCCATGCTCGGCTCGGAAGCCTCCGCCCTGAACCTCAACGCCACGCCGCCGGTCCCCTACATGATGGTCGGCCTGCAGGGCTCGGGCAAAACCACCAGCGCCGCCAAGATCGCGCTGCGTCTGCAGATCCGCCAGAAGAAGAAGGTGTTGCTCGCCTCGCTCGACGTGCACCGCCCCGCCGCGCAGGACCAGCTCATGCTGCTCGGCCTGCAGGCCAATGTCGCCACCCTGCCGATCGTGAAGGGCGAGCCGCCCGAGATGATCGCCGCGCGCGCCATGAGCACGGGCCGCCGCGAAGGCTATGACGTCGTCATCCTCGACACCGCCGGCCGCCTGCATGTCGACGACGCGTTGATGAAAGAAGCCGCGCGCGTGCGCGACATCGTCAAGCCGGTCGAGACGCTGCTCGTCGCCGACGCCATGACCGGCCAGGACGCCGTCACGGTGGCCAAGGCCTTCGCCGAGCAGATCGGCATCACCGGCATCGTGCTGACCCGCGTCGACGGCGACGCGCGCGGCGGCGCGGCGCTCTCGGCGCGCGCCGTCACCGGCAAGCCGATCAAGCTGATCGGCGTCGGCGAAAAGCTCGAAGATCTCGAAGACTTCCATCCCGAGCGCATTGCCTCGCGCATCCTCGGCATGGGCGACATCGTCTCGCTGGTCGAGAAGGCGGCGGACGTCGTCGAGAAGGACGAGGCCGAGAAGCTCGCGGCGAAGATGCAGAAGGGCACCTTCGATCTGGAGGACATGCGCAACCAGCTTCGCCAAGTGAAGAAGATGGGCGGCCTCGGCGGCGTCATGGGCATGCTGCCCGGCGCGCAGAAGATCAAGGCGCAGATGGCGCAGGCCAACGTCAACGAGAAGATGATCGCCCGTCAGGAAGCGATCATCAATTCGATGACGGCGAAAGAGCGCCGCGACGTCAAATTGCTGAACGCCTCGCGCAAGCGCCGCATCGCGGCCGGCGCCGGCGCGAAGGTCGAAGAGGTCAACCGCCTCGTGAAGCAGTTCATGGACATGAGCACCATGATGCGCAAGGCGGCCAAGCTTGGGCAGAAGGGCATGGCGCGCCACGGGCTCGCCGGCCTCATGCCCCGTAGGTAACCCGAGTTTCCATCAACACAGATCAACCGCTTTCGATTTCAACCTAGGAGCTAAGAACAATGGCCCTGTCCATCCGACTGACCCGCGGCGGCGCGAAGAAGCGCCCCTTCTATCGCATCGTCGTCGCCGACTCGCGCAGCCCGCGCGACGGCCGCTTCATCGAGAAGATCGGCCACTACGACCCGATGGTCGCGCAGGACAACCCGAACCGCATCGTGATCGACACCGATCGCGCCAAGCATTGGATCTCGGTCGGCGCCCAGCCGAGCGATCGCGTCGCGCGCTTCTTCGGCGCGGCGAACATCATCCCGGCGCCGAAGTGGAACGAGTCGCCGAAGAAGTCGGCGCCCAAGGCGAAGGCTCAGGAGCGCGCCAAGGCCGCTGCCGAAGCCGCCGCGAAGGCCGCCGAGCCGGCTGAAGCTCCGGCCGCCGAAGCCGCCGCCGAACCGGCCGCCGAGTAAAGCAGCCTAGGTCCGCTCGCAGGATTGATGGCCGTGTCCGCCATGCGCAAACCGACGACAGATCGCGTGACCGCCGCCCCGCAGGGGTTGGCGAATTCGCGCGAGCATGTCTGCGTCGGCGCGTTCGCGGCCGCGCACGGCATCAAGGGCGAAGTGAAGGTGAAAGCCTTCACCGTCGATCCTTCGAGCGTCGGCGCTTACGGCCCGCTGTTGGACGAATCCGGCCAGCGCCGCTTCGTCCTTTCCTCCTTGCGTCCCACGGCCGATTCGCTCGTCATCGCGCGCGTCGAAGGCGTGGCGGACCGCAACGCGGCGGAAGCCCTGCGCGGCATCCGCCTCTATGCGCCGCGCGCCGCTCTGCCGGCGACGGACGAGGGCGAGTACTACCATCACGACCTCATCGGCCTCGATGCCGTGCTCGCCTCGGGTGAAGCCTTCGGCAAAGTGGTCGGCGTCGACAATTTCGGCGCCGGCGACATGATCGAGATCGAGCCCCACGATAAGAAGGGGAACGGCGAGACGGTGGTGCTGCCCTTCACCGACGAGACGGTGCCGACGGTCGACTTGACCGCAGGACGCGTCGTCGTCGTGCTGCCGGAAGGCTTGGACGACGAGCCGGTGGGAGAGCGCTCATGAGCAGCGTCTGGACCGCCCGCGTGCTGACCCTCTTCCCGGAGATGTTCCCGGGCCCGCTTGGCCATTCGATCGCTGGGCGCGCCTTGCAGGACGGGCTGTGGAAGCTGGAGGCGACGGACATCCGGTCGTTCGCCACCGACAAGCACCGCACCGTGGACGACACGCCTTTCGGCGGCGGGGCGAGCATGGTGATGCGGCCCGACGTGATCGATGCGGCTCTGGAATCCGTGGCGCGCCCCGGCGTGCCGACGATTTATCTGAGCCCGCGCGGCAAGCTGCTGGATCAGGCGACCGCCAAGCGGTTGGCCGATGGTCCCGGCGTCACGCTGCTCTGCGGCCGCTTCGAGGGCATCGATCAGCGCGTCATCGACGAGCGCCGACTGGAGGAGATCAGCCTCGGCGATTTCATCCTGTCGGGCGGCGAGCCGGCGGCCATCGCCTTGATGGACGCTTGCGTGCGCCTCTTGCCCGGCGTCATCGGCAACACCGAATCGCTCGTCGAGGAAAGCTTCGAGACGGGCCTTTTGGAATATCCGCTCTACACGCGGCCGCAAAGCTGGTGCGGGCGCGCCGTGCCGGAGGTGCTTCTCTCCGGCCATCACGAAAAAATTCGCGCCTGGCGCCTCGCCCAGGCCGAGCAGATCACGCGCGACCGGCGGCCCGATCTTTGGGCCCGCTACGTCGCGCGCACCTAATCATCGCTTTTAAACGCTTCAACCAAGACGAAAAGGTAAGAAAATGAACCTCATCGAACAGCTGGCGAAGGAACAGATCGCCAAGCTCACCACCGAGCGCGGCGTGCCGGACTTCCAGCCCGGCGACACCCTGCGCGTCAGCGTGAAGGTCGTCGAAGGCGACCGCACCCGCACCCAGGTCTATGAAGGCCTGTGCATCGCGCGCCGCAACGAGTCGATCAACAGCTCCTTCACGGTGCGCAAGATCTCCTACGGCGAAGGCGTCGAGCGTCTCTTCCCGCTCTATTCGCCGAACGTGACGAAGATCGAAGTGATCCGTCGCGGCGAAGTCCGCCGTTCGAAGCTCTATTACCTGCGCGGCCGCACCGGCAAGAGCGCCCGTATCGTCGAGAAGACGAACGTGCGCGAAGGCCTGATCAAGACCTCCGATCTGCCGCTCGCCGAGGGCCAGGAAGCCCCGGTGAAGGTGAAGGAAAAGAAGGTCCGCCCGAAGAAGGCGTAAGCCTTTGAGCGACCGCCCGGCGCGCCGTCCTTTTCCGGCGCCGCCGGGCCGTCGCCTGCCTTTAGGGGCAGGCGATATACCAGGATAACTGGTCACCTAGTACCAGGATAAAAACCCGCCTATCTGAGCGGGTGACGCTGAGCCCTCAGCGCCCATCAGGCATGGATCACGCGCGCAGATCTGCGACGCGGCAGAAGAGAGAGGACGTTATGTCGAAAGCCCGCACCCTGTTCGACAAGATCTGGGACAGCCACGTGGTCTCCAAGGATCCGGACGGCACCTGTCTCCTCTACATCGACCGCCACATGGTCCATGAGGTCACCAGCCCGCAGGCGTTCGACGGCCTGCGTCTGTCCAAGCGCAAGGTGCGTCGTCCCGACGCGACGCTCGCGGTGGCCGACCACAACGTGCCGACGACCGCCGACCGCCTCTCGGGCAACAACGAGGAAGAGTCGCGCATCCAGATCCAGGCGCTGGTCGACAACACCCGCGAGTTCGGCGTGCCCTACTTCGCCATCGACGATCAGCGCCAGGGCATCGTGCATATCGTCGGCCCCGAGCAGGGCTTCACCCAGCCGGGCATGACCATCGTCTGCGGCGATTCGCACACCGCGACCCACGGCGCCTTCGGCTCGCTCGCCTTCGGCATCGGCACCAGCGAGGTCGAGCATGTGCTCGCCACCCAGACGTTGATCCAGAAGCCGGCCAAGAACATGCGCATCTCGGTCGAGGGCAAGCTGCAGCCGGGCATCACCGCCAAGGACATCATCCTCGCCATCATCGGCAAGATCGGCACCGCCGGCGGCACCGGCCATGTCATCGAGTTCGCCGGCGAAGCGATCCGCAATCTGTCGATGGAAGGCCGCATGACGGTCTGCAACATGGCCATCGAAGGCGGCGCGCGCGCCGGCCTGATCGCGCCCGACGAGACGACCTACGCCTATCTGAAGGGCCGCCCGATGGCGCCGCAGGGCGACAATTGGGACAAGGCCGTCGCCTATTGGAAGACCTTGCCGTCCGACGCCGGCGCGACCTACGACAAGGAAGTCGTGCTCAAGGCCGAGGACATCATCCCGCTCGTCACCTGGGGCACCAGCCCGGAAGACGTGCTGCCGATCGACGGCGCCGTGCCCGACCCGAAGGCGGAGAAGGACGAGAACCGTCGCGCCTCGATGACGCGCGCGCTCGAATATATGGGCCTGAAGGCCGGCGAGAAGATGAACGAGGTCAAGATCCAGACCGCCTTCATCGGCTCCTGCACTAACGGCCGCATCGAAGACCTGCGCGCCGCCGCTGCTGTCGCGAAGGGCCGCAAGGTCGCCGCCGGCGTGCGCGCCCTCGTCGTGCCGGGCTCGGGCCTGGTCAAGGCGCAGGCCGAGAAGGAAGGCCTCGACAAGATCTTCACCGAGGCCGGTTTTGAATGGCGCGAAGCGGGCTGCTCG
>DASTMO010000033.1:0-107719 GCA_035714115.1 Alphaproteobacteria bacterium
AACAATCAGGCCAGAAACAATCAGGACTAAGCCATGCGCATTCTCGCCGTCGATGATTCGGAAAACGCGCGCGACATCTTGCGCGTGACGCTCGCCTCCGGCGGGTTCGAGGACGCGACCTTCGCCGAATCCGGCGCCGCGGCCTTGGCGCTGTTACAAAGCGGCGCATCGACCTTCGATGTGATCCTGCTCGACGTCGTGATGCCGGAGATGGACGGCATCGAGACCTGCACACGCCTGCGGACCGACCCGCGCTATGCCGATGTGCCGATCTTGATGATCAGCGGGCAGGCCGATATGGACACCTTGGCGCAGGCTTTCGTCGCCGGGGCCAACGATTACGTCACCAAGCCGTTTCAGCGCACCGAACTCTTGGCCCGCGTGCGCAGCGCGTTGCGCTTCAAGCGCGAGTTGGATCGGCGCCGCGCGCGCGAGACGGAGCTTCAGGCGCTCGCCGACAAGCTCAATCACGGCTTCACCGATGAGCGTTCGCTGATCGATCCGGCGGGCGGCGTCAGCCGCGAAGTCGCCGAGGCGGCGTTGCGCGCCTTGCCGTCGAGCGGCGCGGCGGCTCTCGTGCTCGCGCTGCAGATCGACGGGCTGACCGCCTATCGCGCGAGTTATGGCGACGGCGGGGTTTCGAGCCTGCTGGCCCGCGTCGGCGCTGCGCTGCGGGCCTTGCCCGGCCGGGTCGGCGATTTGCTGTCCTATTTCGGCGACGGGCTGTTCATCATCGTCGCGCCAGGGGGCGATAAGGCGGAGATTCAGCGGCTGGCCGAACGGGCGCTGCAGAGCGCGAAGGCGCTGGGCGCCGCGCCGCGCGGCATCACCATGAGCGCCGGCATCGCCGGGCCGCGCGACGGCGGCATCGTCGAGCCGCGCATGTTGCTGGCCGATGCGGTGTCTGCCGTCGAGCGGGCATCGGCATCCGGCGGCAACCGCGTCGTCCTGGCGGACAATTCGTTGATCGCCTAAGTGGCGTCAGGTCGCTGATCGCCTAAGCCGTTCAGGTCTCGCCGATCAGCGTCAGCCATTCTTCTTCGCTGAGGATCGGCACGCCGAGCGCCTTGGCTTTGTCGGCCTTCGAGCCGGCATCGCTGCCGACCACCACATAGCCCGTCTTCTTGGAGACCGAGCCGGCGACCTTGGCCCCGAGCCGTTCGGCCTGCGCTTCGGCCTGCTGGCGCGTCAGCTTTTCCAGCGTGCCGGTGAAGACCACGGTCTTGCCGGCGACCGGCGAATCGGCGGGCGCTTCGATGATCTCGACGGGCTCGATCTCGACGCCGGCCTCGATCAGGGCGTCGAGCGCGGCCCGATTGTTCTCTTCGCGGAAGAAATCGATGATGTCGTCGGCCATCTTGATGCCGATGCCGGTGATGGCGCAGAGATTGGCGAATTCGCCGCCGATCTTCTCCGGCTTCTTCTCGTCGGGCGCGGCGTCGCGATCCGCGATGGCTTGGGCCATCGCCGCGCGCCACTTTTCCAGCGTGCCGTAATGGCGGGCCAGCCACTTGGCCGTCGCCTCGCCGACCTGATAGATGCCGAGCGCGTAGATGAAGCGCTCGAACGGCACCTTGCGGCGCGCCTCAATGGCGGCGAACAGGTTCTGCGCGCTCTGCGGCCCCCAGCCGTCCCATGTGGCGAGCGGCTCGGCGAACGTCTTGTTGCGCTCTTGCAGCGTGAAGATGTCGGCGGCGGTCTCGATCGCGCCCTTGTCGAGGAAGAGCTGCAACCGCTCTTCGCCGAGGCCGTCGATGTTGAAGGCAAGGCGCGAGACGAAGTGCGACAGGCGCGCCAGACGTTGGGCCGGGCAGACAAGCACGCCCGTGCAGCGCCAGACGGCTTCGCCTTCCTCGCGCACGGCGAGGCTGCCGCAGACCGGACAGGCGGGATGGTCGTGCCCCTTCGACAGCACCTTGGCCATGTTGAAGCGGTGCGCGCCCTTGGGGCGCTTGTCCTCGACGTAGGAGACGACTTGAGGGATCACGTCGCCGGCGCGCTGGATGACGACGGTGTCGCCGACGCGAAAATCCTTGCGCGCGACTTCGTCCTCGTTGTGCAGCGTGGCGCGGCTGACGACAACGCCGCCGACCGTGATCGGCTCGAGGATGGCGAAGGGCGTCAGCACGCCGGTGCGGCCGACCGAAATGCCGATGTCGTTGAGCCGCGTCTGCGCCTGCTCGGCGGGAAACTTATGGGCGATGGCCCAGCGCGGCGCGCGGCTGATCATGCCGAGCTGGTCCTGCCAGTCGAAGCGGTTGACCTTATAGACGACGCCGTCGATGTCGTAGGGCAGGTCGGCGCGCTCCGCCCCGAGCGCGGCATGGTAGGCGACGGCCTCTTCGGGCGAGCGGCAGAGCTTGGCTTTGGGGTTCACATGGAAACCCCAGGCTTTGAGCTGTTGCAGGAAGTCCCAATGGGTCTTGCCGATCGGTTCGCTGCTTTCGCCCATGGCATAGGCGAAGAAGCGCAAAGGACGGCTGGCGGTGACGCGCGAATCGATCTGGCGCAGGCTGCCGGCGGCGCTATTGCGCGTATTGGCGAAGACCGGTTCGTCGGCTTTGAGGCGCGCCTCGTTCAGTTTCAGGAAATCCGCGCGGATCATGTAGATCTCGCCGCGGATGTCGATCACGTCGGGCGCGTCGCCTTTCAGTTTCTCGGGAATGTCTTTGATGGTGCGGAGATTCGGCGTGACGTCTTCGCCTTCGACGCCGTCGCCACGCGTCGCGCCTTGCACGAAGCGGCCTTTTTCGTAGCGCAGCGAGATCGACAGGCCGTCGATCTTCGGCTCCGCCACCACGTCGACCGGCGTATCGGCCGCGAAGCCGAGAAAGCGCCGGACGCGGCTGAAGAAATTCTCGACATCCTCCGGTTCGAAGGCGTTGTCGAGCGACAGCATGGGCCGCGCATGACGCACTTTGGCGAACCGCCCGGCCGGCGCGGCGCCGACCTTGCGGGTCGGGCTGTCCTCGCGCGCCAGATCGGGAAAGCGCGCTTCGATCTCTTCGTTGCGCCGGCGCAGGGCGTCGTAGTCCGCGTCCGAGATGGTCGGCGCGTCTTCCTGGTGGTAGCGCTTGTCGTGCTCGGCGATCTCCGCCGCGAGGCGTGCCAGCTCCATTTCCGCCATCATGCGGTCGAGCTTCTTCACGCTGATCTTGCTGGTGTCGAGTGCCATGGGGCTCAGGCTCCCGCGGCCAGCAGCTTGTCGGCGGCGGCGCGCGCTTCGTCGGTGATCTTGGCGCCGGCAAGCATGCGGGCGATCTCTTCGCGGCGCTCGGCCGCTTCCAGCGGCACCACGGTGGTGCTGGTCGATTTGCCTTGGGTCTTCTGCACGCGCCAGTGATGCAGGCCGCGCGCCGCGACCTGCGGCGAATGGGTGACGACGAGCACCTGCACGTCAACGCCGAGGCGCGCCAAACGCTCCCCGACGGCGTCGGCCACCGCGCCGCCGATGCCGGAATCCACTTCGTCGAAGACGAGGGCCGCGGCATCGCCGGTGCCGGCGAGCGCGACTTTGAGGGCGAGCATGAAGCGCGCCAGCTCGCCGCCCGAGGCGATCTTGGCCAGCGCGCCGTGCGGCGCGCCGGGATTGGTGGCGACTTCGAAGGCGACGCGTTCGGTCCCGTCCGGGCCGCCGGAGTCGGCATCCAGCGTTTCGACCGTGGTGCGGAAGCTGGCCTTGTCCATCTTCAGGGGGCCGAGCTCCTTGTTCACCGCCTTGTCGAGCTTGGTTGCGGCCTTGCGGCGCGCATCGCCGAGCTTGGCGGCAGCATCGATGTAGGTCTTGCGCGCGGCGGCCGTGGCTGCGGCCAGCTTCTTGATGTCGAGGCCGGCGCCGTCGATGGCGGCGAGCTTGCGCGCCATCTCGTCGCGCAAGGCGCCGAGCGAATCGACATCGACATTGTGCTTGCGCGCCAAGGCGCGCAGCGCGAACAGGCGCTCTTCGATCTGTTCGAGCTTGGCGGGATCGGAATCGAGATCGGCCAGCACGATCTCGATCTGCGCCACCGCTTCGCTCGCCTCCACCGTGGCGGCGGCGATCGATTGTAAGGCGGCGGCGAGCCGGTCGCCGGCCTTGGCGGCGGCGCGATCCACCAGACGGTGTGCGGCATTGAGCGCGCTCACCACGGCGCGGCCCTTGGTCAATTCGTCGAGCGCGGCCTGCAGTCCCTCGGCCAGTTTGGCGCCGCCCTGCATGAAGCTGCGTTGTTCGGCGAGCTGGGTTTCCTCGCCGGGCTTGGGCTCCATCTTGTCGAGCTCGGCCAGGGTGTGTCGCAGATAGTCTTCGTCGCGTTGGGCGGCTTCGGCCTCATTGCGCGCGTCGTCCTCGGCTTTGCGACAGGCCTGCCAGGCTTCGTAAGCGGCGCGCACGGCGGCGAGCGGCGCGTCGTGGCCGCCATAGGAATCCAACAGGCCGCGATGGGTGGCGGCGTCCAAGAGGCCGTGGGTGTCGTGCTGGCCGTGCACTTCGACCAGCAGCTCGCCGAGCTGGCGCAGCAGGCCGATGCCGGCCGGCTGGTCGTTGACGAAGGCGCGGCTGCGGCCATCGGTGCCGAGCACGCGCTTGAGCACCAGCGTGTCTTCCGAAGCGATCTCGTTGTCGGCGAGCAGCTTGCGCGCTGGATGTTTGGCGGGAATGTCGAATTCGGCGCTGACCGTGGCTTTCTCCGCGCCGCGGCGCACCAGTCCGGCGTCGCCGCGCGCGCCGAGCGCGAGGCCCAGCGCGTCGAGCAGGATGGACTTGCCGGCGCCGGTCTCGCCGGTCAGCACGCTGAGGCCCGCGCCGAATTCCAGATCGAGGCGCTCGATAAGGACGACGTCGCGGATCGAAAGCGCGAGCAGCATGGGCTTTTTAGAACACCGACTTCCAAGTGCGGCTCAGCCAGGAGTTTTTGTCCTCGGCCGGCACCAGCTGCGCGCCGGTCATCAAGGAATAGGAGTCCTGGTACCATTCGCTGCCCGGGAAGTTGTGGCCGAGCACGGCAGCGGCGGCCTGGGCTTCCTGGGTCAGGCCCACTTCGAGGTAGCATTCGGTCAGGCGGTGCAGCGCCTCGGGCACGTGCGACGTGGTCTGGTATTTTTCGACGACGGCGCGATAGCGCGCGATGGCGGCCTGCGGCTGGTTGCGCTTCTGGTAGTAGCGCGCGACCTCCATCTCCTTGCCGGCGAGGTTGTCGTAGGCGAGGTCGATCTTGAGGCGGGCATCGCGGGCATATTTGCTGTCGGGGAAGCGGCGCACGACTTCCTGCAGCGCGTTGAGCGCACGGTTGGTCAGCGACTGGTCGCGCGTCACGTCGGGAATGCGTTCGTAATAGCTCAGCGCCTTGAGGTAGTAGGCGTAGGCGACGTCCTTGCTGCCGGGATGCAGCGAGATGAAGCGGTCGAGCGCGGCGATCGCCTCATCGTAGCGGTTCATCTCGTAATAGGCGTAGGCGTTGAGCAGCTGCGCCTTGGTCGCCCAGACCGAATAGGGGTGCTGGCGGTCGACTTCGTCGAACAGCTTGACCGCATCGGCGGGCGTGCCGGCGTCCATCAAGCTCATGGCCTCGTTGAACATGTCCTCGGCCGGACGGTCGGGCATGGCCTTGGGCTCGGACGAGCCGCAGGCGGCAAGGCCCAGCGACAGGGCGGAAATGATGAGGACGGTGAGGCGGCGCGAAACGGACATGGCGAAACAAACCGGTAAAAGCACCCGGCGGCGCGGCCGGGCAGCGGACTATATCACATTCCGCCGCCCAGGCGACAACCGCCAGCCATGGCCTAAGCCGCTGGCTGGGAAGGGGAATTACTTCTTTTTCGCGGGCTTGGCCGGGCGCTTGCGGGCTGGCCGTTGGGTCGCGGCGAGACGGATGTTGCCGCGCTGCACATCGAGCCGCAGATGCGGGCCGTCGCCGTGCTTGAGAATGAAGTCCGCGACGCTCTGGCCGTCTTCGTAAAGGGCGTAGCGCTTGCTTGCCTCGACGCCGCCCTTGCCGCCCTTCTGATCCAGGGGATCGATGATGGTGCGCACGCGAATGGCGTCGGCGACGCGCAGCAAAGCCGCCGTGGCGCGACGCTTGGCGGCCGCGCCCTGATAGGCCTTGGGGCCAAGGGCGGCCCAGAGATCCTCATAAAGCTCATCCAGCGCTTTCACGCTCATTTTTCCCAGTTTGGCCAAAGGCGCAGCGGCCATGTCGCGATCCTCCCATGTCTGCCGATAGGTCTTCTATCAGTCAGAAGTATTGTTCTTTGCCGTCGGGCCGCCGCGCGGCTTGCGCCACGACGGCGCGGACCCTAGGCTTTCAGCCATAACGGCTTCTGCCGAGCGATAACAATAAAAACGCATCATGGGGAGGGATCAATGATCAACCGGATCGTCCGGGCGCTGCCGCCCGCCGTCTGCTTGTCTGCCTGCGCGTTCGCTTTCGCCGCCGCCGAGGCGGCCGAAGGTCCGGAGGCCTTTCGCGGCAAGACCGTCACGGTCGCCATCGGCTCGGGCACCGGCGGCTCGCACGACCAATGGGGCCGCTTGATCAACCGCCATATGGGCAAGCACCTGCCGGGCAATCCCAGCCTGGTGCCGAAGAACTTCCCCGGCGCCGGCGGCATGGCGCTCGCTAACACGCTATGGGCGCAGAGCCCGAAGGACGGCACGTTCTTCGGCATCGTCAACCGCACGATCTATTTGGAGCCGCTGTTCGCCGGCGGCCAGTCGAAGGCCCAATTCGACGCGCGCAAGTTCTCCTGGATCGGCAGCTCCGACACGATCGTCAGCGTCGCCGTCGCCTGGCACACCTCGCCGGTGCAGAAATGGCAGGATCTTTATAACCACGAGCTGATCGTCGGCGCGGTCGGCGCGGCCAGCGGCTCGACCAAAGAAGCCTATGTGATGAAAAATCTGCTGGGCTTCCGCTATCGCGTCATCATGGGCTATCCCGGCGGCAACGACGTCGATCTCGCCATGGAGCGCGGCGAGATCGAAGGGCGGGCCAATCTCGCCTATTCCGGCCTGAAGAGCCGCAACGCCCAGCAGCTGGCGGAGGGCAAGATTCGCGTGCTCTACCAGATGGGCGTCGAGAAGCATCCGGAGATGCCGAACGTGCCTTCGGTGCTCGACATGGCGCGCAACGACGAGGAGCGCCGCCTGCTCGAGCTCAACTTCATGCACAGCGACATCGGCTACAGCTTCGCCGCGCCGCCCGACATGGCGCCGGCGCGTCTCGCCACGCTGCGTCAGGCCTTCAAGGCGACGCTGGAGGATCCGCAGCTGAAAGACGAAGCCGCCAAGCAGCAGCTCGACATCACCTATGTGCCGGGCGAGCGCCTGCAGGCCTTGATGGAGAAGGCTTATAGCGCCCCGCCGGCGATGGTCGCGCGCCTGCTGGAGCTGTCGCAGCCGACGCTGCGCGAGGACATGGCCGAGGCCAATGTGGTGAAGACGACGCTGACCGGCATCGGCCGCGAAGGCCGCAGCGTCTCCTTCGTCGACAAGGGCGCCAAGACCGAAGCTTCGGTCAGCGGCGGCACGACCGAATTGGTGCGCGCCGGCCAGAAGATCGAAGCGAGCGGTCTGAAAGAAGGCATGACCTGCGAGATCACCTACTACGGCAACAAAGGCACGGCGGCGAAGATCGCCTGCGATTAAGGAGCCGTGAGATGACCGTTCAGTTCGCCGACGTCGTCGGCCAGAAGAAGCTGCGCCTCGGCCACAGCAAGCGCGTGCTCATCCGCACCCCGGACTTCCATGTCTGGGTTCATGCCGACGAGCCGGGCACCAAGGGCCCGATGCACACCCACACGGCCGATGAGACCTTCTATTGCCTGCAGGGCGAATGCACTTTCACGCTCAAGGAGGCGTCGGGCAAGCGCTACAAGCGCAAGCTGACGCCGGGCATGATCGTGATGATCCCGAAGGGCGATTTCTACCAGCTGCACAACACCGGCGACGATTATCTGGTGCTGCTCGGCACGCGCGGCGAGACCGATAAGCTGCCGCGCTTCGGCAAGGAAGGGGAGACGGTCGGCCATAACAACTGGGCGATCGAGAACCGCCATGTGATCGAGGCGCGCAAGACGCAGATTGCTCGTAAGACCAAAGCGCCGGCCAAGAAGAAGGCGGCGACGAAGGCCAAAGCGCGCAAGCGCGCCTGAGACAGGCGGGGACGCAAAGAAAAAGGCCGGCGGGGCGAACCCTGCCGGCCTTTTTGATTCTGTGCCTATCGCTTAGCGAATGGGAGTGGCGACGAACTTGTTCGGCGCGGCGGCGGCGATCAGCGGCACGCTGATCTCGGCCTCGTCATTCATCAAGTCGCTGTCGAGATCGACGATCTCGTGCGCCGTCTTGTCGGCGAACAAAGCCTGCAGCAACTGATGGTTCATGCGATGGCCCGAGCGCGAGCCGTGGAAGCGGCCGATCAGCGGCATGCCGGCGAGATAGAGGTCGCCGACGCTGTCGAGCACCTTGTGGCGCACGAATTCGTCGGCATAGCGCAGGCCGCTGGCGTTGAGAATCTTGTCGCCGCTGACGACCACGGCGTTCTCCAGCGAGCCGCCCTTGAGCAAGCCCTGGGCCTGCAGCGCATTCACTTCATGGGCGAAACCGAAGGTGCGGGCGCGGGCGATGTCGCTCTTGAAGGCGCCGTCGACCAGGTCGATGGCGTAGGTCTGCTGGCGCACGGCGGCGCTGGCGAAATCGATGTCGAAGCTGATCGAGAAGCCGGCGCCCGGCTCGATGGCGGCGCGCTTGTCGCCCACGGTGACGGCGACGGGCTTCTTCACCACGACGGCGCGGCGCGCGGCGGGCTGCTCGACCGTGCCAGCGCATTCGATCAGGAACACGAAGGGCGCGGCGCTGCCGTCCATGATCGGCACTTCGGGGCCGTTCAATTCGATCACGGCGTTGTCGATGCCGGCGGCGGCCAGCGCGGCCATCAGATGCTCGATGGTGCAGATCGTCGCGCCGTCCTTGCTGATGGCGGTGCAGAGCTGCGAGTCGGTGACGTTGCGCCAATCGGCGGGGATCGTCGCCTGATTGCCGTGGATGTCGGTGCGCTTGAAGACGATGCCGCTGTTCTCGCCCGCGGGCTGCAGCGTCATGGTGACCTTGACGCCGCTGTGCAGGCCGATGCCCGTGCAGCTGATGGCGTTCTTCAGGGTCTTCTGATGGACGATCTGTCCCATGGTCTTTCTAAGCGCTCGCGTCACAGACTGAAAAATGGACGAACCAATGCCGACAGCAAAACGAACGGGAGCCGGAAAAAATTCGCTCCAGGGAACATAAAGACGGCCCCCTGGAGCGTAAAATCACTGTTTGTTACAGAATGTTACGGGCGGTTGCCTTGATTCCCTTGGGTTTACAGAGGGGATCACGGAACCGCCCGCTTCTGAGGTTAGTTGGCCTGGCGGCGCAGGAAGGCCGGGATGTCGAGCAGATCGTCATCCATGGCGGCCTTCGGCTTGTCCGCCGGATCGACGCCGAGGCCGAGACCGAGCGAGGTCTGGGCGGTCGGTTGGGCGACCGGGGCGGCCGGCATCGGTTGCGGGGCCGGAGCCGCCTGGGCGGCGGCCAAAGCTTGCATGGCCATCTGGACCGGCTCGGCGGCTTGGACCGGGGCAACCGGTGCGGCAGCCTGAGCGGCCGGTGCGCGGAAGGCCGGCGGCTCAGCAGCGCGGGTCGGTTCGGCCACGTCACGGGCGCGGCCGGTGCCGGTCACGCGCTCGAACAGGCTCGGCTTGGCCTTCGGCTTCGGGCCGGCGTTGACCATCGCCGCTTCGGCGAAGGGACGCGCGGCGGCCGGAGCCGTCATCTGGGCGGCGCGGGCCTGGGCGGTCGGCTCGACCGGCATGCCCGGGATGAAGGCCTTGCGGCCGTCAGCAGCCAGAGGGGCAGCCGCCGGAGCGACCGGAGCCGGGGCGGCTTCGGCGACCGGAGCGGCGACAGGGGCGAAGCTCGGCTCGAGCTGGGTCGCCGTCGCGGTCATCACCGGGGCCATGGTCGCCTGCGGGGCGGCCATGGACATGCTCGGCGCGGCCATCGTCGGCGCGGCGAAGCTCGGCATCACCATGCTCGGGGCGCTGGAGGGCGCGGCCATCATCGGACGGGCCGCCGGGCGGCGGTCGACCAGGTTGATGACGGTCGGCTTCGGCTCGGCCATCGCCTCGGCGTCGATGCCGGTGGCGATGACGGAGATGCGCATGCGGCCTTCCATGGCTTCATCGAAGGTCGAGCCGAAGATGATGTTGGCTTCGGGATCGACTTCCTCGCGGATGCGGTTCGCCGCTTCGTCGACTTCGTAGAGGGTCATGTCCGAGCCGCCGGTGATGTTGATGAGCACGCCGCGCGCGCCCTTCATCGACACATCGTCGAGCAGCGGGTTGGAGATGGCGGCCTGGGCGGCGTCGACGGCGCGCTTCTCGCCCTCGGCCTCGCCGGTGCCCATCATCGCCTTGCCCATCTCGCTCATGACTTGGCGCACGTCGGCGAAGTCGAGGTTGATGAGGCCGGGCATGACCATCAGGTCGGTGACGCCGCGCACGCCCGAATGCAGGACGTTGTCGGCCAGCTTGAAGGCTTCCGCGAAGGTCGTCTTCTCGTTGGCGATGCGGAACAGGTTCTGGTTCGGGATCACGATCAGCGTATCGACGAACTGCTGCAGCTCTTCGATGCCGGCTTCCGCCGTACGCATGCGGTGGATGCCTTCGAACTGGAAGGGCTTCGTGACCACGCCGACCGTCAGGATGCCCTGCTCGCGCGCGGCGCGGGCGATGACCGGAGCGGCGCCGGTGCCGGTGCCGCCGCCCATGCCGGCGGTGATGAACACCATGTTGGAGGAGTGCAGGTGGCCGAGGATCTCTTCCAGGGCTTCTTCGGCCGAAGCGCGGCCGACATCCGGACGCGCGCCGGCGCCGAGGCCTTGCGTGATGTTGCGGCCGAGCTGGATCTTGCGCTCGGACGGGGACTGGGCGAGAGCCTGCGCGTCGCTGTTGGCGACGACGAACTCGACGCCTTCAAGCTGGCACTTGATCATGTTGTTGACGGCGTTGCAGCCGGCGCCGCCGACACCGACGACGGTGATGCGCGGCTTCAGATCGGGTTCCTGGTGGGGCACATTGAGGTTGATCGCCATTTTTTAGCCTCCGATGAACACAAAGAGTGATGCGGGTGAGATGAGGTGAGCGTTGCGCCGGCCGCCAAACCGGCTGGTGGATAGAGAGGCGCCGAGCGGGCCTGGGGTGCACACCCCGAGCGTGAGCCCGGAGAGCGTGCAGCCCGGGCCCGCTAAGAACGCCAACCCGGACTGCGCGTCGCCCGGGCGGTAGGAAGTGGTCTTAGAAGTTTTCACGCAGCCAAACTCCAAAACGGCCGAACAATCCGGCCGGCTCTTCGCCGTCGCGCGCGCGCGGCGCCAACGCACCCATGGGGGCGTCGACGTGCTTGCTGACGGCGTAGGTCAGAAGGCCGGCGCAGGTGGCGAAGGCGGGACCGCCCGTCGCCTCCGCGAGGCCGCTGATGCGCAGCGGCCGTCCGCGCCGGACTTGTTTGTCGAGAACGCCAGCGGCCAGATCCTGGACGCCCTGCAACTGGCTGGCGCCGCCGGTGAGAACTACGCGGCGGCCGGCGATCTTGTCCATGCCGCTGGCCTCGAGGCGCGAGCGGATATGCTCGAAGGTCTCTTCGAGGCGCGGCTGGATGATCGAGACGAGGATGGAGCGCGGCACATGGTTGGCCTGGGCGCGATCTTCTTCGCCGACCAGCGGCACGTCGATCATCTCGCGCTCGTCGGACGCCGAAGGAATGGCGCTGCCATAAAGCGTCTTCATGCGCTCGGCGTGGGCGAGCGGCGTCGAAAGGCCGCGCGCGATGTCGCTGGTCACATGCGCGCCGCCGATCGGCACGCTGTCGGCATGGACCAGCTTGCCGTCGTAGAACACGGCGATCGAGGTCGTGCCGCCGCCCATGTCGATGACGGTCGCGCCGAGATTCATCTCGTCCTCGACGAGGGCCGAGAGCGCCGCCGCGTAGGGCGACATGACGAGGGCCGAAACGTCGAGGTGGCAGCGCTGGATGCAGGTGGTCAGAGTGCGCACCGCGCCGGCGGCGGCGGTGACGACATGCATGTTCACGCCGAGGCGCTCGCCGTACATGCCGCGCGGATCGCGGATGTTGCGGCTGCCGTCGATGGTGTAGCCGACGGGGAGGCAATGGATCAGCTCGCGGTCGCCGCTCTCGCTCTGGGCGCGGCCGTGGCTGAGAACCTTGCGCACGTCGGAATCGCCGACTTCATGGCCGGCGATGGAGACTTCGTAGTTCAGCGTCTTCGATTCCGGCTGGCCGGCCGAGAGGTTGACGATGACTTCGCGGATCGTCTCGCCGGACATCTGCTCGGCGGCCTGCACGGCCGAAAGGATCGACATCTCGGCGGCCTCGACGTCGACGATCGAGCCGGCGCGCACGCCGTCCGAGCTGTGATGGCCGATGCCGGCGACGCGCAGGTGGCCTTCGTCGTCGGCCCGCGCGATGAAGCAGCTCATCTTGGTGGTGCCGATGTCGAGCGCCGCGATCACGCCGCTGCGGGCTTTGGAAGCTTTACGCATGATGCCCGTTCCCCCTAGGTGTCCTTGCCGGTCTTCTTGGTGCTCGGCGCTTTCGGCGCGGGCACACCCGGCGACAGCCGCACGACCGTCCGGTCGGGCAGCCTCAGATCGATGTTGGCCACGTCGCGCGCCAGGACGTCCTGGCTGCGCTGCATGACGGCGAATTTGGCCCAGGCACGCCCGGCGTCCTGCTCCGGCAGTTGGAGCTCGGCGCCGTTGTCGAAAATGACGGTCCAGCGCCGCTGGCCGACATAGCTCAGCGCGGCGATGCGCGCGCGCAGGTCGGGCTCGGCGGCGGTGATGGCGAGAATGGCCGGCGCGTTGGTCGGGGCGGCCTCGCCGATGATCTGCGGCAGCTGCGCGTAGCGCGCCGGATCGGCGTTCGGGATCGGCGTGCCGTCGCGGTCCACCAGCGTGAGCTTGCCGTCCTTCTGCCACAGCGCCATCGGCACGCGCTCTTCGAGGCTGACGAAGACGGTGTCGGGCAGGCGGCGCTCGACGGTGGCTTTGCGCACCCAGGGCAGTTCTTCGAGGCGCGCCTTGGCGGCATGCGGATCGAAGGCGAGGATCGGCGAGCCGCGGCGCACGTCGAGCGCGGCGAGCACGTCCTTGCCGGCGCTCTCGCTGCGGCCCTGCACCAGCACTTCGCCGACCGCGAGGCCGAGGCCGGCGGAGACGATCATGCCGTTCTGCTCGGCCCAGCCCATGGCGTTCGCAACATGGCCTGCGCGCGCCAGATAAGCCGGCACGGCGACGACGACGCCGAGCGCGACCAGCACGGCGGCGCCGCGCAGCGCCGGCTTGAGCCAACGTGGCGGCGGCGTGCGGCGCACCGGCTTGCGCGACTTCGTGCTGCGGCCCTTCTTCAACGCGGGCATGAGGCGTCCTCCACGATCCAGGAGACGAGCTCCTCGAAATTGATGCCGGCATGCGCGGCGATCTCCGGCACGAGGGAGAGCGGCGTCATGCCGGGTTGGGTGTTGACTTCGAGCACAACGAACTCGCCGTCGCCGCCTTTGGTGTCGTCGTAGCGCAGGTCGGTGCGCGAGACGCCGCGGCAGCCGAGCGTACGATGGGCGGCGAGGCCGATCTCCAGCGCTTCCTGATATTTCGCGGGCGACAGCGGCGCGGGCATCAGATGGTCGGCTTTGCCGTCGGTGTATTTCGCTTCGTAGCTGTAGAAGCCCTGCTTGGGGCGAATCTCGAGGCAGCCGAGCGCCTTGTCGCCCATCACGGCGACCGTCAGCTCGCGGCCGGGAATGAAGCGCTCGATCAGCACTTGCTCGCCGTAGGGCCAGGCGGTGTCGGCGAAAGGCTTTTCGTTGTCGCCCGGCTGCACGATATGCACGCCGACGCTGGAGCCTTCGTTGAACGGCTTGATCACATAGGGCGCGGCCATGAAGCCGCCCTTGAGCACGTCCTCGCGGCTCAGCACCATGCCCTCGGCGACGCGCAGTCCGGCGGCGGCGAACAGGCGGCGCGCGGTCGGCTTGTCCATGGCGATGGCCGAGGCCAGCACGCCGGAATGGGTGTAGGGCAGGCCGAGAATCTCCAGCGCGCCCTGGATGCAGCCATCCTCGCCGAAACGGCCGTGCAGGGCGTTGAACGCGACCTGCGGGCGCGGATGCAGCGCTTTGAGGAGCGCGCCGATGTCGCGGCCGACATCGATGGTCACGACATGATGGCCGAGCTTCTTGAGCGCGTTCGACACGGCGGCGCCGGAGACGAGCGAGACTTCGCGCTCGGCCGACCAGCCGCCCATCAGCACGGCGACTTCCTTCTTGCCGCTCATGGCGCGCCTCCCGCGATGTGGAGACCCGCGAGTGGTTTGCCGATGCGCTTGATTTCCCATTCGAGCGTCACGCCGCTCTGGGCGAACACGCGGCGGCGCACTTCCTCGCCGAGCGCCTCGATGTCGGCAGCGGTGGCGTCGCCCGTGTTGATCAGGAAGTTGCAATGCAGCTCGGAGACCTGCGCGCCGCCCATCCGCAAACCGCGGCAGCCGGCCTGATCGACGAGCTGCCAGGCCTTGTGACCTTGCGGGTTCTTGAAGGTCGAGCCGCCGGTCGGCGTGCGCAGCGGCTGGGTCTCGGCGCGCGCGGCCTGAATCTCGTCCATGCGCGCCTGGATCGCGGCCGGATCGCCGGCTTCGCCCTGCAGTGTGGCGCTGGTGAAAATCCAGTCTTCGGCAATGGCCGAATGGCGGTAGGTGAAGCCGAGGTCGGCGTGGTTCAGCTTGTGCAGCTTGCCCTGGGCGTCGACCGCTTCGGCGGCGACGGTGACATTGGTCATCTCGCGGCCATAAGCGCCAGCGTTCATGCGCAGCGCGCCGCCGATTAGGCCGGGGATGCCGGAGAGGAACTCGAGGCCGGCGATGCCGGCGCTGCGCGCCGCGATGGCGACGTTGAGATCGAGCGCCGCGGCGCCGGCCGTGACCGTCGTGCCTTCAGCCTTGATCTCCGTGAAGCCGCGCCCCAGGCGGATGACGACGCCGTCGATGCCGCCATCGCGCACCAGCAGGTTCGAGCCGACGCCGAGCACCGTGACCGGCACGTCAGCCGGCTTGGCGGCCAGGAACGCCATCAGATCTTCGGCGTCGAGCGGGCGGAACATCACTTCGGCGGGGCCGCCGACCTTGAACCAGGTCACGCGCGACAGATCGGCCGCTTCCGTATAACGGCCGCGCACCGCCGGCAGGCGGTCGATCAGGCGCTGCGGAACCTGGCGCTCGGCCATCATGCGCGCGCTCCCAGCTTGGCCAGCTCGCCCGGCAGGGCATTGGCCCAATTGGTGATGCTGCCGGCGCCGACGCAGACCACGAGATCGCCAGGGGCCGTGAGGCCGGCGACGATGGGGGCGAGCTGTTCGGGCGCTTCGAGGGCGATGACCTGGCGATGGCCGTGAGCGCGCAGGCTTTCGACCAGCGCGTCGCGGCTGACGCCGGGGATCGGCTGTTCGCCGGCGGCGTAGACGTCGGCGACGATCACGGCGTCGGCGTCGTTGAAGCAGGTGGAGAACTCTTCGAACAGGTCACGCAACCGGGTATAGCGGTGCGGCTGCACCACGGCAACGACCTTGCCGCGATAGGATTCGCGCGCGGCGCGCATGACGGCGGCGATCTCGACCGGATGGTGGCCGTAGTCGTCCACCACCGTCACGCCATTGGTCTCGCCGGTCTTGGTGAAGCGGCGCTTCACGCCCTTGAAGGCAAGCAGCGCGCTGCGCATGCGGTCCTCGTCGAGGCCCATCTCGATGCCGACGGCGATGGCGGCGAGGCTGTTCTGCACGTTGTGCTTGCCGGCCATCGGCAGCTTCATGCCGCGCACCAGGCGCGGCGCGCCCCCGCCGGAGCGGTCGGCCACCAGCACGTCGAAGGTGATGCCCTCGGGCGAGGCCACGAGGTTCAGGCCGCGCACGTCCGCCTGCGGGCTGTAGCCGTAGGTGATCAGCTTGCGATCCGACAGCTTCGGGATCATCGCCTGCACCTCGGGATGGTCGATGCAGAGGCAGGCGAAGCCGTAGAACGGGATGTTCTCGACGAAATTGACGAAGGCGCGGCGCACCGCGTCGAAGTCGCCGTAATGGTCGAGATGTTCGGGATCGATGTTAGTGACCACGGCTATGGTCGCCGGCAGGCGCAGGAAGGTGCCGTCCGATTCGTCGGCCTCGACCACCATCCACTCGCCGTCGCCGAGGCGGGCGTTGGTGCCGATGGCGTTCAAGATGCCGCCGATGATGACGGTCGGATCGAGGCCGGCGCCCTCGAGCATGGCGGCGACGAGCGAGGTCGTGGTGGTCTTGCCGTGGGTGCCGCCGACCGCGATGGCCCATTTCAGGCGCATCAGCTCGCCGAGCATCTCGGCGCGGCGCACCACCGGGATCAGGCGGGCGCGCGCGCCCATCACTTCCGGGTTGGTCGGCTTGACGGCCGAGGAGATGACGACGACCTGCGCCTCGCCGACGTTCTCGGCGGCATGGCCGATGAAAGTCTTGATGCCGAGGGCGGCCAGGCGCTTGACGTTGGCGCTCTCCGCCATGTCGCTGCCTTGCACGACATAGCCGAGATTGTGCAGCACTTCGGCGATGCCGGACATGCCGATGCCGCCGATGCCGACGAAATGAATGGTGCCGATGTTGAGCGGCAAGGCTCTCATGCGGCCTGCTCCGTGTGATGATGGCCGTTGCCGCCAGCCAGCAGGCCGGCGACGAGAATGGCGAGGTTGGCCGCGGCGTCGCGATGGCCGCTGGCATGGGCCTTCTCCGCCATGCGCGCGAGCTGCTGCGGCTGGGCGAGAAGCAGTTTCAAACGAGCCGCGAGCGTCTCGGGCGTGAAGTCGAGCTGGGGCACGCAGACTGCGCCGCCCTGCGCCTCGATGGCGCGGGCGTTCAGCGTCTGATGGTCGTCCATGGCGTGCGGATAGGGCACCAGGATGGCCGGGCGGCCCGCCGTGGTCAGTTCGGCGACCGTCGAGGCGCCGGAACGGCAGATCACCAGATGGGCGTGCAGCAGGCGCTCGGGCATGTCGCCGAAGAAGCTGGCGAGATCGACGCGGATATCGGTGCCGGCGTAAGCCGTGCGCACGCGCTCGATGTCCTCGGGGCGGCACTGCTGGCTGACGCGCAGACGGCGGCGCATGTCCTCGGGCAGGCGGTCGAGGGCGGCGGGCACCACGTCGCTGAACACGGTCGCGCCCTGGCTGCCGCCGGTCACGAGCACATAGATCGGGCCGTCGCCGGCGAGCGCCGGATAGGCGTTGTCGCGCAGGGCGCGGATGCCGGGACGCACCGGGTTGCCGGTCATGACGACTTTGGCGCGGTCGCCCGCCTTGATGCCGCCGACGGTCTCGAACGACGTGGCGATGGCCGAGACGCGGCCGGCGAGCAGACGGTTGGCGCGGCCGAGCAGGGCGTTCTGCTCGTGGATCACGGTCGGCACGCCGAGGCTGCTGGCGGCCAGCATGGTCGGCACGGTGGCATAGCCGCCGAAGCCGACGACGACGCTGGGCTTGAGTCGCGACAAGAGCCCGCGCGACTGCAAGCCGCCGAGCGCGAGATCGAGCACGCCCTTGGCGCGGCCCATCAGGCCGCCGCCGCTGACGCGGCCGGCGCGGATGCGGTGGGTGGCCAGCGTGCCGAGTTCGCCGCCGTAGGCTTCGCCGCGGCTGTCGGTGAAGAGGGCGAGCGTGTAACCGCGCTCGCGCAGTTCGCTGGCGAGGGCTTCGGCCGGAAACACATGGCCGCCCGTGCCGCCCGCCACCAGGACGATGGGGTGCGCGTGGCTGGCGCTGTTCGGGGCGAGGATGTCGGTGTTGTTGTTCATCACACCTCACCCAATCCGGCGCGGCGGCGCGTCAGAGCCAGCACCATGCCCATGCCGAAGGCGATGCCGAGCATGGAGGAGCCGCCGTAGGAGATCAGCGGCAGCGTCATGCCCTTGGTCGGCATCAGATGCAGCGTCGACGACATGTGGATGATCGCCTGCAGGCCGAACTGCGTCAGCAGGCCGGTGACGGCGTAGAGGATGAACAGGTTGCCTTCCTGCAGCATGCGGGTGAAGCCGCGCAGCACGATGAAGGCGAAGAGCGAGACGATGAATAGGCAGGCGATCAAGCCGAGTTCCTCGCCGGCGACGGCGAAGATGAAGTCGGCATGGGCGTCGGGCAGGATTTCCTTCACCGTGCCTTCGCCGGGGCCGCGGCCGAACAGGCCGCCGTTCATGAAGGCCTCGAGGCCGCGCGTGACCTGGAAGCTGTCGCCCGAGGCCGGGTCGAGGAAGCGGTCGATGCGGCTGGCGACGTGCGGGAAGATGAAGTAGGCGCCGACGATGCCGCCGAAGCCGCCGATGGCGAGGAAGACGACCAGCGCCATCGGGATGCCGGCGACGAAGAGCTGCGCGCCGAAGATCGCCGAGGTCAGCACGGCCATGCCCATGTCCGGCTGCATCAAGAGGAGGCCGAGGGTCAGGCCGTAGAGCAGCACGGCGATGGTGCGGCCGGGGAAATTGGCGTCGAGCCGGCCCGACGACAGCATCCAGGCGGAGACCACGGCGAAGGCCGGTTTGATGAATTCCGAGGGCTGCAGCGTGAAGCCGGCGAGCGAGATCCAGCGGCGCGCGCCCTTGATCTCCGTGCCCATCAGGATGGTCAGCACCATGCAGACGACCATCAGCAGGAACACCAGCACGGCGAGGCGGCGCACGTCGCGCACGCTCAGCACCGAGACGGCGAGCAGGATGATCATCGCCGGGGCGATGTAGCTGATCTGCTTGCGCACGAAGAAGAAGGAATCGACGCCGATGCGCTCGGCCACCGCCGGGCTGGCGGCGAAGATCAGCACGATGCCGAGGCCGACTAGGATCATCAGGGTGGCGAGCACCCAGCGATCGACGGTCCACCACCAGCGGCCGAGGACGGAGGTGTCGGTGCGGGCGAAATTGATCATGCTTGCACCGCCTGAGCCCCAGCCGAGCTGCGCGAGAGGTTTTTCACGAGGTCGCGGAAGGCATCGCCGCGCGCTTCGAAATTGGCGAACTGGTCGAACGAAGCGCAGGCCGGCGACAGCAGCACCGTCGCGCCGCTGATCTTTTCTTCCCAGGCGAGTTTGGCGGCAGCCTCGAGCGCGACGGAAAGCTCGCCACACATGGTGTAGGGCACCTTGCCCTCCAGCGTGCGCGCGAAGTCCTCGGCGGCTTTGCCGATGAGGAAGGCATGGCGGATGCTTTTATGCCAGGGCGTCAGCGTCTCGATGCCGCCCTCTTTGGCCAGGCCGCCGGCGATCCAATAGGTCGCGTCGTAGCAGGCGAGCGCCTTCGAAGTGGCGTCGGCGTTGGTCGCCTTGCTGTCGTTGACGAAGGTGACGCCGGCGATGTCGGCGAGCTTCTCCTGGCGGTGGGCGAGACCCGGGAAGGAGAGGATGGCCTCGGCGGCCTTCTTCGGATCGATCCACAGCGCGCGCGCGGCGGCATAGGCGGCGGCGGCGTTCTGCCAATTGTGCGGGCCGGGCAGCGCCTTGGCCTTATTGAGGTTGGCGACGAGCGTCTTGCCGTCGCGGGCGCGGGAATCGTGCAGCACGCCGTCTCGCACCCAAACGCCGCCTTCGATGGGATTGCCGATGGTGACGGGCACGACGCGCACGCCCATCTTGGCGACTTCCTTCGCCACGGCCTTGGAATGCTCGTCGTCGACGCCGATCACGGCGGTGCCGCTCGCCTTCATCATATCGAACAGGCGGCGCTTGGCGGCGATATAGCCGTCCATGCCACCGTGGCGGTCGAGATGATCGGGGGTGATGTTGAGCAAGACGGCGACGGTGAACGCGGGCGTGTGAACGAGTTCGATCTGATAGGACGACAGTTCGAGCACATAAGTTCCGCCGACGCCCAATTCTTTCAGGCCGAGGGCGGCAGGGCCGAGATTGCCGCCAACGTCCATCAGAGCGTCCGCTTCGCTGAGGATGTGGGCGAGCAGCGCGGTCGTCGTCGACTTGCCATTGGTCCCGGTAATGCCAGCGAAACGCGCGCCGTCCTGGGCGCGAAGCAGCAGCTCCACGTCCGAGATGAGCGGCAGGCCTTTCGCCTTGGCGGCAGCGGCGACCGGGTGCGCCTTGGGAAAGCTGTGGGGGATGCCGGGGCTCATGACGAGCGCCACGGCGTCTTGTAGGGAAGCTTCATCGCTGAGCGGCGTCAAGGCCACGCCGGCGGCGTCGGCGGCGGCGCGCGCTTTCTCGCCGTCGTCCCAGGCCAGCACCTTCGCGCCGCCCGCCTTCAGGGCGCGCGCAGCCGTCAGCCCGGACTTGCCGAGGCCGAGAACGGCGTAGGTCTGGTCTTTGACGAAGGGCAGCGAGATCACGACGCGTTCGGTCCTTTTAACGAAGCTTCAGGCTGGAGAGGCCGGCGAGGGCGAGGATGGAGGCGATGATCCAGAAGCGGATCACCACGGTCGGCTCGGCCCAGCCCTTCTTCTCGAAATGGTGGTGCAGCGGCGCCATGCGGAAGACGCGCTTGCCGGTGGTCTTGAAGGAGATGACCTGGACGATGACCGAGATGGTCTCCAGCACGAACAGGCCGCCGATGATGGCGAGCACGATTTCGTGCTTGGTGACCACGCTGATCGCGCCGAGCGCGCCGCCCATCGAGAGCGAGCCGGTGTCGCCCATGAAAACCATGGCGGGCGGAGCATTGAACCAGAGGAAGCCGAGCGAGGCGCCGACCAGCGCGCCGCAGAACACGGCGAGTTCGCCGGTGCCGGGCACATAGTTGATCTGCAGATAGTTGGCGAACACCGCGTTGCCGGCGAGATAGGCGATCAGCGCGAAGCAGCCGGCGGCGATCATCACCGGCACGATGGCGAGGCCGTCGAGGCCGTCGGTCAGGTTCACGGCGTTGGACGCGCCGACCATGACGAGCGCGCCGAACGGCAGGAAGATCCAGCCGAGATTGACCAGCGCGTCCTTGAAGAAGGGGATGGCGAGGGTGCTGGCCAGCGGATCGCGCGTGATCTGCATGATCCAGAAGGTCGCCACGACGGCGATCAGGATTTCGAAGGCGAGCTTCACCTTGCCCGGCACGCCCTTGTGGTTGCGGCGCGTCAGCTTCATGTAGTCGTCGGCGAAGCCGACGAGGCCGAAGCCGACCGTGACGAGAAGCACGACCCAGACGTAGCGGTTCGACAGATCGGCCCACAGCAGCGTGCCCGAGGCGACGCCGAGCAGGATCAAGAGGCCGCCCATGGTCGGCGTGCCCTTCTTGGTCAACAGATGGCTTTCCGGGCCGTCGGTGCGGATCGGCTGGCCTTGGGCCTGCTTGCTCTTGAGCCAACGGATGACGGGGCCGCCGAAGATGAAGCAGACGAGCAGCGCCGTCACCGTCGCACCGCCGGTGCGGAAGGTGATGTAGCGGAACAGGTTGAAGACCGCGAGCTGGTCCGCATAAGGCGCGAGCAGGTTGTAGAGCATCTTCTGGCGTTTGCCTTTCGTACTTTCTTAGTGGCCGTTGACGGCGGTTTTATTCGGCGTCGCGCCGGCGAGCAGCGCGTCGACGATCAGTCCCATGCGGCTGCCGTGCGAGCCCTTCACCATCACGGCGTCGCCGGGGCGGATCAGTTGGCGCACGAGCGGCAGCAAATCTTCCGCCTTGGCGGCATGGCCGGCGCGCTTCTCGCGCGGCAAGGCCTCATAGAGCGCGCCCATGTCGCGCCCGGCGGTGCAGACGAGGTCGGCGGCAGCCGCGACGTCGGGCGCGAGGCCCGCATGAATGGCGGCGGAGTCGCTGCCAAGTTCGAGCATGTCGCCGAGCACGGCGATCTTGCGGCCCTTCATGCCTGCGAGCACGGCCAGCGTCGCGCGCAGGGCGGCGGGGCTGGCATTGTAGCTTTCGTCGATCAGCGTGAAGGCGCCGATCCCATTCGCTCCATCAGGGATCGCGATCTGATGGCGGGCACCACGGCCCTTGGGCGCGGAAAGATTGGCGAGCGTTGCAGCGGCCTGCTCCAGATCGGCGCCGAGATGCACGGCGGCGGCGAGCACGGCGAGGCTGTTGAGCGCCCAATGGCGGCCCGGCGCGCCGACGGTGAAGTTCAAACGTTTGCCGCCGATCTCGGCGGCGATGCGGCCGCCTTCAGCGCTCGGTTCGTAGGACAGCAGCTGCGCCCAGGCGCCCTTGGCGCTGCCGAAAGCGACGACCGTCGCGCCCTTGGCGACGGCCTCGCGCGCCAGATAGGCGAAATAGTCGTTGTCCTGGTTCAGCACGGCGATGCCGCCCGGAACCAGGCCGGTGAAAATCTCGGCCTTGGCGGTGGCGATGTCATGCACCGAGGCGAAGAATTCCAGATGCACCGCCTCGATGGTGGTGATGATCGCCACATGCGGGCGCACCATCTGCGAGAGCGGCGTCAATTCGCCGGCATGGTTCATGCCGAGCTCGAACACGCCGAATCGCGCATCCTGCGGCAGGCGCGACAGCGACAGCGGCACGCCCCAATGATTGTTCAGGCTGCCTTCGCTGGCGTGCGTCAGGCCTTGCGCCGAGAGGACGAGCTTGAGCGCTTCCTTGGTGCTGGTCTTGCCGACCGAGCCGGTGACGGCGACGATGCGGCCCATGACGCGGGCGCGGGCGGCGCGGCCGAGATCTTCCAGGGCGGCGAGCGGCTCTTTGACGATCAGCAGCGGCGTCGCGTCCGTCGCGCCCGCCGGGCGTTGCGAGACGACGGCGGCGGCCGCGCCCTTGGCGAGCGCGTCGGCGACGAAGGCATGGCCGTCGAAGTTCGGGCCTTTGATGGCGACGAAGAGATCGCCGGCGGCCACGCTGCGGCTGTCGATGGAGACGCCCTGCGCCGTCCAATCGCCGGTGGCGGCGCCGTGCGTCGCGGCGGCGGCGTCTTTCGCGGTCCAGAGGACGGTCATGCCCGGCCTCCCAGCCGCGCCACGGCCTTGCGCGCCTCGTCGGCGTCGTTGAAGGGGATGGTCGTCGCGCCGACGATCTGCCCCTGCTCGTGGCCCTTGCCGGCCAGCACCAGCACGTCGCCGTGGCTCATCATGTCGACGGCGGCGAAGATCGCTTCTTCGCGGTCGGCGATCTCCAAAGGTTTGTCGTCGGTCACGCCGGCCAGCACGGCGCGGCGGATGGTCGCGGCGTCTTCGCTGCGCGGATTGTCGTCGGTGACGATGACGATGTCGGCCAGTTCGCCGGCGATGCGGCCCATCTGCGGGCGCTTGCCGGGATCGCGGTCGCCGCCGCAGCCGAACACCACCATCAGGCGGCCTTGGGTGTGCGGGCGCAGCGCGCCGAGCACGTTGGCCAAGGCGTCGGGCGTGTGGGCGTAATCGACATAGACCGCCGCGCCGGCCGGATGGCGCGCGGCGAGCTGCATGCGGCCATCGACGCCTTCGAGGCGTTCGAGCGTGGCGAGCGCCGCGCGCGCGGCGCCGCCGGCGGCGATAACGAGGCCGAGGGCGCAGGCGACGTTCATCGCCTGGAAATGGCCGACCAGCGGCAATTTGACTTCGGCATATTCGCCGGCCACGGCGAAGGAGACGCGCTGGCCGTCGGGCAGCACGTCGAGGATGTCGAGGCGGATGTCGCCGCCTTTCTCGCCGAAGGCGAGGATGCGCTGGCCGCGGTTCTTGCAGATGGCGCGCAGCTCGGCGAAGCGCGGCTCGTCGGCATTCAGCACGGCGATGCCGCCTTTCGGCAGGATGGCGGAGAACAGGCGCGCCTTGGCGGCGAAGTAGCTGTCCTCGTCGCCGTGATAGTCGAGATGGTCGCGCGTCAAATTCGTGAAGGCGGCGGCGGTCAGCTCCAGGCCGTCGAGACGGTATTGCGCCAGGCCGTGGCTCGAGGCTTCGAGCGCCACATGATCGACGCCGGCCTGCTTGAGCTCGGCGAGCGTGCGGTGCAGGGCGACCGGATCGGGCGTCGTCAAGGAGCCGGCGGTCTTGCTCGACGGCGCGGTGAGGCCGAGCGTGCCGAGGCTGGCACCGTCGATCCCCATCAACGTCCAGATCTGGCGCGCGAAGGAGACGACCGAGCTCTTGCCGTTTGTGCCGGTGACGGCGACGACGCTGGCCGGCTGCTCGCCGTAAAAACGCGCGGCCATCAGCGCCAATTTGCGGCGCGGATTGTCGTCGGTGACGAAGGCGAAGGGCTGTTTCGCTTCGGCGCGGCCGACGACGATGTCGGGCATCTCGGTGCCGGTCGGCGCGAGGATGGCAGCGGCGCCCTTGGCGATGGCGTCGGGAATGAAGCGGCGGCCGTCGAGCTTGACGCCGGGCAGGGCGGCGAACAGGTCGCCATCGCGCACGGCGCGCGAATCGGCGGTCAGACCGCCGATCTTCACGTCCGTCGCTTTGCTGCCCTTGCTCAACGCAACTGCCTCATCGGTCAAAAGTTCACTCAAGGGACGCACGGGTGGGTCCCTTCGGCGCCGAGTAGTTCACGAACATGCGCGCCTTCACCGCCGCGTCGTCCGCATCGATCGGCGAGACGCCGAGGATCGGCGCGATGCGCGGAATGATGCGGCCGACCACCGGGGTCGTGACCCAGCCGGCGGTGATGTAGTTGAAGTTCTCTTTGATCGGCTGCGGCTCATCGATGGCGACGAGCACGACATAGCGCGGATCGGTCATCGGGAAGGCGCTGACGAAGGACGACAGCACGGCGCGGCGCTTGTAGCCGCCGTGCTCGTTGACCTTCTCGGCCGTGCCGGTCTTGCCACCGACGAGATAGCCCGGCGCGTTGGCGTTCTTGCCCGAGCCGTCGGTGACGACGAGGCGCATCAATTTCTGCACTTCGAGCGCGGTGCGCTGCGAGATGACGCGCGCGCCTTCCGGAGCTTCGCCCGGCGCGCGCTTGAGCAGCGTGACGGGGCGCATGACGCCACCGTTGGCGATGGCGACGATGCCCGAGGCCATCTGCAGCGGGCTCACGGCGATGCCGTGGCCGAAGCCGATGGTCATGGTGTTGATCTCTTTCCACTGCGCCGGAACCATCGGCGCGCCGACTTCCGGCAGCTCGAAGCTCGGCTTGCGGAGCAAACCGAAGCCGGCGAGATATTTCTTCTGCGTGTCGGTGCCGGCCTGCAACGCCATCTTGGCCGCGCCGATGTTGGACGAATAGACCAGCACTTCGGGCAGCGTGAGCACGCGGTTCTTGCCCTGGAAGTCCGAGATGGTGAAGCGCGAAATCTTGATCGGCTTGGAGGCGTCGAAGCTGCTGTTCATGTTCGCCGAGCCCGAATCGAGCGCGAGCGCGGCGGTGAACAGCTTGAACATCGAGCCCTGCTCGTAGACGCCGAGCGTGTTGCGGTTGAACAGCGTCTTGGGGTCGAGGCCGGTCGGATTGTGCGGATCGAAGTCGGGCAGCGACACCATGCCGAGCATCTCGCCGGTATGGACATCGATCACCATGCCCGAGCCGCCGATGGCGTTGACGCGCTTCATGCCGGCCATGATTTCCTGGCGCAGCACATGCTGGATGCGCAGGTCGATCGAGAGGGCGAGGCCGCGGCCGCCGCCCTTGAGCACTTCGTCGAACGAACGCTCGACGCCGGCCAGGCCGTCGTTGTCGACGCCGGTGAAGCCGACGACATGGGCGGCGAGCGGGCCTTGCGGATAGACGCGGCGCTCGTCGCGCTGGAAATAGACGCCGGGGATGCCGAGGCGGTTGACTTCGTATTGCTGCTTCGGCGTCAGGTGGCGGCGGATCCAGACGAAGCTGCGATTGCCGGTCAGCTTGGTCTGCAATTCGGCGAGCGACAGATCGGGCAGCACCGTCATCAGTTTGGCGGCGGCATCCTTCGGATCGAGGATCTGTCGCGGATTGGCATAGGCCGAAGCGGTGACGAGCGAGGTCGCGAGCAGGTTGCCGTTGCGGTCGACGATGTCGGCGCGCGTGGTCGGCCAGGAATTGCGCGGCGTCGCGGCGCTCTGCGCGGCGGAGAGTTTCGGTTCGGCGCCACCCTGGAACACCGTGAGATCGGCGAGGCGCGCGCCGATCACCGTGAAGGCAAGCAAGAAGATCGCGCCGGTCATCAGCAGGCGCGTGCGGCCGGTCTCGAGCGCCTGCTTGGTGGCGCCCTCCAGCTTCTGCGGCGGTTGCTGATTGAACATGCTCATCGTACGGCACTCATGGGCGCCACGCTCACCGGAATGACGGGGACGGCAGGAATGGCCGGCGCGGCGGCGGTGCTGTAGCCGGCGGCGGGCGCGGGAATGGTCGGCGCAGTCGGCGTCACGCCGGGAATCTGCGGGCGGCGCGGCGGGGCCATGCGCGCGATCATGCCATCGGTGCCGGGCAGACGCGTGCCGGGCTGCACGTCGAGGCGCTCAGGGCGCGCCGGCAGGCTGGCGACGGTGCCGTACTGCGCGGGATTGATGGGCTTCAGATGCACGAAACGCTCGTTCAGCTCTTCAAGGCGCTGGGGCTGGTTGAGATAGCTCCACTCGGCCTCGAGCACGTGAATCTGATTTTGCTCGCGAAGCGTGGCGGCATTGAGGCGCGCGAGTTCTTCTTCGAGCGAGACGACCTGATATTTGACCTGGAACAGCGCGTAGCCGGCGAGCGCGGCGAGCAGCAGCCAGAGGAAGGTGGTGCGGCCGATCATGCGCGCACTCCTTCCTGCTGCCACACCGGGCCTTCGGTGCGGATTGCGCTGCGCAGGCGGGCCGAACGGGCGCGCGGATTGCGCTGCGTCTCGGCGTCGCTCGCCTCGATGGGCTTGCGCGTCACGCGGGTGAAACTTGGCACGGCGCCTCGTGCGCTCTCTCGGGGAAGGAGAGAGGGGAAGTGGCGCGAGGGCCGTGCCGAGGAACCGCTGCGGGTCGTGAGGAAGGCTTTGACCCGGCGGTCCTCAAGGGAATGGAAAGAGACGACGGCGAGGCGGCCGTCGGGACGGAGCAGGCGTTCGGCGGCGGCGAGGCCGCGATCGAGCTCGCCGAGCTCGTCGTTCACGGCGATACGCAGCGCTTGGAAGGTGCGCGTGGCCGGATCGATGGTCTCGTTGCGGCGGCCGACCTTGCCGCGCACGGCGTCGCGCACGATGTCGGCGAGGCGGCCGGTGGTCTCGATGCGGGCCTCGGCGCGCGCGGCGACGATGGCGCGGGAAATGACGCGCGACAGGCGTTCGTCGCCATATTCGTAAATGATGTCGGCGAGCTCGGCTTCTTCGGTCTCGTTCACCAGATCGGCGGCGGTGTCGCCGGCGCTGGTGTCCATGCGCATGTCGAGCGGTCCGTCGGCGCGGAAGGAGAAGCCGCGCGCCGCCTGATCGATCTGCATAGAGGAGACGCCGATGTCGAGCGTCACGCCGTCGACCGCCGTCACGCCGACAGCGGCAAGCAATTGCTCCATGTCGCCGAAACGGCCGGCGAGCAGCGTCAGGCGCGCGCCGTAGCGCGCGGTCAGCGCCTGGCCGGCGGCGATGGCGGAGGGATCGCGGTCGATGCCATAAACCTTGCAATCGCAGGCATCCAAGAGGGCGCGGCTGTAGCCGCCGGCGCCGAAGGTGCCGTCGACGAACACTTCGCCGTCTTTGGGCGCGAGCGCCGCGACGACTTCGTTCAGCAATACGGGGATATGCGGCGCTTGGGAGGCGGTGCCGGTGTTCGCAGACAATGATCCCATGGCGCCGTCCCGGTCCTGATCGGAGGTGGGATGGCTCATGGGCGCCTCACCGCGAGCCTTCGCTGCCGGGCCCGCCGCCCGGCTGGCCGCCATTTGCGCCGAACGGGCGCGCCTTCACCGTCGCTTTGCGCGCGAGCAGGCGGTCGCGCGATGCGCCGCTCTTCTTCGCGTAGGTCTCCGGCTCCCAGATCTGGAAATGGCTGACGTTCGAGACGAACAGCGCGGATTCGCCGATGCCGGCGTGGGCTGCCAGATGCGGCGGCAGCACGATGCGGCCTTCGCCGTCGATCTGCAGCTGCAGCGCGTCGGCGAAGATCGTCGCCAGATCGTCGCGCTCCTCGGAGAACTGGTCGAGCTCTTCGAGGTTCGCCGCCATGCGGTTCATGTCGTCGAGGGAGAAGGCCTCGATCGCCGGCTCCTTGAAGGAGCGGAAGGCGACGATGCCGTGGGCGGCCTGGTCGCCAAGGGCAGCACGAAACGGCGCCGGGACGGACACGCGGCCCTTCCGATCGACCTTATTCGAGTAACTGCCAAGAAATAGAGCCACAGGCCTTCCCCGCCCTTCGCCGAAGTCCGACCCCCCTCACAGGGCCGCCCACCGCCCAGGCGCAAAACACCTGTGGTTTGGGAAAGCATGGGATAACATGGGCTAGTATGGGCGTCAATGGAATCTACTAGTAAAAGCCTGGGAATATTTGACCTTTTGGCTGTTTTTCGAGGGGCGAATCGGGGAACTCGGAAGCGAAATGGGGAAGCTGCCGCTCCCGTGAGGTGGGATGGGGGTCAAAAGCGAGGAATGTTCTTGATACGTTCTGATTCCCGACGGGTCAATCCCATACGGCGCCCATAAGGCGAATGGGCGTGACTTTCGGGAGATAAATGCCAGACGGCCTATAAGCCGGGTTCTGTACCCCTTGCGGGGCGACGACCATTCATCTGGGACGCCTATTGCTAGACGCCTCGCGCGACCGACCCGGACGACGACAGCGTGACCCGCCCGCCGGCTTGCGCCGGCCTGCCGTCCCTATTTGGTCTTGCTCCCGGTGGGGTTTGCCATGCCACGACTGTTACCAGCCGCGCGGTGCGCTCTTACCGCACCCTTTCACCCTTACCTTCTGCGCCGAAGCGGAGAAGGCGGTTTGCTTTCTGTTGCACTGTCCCTGGGGTCGCCCCCGCCGGGCGTTACCCGGCACCGCGTCACTCTGGAGCCCGGACTTTCCTCCCCATGGGTTGCCCCATGAAGCAGTCGTCCGGCCGTCTGGCGCTGCTTCCCTAGACCCTGGCTTGCCGCTGGTCAAGGAGGTGGGCGGTTCAGCCCTTAATTTTCAATAGTTTATCGAGATAGGACAAAGTCTCGTCGTCGGCTTGGCCGTCGATGCGCCAGGGCCGGAAATGGCGCTGGAAGGCGGTCACGACCTGTTGGGTGTGGCTGCCGAACAGACCGTCGGACGTGATCTCATAGCCGTAGGCGGCGAGCTTGCGCTGCAGTTCGCGCACCGCATCGCCGGCCTGGCCGAGCGAGAGCAGCGCCGCGCCGGGCGCCGGTTTGGCGGCGAGATCGGGCCAGACGCCGATGCCGTCGGCGGCCAAACCGCGCCAGTCGAACAATTCGCCGGGATCGGTCTTGCGCGTCGGCGCGGTGTCGGAATGGCCGACCACGCCATGCGGCGCGATGGAATGGCGCGCGAGGATGCCGCGCGCGAGATGGACGAAGCTCGCCATCTGGGCCGGCGGAAAGGGTCGATAGCCGTGTTCATGGCCGGGATTGACCAGCTCGATGCCGATGGAGCGCGAATTGATGTCGCCGCGCCCGTTCCAAGTGCCGGCGCCGGCATGCCACGCGCGGCGGTCTTCCGCCACCAGACGGTAGATGGCGCCGTCCTCGTCGATCATGTAATGGCTGCTGACCTTGGCTGCCGCATCGCACAGGCGCAGGCGCGCCTCATCGGCCGTCGGCATGCCGGTGTAATGGACGATCAGCAGATCAATGTGAGTCCCCGGCGCGCGGTCATCGTGATTGGGCGACGGGCAATCGATGAGAGCGATTTCACGCATGACAATTAACTATAGCCGCCATACTGGTCGCGTACAGCGCCGAGGCGAAAGATTCCCGGAGTCTTTTGCCGCTTTCGTTGGCCGATCTGAACAGGATCAGGCCGGCGTCGTCTTCATGTAAAGGCGGTGCAAGGTTTGCAGGCCGAGGCAATAGCCCTCCAGCCCTGCGCCGCAGATGATCGCCCGCGCCACATGGCTCAAGTAGGACGGCGGACGATATGACTCTTTGTTATAGATGTTGGTGATATGCACCTCGATCGTCGGCGTGCCGACCGAGCGCACGGCGGTGTGCAACGCCAGCGACGTGCGGGCGTAAGCGCCGGGATTGATCACGATGCCGAGCGCCTTCTGATAGCTCTCCTGCACCCAATCGACCAAAACGCCCTCGTGATTGGTCTGGCGAAAATCGATCTCCATGCCGAGCAAGTCGGCTTCCTCGCGGCACATCCGCTCGCAGTCGGCCAAGGTCTGATGGCCGTAGAGGTGGGGCTCGCGCACGCCGAGCAGGTTCATGTTGGGGCCGTTCAAGACGAAGACCAGCGGCTTGGCCATGATGTTTCCTTCAATAGAAAAGCGCGGAGCCCGATGGGAGCTCCGCGCGCGATTCGGCTGACGGCTATTCCATCTTCATGATCTTGTTGACGGTCTCGAGCACCGGCGCCGGCGTGGCGTAGAGCTGCGCCACGAGATCCTGCATCTCAGTGCCTTTGACGATGTCGATGTCGAGCTTCTGCTTGGCGGCGTCGGCCAGGAAGTCCGCGTCCTTCAGCATGGCTTCGAACGAGGCGCGCAATTGCTGCACGCGCTCGACGGGCGTGCCCGGCGGCGCGAAGAACGGCCAGGCGAGCGCGGCGTCCGATTCGAGGAACTCGATGGCTTGGCGCGCTTCCGGCGTTTTGGCGAATTCATGCGCCATCGGCACATTGGGCAGGTCGGGCGCCTTGGTCAGCGTGAACTGCGTCAGGAACTTGATCTTGCCGTCGCGCACCCAGTCGGCATTGCGCGCTTTGATGGTGCCCCAGGCCCAGCCGCAGAAGGCTTCGGTCTCGCCCTTCTCCATCGCCGCGGCGGTTTCCGCGCCGCCCGGATAGCCAACCACGGTCTTCCATTTGGTACCGAGCAACGCGTTGAGCGCTTTCGGGAAGACGAACGTGCGCGAGCCGGGGCCGGACGAGCCGACGACGGTTTCGCGCTTGATCACGTCCTCCATGCTGTTCACCGGCACGGTATGCCAGACGACGCAGACGCTCGGTTCGGCGGCGCGCCCGCCGATATAGTGGAATTTGCGCGAATCGAACTTCGCCTGCGGATCGCCGAGGATCGGCGCGAGGATGATGCCGCCGGTGATCATGCCGAGGCGCGTGCCGTCCTGCGCGCCGGTGTTGGCGAGCGTGTTGGCGGCGACCATGCTGCCGGCGCCTGGCATGTTGGTGACGATGAAGCCGGGCTCGCCGGGAATCTGCTTGCCGTAATGTTTGGCGTAGAGCCGCGCGGCGAGATCGTAGCCGCCGCCGGCGCTGAAGCCGACGACGATGTCGACGCGTTTGCCTTTGTAAAAATCCTGTGCATCGGCGGCGGTGCCAAGCAGGCACAAAGCGAGCGCGCCGGCCAAAGCCGGAAGTGGTTTGAAACCCATAATCGTCTCCCTGGACGCTTGATTAAACGTCGAACGGTCGTTGCCGCCGCGTCCGCCTGAAGCGGAATAGGTATTCAATGTAATACATTTCGCAGGGCGATGCGACGCGTTTCGCCCGAGCGAAATGAAATGGGCGACGCCGTTTCCAGCGCCGCCCGATCTCTACAAGCCGTGGCTGACGCTCAATCGACTTTGAGCAAGCCGATGATCTTGTCCTTTACCGCCGGCGGCTGGTCGAGCATGGCCGCCACGGCGCGCTGCATCTCCTCGCCGCGCGTCAGGATCGGGCTGATGCTGGCGACCTTCTGGGTCTCGGCGATGAACTCGGGGTCGACGGCGGTCTTGGCGAAGGCGTCGCGCAAGGCCTTGGCGCGGTCGGCCGGGATGCCCGGCGGCGCGAAGTAAGAGCGCGCCAGATCGAGGATCGGATTGACCATGGTGAACAGCGGGCGCTGCGCGTCGGGGATTTTGTCCATCACCCAGGGCACATTGTAGGGCTCGAGCGCCGGGGCTTTGGAGCCGGAAACCTGCATCAGGATCTTCACCTTGCCTTGATCCATCATCTGCTTGCCGCGGCCGCCGAGGAAGCCGATCAGGTCGCCGCCGGAGGCATGCACTTCGTTGCGCTCGATGGCGAGCTCGATGTCATTGTTCCGGTAGCCGTAGATGATGTCCATGTTGAGCTTGAAGGCGTCCTTCAGCAGCTCAGGCACCAGGCCGTAGCCGGTCGAGCCCTTGGCCGTCGCGCCGAACTTGATCGGCTGCGGGCATTTGGCGAGCTCTTCGATGGTCTGGCAGGGGAAGTCCGTGCGCATCCAATAGATCACCGTCGCCGTGTAGAGGTTGGCGATCCAGGTGAACTTGTCGAGATCGAAGCGGATGTTCGGCTGCGAGATGGCGCGGCTGAACAGGCCCGAGGAGCCGGCGCCGATGGTCAGGCCGTCCTTCTCCGCCACGTTGTAGACATGGTTCGCCGCCGCGATGGATTCGGGCTGCGCCATGTTCTGCACGATGATGGTCGGCTTGCCTTCCATATGCTTGGGCAGATGGCGGGCCGCGACGCGCGCGAGAATGTCGACGCCGCTGGCCTCGCTGCTGCCGACAATGATGCGGAAGTTCTTGCCCTTGTAGAAATCGGCGACGCTTTGCTGCGCCTGAGCGGCGGCGCTCGCGCCGACCGACAATGCCAAGATCGCGGCGGACAGGGTGAGCCTGTGCAGCTTCATCATATTCCTCCCATGTGCGAGGCCGCGCCTTAAGCTCGCCGGCCTTCTTTTAATGAGAGGATCATAGGCGGTTTCGGCGGCGCGATGCCAGCCCGATGGGCCGCATTTCTCTGAGCGATTTCAACACGCGCGCGAGGAAAAATGAAACATGTGCGCCGCTCGCCGGAACTCCGCTGGTCACTCGCCGAACAGCGCGGCCAGCCCTTGCGGCGAGGTGAACATGCGCCCGGCGCTATGGCCGACGCCCGGCACGGTGACGAGCCGGTGATTGTGCGGCGCGTAGTAGGCATCCATGAAATGGCTGAAGGCGGTCAGGCGGGCGAAACGCATCGGCCCTTGCGCCATCGCCTGGCAGGTCTTGGACAGGTTGGCCGCGTTCGGATCGGTGTCGGCTTCGCCGGCGAGATAGATGACGCGGCGCGTGCGATAGCGGGCGATCTCGGTCTCCGCCGTATCGCGTTTCATGTAGGCGTTGGACCGTTCAAAGCCGTAGCCGTAGCGGTTCGTCTCGCATTTCGACGGCGGCGGCACGGCGAATTCGGCGCTGCCGGAAACGGGGCGGCGCGCGTCGAGATAGAGCAGGCTCGATGGATTGGCGACGATATAGGTGACCGGGGGCAAGCCCGGCGTGTCGCGGCTCGCCACCGCATAGCGCTGCAGATATTGCGCGCCCGCGGAGTGAGCGGCGAGGATGACGCGCTCCAAGTTGGGGTAGAGCGCGCGGTCGGCGAGGGGACTGAGAATCTCGTCGAGCACGGCGAATGCATGCACGCGCGGCGAAATGGCGGCGCTAGACAGCTCGCCGAAGCGCCAGTTGGAGCGGCGGTCCCACACCAGGCTGCCTTTTGGCGCGCTTTTCGGATCGGCCAGCTCGGCGAAATGGGGCGCGATCACGATGGTGTCGGCGGCATGGCCGCTGCGCGCCGTGGCTGTCAGCCCGGTATTGAAATAGCTTTCGGCATTGCCGTCGGTGCCATGGATGATGACCAGGGCGCGGCGAATTTCGGGATGAGCATCGCGCAGGGGTAAGGTGGCGTAGAGCGTGGCAGACAGGCCTTCGACGGCGATCTGCCCGCGGCATAACTCGACTTTTTTGCTGCAGTCCGCAGCGGCCGCGACGGACGTCTGTGCGGCGAGCAGCAGCAAGGCGGCGAGGGATGAGCGCAGCATCATGGTCCGTCTCGTGCTAGTTTGCCGGCTGATCATTAAGACATCATAAGGCAGCGGCGCGTTGAGCGATATGTGGCAGTTCTGGATCGATCGTGGCGGCACCTTCACCGACATCGTCGCGCGCGCGCCGGACGGCGCCATCGTCACGCGCAAGATGCTGTCGGAGAATCCGGGCCGCTACGACGACGCGGCGTTGGCCGGCATTCGCGCCATTCTGGGTTTAACGGACGGCGCGGCGATTCCCGCCGCCGAAATCGCCGCCGTCAAGATGGGCACGACCGTCGCCACCAATGCATTGCTCGAGCGCAAGGGCGAGCCGCTCGTTCTGGTCACGACGCGCGGCTTTCGTGATGCGCTGCGCATCGCTTATCAGAACCGCCCGCGCCTGTTCGACCTCAAGGTGACGCTGCCGGAAATGCTCTATGCCCGCGTCATCGAGGCCCACGAACGGATCGACGCGCAGGGCCTCGAGCTGCAAGCGTTGGATGGAGCAGCGCTGGAGCGCGATTTACGCGCGGCTTACGAAGCGGGCCTGCGTTCGGTCGCCATCGTCTTCATGCATGCTTGGCGCGATGGCGCTCATGAGATCCAGGCCGCTGCGATCGCCCGGCGCATCGGCTTTTCGCAAATCTCTGTCTCGCATCAAGTCTCGCCGCTGATGAAGCTGGTCGGGCGAGGCGACACCACGGTGGCCGACGCTTATCTCTCGCCGATCCTGCGCCGCTATGTCGACCGGGTGACCGGGGCGCTCGGCGGCGCGCCGCTGCTGTTCATGCAGTCGAACGGCGGCCTTGTCGCGGCCGGGCATTTCCAGGGCAAGGACAGCATCCTGTCCGGCCCCGCCGGCGGCATCGTCGGCGCGGCCAAGGCGGCGGCGCGGGCCGGCATCGACAAGCTCATCGGCTTCGACATGGGCGGCACTTCGACAGACGTCTCACATATCGACATGACGGCCGAGGGCGCAGGGCTGGAGCGGACATTCGAGACGGTGGTCGCGGGCGTACGCTTGCGCGCGCCGATGCTCGCCATCAATACCGTGGCGGCGGGTGGCGGCTCGATCTTGACGTTCGACGGCTCGCGTCTGCGCGTCGGGCCGGAATCGGCGGGCGCCAATCCGGGGCCTGCTTGTTACCGTAAGGGAGGTCCGCTCACCGTCACCGACGCCAATCTGATGGTCGGCAAGATCCGGCCCGAGTTTTTTCCCAAGATCTTCGGGCCGAACGGCGATCAAGCGCTCGATGCCGAGATCGTGCGCGAGAAATTCGCCGCGCTGGCGGGCGAAGTGGCGCGCGCCACCGGCGTGACGCGCAGCCCTGAGGAATTGGCCGACGGTTTCCTGCGCATCGCCAACGAGGCGATGGCGCACGCGATCAAGCAGATCTCGATCCAGCGCGGGCGCGACGTGGCGAAATATGCGCTCGGCTGTTTCGGCGGCGCGGGCGGCCAGCACGCCTGCAAGGTCGCCGACGCGCTCGGCATGACGGCGGCTTTCATCCATCCGCTGGCCGGCGTGCTGTCGGCGCTCGGCATGGGCCTCGCCGACCGCGTCGAGATGCGCGAACGCGCTGTCGAAACGAAACTGTCCTCCGAAAGTGAAGCGACGCTGAAGACTGCGCTCGATGATTTAAGTGACGCCGCGCAAGGCGCGTTGATCGGGCAGGGCGTGGCGCAGGAGCGCATCGCCATCCATCGCCGCGTTCACTTGCGTTATGAAGGCACCGACACCGCCGAGCCGGTGGCTTATGCCGGCGCTGCAGCCATGCGCGAAGCCTTCGAGGCGGCGCATCAGCGCAGCTATGGCTTCGTCATGGCTGGCCGCGCCTTGATCGTCGAAGCCGTTTCGGCCGAGGCGGTTGGCGCCATGGAGGGCATCGATGCGCTGCGCTTCGCCGCGCCGCCGACGGGCGAGGCCTTGCCGACACCGCTGGGCATGGCGAAGCTTTATGCCGATGGCGCGTTGCACGACGCGCCGATCCATGGGCGCGAGAAATTGCCGGTTGACGTGCCGCTCGATGGCCCCGCCATCCTGATCGAGGCCAACGCCACGACAGCGATCGAGCCGGGCTGGCAGGCGCGCATGACCGCGCACGGCGATCTGTTGCTCGCGCGCGTGCTGCCGTTGCGCCAGGCGCCGGCCATGGGCACCGCCGCGGATCCGGTGATGCTGGAAATTTTCAATAATCTCTTCATGGCCATCGCCGAGCAGATGGGCGTGGCGCTCGCCAGCACCTCGCAGTCGGTCAATATCAAGGAGCGGCTCGATTTCTCCTGCGCCCTGTTCGACGGCGTCGGTAATCTCATCGCCAATGCGCCCCACATGCCGGTGCATCTTGGCTCGATGGGCGAGTCAGTCGCCGCTGTGTTGAAAGGTCGTAAAGGCTCGCTCAAGCCCGGCGATGTGGTGGTGCATAACGCGCCCTACAACGGCGGCACGCATCTGCCGGACGTGACGGTCATCATGCCGGTATTCGCCGAAGGCGACGCCAGCACGCCGCTGTTCTTCGTCGCGGCACGCGGCCATCATGCCGACATCGGCGGCATCACGCCCGGGTCCATGCCGCCGGACTCCACCACGATCCTCGACGAAGGCGTGCTGTTCGATGACGTGACGCTGGTCGCAGGCGGCGTCTTCTGCGAGCCCGACATGCGCGCGCGCCTGGCGAGCGGTTCCTGGCCGAGCCGGGCCATCGAGCAGAATATCGCCGATCTCAAGGCCCAGGTCGCGGCCTGCGAGAAGGGCGCGCAGGAGCTGGCGCGCATGGTGCGCGATTTCTCGCTTCCGGTCGTGCGCGCCTATATGGGCCATGTGCAGGACAATGCTGAGGAAGCGGTGCGCCGCGCCATCGCCCAGCTCAAAGACGGCGCATTCGCTTTGCCGCTCGACGACGGCGGCGAAATTCGCGTGGCGGTTCGCATCGACAAGGCGGCGCGCCGCGCCATGGTGGATTTTACCGGTTCGTCCCTACAGCGGCCGAACAACCGCAATGCGCCCTCCGCCGTCTGCCGCGCCGCCGTGCTTTACGTGTTCCGCACCTTGGTCGCCGACGACATTCCCATGAACGCCGGCTGCCTGCGGCCCATCGACATCGTCATCCCTGAAGGCTCGATGCTGGCGCCGCGATATCCAGCCGCCGTGGTCGCCGGCAATGTCGAGACCTCGCAATCGTTGTGCGATGCGCTCTACGGCGCGCTCGGCGTACTCGCCGCCTCGCAAGGCACGATGAACAACTTCACCTTCGGCAATGCGCGCACTCAATATTACGAGACAGTGGCCGGCGGCATGGGGGCGGGAGCGGGTTTTAGCGGCGCGAGCGCGGTGCAGACGCATATGACCAATTCGCGCCTGACCGATCCCGAAGTGCTTGAAGTGCGCTACCCGGTTTTGGTCGAGGATTTTTCGTTGCGCGCCGGTTCGGGCGGCGCCGGCCAATGGCGCGGCGGCGATGGCGCGGTGCGGCGCATCCGCTTCTTGGAAGCGATGGATGCGGCGATCCTCTCCAGCCGGCGGACGACCGATCCGTTCGGCCTTCAAGGCGGCGGCAATGGAGCGCGCGGGCGCAGCGCGGTGATTCGCGCGGATGGCAGCGTGCAGGAATTGAGCGCGACGGAGCGAACCTCGCTCGAAGCCGGCGATGTCTTTTTGATTGAAACGCCAGGCGGCGGTGGCTTTGGCAAGAAATAGCCGGCGGCGGCTACATGCCGCTCGCCGACTCCGGGGGCTTAGTGCACGACGCTGAGATCGGCGCGATGGATGAAGCGGCGTTCAAGCGTCGGCTGGGATGCGCCTTCGCGCGCTGGCAGGACGAGGCGCGCTTCGCAAAGCGCGGTGGCCAAGCCGCAGACGTAATCGAGGGCGATGCGCGCTGCCGCCGGCGGCAGCCAGTCGGCCAGGAGCGCCGTCGCATCATGGCCGCGCTCGCTTTGCAGACTGCGGATCACGCAGAGCAGGCGGGCTTCGTCGTCGGTCAGCATCCTGTCGCGCGGGCGGCCGAGCGTGACCGGGCGCTTGGCCGCGGTCTCAAGAATGCCCAGGAAGGATTGGAAGCAGGCGACGCCGACGCCGCAGAGATCGGCGGCGAGGAAACCGTCGCGCCAATCGGGGTGGCCGGCGTCCGGCTCCAGGCGATGAGCCGTCCATAGCCGCAAGGCGACGACCATCAGGGCTTCGGCGGTGCGCAGACTCGTCATGCCGGTGCCGGCGGGATAGGCGGCTCTCGGGTCGAGTTCGGGTCGGGCGAAGTCGGCACGGAAATCGGGACGCTGGAAGCTGTTCGGCACGGCGCGCTCCTATCTTGAAGGGGCGCACCTTAGTCAATGCAATTGATAATCGTTATTACTAAATGCACTTAGCTGCTAAGTGACAAGGTTCTGCCGAAGCGTCGCGCATGAAAAAGGCGGGGATCGCTCCCCGCCTTTTTTGTTCATCGCATCAGCGATCAGCGCATGTTGCCGAGGATGCTGGAGCGGCTGTCGGCCATCTTCTTGATGAAGTTGCTCATCAGGTCGAAGGCTTCGTTGCGCTTGTTGGTCAGGCTTTGCATGCGCAGCATGTCCATCTGCTGGCTGTTGTTCATGCTGTCGATCTGGCCCTTGATCGTCTCGACCTGCTTGTCGATGGCGCTGGCGGCTGGAAGATCCGCGCCCATAGGATCCCTCAGCTTGGCGCGATCGGCGCGCAGTTGCGTGATCTGCTGGTTCAGCTTGGCGATCTGGTCGTTACGCTTCTGAACTTCTTCCAGTTGGGTCTTCAGTTGCGTTTCAAGCAGATTGGCGCGCTGCGATTGCACGGCCATCATCGCGGTTTCGAGATCCATGCCCTGGATGTCCAGCGCCGAGATGCCACCGATGCTGCCGACCGCCACGCCGCGCGCTGCGGGAGCGGAACTTTGCGGATTGGTCGCCGCGGCCGACAGAGCTTGCGTCGGGATGTTCGCGGCCAAGCGGCTCGCGACCAGCACTTCATATTGCGGGACGGCGACTTCCTTGCCGCCGAAGGCGACCTTGCAGGCATTGCCGACGACTTTGCCCGGCACGACGCCGCCTTGCACGGGGGCATGGCAGACCGGCAGCAGCTTCTCGCCCTCGCGCGCCGCCACGAACGCGCCCGGCGGCAGCAGGCCGTTCTGGGCCGGCACCCAACGGACGAACTGCGGATTGAGCCGCAGCGCCGCGGCGTTGCCGAGCAACAGCTCATAGGAGGACTGGCGCACTTCGACGCCGGCATGGCCGAAACTGCAATTGCCGCCGACGACTCGGCCGATCTCGCGCGCCCCTTGGTACTCGGTGGCACAGAGCGCGGTAGGCTGACCTTGCTCATGGCCGCCAGGAAGGGCGGTGGCCGGAATCGGCTGGTTCGGTGCGGCGACCTGCCACATCACCAGAGCGTCGTCGACCGGCGCGATTTGCGCCTGGACGGTTCCCATCTGCAAGGCGATGGGCGAAATGAACGCGATCGCGGCGGCGATCGTCGGCAGGCGCAAAATCATCGGTAATCCCCTCGGTGGAACGCGGTCAGCCAGGCGCAGATATAGCCGAGGGCATGCCGGCGAAGCAGCAAATTTTCACGGGGAATTGAGGGGTGCCGCGCGGGCTCAACGCGCCTTCGGCGCGTCTTCGGGCGAATTGGTCGTGTCGCGCTGCTTGCCGTCGAGATCTCGGCTGGCGCGGTCGAACTCGGCGATCTGGCGGGTTTTCTCGTCCTTGGTGCGGCCGAAGCGGGCGCGATTTTCGCCCGCCTTCTTCACGGACGCGGCGCGCGCCCGCTGCTTGCGGAATTGGTTGAGATTGACGACGTCGCCCATGACCTGGCCGTCCTTCCCGCATCGGGCCGGCGGCGGCAGGCGGAGGCCTGCGGAGCCGGTCGCCGAAGGTCCGGGCGATCGTCGCGCGGACCATTGCACATAAGCCTAAACGCGATCGCAGCTGAGACGCGGCTGGCGTCCGGCGGATCGGCCTTGCATCGGGCCTATCCTCAAAACGCCATATTCAGTAGGATAGCTTAACGGAAACAGTCGGGACCGCAAGTGTCCTCGCAGCTTGCCGCGCTCTCGAAGTCGCTCCGGCGGATTTGCTTCGGCGCGGATGGTTCGGGACGCCAGGCGCAGCGATTCCGTTTCCCTGTCAATTTGCCCGTCGACCTTCAACCCGGTTAGCCGTTTGAAGAAGTTCCTGTTTGTCTTTGCCGCCGTTCTCGTGCTGTCGGTCGGAGCGGCCCTCGTCGCGCCCAGTTTCATCGACTGGACGCGTTACCGCGATTCGATCGCGGCGGAGATCGAGCGTGCAGCTGGGCGCAAAGTCGTCATCGCGGGCACCGTCGAGGCCTCGCTGCTGCCGACGCCGCGCCTGCTGCTGAACGATGCGCGCTTCGGCAACTTGCCGGGTGCCGCCGAGCCGGAGATGGCGCGCCTGCGTTCGCTCGAAGCGCGCGTGGCGTTGCTGCCGCTGCTCTCGGGCCAGGTCGTCGTCGAGAGCTTCGTGCTGCGCGAACCGGTGGTCACGCTCGAAGTGTTGGCCGACGGCCGGCGCAACTGGGTGTTCGACGCGGGATCGAACGCGCATCCCGACGCCTGGGACGATCAGCCCTTCGTCGCGCCCGAATCGGTCCAACTGCAGAACGCCGCCATCGTCAACGGCACGGTGATCTACCGCAACGCCCGCAGCGGCTCCGAAGAGCGCTTCGAGAACGTGAATGCGCGCGTCGTCGCCGATAGCCTGGCCGGCCCCTTGCGCGCCGCCGGCGAAACCCGTGTCGGCGGCAAGCCGGTGCGCTTCACGCTCGCCGCCGGCCGCTTCGATTTCCGCAGCGCGCAGGCGACACCGCTGAAAGCCACGCTCGATCTCGTCGGACCCAATGCAAATGTTTTGCGCGCCGGATTCGCGTTCGACGGCACGGCGCAGTTCGCGCCGACGCTCAAGCTCGCGGGCAAGGCCAAGCTCGGCGGCGCCGATCTCGCCGCCGCGCTTTCGAGTTTCGGTCCCACTGGCGAAATGCCGGGTCTGCTGACCCAGCCGTTCAGCTTCGAAGGCAACCTGACCGCCGGCAGCGAGAAGGCCGATATCGCCGGCCTCGTCGCCCAGTTGGGCGACGTGCGCAGCCAGGGCAATGCGGCTGTGACGTTCGTCGGGCCGCGCGACGGCAAGCCGCAGTTCGATCTCGCGCTGACCTTCGGCTATATCGATCTCGACGCTTGGCTCGACATGCCGGCGCGCGCGAGCGAGGGCAAGACGTCCGACAGTTTCGATCTGCCGGACGGTTTCCGCCTCTCGCTCGAGGCCTCCGTCGAAGCGATCAACTTCCGCAAAGGCCTGTTCCGCCAGATCAAGGCCTCAGCCGAGCTCGACGAGGGCGCGATCACGCTGCGCCAGTTCAATATGCAGGCGCCGGGCGGCAGTGATGCCAGCGCCAGCGGCAAGGTCACCGCCGATGCCGACGCGCCGGCGCGCTTCGAAGGCCGCGTCGAGCTCGCGTCCGACGATTTCCGCAATCTCTTGGGCTGGACCGGCCTCGATGCCAAGACGTTGCCCGCCGGGCGGCTCAACAAGCTGACCGCGACGGGACGCGTCGCGCTCGGCGTCGAAACGCTCGAGGTCAGCGATCTCGACGCGCGCTTCGATTCGACGAAGATCGCCGGCAGCATCGTGGCGGCGCTGCGCGCGCGCCCCGCGCTCGGCGCGAATCTCACCATCGATCAGATCAATCTCGACGCTTACATGCCCGAGGGCACCGACGCGCTCTTTCCGCTGCCGCCGGAATTTGCCAGCGCCTTCGATGCCAATCTGCTGCTGCGCGCCGGTCAATTCACCTGGCGGCAGGTGCCGCTGCGCGATTTGAATTTCGACGGCACGCTGGACAACGGCAATCTCGCTTTGCGCAAGCTCGCGGCGGGAATCGGCACCGGCACGGGCCAGGGCAGCTTCTCCGTTTCGGGCGACGTCAAATCGCTGGGCGCCAAGCCTGTCGTCGCCCTCGACATCACGGCGGAGGCGCGCGATCCCGGCGGCCTTTATCGCTTGAGCGGCATCGCCGCGCCGCTCGCGCTGCCCGGCGCGGTCAAGATCGCCACGCGCATCGAGAGCGACGCCAAGGGCTACCGCTTGCCGAAGATCGAGGCGGCGCTGGCCGGCACGACGATCGCCGGCGCGGCGACGATCGCGACCGACGGGCCGCGCCCGAAAATCTCCGGCAAGCTCGCCGTCGGCGAGTTGGACACTGCGAACCTGCTTGGCGTGAATGCCCGCGCGGGAGCGCCTTGGTCGGAAGCGCCTATCGCCCTCTATCTGCTGGCCGCCAACGATGCGGAGCTGGATCTCGCGGTCAAGACGCTGACTCACAAGACATGGAAGATCGACGGCGCGACAGCCCGCGTGATGGTGAACGAGGGCGCGCTCGCCGTGGAATCGCTGTCCGGCAAGTTGCTCGGCGGCGATCTGACGCTGAACGCGCGCCTGACCGGCGGCGAGAACGGCGCGGCGGTCGAGGGCAGTTTCGGCCTTGCCGGCGCGACCGCGGCGCAAGGCTTGTTCGCCAGCAAGACGCTCGATGTCGCGGGCGGCAAGCTCGACCTGACGATGGAGTTCGCCTCGCGCGGCGCCCATGAGGCGGCCTTGATGGCCGCCATGTCGGGCAAGGGCCAATATGCGGTGCATGGCGCGAGCTTGCGCGGCGTCGATCTCGCGGCGGCGGGCAAGCGCGCGCCGACGGCTCTTTCGGCCGCCGACGTGCAGACGGCGCTGCGCGCTGCGCTCGCCGGCAACGGCAAGCTGCAATCGCTCGACGGCAGCTTCACGGTCGAGAACGGCACCGCCGTCAGCGACGATCTGACCATCGTCATGGAAGGCGCGAAGGGCGAGGGCGAGCTGCGCGCGAACCTGCTCGAATGGACGATCGACGGCGGTATCGAATTCAAGTTCGAGGGCGACGCGGCCGCGCCGCCAGCGCAACTGCGCGTCAACGGCCCGTTGACGGCAGCGAGCAAAAGCTTCGAGAGCGCGGCCTTGCAGGCCTATGCGCTCGAACGGGCCGGCCGGCTTGAGGCGGAGCGTCGCGCCGCCGCCGAAAAGGCGGCGGCGGAGAAAGCGGCGGCCGACCGGGCCGCGCAGCAGCGCCAATTGCAGCAGCAGCAACAGCAAGCGCCCCGACCTGTTCAACAGGCTCCTGCGCAACAAGCTCCAGCCGCTCCGCGCCCGCAAGCGGCGCCGCCGGCTGCAGCCGCGCCGTCACCCAACGGAGACAGCTTCATCAACGATGTGCTGCAAGGTTTGCCGGCGCGATAAGCCGGCTAGGCCTTGGCTCGCTCGCGCAGACGGTCAAGCACGAAGAGGCGAATGGCGCTGGAGAGATTGCCGCCGCGCGCTGTGTCGATTTCCTCGATCAACTTGCCGAGCGGCAGGTGCTTTTCCGCGGCGGCGGCGCGCAACTCGTCCCAAAAGGCGTCTTCGAGCGAGACGCTGGTCTTGTGGCCGGCGATCAGCACCGAATGTTTGCGCAGCCGCGCGTCGCTCATGTCAGCCATTCACGTCTTGGGGCGGCCCAACATGTCGGCGGGCACCACCCAGCGGTCGAAGTCGGCGGCGCCGACCAGGCCCGACTTCAACGCCGCCTCTTTCAGCGAGAGGTTCTCGGCGAAGGCCAGTTTGGCGATCTTCGCCGCCGCGTCGTAGCCGATGTGGGTGTTGAGTGCGGTCACCAGCATCAGCGACTGTTCCATCAGCTGCGTCAGCCGCGCCGGGTTGGCGGTGATGCCGACGACGCAATTGTCGGTGAAGCTCGCCGCCGCGTCGCCGAGCAGCTTAATGGACTGCAGCACGTTGTAGGCGATCACCGGCTTGAAGACATTGAGCTCGAGATGGCCCTGCGCGCCGCCGATGCTGATCGTCACATGGTTGCCCATCACCTGTGCCGCCACCATGGTCATGGCTTCGGCCTGGGTCGGGTTGACCTTGCCCGGCATGATCGAGGAGCCCGGCTCGTTCTCCGGCAGATGGATCTCGCCGAAGCCCGAACGCGGACCGGAGGCCATCAGGCGGATGTCATTGGCGATCTTGTTGAATGACACGGCTAAGGTATTGAGCGCGCCGGACAGCTCGACCAGCGCGTCATGGCTCGCCAAGGCCTCGAACTTGTCGGGGGCGGGCACGAAGGCGAGGCCGGTCAAACGCGCGAGCGCCGCGGCGAAGGCGATATCGAAGCCCGGCGCGGCGTTCAGCCCGGTTCCCACGGCGGTGCCGCCCTGCGCCAGTTGCAGCACGCGTGGCAGCGCTGCCTCGACGCGGGCGATGCCATTCTTGGTCTGCTGGGCGTAGGCGCCGAATTCCTGGCCGAGCGTGACCGGCGTCGCATCTTGCAGATGGGTGCGGCCGATCTTGACCAAATCGGCGAACTCGACGGCTTTCTTGCTGAGCGCCTTTTGCAGATGCTGCAGCGCCGGAATCAATTCGCCGGTGGCGAGGCGCGCCGCCGCGATATGCATGGCGGTCGGGAAGCTGTCGTTCGACGACTGGCCGTAGTTCACATGGTCGTTCGGATGGACCGGCGTCTTCGAGCCGAGCGGCGCGCCGAGCGTCTCGTTGGCGCGATTGGCGATCACCTCGTTGGCATTCATGTTGGTCTGGGTGCCGGAACCGGTCTGCCAGACCACCAACGGAAACTCGTCGTCCCACTTGCCCGCGGCCACTTCGCCGGCCGCGTCCACGATGGCCTTGCCGATCCTGCTATCGAGCACGCCGAGGGTCATGTTGGCTTCGGCAGCAGCCTGTTTCTGCAAGCCCAGCGCGTGGATCAGCGCGCGCGGCATGGTCTCGCCGCCGATGCGGAAGTTCTGCAGGCTGCGCTGCGTCTGCGCGCCCCAATAGCGATCCGCCGGCACCTCGATGGGGCCGAAGCTATCGCTTTCCGTACGGGTTTTGCTCATCGTCGCCTCGCTCAACTGCGAGTGGATTTAACCACGCGCTTGGCGGGTCGTCTCGGGGCTTTCGCGGCCGGCTTCTTGACCTTTTGCGCCCCGCGCGCGGCGATCACGCCGAGTTCCAGCCAGGGGTGGATGGCGCGCGCATGGTAGGTCGCGCGTGGCGGCGCTTCATAATAGGAGAGGCTGACCGCCTTCGATCCGGCGCGCACGTAGGTGAAAGGTTTGCTGCCGACGCGTTCGAAACGCACACGCGTTTCGGCATCGGTTTTGAAGAACAGCTTGTCGTAAGCGATGATCCCGAACATCAGCCCGTCGAGATAGAGGCCGTAGCCTCCGAACATCGGCCGCGCCTGGATGTCGCCATGCGGGCTGAGCAGCGCCAGCACCTTCTCGACGAAGGCCGAGCGCGATTTCAGCGACGGTGCCTTAGCCTTCTTCGTCGTGGCCTTCTTCTGCGCGGCGGGTTTTTTCACCATCAAGCGAACTCCTGCCAAATCGCCGATGCCAACATGCGATTCACACACCTGTTCTCGCTCGGCATCAATCGGAACCTTTCGATAGGGATGGGCGATGCACCGATAGGGCATCACGATATCGCGCCGCGCACGGCCGCTTTTCGTTGTCGAGCGGGCGAGCGCTGTTAGTGTAACGCCAATTCATCGATAGGGAGATTGTCATGTTGCGCACCATCTTCGCCGGCGCCGCCGCCGTTCTTGCCGCCACCTGCATCGCCGCCCCGGCGATCGCCCAGGATTTCTACAAGGGCAAGCAGATCACCGTGCTGGTCGGCACTGGTCCCGGCACCACCTACGACATCTACGCCCATACGCTGGCCGAGCATATGGGTCGCCATCTGCCGGGCAATCCCAACTTCATCGTGCAGGGCATTCCCGGCGCGGGCGGTGCCAAGGCGGCCCAGATGCTGTTCAACACGGTGGCGAAGGACGGCACATACCTTGCCGTGCTTCAGCCCAACCTCGTGCTCTCGGCTGTGCTCGACGAGCAGAAGCCACTGTTCGACTACGCCAAGTTCGGCCAGGTCGGCGGCTTCGCGCCGGTCAACGGCATGCTGAGCGTCTGGACCAAAGCGCCGGGCACGACGCTGGAGGACGCCAAGAAGATCGAGCTCTACATGGGCACCACCGGCCCGGGCTCGGACACCTATCAGGCGCCGAAGCTGGCCAATGCGCTGCTCGGCACCAAGTTCAAGGTGCTCTCCGGCTATAAGGACGTCGGCGAGATGGAGCTGGCGATGGAGCGCGGCGAGTTGCATGGCCGCGGCGGCTCGGTGCTGTCCTGGACGTCGCGCAAACCCGATTGGATCAGCGGCAACAAGATCGCCTTCCTGTTCCAGATGGGGCCGACGCCCGATCCGGCGATCCCGACCGTGCCGCTGCTGCAGGATCTCGTGCAGGGCGAGGATGCCAAGAAGATCGTCGCCTTCTTCAACGCGCCGACGGCGCTCGGGCGCGGCGTGATGACGACGCCGAACGTGCCGGCAGATCGCCTGAAGCTGCTGCGCGACGCTTTCGCCGCGACGATGAAGGACACGAAATTCCTGGCCGACGCCAAGACCCGCATCCTCGACATCGATCCGTTGACGGCGGATGTGCTGGAGAAGACCGTCGCCGAAGCGACGAGCCTGACGCCCGAACTCGCCGAGAAGGCGCGCGAGACGCAGAAGTAGGCTTAGGCTAGATCGGCGAGATAATCGGCCACGGCGGTCGAGGCCTCATCTAGGGCCTCGGCCTCCGTGCGACCCGACGCCTTGGTCGGCTTGAAGGAATGGTCGCCGTCGCCGATCCAGTAAATCTGGATCGCGGGTGGCAGCGACACGGCGCGCACCGTCTCTGGCCCGCCGAAGCTGTCGCGCGTGCCTTGCACGATGATCGTCGGCAGACGCATGCGCAAAAGATGCGAGGTGCGCAGCACGTCTGGCTTGCCGACCGGATGGAAGGGATAGCCGAGACAGACAAGGCCGCGCGCGCCCGCATCCTCGGCGATCAGGCTGGCCATGCGGCCGCCCATTGACTTGCCGCCGACCACCACTTTGTCCGCACCGCCCAATTGCTCGATCGCTTCGCGATAGCAGGCGATCAGCTTATCGGAGCGGTCGGGCGGGCGCTTCTTGCCGTCGGCGCGCTTGGCCGCCATGTAGGGAAACTCGAAGCGCGCGACGCGGATGCCGCTCTTCTGGGCGATGGCTTTCGCCATCGTCTCCATGAAGGGGTGGTCCATGCCGGCGCCCGCGCCATGGGCGAGCGCTAGTGTGAGCGGGGACGATTTCGGGCCGTCGAAGAGAAAATCGATCATCCGGCAGTCTTAGCGGATTTGATCGAACAAGTCTCCCTCCGGCCAGGCGGAGACGGCTTTCGCCGCTCGCCACATGGCGCGGTCGAGTTCGTCGAAGAACTTTCCCGCTTCTTTCGGCCGCGTGTTGACGGCGACCGTCCAGCCATACCCTTCAGCGGTGCGTACGGCGAAGGCCATGGCGCCCGATTGGCTGCCGTTGTGCCACCAGTTCATGCCACCCTGCACCGGGCGGACGAGGAAGCCGAGGCCGTAGTAGGCGGCTTTGCTTTCCCCGTCGGGACGGGCGAATATTTGTTCGCGTGTCTTGTCGGGGAGCAAGGCCGCGCCGCGCTGTCCGTCAATCGCCAGCATGAAGCGCAGAAATTCCGTAGGCGAACCGAGCCAGTTGCCGTACCCATCCATTATTTCCAATGAGTAGGCGCCATAAGGAGCGGGCACTTTGCCGCTGGCGACGCCCGGCATAGCGTTTAGCAACGGGCCGCCGGGAAAGTCGTAGTAGGTCGCTTCGTTGTCGGCTTTGGCCAATGTGCGGCCAAGCGTGAAACCGTTCACTTGCGCGGGGGCGAAGATGCGCTCGCGCACGAAAGCTTCGTAAGGCTGCCCGGCCGCCCGCGCGACTATCAGGCCGAGCATGCAATAGCCGACATTGGAATAGGCGTAGCGTTCACCGGGCGTGAAATCGAGCTGACGCTCCAGTCCGTCGCGCAGCAGCGTCATGCAGGTGGCAGGCATAGGCGCGCCCTGCCGTTTGGCGGCGGCGGCATTGCCCGGCATGAAGACGGGATCGCCGGAGATGTCGCGGTCGAGCCCCATGCGATGCTGCAACAGTTGGCGGACGGTGATGGTCTTCACGCGGTCATCGACGATGCGCTCGGCGCGCGGACCATCCTCGCCGAGCAGCGGCAGCGCCTGCGCATTAAGATCGAGCTTGCCGTCTTGAGCGAGAAGCAAGGCCGCAATGGCTGTGATCGGCTTAGATAGACTGCCCAGACGAAAGACCGTGTGCGGCGTCACTGGCTCGTTCTTGTCGCGGTCGGCCAAGCCATAGCCGTGCGCCAGCATCAGACGGCCCTTGTAGGACACGGCGAGGCCGCCGCCGGGAATCTCCCAGCGGGTCATCAATTCCGTCATCTCGCGGTCGAACGGATTGAGTCCGCGCAGCGCGGGACCATTTGGTTCGGCGGCGAATGCGTTGGACCACAGCGCTATCCAGGCGAACAGGCCGATAACGAAATGCCGCATCTTCTTTCCCCCGAAAGAAGAACGGCCACGGTTTGCGCCGCGGCCGTCTGGTTCAGTCCTTCGCGCCGAGCTTGGCGAAGAAGTCGTTGCCCTTGTCGTCGACGACGATGAAGGCGGGGAAGTCCTCGACCTCGATCTTCCACACCGCTTCCATGCCGAGCTCGGGATATTCGAGCACTTCGACCTTCTTAATGCAGTCCTGCGCTAGGCGCGCGGCGGGGCCGCCGGTCGAGCCGAGATAGAAGCCGCCGTACTTCTGGCAGGCCTCGCGCACCACCGGCGAGCGGTTGCCCTTGGCCAGCATGACGAGCGAGCCGCCGGCCTTCTGGAATTCCTCGACATAAGAGTCCATGCGGCCGGCCGTGGTCGGGCCGAAGGAGCCCGAGGCCATGCCTTTCGGCGTTTTGGCCGGGCCGGCGTAATAGACCGGATGGTCTTTGAGGTACTGCGGCAGGCCGGCGCCCGAATCGAGGCGTTCCTTGAGCTTCGCATGGGCGATGTCGCGCGCGACGATCAGCGTGCCGGTGAGCGAGACGCGAGTCTTGATCGGATATTGCGTCAGGATGGCGCGGATCTTGTCCATCGGCTGGTTGAGATCGATCTTCACCACCTCGCCGCCGAGCTTGTCGGCGTTGATGTCGGGCAGGAACTGCGCCGGATTGGTCTCGAGCTGTTCGATGAACACGCCGTCCTTGGTGATCTTGCCCATCACCTGGCGGTCGGCCGAGCAGGAGACGCCGATGCCGACCGGGCAACTCGCGCCGTGGCGCGGCAGGCGGATGACGCGCACGTCATGGCAGAAATACTTGCCGCCGAACTGCGCGCCGATGCCGGTCGCTTGGGTGAGCTTGAAGATTTCTTCTTCGAGCGCGACGTCGCGGAAGGCCTGGCCGTATTTGTTGCCGGTGGTCGGCAGCTCGTCGAGATAATGCGTGCTGGCGAGTTTGACGGTCTTCAGGTTCAGCTCGGCCGAGGTGCCGCCGATGACGATGGCGAGATGGTAGGGCGGGCAGGCCGCCGTGCCGAGCGACTTGATCTTCTCGGCGACGAACTTCAGCAGCGAGGCCGGATTCAAGAGCGCCTTGGTCTCCTGATAGAGATAGCTCTTGTTGGCCGAGCCGCCGCCCTTGGCGATGAAGAGGAATTCATATTCGTCGCCGGGCGTGGCGAAGAGGTCGATCTGCGCCGGCAGGTTGTCGCCGGTGTTGACCTCGTCATACATGTTGAGCGGCGCCATCTGCGAATAGCGCAGGTTCGATTCGGCGTAGGTGCGCTTCACGCCTTCCGAGATCGCCGCCTCGTCGTCGCCGCCGGTCCAGACCCGCTGGCCCTTCTTGCCCATGATGATGGCGGTGCCGGTGTCCTGGCACATGGGCAGCACGCCGCCCGCCGCGATGTTGGCGTTCTTCAAGAGCTCATACGCGACGAAGCGGTCGTTATCGGAGGCTTCGGGATCGTCCATGATCTTGCGCAGCTGCTTGAGGTGATCGGTGCGCAGCAGATGCGAGATGTCGCGGAAGGCTTCCTTGGTCAGCGCGGTGAGCGCTTCGGGCTTCACCTTCAGCATGGTCTGGCCGTCGAACTCGACGGTCTCGACGTAATCGCCGGGCAGCTTGCGGAAGGCGGTGTGCTCGTGATGGCCGAGCGGGAACATCTTGTGGAAGCCGGTATCAGGCGCTTTGACGTCAGACATGGAAGCTCCGAGGGTGGCGGAGATGGAGAAAGGCGGGCGCGCGAAAGGGGCGACGGATAGGCCCGAAGGGCGCGGTCAGAGACTATTTTTTGCGGAAAGCGTCAAGCGAGACGACCTTCTCGGCGGCCGGCGTATCGGTCGGCGCTTCGCCGGGAGCGGCCTCGTCCTTGGCGGCCGTTTCCTTGAGGGCCGGCTCGGCCTTGGTGGGGTCGGCCTTCGCCGGTTCGGGCTTGCGCTCGGCAGGCTTCAACTCGACCGGCTTAGCCTCGCCGGCTTTGGCATCAGCGAGCTTGGGCTTGGGTGCCTTGGTGCTTTCGGCGGCGGCCGCCGCGGCGGTAAAGCCGCCCGACAGGCTGGCCGGCGCTTCCGGATCGAGCGGCTGGAATTGCAGGCCGAACTTCACCGACGGATCGACGAAAGACATCATCGCGGCGTAGGGCACCTGCAAGCGCTCGGGCACATTGCTGAAGCTGAGATTGACGACGAAATGGTCGTCGTTGACCTCCAAGCCCCAATATTGGTGCTGCAGCACCACCGTCATGTCGTTGGGATACTGGATCCGCAACGCGTCCGACATGTCCACGCCCGGATGGTCGGTGCGGAAGGTCAGATAGAAATGGTGGTTGCCGGGAAGGCCGTTCTTGGCGACGAGGGTGAGGGCTTCGCGCACGACGCTGCGCAGGGCGGTCTCGACCATCTTGTCGTACTGCAGGATATCGCGAGCCATGTGGGGATGAGATCCGAGGGCTGGGCAAACGAACGCGACGAAGGGACGCGACGAAAACGAAAGGCACGCAAATCAGGTGGGGGGCTTCTGTTGCCCGGCGCCCCCCGAGCCGCGCTTACCTATTAGGCAGCGAGTGCAACGCGATTGTCGTTGGCACTTATCAAACGACCCGATAACGGCGGTATCATGCCGGGCGAAAAGTCTACCTTTACCACGCGTGTCGATCCTATTTCGCCCCCATGGACCGGCCCTTCTCGGAAGGACCGGTGAAGATGGTGGAGGCGCCGGGTACCGCCCCCGGGTCCACTACGCTTATTCCATAAACCGTTTATCGCCATAGTCGGTTGCCCGACCCTTAAAATATAAGGTGTTTCGGGGGGATTTGAAAGGGCAGGGCCGGAACCGGGTTCCGAAGGTTTTCCACAGGCTTAAGGGCGCGCTGGCGGTTTTATTCTGCGCGGTAAGCCGGTAAAGTTCCGGCCGCCTACCGGCCGCGCCCCGCGGCCGCTTATCCCGGAGTTGTTGGATGCCCTTGAGTCCCGAGCAGCAGGCCGAAATCGAATCGGCCCGCGCCCAGTCCGCCGCCACGCGCCGTCCGACCGCTCCCGCCCTCGAGGAGATCCTCTACACCGCCCTGCCGGTGCTCGATCATGGTTTCGTGCGCGTCGTCGATTACATGGGCGACGATGCCGCCGTCGTGCAGGCCGCGCGCGTTTCCTACGGCAAGGGCACCAAGCGCGTCAGCGAGGACGCCGGCCTCATCAACTATTTGATGCGCCATCGCCATACGACGCCGTTCGAGATGTGCGAGATCAAGTACCACATCAAGCTGCCGATCTTCGTCGCGCGCCAGTGGATCCGCCATCGCACCGCCAACGTGAACGAATATTCGGCGCGCTACTCGATCCTCGACAACGAATTCTACATCCCCAAGGCCGAGCAACTCGGCGCGCAGTCCAAATCCAACCGCCAGGGCCGCGCCGACGCGCTGACCGGCGCCGACGCCGCGCGCGTGCTGCAGATCCTGCGTGAGGACTCGCAGCAGACCTACGATCACTACGCCGAGATGCTGAACGAGAACGAGAAGGGCGAGGTGATCGATCCCAACCGCACGGGGCTGGCGCGCGAATTGGCGCGCATGAACCTGACGGTCAACTTCTATACCCAATGGTATTGGAAGGTCGATCTGCACAACCTTCTGCATTTCCTCAGCTTGCGCGCCGATCCGCATGCGCAATACGAGATTCGTGTTTATGCCGACGCGATGCTGGAAACGGTGAAGCGTTGGGTGCCGCTGGTGTGCGACGCCTTCCTGCAATATCGCATGGGCGGCGTGCATCTGTCGGAGAAGGCGCTGCAGGCCGTCAAGCGCATGCTGAACGGCGAGAAGGTCGATCAGAAGGACAGCGGCCTGTCGCTTCGCGAATGGCGCGAGACGATGGACAAGCTCGGGATCGAGCAGAAGTAGGTCTGTATTAGTGCGGTAAAATAGTAGAAATGTGTGGCATCATTCCCGTCACTTTCAAAAACCAATCAACAAAATAGTTGACGGTACCTTCGGCAGCCTTCTTTTGAAGATGATCGAGAAGAGTTTGAAAGAACGTCGGCTTCTCTTTTTTGATGAGGGCGACTGCTTCTTGGAATGCGGCGTTGTTATCAATTTTTCCAGCCTCTACAACCTGCTCAATAAGTAGCAAGGCGGAGCGGACTCGCTCATCTGAACTCTCTATAACTTTCAAAATTAATGCGCGCCATTCTCGGGCGTCGTCACGTTCCTGCTGTACCACTTGGCCCATATATTCGAGGCTTCGCTGATCGTTGGCGCGATAGCGCGTTAACTGCTCGCGCAAATCGGCATTATCTCGCGCTGATAACATTAGTAAATCGCGTTGATGTCTAACCTCCATCTCCGCGATTTGAAGGACGTGTTTCAATTCCATTATATCAGTTGGGTTAGTCAAAAAATCTTCAGGGCGGCGCCTTCCCGTAATGACTTCATGGTAATCATTAAGTGTCTGTTCAATCACTTCTCGAGCGCCATCTGGTGTGTCGATAATTAATCGAACGAGCAGGTCTTCCTGCTCAATTCGAACTTTTACATTAATGTCGGGGTACTTCTGCCGAATAACAGTGGCGAAGTGGGTTAGAATTTCCATGCCGGCTTTATAATAGTCGGGAGGAAATTGAATTGATGTGTAGATGATGTTTTTGAAGTCGTTTGAAACGGAATCCGGCGATGTGTTGTCGATAATTGCATAGGCTGCCTCCGCAAATGCTTTGAGAAGCATTAGGTGGCAATAGACAGAGATTTTGAGGCCGCGTGATTTACCGCCTGAGAAATCTAAGAGCTTATAATAATCAAGGTTGATGCGGGTTAGATCTGCCTTTCCAGCATCCTTGTTTCCCTCGGGAGTGCTGGCGGCCTCGAGTGCCGTGCTGACTAATTTTTCTAAACTAGCTTTAAACTTATCGTGTGCTGGTAATGCCGCCCCGACCTGGTTGTGGAAGTACTCCCAGTCGATGCAGTTTCTTAGATTGCGCTGAATAGATAAGACCTCAAACTTAATGCGCTTTTGGTCCAAATCTTCCTTTGCGCGAGTTTGTAAATACTCCAGGCTTTCGCGAGTTTTGAAAATATTATCCATGAAATTGACCACCGTTCCTCCATCTCGCACGAGATATGTAATTGAGGTTTCGGCAGGTAGTTTTGATAGCACTAAAAATTTGAAGAAACGGTCAAACATAGTGTCCCCCCGGATCATCTACGTATTGAGTTTGTGGTGCTTCTTAAGACTAAACGGGCTGCAATTAAGGGTCATCAGCTAATGACGATGCGCGGGGCTTTGCGCGCCGCGCCGTCGATCTTCTCCCAGACCTTCTTGGCGATGGCGCGATAGGCCTTGGCTTGCGGGCTGTCGGGCTGCGTCGCCGTGATCGGCGTGCCGGCGTCCGAGGTCTCGCGAATCGCGATATGGAGCGGCACTTCGCCGAGGCATTCGACGCCGATCTTCTCGGCTTCGGCCTTGGCGCCGCCATGTCCGAAGATGTGGGTTTCGTGGTTGCAGTTCGGGCAGACGAAGGTGCTCATGTTCTCGACGATGCCGAGCAGCGGCACTTCGACTTTCTTGAACATGTTGATGCCCTTGCGCGCATCCAAGAGCGCGATGTCCTGCGGCGTCGAGACGATCACCGCGCCGGCCAGTGGCACGCGCTGCGCCATGGTGAGCTGGGCGTCGCCGGTGCCGGGCGGCATGTCGACGATCAGCACGTCCAACTCGTCCCAGGCGACGTCGCGCAGCAATTGCTCCAACGCGCCGATCACCATCGGGCCGCGCCAGATCATTGGCGAATCTTCCGGCACGATGAAGCCCATCGACATGGCCTTGAGGCCATAAGCCTCCATCGGCTTGAGGCGCTTGTCGCCGGTCGGCTCGGGCTTGCCCTTGATGCCGAGCAGGCGCGGCACCGAGGGGCCGTAGATGTCGGCGTCCAAGAGCCCGACCTTCTTGCCTTCGGCGACGAGGCCCAAGGCCAGGTTCACGGCGACGGTGGACTTGCCGACGCCGCCCTTGCCCGAGGCCACCGCGACGATGTGCTTCACACCCGGCACGAAGGGCTTGGCGGCGGGGGCTTGTCCGGTGGCGGCCTGGCGGCGCGCCGTCTGCACATCGGAGCCTGCTGCGGCAGGCGCGGCTTTTTCCGCCGCCCCCGCGCCGGAGGCGCGTTCCGCTGTGAGCACGGCGCTGACCGAGGTGACGCCGGGAAGGCGCATCACCGCGTCCTCGGCGGCTTTGCGCAGCGGCTCCATATGCGGGCCGCGCTGCGCGTCGACTTCGATCATGAAGGCGACGTTGCCGCCGCGCAGGGTCACGCCCTTAACCATGTCGAGGCTGACGATGCTGCCGCCGCGCTCATTGTCGATGACGGTGTGAAGCGCCGCGAGAACGTCGCGGTCGGTAAGGCCGGCCATCTTGAAAACCGCTGTAATTACACAATTTATTGACCTGTCGCGGCGTTCGCTTCGCGTTGCGCCAGGGGTCAAGCTGTCATATAAGGCAGTACCCAATTTGTTGCAAAGACATGGTTTCCGTCCCTCGGGGGTGCGAAGCCCGACACGAAGGAAAAATACATGCCTTGGTCAAATCAGGGGGGCGGTGGCCCGTGGGGTTCGAGCGGCGGCGGAGGCAGCTCCGGCGGCGGCAATGGCGGCGGGGGCGGCAATAGCCCCTGGGGGCGCGGCTCCGGCGGCAATAACGGCCCGCAGCCGCCCAATATCGAAGACCTGATCCGGCGCAGCCAGGATCGTTTCAAGAAAGCTTTCCCGGGCGGTTCGGGCGGCGGCAACAACACCGGCGTGATCGCCGTCGTCGGCTCGCTGGCCGTCGCCATCCTGCTGGTGATGCTCTGCACCTACCGCGTCCAGCCGGACGAGCAGGGCGTCGTGCTGCGCTTCGGCGAATGGGTGCGCACCGCCACGCCGGGCCTGAACTTCAAGCTGCCCGACCCGATCGAGACGGTGACCAAGCCGAAGGTGACGCGCGTCAACCGCGTCGACGTCGGTTTCCGCGCCCTTGGCCCGGCCAATGCGCAGACCATGCGTCCGCTGCCCGAAGAGGCGCTGATGCTGACCGGCGACGAGAATATCGTCGACATCAACTTCACGGTGTTCTGGGTCATCCGCGACGCCGGCAAGTATCTCTTCAACGTGCGCGATCCCGAGCAAACCGTGAAGGCCGCCGCCGAAAGCGCCATGCGCGAGATCATCGGCCGCACGCCGATCCAGCCGATCCTCGCCGAAGGACGCCGCAAGGTGGAGCAGGACGCCATCGTGCTCTTGCAGCGCATCATGGACGAATACGGCACCGGCATCGAGATCACCCAGATGCAGCTGCAGAAGGTCGATCCGCCGGCCTCCGTCGTCGAATCCTTCCGCGACGTGCAGCGCGCCCGCGCCGACCTGGAGCGCGCCCGCAACGAAGCCGAAGCCTACCGCAACGACATCATCCCGCGCGCGCGCGGCGAGGCCGAGCGCCTGATCCAGGAGGCCGAAGCCTACAAGCAGCAGATCGTCGCGCAGGCGGAAGGCGATGCCAACCGCTTCCTCGCGGTCTATCGCCAGTTCGCGCTGGCCAAGGACATCACCCAGCAGCGCATCTATCTCGAGACCATGGAAGAGATTCTGCGCCGCACCAACAAGGTCGTCATCGACCAGGCGCAGGGCAGCCAGGGCGTCGTGCCTTATCTGCCGCTGCCGGAATTGCAGAAGCGAACGCCTGACAGCCAGACGGGAGCCGGCCGATGAACCGCAATCTCACCATCGCCGGCGTCGTCGCCGCCGTTCTCGTCATCATCGGCCTGAGCGCGACCTTCATCGTGCAGCAGACCGAACAGGTCATCGTGCTGCGCTTCGGCAACCCCGTGCGCGTCATCAACGAGCCGGGCCTGAAGTTCAAGCTGCCGCTCGCTGAAACCATCGTGGTGTTCGACAAGCGCGTGCTCGACAGCGACCCGGAGGCGGAAGAAGTCATCGCCTCCGACCAGAAGCGCCTGGTGGTCGACGCCTTCGCGCGCTACCGCATCGTCGATCCGCTGCGCTTCTTCCAGACGGTGGGCAACGAGCAGGGCTTGCGCGCCCGCTTGGAGCGCGTCGTCAACGGCACGCTCCGCAACGTCATCGGCAATGTCACGCTCATCGCCGTGCTCTCGGAAGAGCGCGCCGCGATCATGAGCGAGATCCAGAAGCAGGTGCAGGAAGAGGCCAAGACCTTCGGCATCGACGTGATCGACGTGCGCATCCGCCGCGCCGATCTGCCGCAGGCCAACAGCGAGGCCATCTTCGCGCGCATGAAGTCTGAACGCGATCGCGAGGCCAAAGAGTTCCGCGCCCAGGGCGCCGAACTGGCCCAGCGCATCCGCGCCCGCGCCGACCGCGAACGCACGGTGCTGATCGCCGACGCCCAGAAGCAGGCGCAGATCCTGCGCGGCGACGGCGACGGCCAGCAGGTGGAGATCTGGGCCAAGGCCGCCGGCCAGGATCCGAGCTTCTTCGCCTTCTACCGCTCCATGGAGGCCTATCGTCAGGCGTTCGGCGCCGACACGACGATGGTACTCTCGCCGGACAGCGACTTCTTCCGCTTCTTCGGCTCCATGACAGGCCGGCCGCAATCGACGGCGCCGGCGCGGCGATAAGCGGCGTTAACCGCCGCTGAAACCGGCGGCGATATCGCGCGTTAACATCTGCGTGAGGGGCGCGTTTTGCCCCTCACGCGCCGCCTCACGCCCCATTTCCGTCATAATCGAATCCTAGGTGTGGAGCCTAGCGCGGTCCGAATGCGCCGCCGCCACGACGTAAAAATCGTCGCGGGGGTGGATTGCAAAACGCATTCGGGCCGGTAACCTGACCGTCCAGGCACGCGACCCCCGGGCTCATCCCGCCGGCCGCTTACAGGTCGAATGGAGAAGAATGCCGTGACCCAGCCCCAGACCCTCGCGCCGCTCCCGTCGCGGACAGCGCAAGCCAAGTCCAAATTCCGCCTTCGCAGCGCTTTCGCCGCGCTGCTCGTTTTCAGCTTCGCGCTGCCGACCGCCAACATCGCCTTGGCGCAGCGCGCGCCGGACGGCTTCGCCGATCTGGCCGAGAAGCTGCTGCCGGCGGTTGTGAACATCTCCACCACCCAGACCCAGCGCCAGGCCGAGCGCGGCCCGCAGCCGCGCGGCCCGGAAATCCCGCAATTCCCGCCGGGCTCGCCGTTCGAGGAGTTCTTCCGCGACTTCTTCGACCGCAACCGCCCCGACTCGCAGCAGCAGTCCAAGAAAGTCACCTCGCTCGGCTCCGGCTTCATCGTCGACGCCTCGGGCTACGTGGTCACCAACAACCACGTGATCGAGGACGCCGATGAGATCACCGTCATCCTGCATGACGACACCAATCTGAAGGCCAAGCTGATCGGCCGCGACAAGAACACCGATCTTGCCGTGCTCAAGGTCGAAAGCAGCAAGCCGCTGCCCTTCGTGAAGTTCGGCGATTCGGACAAGTCCCGCGTCGGCGACTGGGTCGTGGCCATCGGCAATCCGTTCGGCCTCGGCGGCACGGTGACCGCCGGCATCATCTCGGCGCGCGCGCGCGACATCCAGTCGGGCCCGTACGACGACTACATCCAGACCGACGCCTCGATCAATCGCGGCAACTCGGGCGGCCCGATGTTCAACCTGGCCGGCGACGTCATCGGCATCAACACGGCGATCTTCTCGCCGTCGGGCGGCAGCGTCGGCATCGGCTTCGCCATTCCGTCGGCCCTCGCCAAGCCGGTCGTCGACCAGCTGAGGACCACCGGCAAGATCCGCCGCGGCTGGCTCGGCGTGCGCATCCAGCAGGTCACCGAAGAGATTGCCGAAAGCCTGGGTCTCAACAAGCCACGCGGCGCGCTCGTCGCCGGCGTCACCGATGGCGGCCCCGCTGAAAAGGGCGGGCTGGAGTCGGGCGACGTGGTGCTGACCTTCGACGGCAAGGACGTCAACGAGATGCGCCGCCTGCCGCGCATCGTCGCCGAGACGCCAGTCGACAAGGACGTGCCGGTCACCGTCTGGCGCAAGGGCAAGGAGCAGTCCGTGCGCGTGAAGGTCGGCGAACTGAAGGAAGACCAGACCGCCTCGGCGACGCCGTCCACCGGCGAATCGCAGCGCGGCAATCCGCAGGGCGCGGTCAGCGTCCTCGGCATGGGCCTGTCCGACGTCAATGGCCGCCTGCGCGAGCAGTTCCGCTTGCCCAACGACGCCAAGGGCGTCGTCGTGGTCGACGTGCAGGGCGCGAGCCCGGCCGGCGAGAAGGGCATCCGCGCCGGCGACCTCGTGCTCGAAGTGGCGCAGGACAAGGTCGAGAACGCCAACGACGTGAAGTCGCGCATCGACAAGGCCAAGGCCGCCAAGCGCAAGTCGATTCTGCTGCTCGTCGAGCGTCAGGGCGATCAGCGTTTCGTCGTGCTGCCGCTCGGCTAAGCCGCGCTAAAGGCTGAAACGAAAACGGCGCCGGAATATCCGGCGCCGTTTTTCTTTGTCTGCTGCGGAGCGATCAGTCCGGCACATATTCTTCGGTGCCGAGGAATTCGTCCTGGCGATAGCCTTGCAGGTAGAGGAGGGCGGTGAGGTCGCCATGGTTGACGCGGATCTTCGCCGCCGCCGCCACTGTGGGCTTGGCGTGATAGGCGACGCCGAGACCGGCGGCCTGCAACATGGGCAGATCGTTCGCGCCGTCGCCGACCGACATGGTCTGCGACAGATCGAGATGGTTCTGCTGCGCCAGCGCTTCGAGCGCCGCGAGCTTGGCGTTCTTGTCGAGGATCGGCTCACGCACGGTGCCGAGAATCTGGCGGCCGTCGGTGAGCAGCTCGTTGGCCTGCTCGTAGTCGAAGCCGAGCATGGTGCGGATGTTGCGGGTGAAATAGCCGAAGCCGCCCGAGACCAGCGCGCAGAAGGCGCCATCGTTGCGCATGGTCGCGACCAGCGGGCGCGCGCCCGGCATGATCTCGACGCGCAGCATCGCTTCGTTGAGCACCGTGGCCGGCAAGCCTTTCAGCAAGGCGACGCGCTCGCGCACCGCGGCGGCGAAGTCCAGCTCGCCGTTCATCGCGCGCGTGGTGATGTCGGCGACCTTGTCCTTGAGGCCGACATAGTCGGCCAGCTCGTCGAGCATTTCGTTGCGGATGATCGTCGATTCCATGTCGGCGACCAGCAGCTTCTTCTGGCGGCCCGCGGCGGGCAATTCGTTGACGTCGACCGGGCGGCCTTCGAGGCGTTGGCGCACGGCGGCATGGGCGTCGTCGGCCCGCAGCTGCGTCTGGGTCTGGAAGGCGATCTCGGCGGCGATGCCGGGCGCGAGCCAGACGATGGGGCCGGGTTCGGTGCCGCGCTCATGCAGGATGGCGCGCGCGATCTCGGCGGTTTCCGCGTCGAGTTGCGGTTTTTCGGGATTGCCGATCAGGCTGAGGATATGTTCCATGGGCGCGCATATTGGTTGCGGCGCATGCCGATGGCAACCGCATAACAATGCGATGAGCGGTGAATAACGTTCTGTCAGATTGGCTCTTGGTTATCGGCGGCCCGACGGCTTCGGGCAAGTCGGCGCTCGCGCTCGCTCTGGCGGAAAAGCTGGCCCTCGAAGGGATGGGGGGCGCGATCATCAATGCCGACAGCATGCAGATCTATCGCGGCCTGCCGATCCTGACCGCCCAGCCCTGTGCGGCCGACTTGGCGCGCGCGCCGCATCTGCTCTATGGCGCGCTCGACATCGCCGAGACCTGCTCGGCCGGGCGCTGGCTGGAGATGGCGACGGCGGCCATCGCCGAGGCACGCGCCCAAGGCCGGCTGCCGATCGTCGTCGGCGGCACCGGGCTTTATCTGCGTTCGTTGACCGGCGGGCTGGCGCCGATCCCGCCGATCCCCGAAGCGGTGCGCGCCGCGACCCGCGCGCGTCTCGCCGAGATCGGCCCGGCGGCGTTCCATGGTGAATTGGCGGCGCGCGATCCGGAAATGGCGGCGCGCCTGCGCCCGAGCGATTCGCAGCGCCTGTCGCGAGCGGCCGAAGTGCTGGCGGCCACCGGCCGGTCGCTGGCCGACTGGCAGCGCGACGCCGCGCCGCCGCCGGTCGAGGGGCGGATCCGCACCATCCTGCTCAGCCCGCCGCGGGGTGAACTCTATGCCGCCTGCGACGCGCGCTTTGCCGCGATGCTGGCGCAGGGGGCGTTGGAGGAGGCGGCGGGAGTGGCCGCGCGCATTGAAGCCGAGGCCTTGGTCGACAGCCTGCCGGCGCTGAAAACCCTGGGTCTTCGCGAATTGATTGCCTTTTCAAAGGGTTCGCTCGATCTGGCGGGGGCGACGGCGGCCGCCCAGCAGGCCACCCGCAATTATGCCAAGCGCCAGACCACCTGGTTCCGGGGGCAGTTTCTTGCGGGATATACGGTCGATGAGAAATTAAATGAACGATCTGTGACCGATTCGGCGAAGAAAATTATAGATTGGCTCTTGACCCCCTAAGGCGAAGACCCTAGGTTACGCCTCCCTTGCCACCCCTTGTGCATTGCAACACGCGTCATGCCTGCGTGGGCGGCTTTGTTTTCCGGGCCATGCCGGCCCCCATTGATCGACCCTGGTGAGTGCTATGAAGAACGCGCAGATGTCCGGAGCGGAAATCCTCCTCAAAGCCCTGGCTGAGCAGGGCGTCGAGGTCGTCTTCGGCTATCCCGGCGGCGCGGTTCTGCCGATCTACGACGCGCTCTATCAGCAAAAGGCGATCCGTCACGTCCTGGTGCGCCAGGAAGGCGGCGCGGTGCATGCAGCCGAAGGCTATGCGCGCTCCACCGGCAAAGTCGGCGTGGTGCTCGTGACCTCCGGCCCCGGCGCGACCAATGCCGTCACCGGCCTGACCGACGCGCTGATGGACAGCATTCCGGTCATCTGCCTGACCGGCCAGGTGCCGACGCATCTGATCGGCAACGACGCTTTCCAGGAAGCCGACACGACCGGCATCACGCGTCCCTGCACCAAGCACAACTACCTGGTGAAGGACGTGAACGATCTCGCGCGCGTCGTGCACGAGGCCTTCTACGTGGCGACCAACGGCCGCCCCGGCCCGGTGGTCATCGACCTGCCGAAGGACGTGCTGCAGACCAAGGGCGCTTATAAAGCCGACACCGCGACCGAGCACCGCAGCTACAAGCCGCAGGTGCGCGGCGAGGCCGATGCCATCGATCAGGCGATCGAGCTGATCGCCAACGCCAAGCGCCCGATCTTCTACACCGGCGGCGGCGTGATCAATTCGGGCAACCAGGCCTCCAAGCTGCTCACTGAATTCGTGAAGCTGACCGGCTATCCGATCACCAACACGCTGATGGGCCTCGGCGCCTATCCGGGTTCGGACAAGCAATTCGTCGGCATGCTCGGCATGCACGGCACGTACGAGGCGAATCTCGCCATGTACAACTGCGACGTGATGATCAACGTCGGCGCGCGCTTCGACGACCGCGTGACGGGCAAGATCACCGAGTTCTCGCCCAAGTCGAAGAAGATCCATATCGACATCGATCCCAGCTCGATCAACAAGAACGTGCTGGTCGACCTGCCGATCGTCGGCGACGTCGCGACCGTGCTGCGCCAATTGATGCAGCGCTGGAAGAGCGGCGGCTATAAGACCGATAAGAAGGCTCTCGCTGCTTGGTGGAAGCAGATCGACCAGTGGCGCGCGCGCGACTGCCTGGCCTACGAGCAGACCAAGAAGATCATTAAGCCGCAGTACGCCTTGCAACGCCTGCAGGAACTGACGAAGAACCGCGACACCTACATCACCACGGAAGTGGGTCAGCATCAGATGTGGGCGGCGCAGTTCCTCAAGTTCGAGAGCCCGCGCCACTGGATGACCTCCGGCGGCCTCGGCACCATGGGCTACGGCCTGCCCGCGGCCATCGGCGCGCAGATCGCGCATCCGAAGGCGCTCGTCGTCGATGTGGCCGGCGAAGCTTCTATCATGATGAACATCCAGGAGCTCTCGACGGCGCGCCAGTACCGCCTGCCGGTCAAGATTTTCATCCTGAACAACCAGTACATGGGCATGGTGCGCCAGTGGCAGGAGCTGCTGCACGGCAGCCGCTATTCGGAAAGCTACATGGAGAGCCTGCCGGACTTCGTGAAGCTCGCCGAATCGTTCGGCGGCGTCGGCCTGCGGGCCCACAAGCCCGAGGAATTGGACGACGTGATCAAGGAGATGATCGCGACCGACAATTTCGTCATCGCCGACATCATGGTCGATCAGACCGAGAACTGCTTCCCGATGATCCCGTCGGGCGCCGCCCATTACGACATGCTGCTCGGTCCGGCCGACAAGGCCGCCCGCCCCGTGTCGGAAGAGGGCATGGTCCTCGTCTAACCGTCTTTAGCAGCAGCGTCTCTTTACCGTCGCAATCACCGGCCGGCTCCCGCCTTGAAAATAAGGCCTGGGCCGGCCGGCCTACTCGGAGTGAGCTTTCGTGGCCGATCCCAAAGACAGCAGCATCCAGAAGCACACGATCGCCGTGCTCGTGGCCAACGAAGCGGGCGTGCTGGCGCGCGTCATCGGCCTGTTCTCGGGCCGCGGCTACAACATCGAGAGCCTGACCGTGGCCGAGGTCGACGCCGAGAAGGCGCAGTCGCGCATCACCATCGTCACCTCCGGCACCAAGCAGATCATCGAGCAGATCAAGGCGCAGCTGCGCCGCCTTGTGCCGGTGTTCAAGGTCAGCGACCTGACGACCGACGGCCCGGCCGTCGAGCGCGAGATGGCGCTGGTGAAGGTGGTTTCCAGCGGCGACAAGCGCGTCGAATCCCTGCGCATCGCCGACATTTTCCGTGCCGGCGTGGTCGATTCGACCAACAAGTCGTTCGTCTTCGAGATCACCGGGGCGACAGAAAAAATCAATGCTTTCATTAAGTTAATGGAGCCGCTCGGTCTCAAGGACGTGTCGCGGACCGGCGTCGTCGCTATTGCCCGGGGCGAGAAGCCCCTCTAAAACCCGTCCCGCCAGACCCTTTCAGGGGCGACGGGCTCTCCCAGAACAAGGAATACCGCTATGCGCGTCTATTATGATCGTGATGCCGATGTGAACCTCGTCAAAGGCAAGAAGGTCGCCATCGTCGGCTACGGCAGCCAGGGCCATGCCCATGCCCTCAATCTGAAGGATTCGGGCGTGAAGGACGTGGTCGTCGCGCTGCGCGCCGGTTCCGCCACTGCCCAGAAGGCCGAAAACGCCGGCCTGAAGGTCATGACCCCGGTCGAGGCCGCCAAATGGGCCGATATCGTCATGATCCTGGTCCCCGACGAGCTCCAGGCCCAGCTTTATAAGGACGATCTGCGCGACAACATGAAGAAGGGCGCCGCCCTGGTCTTCGCGCACGGCTTCAACATCCATTTCCAGCTGATCGAGCCGCGCCCCGACATGGACGTGTTCATGATCGCCCCGAAGGGCCCGGGCCACACGGTCCGCGGCGAGTACCAGAAGGGCGGCGGCGTGCCCTGCCTGATCGCCGTCCACCAGGACGCCAGCGGCAATGCCCATGACATCGGCCTGTCCTACGCCTCCGCCATCGGCGGCGGCCGTTCGGGCATCATCGAGACCAGCTTCCGCGAGGAATGCGAGACCGACCTGTTCGGCGAGCAGTCCGTGCTCTGCGGCGGCCTGACTCAGCTCATCCAGGCCGGTTTCGAGACCCTGGTCGAGGCCGGCTACGCCCCGGAAATGGCCTATTTCGAGTGCCTGCACGAGGTGAAGCTGATCGTCGACCTGATCTATGAAGGCGGCATCGCCAACATGCGCTACTCGATCTCCAACACTGCGGAATACGGCGATTACGTCACCGGTCCGCGCCTGATCGACGCCGGCGTGAAGGCCCGTATGAAGGAAGTCCTGGACGACATCCAGTCGGGCAAGTTCGCCCGCAACTGGGTTCAGGAGAACCAGGCCGGCCAGCCCTATTTCAAGGCCACCCGCCGCCGCAATTCGACCCATCAGATCGAGGAAGTGGGCGCCAAGCTGCGCGCCATGATGCCGTGGATCGCCAAGAACCGCCTGGTCGACAAGACGAAGAACTAAGCTCTCGAAACGGAGCCGGAATGAGGGCGGGCCGCGCAAGCGACCCGCCCTTTTTTCATGCCCGGAATCTGGCCGGGGAGCGGGCGGGCGGCGGCGGCAAATCGTTAATGGCTGGCTTTCGGCGCGGGCAGAAATTGCCCGCAATTTCAGAGCATTTTCGGAAAAACGCCGTTGGAAACAGCGGCGAAAAGCCGTAAAAAAAGAAAACGTTAACCAATTTTTTTAATAATTCGCCGACGATGCGCCTGAAGCTCGATCTGAGGCCCGATTTTTTGCCGGGCGAAGGCACGTCAGAGGCTTTGAGAAATTTCGAGACCGGCGCGCGGAAACGTCCGCCGGTGACCGGGGGAGGCGATTGTTGAGCTCGATGGGGGAGCTGCGCGCGCGGCGCGAATTTGCCGCGCACCTGCGTCACTTCATCCGCATGCCATCATTCGACCCAATATCGATGCGATAACCTCGCGCGCTTCGCGAATGCGCGTGTGACGACGGCGACTACGTACAAAGATCGGCGCAGCCGATCGAAGACAGAAGGGACTAAGTCGATATGTTTTCTGGATTGTTGGGGATGCTCTCGGCCGACATGGCCATCGACCTGGGCACGGCGAACACGCTGGTCTACGTCAAGGGTCGCGGCATCGTCCTGAATGAACCTTCTGTCGTCGCCATCGCCAACATCAAAGGCAAGAAGCAGGTTCTCGCCGTCGGCGACGAAGCGAAGATGATGCTCGGCCGTACGCCCGGCAACATCGAAGCGATCCGCCCCTTGCGCGACGGCGTCATCGCCGACTTCGAAATCGCCGAAGAGATGATCAAGCACTTCATCCGCAAGGTGCACAACCGCCGCAGCTTCGCTTCGCCGCAGATCATCGTCTGCGTGCCCTCCGGCTCCACCGCCGTCGAGCGCCGCGCGATTCAGGAATCGGCCGAAGCGGCCGGCGCGCGCCGCGTCTTCCTCATCGAAGAGCCGATGGCCGCCGCGATCGGCGCCGGCTTGCCGGTCACCGAGCCGACCGGCTCGATGGTCGTCGATATCGGCGGCGGCACCACGGAAGTCGCCGTGCTTTCGCTCGGCGGCATCGTCTATTCGCGCAGCGTGCGCGTCGGCGGCGACAAGATGGACGAGGCGATCATCGCCTACATCCGCCGCAACCATAACCTGCTGGTCGGCGAAGGCTCCGCCGAGCGCATCAAGAAGGAAATCGGCTCGGCCTGCCCGCCGCCGGACGGCGAAGGCCGCGTCATGGAGATCAAGGGCCGCGACCTGATGAATGGCGTGCCGAAAGAGCTGATCATCAGCGAGCGCCAGATCGCCGAGAGCCTGGCCGAACCGATCAGCGCCATCGTCGAGGCGGTGAAGGTCGCGCTCGAGCACACGGCGCCGGAACTGGCCGCCGACATCGTCGACAAGGGCATCGTCATGACCGGCGGCGGCGCGCTGCTCGGCAACCTCGACTACGTGCTGCGCCACGCCACGGGCCTGCCGGTGTCGATCGCCGATGATCCGCTGTCCTGCGTCGTGCTCGGCACGGGCCGCGCCTTGGAAGAGATGAAGACGCTCAAGCACGTCTTGAGCCAAAGCTACTAAGACGACGAAGACCCCTTAGCGGGAGACGGGCGACCGGACGCAGATGGCGGGCAAGATTCAGAAGCAAGGCGTGATGGCCAAGCTGGCGACCCTTCGGGGTTTCGCCCAGCGCTTCGCTTTTGCCTCGCTGTTCGTGCTCGCCTTCGTTCTGATGATGCTCGGCAAGGCCGAGAACATGGTCGTCGAGCGCGCGCGCGGCGCCATCTCCGATCTCGCCGCGCCGATCCTCGATGCCGTGTCGCGCCCCGTCGCGACCGTGACCGATCTCATCACTCAAACCACCGAGATGATGAACCTGCGCGACGAGAACGCCCGTCTGCGCGAGGAGAACACCCGCCTGCGCGCTTGGCATGGCGTGGCGACGCATCTCGCCGCCGAGAACGAAGCCCTGCGCAATCTTTTGAACTACATGCCGCCGGCCAAGGGCGGCTTCATCTCGGCGCGCATCGTCGGCGACGGCGGCGGCCCGTTCGTGCGCAGCGCGCTGATCAGCTCGGGCGCGCGCGACGGCATCAGCAAGGGTCTCGGGGTGATCAACGAGGACGGCCTGGTCGGCCGCGTCACCGACGTCGGCCAGCGCTCGGCGCGCCTGCTGCTCCTCACCGACTTCAATTCGCGCATCCCGGTCATGATCGAGAGCAGCCGCGACCGCGCCATCCTGCAAGGCAACAACTCGTCCCAGCCGCAGCTCACTCTGCTGCCCGCCAACGCCCGGCCCAAGGTCGGCGAACGCGTCGTCACCTCAGGCCACGGCGGCCTGCTGCCGGCCGGCCTGCCGGTCGGCATTATCGCCACGGCGCGCGACGGCCAGGTGCGCGTACAGCCCTTCGTCAATTGGGACAAGCTGGAATATGTCCGCATCGTCGACTTCGGCCCGATCCCGGCGCCGGAAGCGAGCGCGGCCGACGCGCCGGTGATCCTGCCGCTGCCCGAACGCCCGGCGCTGCGCCGCGCGCCGGTCAATGAGGATCCGCCGGACGAAGACGAGGACGGCGTGCCGCCGGCGGCGGAAGCCATTCCTCCGACGCCTCTCGGATCCGGACAATGAAGAGCGGGGGGCTCTGGCAGCGTCTGGACCGGTTCGGTCGCAACCTGGTCCCCTTCGCCATCACGCTCCTTCTGGTGGTGCTCGGCGCGGTGCGCCTGCCGGTCGCCGGCTACGCCACGGTCGTGCCGCTCTTCGCGCTCTGCGCCGTGTTCTTCTGGGCGGTCTACCGGCCGCAGCTGCTGCCGGCCTGGCTGGTCTTCATCATCGGCCTGGTGCAGGACGCGCTGTCGGGCACGCCGCTCGGCCTTTCCGCCATCATGCTGCTGATCGTCTATGGCATGGTGGCGAGCCAGCGCCGTTTCTTCATGAACAAGCCGTTCACGCTGATCTGGGCCGGCTTCACGTTGATCGCCTTGATCGCCATCGTCGTCTCCTGGCTGCTCGCCTCGATCACGGTGGCGCATATCATCCGGCCGGGCCCGGCGATGTTCCAACTGCTGCTCACCCTTGCGCTCTATCCGGCGATCACCGCGATGCTCGCCGGCGCGCAGCGCCTCTTGCCGCAACAGGCGTGAGGCGGCGATGAATCGCGATCAGGACCGCACCCGCTCCTTCACCCGCCGCGCCGTCATCCTTGGCGGCGTGCAGGTCGTGCTGTTCTCGGCGCTGACCGGGCGCATGTACTACCTCCAGGTCATCGAGTCCGAGAAGTACAAGGTTCTCGCCGAGGACAACCGCATCAACCTGCGGCTGTTGCCGCCACCGCGCGGGCGCATCGTCGACCGTCTCGGCGTGCAGGTGGCGACCAACAAGCAGAACTACCGCGTCATCGTCGTCGCCGAGAAGGCCGCCGATGTCGAACGCACGCTCGAGCGCGTCGGGGCCATCGTCGAGCTGACCGATTACGAGAAGCGCCGCATCATGCGCGAGGTGAAGCGCAAGCGTAGCTTCATCCCGACCATGGTGCGCGAGAACCTGACCTGGGAAGAGGTCTCGCGCCTTGAGGTCAACGCTCCGGATCTGCCGGGCGTCAGCATCGAGATGGGCCAGACGCGCCATTACCCTTATGCCGAGCAGACGGCGCATCTCATCGGCTATGTCGCCGCCGTCTCCGAGAAGGAGCTGACTGGCGATCCGCTTTTGGAATTGCCCGATTTCCGCATCGGCAAGAACGGCATCGAGAAGACGCACGACCTGCGCCTGCGCGGACGCGCCGGGCGCAGCGAGATGGAAGTCAACGCGGTCGGCCGCGTCATCCGCGAGCTCAGCCGCAACGACGGCGTGCCGGGCGAAGACATCCAGCTGACCATCGACATGGGGCTGCAGTCCTTCGCGCACGAACGCTTCGGCGAGGAGAGCGGCGCTGCCGTGGTGATGGACGTGACCAACGGCGAGGTGCTGGCGCTGGTCTCGACGCCGAGCTTCGATCCGAACCTGTTCAGCAAGGGCATCAGCGGCGAAAACTGGCGCGCGCTGCTCGCCAACGAGAAGGCGCCCCTGACCAACAAAGCGCTCGCCGGCCAATATCCGCCCGGCTCGACCTTCAAGATGGTGGTGGCGCTCGCCGCGCTCGACAGCGGCGTCGTGACCTCCGATCACCGCGTCTTCTGCCCCGGCCATCGCGACCTCGGCAATGTCCGCTTCCATTGCTGGAAGAAGGGCGGCCATGGCACGGTCGACATGGTCCAGGGCTTGATGCACTCCTGCGACGTCTATTTCTACGATCTGGCGCAGAAGATCGGCATCGACCGCATCTCCGAAATGGGCAAGCGCTTCGGCCTCGGCGCGCAGCTCGGCATCGAGCTGCCGGGCGAGAAACCTGGCCTAATGCCGACGCGCGATTGGAAGCGCCGCGTTCTCGGGCATGGCTGGTCGCTCGGCGAGACGCTGGTCGCCGGCATCGGCCAGGGCTTCATCCTGACCACGCCGCTGCAGCTCGCGACCATGACGGCGCGCATCGCCAGCGGCAAGGCGGTGACGCCGACGCTGACGCGCCGTGCCGTGGCCATGTCGTCGAACGATAGCTTGATCTCTAGCGCCCATGCCGCCGACGGATTCGAGTTCGCTTCGCTCGGCCTGCCGCAGTCCTATCTCGCCGTGGCGCGCGCCGGCATGAACGCCGTCTCCAATATTCCCGGCGGCACCGCCTATAACGCGCGCATCAAGGACAAGGGCTTCGAGCTGGCCGGCAAGACCGGTTCGGCCCAAGTGAAACGCATCACCATGGCCGAGCGCGCCACCGGCGTGCTCAAGAACGAGCAGCGGCCATGGAAGGATCGCGACCATGCGCTGTTCGTCGCCTTCGCGCCGGTCGACAATCCGCGCTACGCCATCGGCATGATCGTCGAGCATGGCGGCGGCGGCGCGGCGGTGGCCGCCCCGATCGCCCGCGACATCCTCTTGGAAGCGCAGAAGCGCGATTCCGTCACTAAGGCGCCGACCGCCAAGCTTGCCGTGCTGGGCCCGCTGCCCATGCCGCGCGAACCGTGAGGCGCGGCGCATGACCATGCTCTCCTCCTCGCGCGGCGTGCAGATGACGCTGGCGCAGAAATTCTGGCAGATCAATTGGGGTCTGATCCTGCTGCTGGCGCTGGTCAGCTCGATCGGCTTCGCCATGCTCTATTCCGCGGCGGGCGGCAGCTTCGAGCCTTGGGCGGTGCGTCAGATGGCGCGCTTCGCCGCCGGCTGCTGCATCATGTTGATGGTCGCCATGGTCGATCTGCGCGTCTGGATGCGCTACGCCTATCTGATCTACGGCATCGGCCTGATGATGCTGGTCTGGGTCGATCTGGCGGGCGTCGTCGGCATGGGCGCGCAGCGCTGGATCAACATCGGCCCGCTCAGCATTCAGCCGTCCGAGATCATGAAGGTCGCCATCGTCCTCGTGCTGGCGCGCTATTTCCATGGCCTCAGCCACGAGCAGGTCGGCCGGCCGCAATATCTTGTCTGGCCGCTGATGCTCGTCGTCATGCCGTCGGGCCTGGTGTTGGTGCAGCCCGACCTCGGCACCGCCGGCATGCTGATCATGACCTCGGGCATGCTGTTCCTGCTGGCCGGCGTGCGCCTGTGGAAGTTCGCCATCGTCATCGCCGGCGGCGGCGCCATGCTGCCGATCGCCTGGGGCTTCCTGCGCGACTACCAGAAGAATCGCGTGCTCACCTTCATGAACCCGGAAAGCGATCCGCTCGGCTCCGGCTATCACATCATGCAGTCGAAGATCGCGCTCGGTTCGGGCGGCATCTTCGGCAAGGGCTTCCTCGAAGGCAGCCAGGCCCATCTGAACTTCCTGCCGGAAAAGCAGACCGACTTCATCTTCACGGCGCTGGCCGAGGAATGGGGCATCGTCGGCGGCCTGACCCTGCTGGCGCTCTATTCATTGATCATCGCTTACGGCTACGCCATCGCGCTGCGCAGCCGCAGCCAGTTCGGCCGCCTGCTGGCGCTCGGCCTGACGTCGATGTTCTTCCTATACGTCTTCATCAACGTCGCCATGGTCATGGGCCTGCTGCCCGTGGTCGGCGTGCCTTTGCCGCTGGTGTCCTACGGCGGCACCTCGATGCTGACCCTGCTGTTCAGCTTCGGGCTGATCATCGGGGTCTATATCCACCGCGACACGGCGGTCGGGCGGAGCGGCGCGGAATAGCCCGGTCCGGCGCTCGTTCGAGCCGGTTTTCCAAGTTATGCACAGGCTGAAAACCCGCATAAAACGCGGGTTTTTCCCGCTGCCTGCGCTCTGTCGCATCCCCTATCGACAAGCCCAGCGGGCTTTGCTATATCCCCGGTCCCTCTTGGGGGCGCAAGCCTTTGGGGGCGCATAGCTCAGTTGGTAGAGCAGCTGACTCTTAATCAGCGGGTCCAAGGTTCGAGTCCTTGTGCGCCCACCATTCCCAAAAAGCCTTTCGATAGCCTGACCGCTGCCGAAGGGTTTTTTCATGCCCGCATTTCCCTTTTCGCTCTGCGCGATCCACACGCCTGTTACCGGTGGTGATAGGCCTTCGCGCGTTGTGATCGCGATGCGCGGCGGCTAAGGTTTCTTCCAACGCATAAGAGAACCGTTGGAGGAGACCGATATGAGTGCCCAGCTTCCGCCGATCCGCCGCGTCGTCGCCGGCCATGACGCCAGCGGCAAGGCCGTCATCCTCATCGACGGCCCGGCGACCAACGCGCGTCCCGGCGCCGCGCCCGGCAACGTCTCCACCCTGATCTGGGCGACCGACCAGATGCCGGCCGAGGTTTGGACCGGCGAGGATTTCGGCGCCGGCACGCCGCATCGCCAGCCGCCGGCGCGCTCCTGCCGCTTCTCGGTGCTCGACATTCCGCCCGGCAACCCCGGCGCCATGCACGGCACGGTCACTTGCGATTACATCGTCGTGCTCGAAGGCGAGATCGACATGGACATGCCCGACACGCCGCCGGTCACCCTCAAGAAGGGCGACGTGATGGTGCAGCAGGGCACGGTCCATCGTTGGGTCAACCGTTCGAAGGACACCTGCCGCCTCGCCATCGCGCTGTTCGACGCGCTGCCCGCGCCCGATGCCTCGCGCCCGAAGGGCTGGACCCAGCATCCCAAGCCCGCGACTATCGGCGCCAAGCCCAATCCGCCGATCCGCCGCCTCGTCACCGCTCATGACGCGGCCGGCAAGCCGGTCGTCACCTATGACGGTCCGGCGAGCAATCACAAATGGTCGGGCCGCGGCACGGTGGCGACGCTGATCTGGGCGACCGAAGGCTGCCCGCTCGACAATTGGACCGGCCTCGATCAGGGCGAGCGCGTGCTCGGCCATCAGCCGCCGTTCGAAGGCACGCGTTTCTCGGTGAACGATTATCCGCCGGGTACGCCGGGCCAGATGCATGTCACCGACACGCTCGATTTCGCCATCATCCTCAAGGGCAAGATCCGCATGGATCTCGACGATTCGTCGGTGGTGCTGAAGGCCGGCGACATCCTGATCCAGCAGGCCAACAACCACAGCTGGATCGTCGAGGGCGACGAGACCTGCCGCATCGCCTTCGTGCTGATGGAAGCCAAGAAGCCCAATCCCGACAAGCGCCGGCCGATTGCGGGGCATTGAGGCGAAGGCCGCCGCAGGGCGGGCTTTGTTGAATTTTCTGCCGACCGAAGTCGGGCCTATCTAGGCAGGCGGCGGCGCGATTGGTCTTGCGGGGCCGATCCGCCGCCGCCAGTATTTTTGCAGCATCCCATTCGAGGTTCCGATCATGCTGCCCAATGCCCGCAAGCTTTCCTTCTCCGAAGTGCCGATCGTCGACATGGCGCCCGCCTGGACCGGCGAGGCCGGCCGCAAGCAGGTCGCCGAAGCCATCGCCGAAGCCTCGGGCCGCGTCGGCTTCTTCTATATCGTCAACCATCGCCTGAGCGCCGACGACATCGCCGCCGTGTTCCAGACGGCGAAGGATTTCCATGAGCTGCCGCTCGAGGCGAAGATGGAAGTTTCCATGCGCCTCAACAAGCACGCGCAGGGCTATTTGCACGGCATGTCCAAGGGCAACGACAAGAACATCAACGAGAATCTGCAGGAAGCCTTCCAGATCCGCCGGCCTCTGGCCGACGACGATCCCGACCTGCTGGCCGGCAAGCCGCTGCACGGTCGCATTCCCTGGCCCTCGGCCATGCCGGATCTCAAGCCGCGCATGATGGCCTATTACGACAAGGTCGATGCGCTCGGCTACGAGCTGCTCGATCTGTTCGAGTTGAGCCTCGATCTCGCGCCGGGCACCCTGAAGGCCAGCTTCAAGAAGGACATGAATTCGCTGCGGCTGCTGCATTACCCGCCGCAGAAGCCTGACGAGCCGGGCGTGCATCTCGGCGCGCGCGCCCATACCGACACCAACGCCTTCACCATCCTGGCGCAGGACGACAACGGCGGCCTTGAAGTGCGCAACCGCGACGGCGACTGGGTCGGCATCCCGCCGATCGCGGGCAGCCTGATCGTCAACGTCGGCGAGGTGCTGAAGGTCTGGACCGATGGCGTCTTCACCTCAGCGGTGCATCGCGTGATCAACCGTTCGGGCAACGAGCGCTATTCGATCCCGTTCTTCATGTATCCGAGCTTCGATGCGCTGATCCAGCCGCTGCTCAAGAATCCCGATCCGGCCAATGTCGCGCCGGAAGACCTGCCGACGTCCTTTCCGCGCGACAAGCCGTTCTTGTACGGCGATCTGAAGGCGCGCAACACCGCCCGCATCATGCCCCAGAAGGGCGAGGGCAAGTCTGAGAAAACCCAAGCGGAGGCCGAATACTGATGCCTGCTTATGTCATCGGCGAAGTGAAGATTTTACATCGCGACCAGATGGGCAATTACGCCCAGATGGTGTCGGATGCGGTGAAGAAGTTCGGCGGCCGCTATGTGGCGCGCGGTGCCGAGCCCTTCGTGCTCGAAGGCGGCCCGGCCCATAACATCCTGCTGATCGAATTTCCGGACATGGAGACGGCCAAACGCTGGTACGACTCGCCGGACTACCAAGCGGCGAAGGCGCTTCGCCAGGGCCACACCAACCTGCGCCTGATCGCCATAGAGGCAAACTAGCGGCTCGGCGAATGGACAGCTGGGCGAACGGACTGCTGGGCGAAAGCCGCGGGAACCGATAGCCTCATTCTGCCGTTCTTCTGGCGCTTCAACCCAGTCGCAGGATTCGCATGACCATTCTCGGCACGCTCATCATCGGCCTGTTCGCCGGCCTCATCGCTAAACTGATCACGCCCGGCCGCGATCCCAAGGGCTTCCTCATAACTATCGTGCTCGGCGTCGCCGGCGCCTTCCTCGCCACCTGGCTCGGCCAAGGCCTCGGCTGGTACGCGCCGGGCGAGACGGCGGGCTTCTTCGGCGCCATCGTCGGCTCGGTCATCATCCTGGTGATCTGGCGTATGCTGCGTCGCGGATAGGGCTGATTCACATAGCCAAGGCGGCGTGTTAGGGTTCCCGGCAACATCAGACTACGCCGGGAGCCGCCGCCATGGGCCTGTCCTCTTTTCGTCCCGCTCTCTTCGTCGCGACCCTGCTCACGGCTTTGCCGGCCCAGGCGCAGCTGCTCGACATTCTCAGCGCTCCGAAAACCTTGGTCGATCGCGCCATCGAGGCGCGCAGCGCCAGCGATATCGCCAAAGACAACGAGGTCGTCCTGAAAGTGAACGGCGTCATGGCCGATGTCGGGACGGTCAAAGCCTCCACCGAGATTTACGAACAGCGCCTGCTCATCACCGGCCTGTTCGACAATAAGGCGGCCTACGACAAGTTCGAGAAGGGCGTGCGCAACGTGCGCGGCGTCAAGCAGCTGCTTTGGCATGTGACCTACATGCCGAAGGCCGATCAGGAAAAGAACAAGCTGATGGACTGGCCGGACGTGGTGGCGATGGAGGCCAAGGCGCGCGGCCGCCTGATCGGCACCGCCGGCGTGGCCGACGTCAATTTCCGCGTCACTGGCGATGCCAGCGGCACGCTCTATGTGCTGGGCCGCGCTCGCTCGGCCGACGAGATGGACAAGGCCATCAAGCGGCTGTGGGACGGCGAGAACGTCAAGAAGGTCGTGAATTACATTCAAGTGCGGCCCTGACGGGCCCAGGCAGGGCCGGCCCTGACGGGCTTCGGGCAGGTTCGCCCTTCATCGGTAACCTTTCGCGGCGGACGGCGAACTGATGAAAGCGCCCGGCCGATCGGGAGGAGGAAGCCATGAAACCTATTTTGAAATATCTCGCTGTTTTCATCGTCGGCGGCCTGCTCGGCACCGGCGCCGGCTTCGCCGTCGGCATCTTCGTTTATCCCTACCTCTTCCTCGCCGATGTGGTCGCCAACGAGCCGATGACCAACATGGCGAGCAAGACCTTGCTGGCGCGCGGCACCTTCATTCATGCCGATCCGAGTGATCCGGTGCATTACGGCAGCGGCGGGGTCACGGTCTATGAAGACGCGGTCTATCTCGCGCCCGACTTCGAGGTCGGGCCGGGGCCGAAATTTCATGTCTATCTGGTGCCGAAGGCCGGGCTGCGCCGCTCGAGCGATTTGAAGGGCCAGGATTTCGTCGATCTTGGCCGGCTGCGCGCCTTCAAGGGCAGCCAGCTTTATCAAGTGCCGGCCGGCATCAACGTGTCGATGTACGACAGCGTCATCATCTGGTGCGAGGCGTTCGGCGTGCTGATCTCGCCGGCCGATCTCGACCGGGGCTAGTTCTTTTTTCCGAGCCCGAAGCCGACGGCGGCCACCCCGGCGAGAATGCCGAGCATGGCGATACCGCCGTTCTTGCCGCGCCCGAGCTCGCTCATGGAGCGGCTGAGCTGCTCGATCGCCAGCACGGCTTCGGCTTCCGGCGGCGGCGGAGCCGGCGGCGCGACATCGAACTTCTTGTTCGGCGGCCAGCAGACCACGGCTGCGCAGAGCACGGTCAGCGCGATCAACACCGCCGCGACGATCGCGGCGGCGTCGAGCGTCGGATGGGTCTGGGCCAGCCAGAGGTAGCCGCTGAAAGCGATGAAAATCACCGCCGCGATGCCGACGATCAGCGCGAGAACCGCGAAGACGATGCGCGTCTTCGCGGTCTCGATGAATTGCTTCGGCCCCTCGAGTATGGTCTGCCCGAGAAGCTGCGTGAGCATCGGCACCAGCATGGCTTAGCGGCCGCGGCAGAGCATGCCGAGCACGACGCCGACGCCCAGCGCCACCGACACAGCGGTCAGCGGGTTCTTGGCGATGGCGTCCTGAGTCTCGGCCGTCACGCGTTCGGCCTGCTCGCGCACTTGCGAGAGGGCTTCTTCGCCCTGGCTGACGACGGACTGCAGGTTGGCGCGCAGCACGTCGGACAGCTCGCCGCCGCGATCGGCGGTGATGTCGTTGACCGTATCGGTCAGTTTGCGGATCTGCTTGCGCAGTTGGGCGACGTCCGACTTGTAGCCCTCGATGACATCGTTGGCGGAGCGGGCGGTGGCCATGGCGAATCTCCAGCATGCAAAAAAATGGAATGACAGAGAAGGAACGCTGGCGCGGCTGAAAGGTTCGGCGGCTCGCTGAAAAGACGGGACTTTTTTCCTTCGGCGCGCGGCGCGGGAGCGGCGTTGACAGCGCCGGCCGAGGCCGCGAAAATCAAGAAAACCAATGAAAAACAGCGGTTTCAGCCGCTGAAACAGCAGGGAGAAGCGCAATGGGTAGCATCGACGCCGATGCCCACGTGATCGAGACCGTCCGGACCTTCGACTTCATCGACGAAGCCTATAAAAAGCTGCGCCCGATGGTCGTCGAGCAGGTGTCCGGCAACAGCGTGGCGAGCAACGAAGGCGGCGTGCAGAAGCGCTTCTGGGTGATCGACGGCCGCGTTCAGCCGATGGAAGGCAATATCGGCTCCAACACCTCCGAGGAATCGCGCGAGATGCGCAACGTCTCGGCCCGTCTCGAACATATGGACGAGCTGGAGATCGACGTTCAGGTGCTCTACCCGACCGTCTTCCTGCGCGCCTGGACGCAAAACGAGCAGATCGAATACGCCCTCTGCCAAAGCTACAATCGCTGGCTGGCCGATATCTGGAAGCAGTCGAACAACCGTCTGCGCTGGGTGGTGATGCCGCCGCTGCTGTCGTCGTGGGATAAGATCCGCGCCGAACTGGAGTTCGGTAAGGCCAACGGCGCTTGCGGCATCTTCATCCGCGGCCTCGAGATCGAGATGAAGCTGTCCGACCAGCATTTCCATCCGCTGTGGAAGATGGCAGAAGAACTGGATCTCGCAGTCGCTTTCCATTCGGGCAACAACAGCTTCGCCGTGCGCGACATCTTCAAGGATGAATGCGGTTTTTCGCGCTCGAAGCTGCCGGTCGTCGGCGCGTTTCACGCCCTCCTGATGGAAGGCGTGCCGTCGAAATTCCCGAAAGTGCGCTGGGGTTTCGTCGAGGTCAGCGCCGAGTGGCTGCCCTATGCGCTCAACGATCTAGAACTGCGCTTCAAGCGCAAGGGCAAGCGTTTCCCCAAGAGCCCGCTGAAAGAGAACAACATGTGGGTCGCCTGCCAGGTGACGGACGACCTGCCCTACATCATCGACCATGTCGGCGAGGACAATCTGGTGGTCGGCACCGATTACGGCCATGCCGACACCTCGGCCCAGATCGAAGCGCTGCGCATGCTGCGCGACAACGGCAAGATCGCCCGCAGCGCCATCGACAAGATCTTGGACGCCAATTCGCGCGCGCTCTACGGCCTCTGAGGCGCACGGCTCTAACGAAAGGCCCGTCCCGTGAGGGGCGGGCCTTTTTCGTTAAGCTTCTATGCTCTTAAGCCTCGATGAGGGCAATCGTACGATCCGGCGCGAAGGCGAGGGTGACGGCATCGCCGGGCGCGATGGGCTGCACGAAGGGCGTACGCACGAGGAATTCCTTGCTGCCGGCGGCGACGACATATTCGACGATCTCGCCGAGATAGGTCTCGGCCGTGAGCGTGCCGGTCAGGCGGTTGTCGCTCTCGGCTTCGATGGGCGTACCGGCCTTGCGGATGCGGATATGTTCCGGCCGCACCACGACGGCGAGGGACTTTGTCGCCGGCACGGCGGCCGGGAAGAAGCAGTTGAGCGGCCCGAGCGCCGTCGTCACGCTGCGGATGGTCTCGGCGCTCGCGTCGGCGGCGAGTTCGCCGTGGATCAGGTTGGTGCGGCCGATGAAGTTGGCGACGAATTCCGACGTCGGGCGGTTGTAGATCTCTTTCGGCGCGCCGAGCTGGACGATCTTGCCCTCGTTCATCACGGCGATGCGGTCCGAAATCGCCAGGGCTTCGGACTGGTCGTGGGTGACATAGATCGCCGTCACGCCGGTTTCCTTCTGCAGGCGCTTCAATTCCGAACGCATCTGCTCGCGCAATTGAGCGTCGAGGTTCGACAGCGGCTCGTCCAATAAGAGAAGGTCCGGCTCGCGCGTGAAGGCGCGGGCCAGGGCCAGACGTTGCTGCTGGCCGCCCGACAGCTGGGTCGAGGGGCGCTGGATGAAGGCGCCGAGGCCGACCATGTCGAGCGCCTCCTTCACCTTGCGCTCGATTTCGGCGGATGAATGCTTCTTCTTGCGCCCGACTTTGAGCGGATAGGCGGCGTTCTCGAACACCGTCATGTGCGGCCAGATGGCGTAGCTCTGGAACACCATGCCGATGTCGCGGTCGTACATCGGCACGTTGGCGCCCGTCGCCGAGTTGTAGAGGTCGCGGTCCTTGAGCTGGATGCGGCCCTGTTGCGGCGTCTCCAGGCCGGCGATGGAGCGCAGCGTCGTCGTCTTGCCGCAGCCCGAAGGCCCGAGCAGCGTGAACAGCTCGCCTTCCTTCAACGCGAAGTCGGCGCCGAACACGCCTCCGCCGGGCGTGCCGTCGTAGCTGGTGTATTGCTTGAACAGGCCGGAAACGGAAAGCATGGGGCTCCTAGCGGATGGCGAGGCCGTAGCGGCGGGCGATGAGATAAAAAGTCGTGCTGACCACCGTCATCAGCGTCATCCAGGTGACGCCCATGGCGGCCAGTTCGGTGACTTGGCCGTTCTCCCAGAGATCGAACAGCGTTACGGCGATGATCTGCGATTTCGGGCCGACGAGCAGGATCTGCGCCGCCACCGCCTTGACCGACAGCAGGAAGACGAAGAGCCAGCAGGTGATCAGCGCCGGGGTGATCAGCGGCACCACCACGCGCAGGAAGGTCGTCGACTGCCGCGCGCCGGACAGCGCCGAGGCCTCCTCCAGCTCGCGATGGACCTGCAGCACCCCGGCGTAGGAATAGCGCATGCCGTAGGGCAGGTAGCGCACCATGGAGGCGAGGATCACCGACAGCAGCGTGCCGTAAAAGGCGAAGGGCATGTGCAGGAAGACGTTGAGGAAGGCCACGCCCATGACGATGGCGGGGAAGATCAGCGGCATGGTCGCGAGCTGATCGAGCAGCCAGGCGCCGCGGTGGCGCCGCGCGGCAAGCCAGGCGCAAAGCGCGGTGAAGGGGCAGACCAGGCTGGCGGTCGCCGCGCCGAGGATCAGGGTATTGCCGATCGAGCCTTTGAAGCTCGCCGAATTGAACACCTGCATGTAATTGGCGGTGGTGAAGAGCGTGAAGGACTTCGCCGTCACGCCTTCGTAGTAAGGCAAGAAGGAGGCGTAGACGACGATGCCGACCGGCAAGCCGATCATGATGACGAACATCAGCACCAGCATGGCGCAGGTCAGCCAGCGCCATTTGCCGAGATCCATCACGCGCGGGCGAAAGCCCTTGCCGGTGATGGTCTGGTACTTTTCGGCGTTGCGCGAGAGGCGGTTGTACCAGAGCAGCAGGCCGATCACGATCGCCATGAGGGCGATGGAGAAGGCGCCGGCCTGGCCGTAGTTGGCCGGCACCGTGCGTTGGATGCTGTCGTAGATCTGCGTGGTGAGCACATGAACGTTGCCCGGCCGCCCCACTAGGGCCGGCGTCTCGAAGCTTTCGAAGGCGCGGATGAAGATCAGGATCAGCAGCGCCATGATGCCGGGCGTGGCGAGGCGCAAAGTGATGTGGCGGAAGGTCTGGCTGATGCCGGCGCCGCTCATCATCGAGGCTTCCTCGAAGGAGGCGTCGTTCGAGCGGAAGACCGAGGAGAGCAGCAGGAAGGTGAGGGGGGCGAAGTCGATGCCCTCGACGATCACCATGCCCCACATGGAATAGACGTTGATGATCGGCACTGAGCTGTCGGTCAGCCACATCAGCGCCTGATTGACCGGGCCGGCCTTGCCGAGGATCAGCAGGAAGGAGACGGTGTAGAGCACGCTCGGGATGCCGAGCGAGATGATCGAGATCAGGAAGACGTAATGGCGCAGCGGCGTATTGGTGCGCTCGACGATCCAGGCTTGCAGCACGCCGAGAGTGAGCGCCACCGCCGCCGAGCCGATGGCGTAGACGCAGGCGTTCACCAGATTGTTGAAAAAACGCGGGTTGGTGAACAGCTCGACGTAATAGCGGAAGGTGAACTGGTCGAACGAGCCGTCGAAATTGGTGGTGTAGAGGCTCGTCTGGATCAGGTAGATCGTCGGCGGCACCAGGAAGACGAGCAGCACGGCGATGAGCACGGCCACCAGTGGCGAGACGCCGAACCCGGCGAATCGACGCGCGCCGCCCGGCGCGGTTGCGCCGAGCGAAGTCTGCGGTGCGCTGCTCATACTGCCGTGATGCCTTTCGCCGCCACGCTAACCGCGCTCAGTTCTTGAAGTACTTGTTGAGCGCGCCTTCAGCCTTGTCGTTCAGCTCGAACAGCTTCTGCGGCGTGATGAAGTTCTCTTTCAGTCCGGCCTTCTTCGGGATGATCGAGGCGAGGGCCGGGCTGGTGCTGGCGTCCGGATGGGCCGGCAGGTAGTCGGCGGCCTCGAGGGTCGCCTGGCCCTCCTTCGACAGCATGTAGTCGATCAGCAGCATGGCGGCATGCGGGTTGGGCGCGCCCTTCACGAACAGCACCGTGCCGTTCAGGCTCGGCACCGGCTGCAGCGGCAGCGCGGCGACAGGCGCGCCTTTCTGGGCGCTGATCACCGGATGATGCAGGAAGATGTTGAGCGCCATCGGATATTCGCCGGACATGACGTTGTTCACCAAGGTGCGGGCGCTGCCGGTGAAGTTGACGATTTTCTGCTGCGCCAGCTTCTGGAAATAGGCGTCGGCCTTCTGCTCGCCCATGTCCATGATGGCGTTAGTGATGAACAGCAGGTTGCCGCTGTCAGAGCCTTCACGCCAGGCGAGCTTGCCCTTCCATTTCGGATCGAGCAGGTCTTCGTAGCTCTTGGGCGCATCGGCCGGCTTGACCAAGTTGGTGTTGTAGGCCACGCCGAAATAGCTGAACCGCGTCGGCCCCCAGAGGCGGCGCGGGTCGCGGTAGTCGGCCGGGTAGGAATCGAGCTGCGGCGAATTGAACGGCAGCACCACGTTCGCCTTGATCAACGGTTCGGACAGGCTGGTGCTTTCCGCCACGTCGGCGACGATCGACTTGGCGCGCGCTTCGGCCAGAATCTTCTGGACGATCTTGTTGCTGTCGGCGCGCCAGTATTCCGCTTTGATGTAGGGGTATTTCTTCATGAAGGCTTCGGTGATCGGCCGTAGCGCCTGATCGACGATCATGCCGGAATAGATCGTCACCTTGCCTTCCTTGCGCGCACCGTCTTCCAGGATCTTCTGGCGATCCGGCCCCTGCAGGTTGCCGATCTCTTCCTGGGTCAATGCGCTGGCCGAGCCGGTCCAGAGCAAAGCGGCGCTCAACGCGAAAGCGGACAGAATACGGGTGCCGGTCATGGTCGTGCTCTCCCTGTTGGGCCTCCGCTTCTTAGCGGGCGGCGGCCTTTTGCTTCTTGTCTTGCGCCAGAACGACGCCGCAGCCGGCGCCCTCGGGCAAATGCAGATGGCCGTCCTCGATTTCGATGCCGGAAAACGGATCGTCGAGCAGGCGGTCGAACTCGCCGAGCTCGCAGGCATATTCGATGCCGGGCGTGGCGGCGACCAGATGCATGGCGGTGGCCGAAAGAAGGCGCGAGCCGACGGCGGCGCCGAAGCGATATCGCACGCCGCCCGTCTCGCAGATGCGGATGGCGGCGATGGTGTTGCGCAGGCCGCCGAGCTTGGGAATCTTCAGGCTGACGGCATCGACCATATGTTCGGTCACCAGCCGCATCACTTCCTGGAGCGAGCCGGCGCTCTCGTCGGCCTCGACAACGACCGGCACGGCCTGGGTCACGCTTTTCAAGCCGTGCAGGTCGTCAATCTTCACCGGCTGCTCGACCAGATCGATGTCGAACTCGGCCATCCGGTTGATCGCGGTGATCGCCGATTTGGCGTTGTAGGACTGGTTGGCGTCGATGGTGAGATGCACCTTATCGCCGACCTTCTTGCGGATCGCGCGCACGCAGGCGACGTCTTCCGCCACGTCGCCGTGCACCTTGATCTTGAGATAGCTGTAGCCCTTGTCGACCAGTTTTTGGGCGCTGGCGGCCATCTCATCGGGCTTCTTGATGGCGAGAATGCGCAGGATCGGCACGCTGTCGCGCACCTTGCCGCCGAAGAGTTTATAAAGCGGCAAGTCGAGCGTGCGGGCCATCAGGTCATGCAGCGCGCAATCGATCGCCGCCTTGGCCTGGTTGTGGCCGTGCATGCTGGCTTCGAGCGCCAGCAGAATGGGCTCGATGTCGAAGATGTCGCGGCCCTTGAGGAGCGGCAGGAAGCGGTCGAGCGCAGCCTTCAGCGTCGCCTGGCTCGCGCCCATATGCGCGGTGGCCGAGGCATAGCCGTAGCCCGTCAGCCCGTTGTCGCCGGTGATGGCGACCACCAGACCCTCGGTGGTGGGATTGGCGCCGAGGGCGAACCGCCAGGTGGGGTCGTCCTTCGGCATGACGCAGGGAATCAGATTCGTCTCGCGAATCCGCGTCTCACGCAGCATGTCTCCTCCCGAGTCGCGCCCTGACCGATGAAATCGGTGCTGATTTTTTCAGCATTTCAGCGCGTTCTTATCTTTGTTGGCGACGACTCTAGTCAGCCCGGCGCGCCTTGGAAAGCCGCAATTTGCCGTTCCGCTCCGCGCGACGCTCGCATCTGCGTGAGCGTGCGGGGCTTGCCGCGTTGCGCGGCGGCGTATTAACTGGCGCCAGCACGACGCGCGGCCGCTTAAGAGTTGCGCGCGTAAAAAAATGAGACAGGGAGAACGGGAAATGGCCGGTGCGCTCGACGGCATCAAGATTCTGGAAATCGCCAATTACGTCAGCGGCCCTTTCGCCGGCGTCTTGCTGTCGGACCTCGGCGCCGATGTCATCAAGATCGAAGAGCCCAAGCACGGCGATCCGTTTCGTGGCTGGGGACCGGCGGAATACAGCGCCACCTTCGGTTCGGTGAACCGCAACAAGAAAAGCGTCGCGCTCGATCTCAAATCGAAAGAGGGCGTCGAAGCCGCCCTGCGCCTCGCCGATGAAGCCGACGTGCTGATCGAGAATTTCCGCGTCGGCACGCTCGACCGTCTCGGTCTCGGCTATGAGACGCTGAAGGCGCGCAACCCCAAGCTGATCTATTGCTCGATCACTGCTTTCGGCCCGACCGGGCCATACGCGAGCCGCGCCGGCTACGACACGGTCGGCCAGGCGATGAGCGGCCTCTTGGGTTTGCTCACCGATTTCGACAATCCCAAGCCCATGGGCATCTCGCTGTCCGATCATCTCACCGGCATGGTCGCCTGTTACGGCATCCTCGGGGCGCTGATGGCGCGCGAGCGCACCGGCAAGGGCCAGCGCGTCGAGACCTCGCTGCTGCAAGCCACCATGTCGCTGATGGGCGAGAACGCCGCGCGCTATTTCGAGAATCATGAAGTGCCGGCGCGCGCCACGCGCGCCCGTTCGGCCCAGGTGTTCGGCTTCGTCGCTTCCGACGGCAAGCCCTTCGTCGTGCATCTCTCCTCGCCGCCGAAATTCTGGCAGGGGCTGGCGCGCGTCGTCGGCCATCCCGAATGGATCGAGGAGGAGCGCTTCATCAACAAGGACGCGCGCCGCAAGCTCTATCCCGAGCTGACCAAGCTGCTCGCCGATGTGTTCAAGACCAACACGCGCGACCATTGGCTGAAACTGCTCCTGGAGGCCGACGTGCCGAGCGGCCCGGTCTACAATTTCGAGGAAGTATTCGACGATCCGCAGGTCAAGCATCTCGGCATGCGCGTCGAAGTCCCGCATCCGCTGGTCGGCAAGGTCGGCCTGATGGGCAGCGGCGTCTCCTTGAGCGACACGCCGACCGGCGTGCGCACGGCCGCGCCGGCGCTCGGCGCGCACAATGCCGAGATTCTCGGCAAGCTGATGGTGAAGCCGTGAACATCAATCCTTCGCAAGGCTTGCGCGACAAATGCGCCATCGTCGGCATCGGCAACAGCCGGCTCGGCAAGGTGCCGGGCGTCTCCAGCCTCGATCTCTTGGTCGAGGCCATGGTCAACGCGCTCGATGACGCCGGTCTGAAGACTTCCGACATCGATGGGCTGATTTGCCGCGGGCCGGACGACGCCTACGGCCATCATCAGCTGATCGGCGCGCGCCTCGGCATCAACGCGCGAATCTCGACGACGATGGATAACGGCGGCGCCAGCCAGATCCTCTCCATCGCCATGGCGGTCATGGCGATCGAGGCGGGCCTCGCGACCACGGTGCTGTGCGGCTATGGCCGCGACGCCTGGTCGCGCACCCATGCCACCGAGGAGGCGCGCGTGCGCAACGAGACGCGCCCCGCCAGCCAGCGCCCGCGCGAGTTCGGCCCGGAATACGGCTATTTCGGCGCGGTCGCGGCCCATGCCTTCGGCGCGCAGCGCCACATGCATCTTTATGGCACCAAGCGCGATCATTTCGCCGAGATCGCCGTGGCCTTCCGCGAGCACGCCCTGCGCAATCCGCAGGCGCAGATGAAGAAGCCTCTGACCAAGGCCGACTATCATGACGCGCGGCTGATCGTCGCGCCCTTCGGCCTATTCGATTGCAGCTTGCGCAGCGATGCGGCCGGCGCGGTGATCGTCACCAGCCGCGAGCGCGCCAAGGACATGAAGCAGCCGGCCGTGCCGATCAAAGGCTTCGGCAGCTTCAACAACCTGCGCGGCTGGTTCAACGACGACAATATGGTCGTCACCGCCGCCAAGAAAAGCGGCGAGACGGCCTACAAGATGGCCGGCCTCGGCCCTGAGGACGTCGATACCGCGCAGCTTTATGACTGCTTCACCTACATGGTGCTGACGCAGCTCGAAGATTACGGTTTCTGCAAGAAGGGCGAGGGCGGCGAATTCGTCGCCTCGGGCGCGCTCAGGATGGGCGGCCGTCTGCCGACCAATACGTCAGGCGGTCAGCTTTCCGAATCACATGCCGAAGGCATGCTGCAGATCGTCGAGGGCGCGCGGCAGATGCGCCACACTTACGCGGCGGATCGGCAAGTGAAAGACGCGGAGATCGCTTTGATCTCCGGCCACGGCGGCAATCAGGTCTGCCATTCGACGCTGATTTTGGGGAGAGCGTGATGAGCGACACGACCGTTGCGGAAAAGCCGCAGAAGCCGACGCCGCGTCCTTCGCCGGAATCCGTGCCCTATTGGGAGGCGGCAGGGCAGCACCAGTTGAAGGTGCAGAAGTGCAATGCTTGCGGCATGCATTGGTTTCCGCCGTCGCAGCGTTGCCCCCATTGCACCGCCGCCGATTTTACCTGGGCCGAGGTGTCGGGGCGAGGCAAGGTCTTCAGCTTCGTGACCTTCCATCGCGTCTACCATCCGGCCTTCGAAGGCGAGGTGCCTTACGTGGTCGCGCTGGTGGAATTGGACGAAGGCCCGCGCATGCTGACGAACATCAAAGGCATCGCTCCTGAGAGCGTGCGCTGCGAGATGAAGGTCAAGGTCGTGTTCGACGATGTGGAGGCCGGCGTCGCCGTGCCCAAATTCGTTCCGGCCTGACGAGCCGCTTCGCAAGCCGATCAAGGCGGAACCTGTCGACTGACAATCAGTCGCGAATCGCATTTGCCTTAATCGCGCCTAAGTGAAGCCATCAACGGAATTTCTAATTGCTGCTGTCGTTCCATTGGAACTCGTCGCCGGAACCCACCCTGCGACGCATGACAGGAGAGACAGAAATGTCCGTTAAGAAGACCGCTGCGGCGCTCGCCGCGATTCCGCTTACTCTCGGCCTGCTGGCGCAGAGCGCGCTGGCCGATCCGCCGCACGGCAGAGGCCGCGGGCACGACAAGCATGATCGCGGCGACAACGTCACCATTATCGTTCCGGGTGCGCCGGTTTATGTGCAGCCCGCCCCGGTCATCGTGCAGCAGCCGGTCTATGTGCAGCGGGCGCCGGTGATCTATCGCGCCGGCCCGCCGCCGTGGGCGCCGGCGCACGGCTATCGCCGCAAGGGCCAGCCGGTCTATGCCGCGCCCTACGGCATCGCTTCGGGCAGTTGCTATCGCGAGCAGGTCGGTCAGGTGCTCGGCGGCGTCGCCGGCGCGGCCATCGGCTCGCAGATCGGCCAGGGCACTGGCAGGGTCGTCGCCGTCGCGGGCGGCGCGCTGCTCGGCGTGCTGGTCGGCGGCAGCATCGGCCAGAGCATGGACCGGCTTGATTACGCCTGCGCCGGTCAGGTGATGGAATATGCGCCGGACAACCGCACCATCGTCTGGAACAATCCGCAGACCGGCGGGCGCTATCAGATGACGCCGATCCGCGCCTATCAGGCGGACGGCCGCTATTGCCGCGAATACAGCTCCACCGCGAGCGTCGGTGGCCAGCGCCAGCAGGTCTACGGGACGGCTTGCCGCCAGCCGGACGGCTCGTGGCAGATCGTCAGCTAAAGAGCCGCAGCAGAAAAATTGCCTATTTGGGTTCCCTCGGCGAAAGCCGAGGGAACTCTTTCTGCTGGCTGCCGTTCCATCCCTTCGAGAAGGAACTCAAAGCGGCCGCGCTGGCCAATTTGTCAAAAATATTCAGCAGTTAGACCGCGAGAGCGGGATGATTTTATGGCATGGCATCTGTGATCTTGGCATCCTGCTGCCGGCCGTAGCGCGTCTTCGGCCCTCGATCTTTTGGGAATAGGAACGTTTCATGTCGCCTTGGGCGGGACGGGGGATCGCCTCCTTGCGTGTGTCGAGCTTATTGCTCGCGGCCGCGCTCGCCCTCTCGGCTTGCGAACTGATCGATCCACCGCCTCCGCCGCCGCCCGAGAAACCGCCGGTGCCGGCGCAAACGGCGCCTGCCGAAACGCCTGCGACCCCAGCTCCGGCGCCCCGTTTGCCGCCCAGCCCGCCGCCGCCGCGACCGCAGTTCGATCTGCAGAGCCTGATCGGCATGGGCGAGCAGGATGTGGCCGCCGCGCTCGGCCAGCCGCGCCAGGTGCGCAACGATCCGCCCGCCATGGTCTGGGACTATCAAGCCAACGGCTGCGCGCTCAGCCTGTTCTTCTATCTCGACCTGAAAAGCCAGGACTTCCGCACGCTCGCCTACAACTTCGACTCCGGGGGGGCGACGGATTCCGCCAAGCAGCTCTGTGTTAATCGAATCCAAGATCTCAACCGTGGCCGACGCTGATTCCGCACCGCAGCCTGCCGCCAGCGGCACCAAAGGCCATGTCGTCCTGATCGACGACGACGAGCTGTTCCGCGAATCGCTCGAGCAGAATCTGCGCGACAGCGGCTACGATGTGCTCGCCTTCGATCGCGGCGAGCCGGCGCTTGCTTATTTCCAGGACGGCAAGACGGCCGATCTCGTGCTGCTCGATTGGAAGATGCCGGAGATGAACGGCATCGAAGTGCTCCGCCGCTTGCGCCAGATCACCACCGAAATGCCGGTGATTTTCCTCACCGTGCTCAGCGACCAGATCTATGAAGAGGCGGCGCTGCTCTCCGGCGCGGTCGATTTCGTCGAAAAATCGCGCAGCTTCACGATCTTGCTCAAGCGCATGGCGCTCATCCTCGGCGGCGCCAAGGCCGGCGAACAAGCGGGCGCTGCCGCCGCCTCCGGGCCGGCTGCTGCCGACAAGAGCGGCAACGTCACGCTCGGCCTGCTGGAATTGAGCATCGATTCGAGCCGCGCCTTCTGGCGCAAGACTCAGGTCGACCTCACGCTCACCGAATTCGAGATCGTCCGCTATATGGCCACCCATGCCGGCCAGGACGTGAAGTACCGCGAGATTTACGACATCGTCCACGGCAAGGGCTTCGTCGCCGGCGAAGGGCCGGAAGGCTTCCGCGCCAACGTGCGCACCTTCATCAAGCGTATCCGCCAGAAATTCCGCGCGGTCGACGCCGGCTTCGAGCAGATCGAGAACTATCCGGGCTTCGGCTACCGCTGGCGCGAAAGCTGAGGCGCCCATGGACGCTTTATTGCGCCTCGCTTCGTCCATCGCCGGCAAACTCGCCCTCATTCTGGTCGTGTTCGTCGCCTGCCCGCTGATCATCTACAGCCAGTTCCGCGATGCCGACGAAGAAAAGAACGCGCTGCTGCTGCGCTCCGTACGCGAGCAGGGCCGCCTCGTCGCCCAGGCCTTGACCCCGCTGCTCACCTCCGCCGATGCTGCCGCCCTGCCGAAATTGCGCCAGGGCGTCGAGAAGGTCGTCGACGGCCCGTTGAAGGTCCGCCTGCTGCTGCGGCCGCAGTCCGCTGAGCCGGACAATTTCTTCTACATGGCGTCCGTGCCGCCGGTCGCTGCCGATCTCTTGCAGCGCGAGCGCAAGGAGCTGCTCGAGACGGGAATCCTTGAGCGCTTGCGCGGCAGCTGCGAGGGCGAAGGACCGCTGGCGCTGCGTTACACCAATCCGGCCGGCGAGCAGGAAGTGCTGAGCTCAGTGACGCCGATCAACACGGCGGTCGGCTGCTGGGCGGTGATCACGTCGCACACGACCGCCGATTTCCTCGGCTCCTCGCTCGGCCAGCCCTATTGGCGCACCACCGCCGTTCAATGGGCGGCGGCGATCTATCTGATCATGGCCATGCTGGTCATTTCGCTCTTCCTCGGCATCTGGGGCAACCTGCGCCGCTTCGGCCGCATCGCGCGCGCCATCCGCCAGGACCGGCTGCGCGGCGCGTCCTTCGCCGCGCTCAATCAGGTGCCCGAGCTGCACGGCGTCGCCGTCGAGTTCGACCATATGGTCGGCACCCTGCAAGGCTCCGCCGCCGCCATCCGCAGCGCCGCCGAAGAGAACGCCCATGCGCTCAAGACGCCGATTGCGGTCATCTCGCAATCGCTTGAGCCGCTCAAGCGCGCCGTGCCGGAAGCCGATGCGCGCGGCCGCCGCGCGCTGCAGCTGATCGAGCGCTCCGTCGACAAGCTCGACGCGCTGGTGTCGGCGGCGCGCCGCATGGACGAAGCGATCGCCGAACTGATCAATCCGCCGCGCGAGCCGGTCGATCTGTCGGCGCTGGTCGCCCGCCTGCTCACCGACTACGAAGAGAAGATGCGCGGCGACGGGTTGAAGCTCGATCAGCGCGTGCTGCCGGACATGCGCGTGGTGGGCAGCATCGATCTTCTGGAAACCGCCATCGAAAACATCGTCGAGAACGCCATCAGCTTCTCGCCGGCCAAGGGCGCCGTCACCGTTACTTTGGTGACCGAAGGCCAGGAGGCCGTCCTGACCGTGGCCGACGAAGGGCCGGGCGTCGATCCGCGCCATCTGGCGATGATTTTCGAGCGCTATTTCTCCCATCGTCCGGCGCGCGACCCCCTGGGACCGGGCGTGGAGGGCGAAACCCATTTCGGCATCGGCCTGTGGATCGTCCGGCGCAACATCGAAGCGCTCGACGGCAGCGTGACGGCGCTCAACCGGCCGCAAGGCGGCCTAGCCATCACCATTCGTCTGCCTTTAGCAAAATAATATTAAAAATCAATGTGTTGGATGTGGCTGGCGGTGTGGCGGCCTGTCACAACTTTGCCCCAACCTTGCCGCAAGACCGGCCAATTGGGCTCGCATAGTTTGTGAACGCCGGGGTCTCGAGTTCCGGCTTGTTTGAGAGCCACAAAGCAGAACCGAGTCAGATGCCGACAGTTCAAACCCTGCCAGCGATCGACCCCGGCCTAACGATTTCCGTCGCCCAGCCTTTCTTGCAAGGCGAGGACTATCTGCAGCAGATCGAGCGCAGCATCGCTCTGCTGGCCGGCCAGCATTCTCTGCGCATCTCTCTTTTCCGTCTCGAATTCGTCGGCATCGCCGCGCATGAACTCGGCGCGCGGGCCCGCCAGTCGCTGGCCGGTCTCGGCCTGATCGGCGCCTTGCCCGATGGCAGCCTCGGGCTGCTGTACATAGGCGCGCGCCCCTCGGGTCAGGAAGACCTGTCGGTCGAGCGCGTCGTCGCCGAAAAGGTCAACCTCGCCCTGGCGCTCGTCGCGCCGTCCGGCGCGCGGCTTCAGTCGGTCACCGCGGCCCATCGCTGGGCCGACGAAATCGCCGATGCGGAGGATCTCATCGACGAGGCTTTGTTCATCGTCAAGACCTGCGGCTATCAGCTGCGTCGGGTGTCGTGATGGCACTTAACCGCGATTTCCTGATGCGCGCCGGGATGGCGGCGATGATCGCCGCCGCGACGGGCGTCGCTGCCTGGCAGGAACGCGCTTCGGGTGATCGCGTGCTGCGCGGAGAGGTCTCGGCGGCCTGGCTCGCTGATTATCACCGCGAACTCGGTTACAGCCTCGACGATGTGCGCAAGGCCGGCCAACCTGTGCCGCGCGTGATGCTGGCCGAACTGCCGGTCGATCTCGCCAAGGTCGAGCCGACGCCGCTGCGCAAACGCCTGTTCATCGAAGGGCTGCTGCCGGTCGTGCTCGGCGTCAACGAGCGCATCGCGGACGACCGCGCCCGTTTGGCGTCTCTGCTTGCCAGGCAGACTGGCGGCGAAGCGCTCAGCATGCGTGAGCAAATCTGGCTTGCCGACATGGCTGCCCGCTACGGCAGCGAAGACACCGCTGAGCTGCTGCGCCGCGTCGACGTGGTGCCGGTCTCGCTCGCCATCGCCCAGGCGGCGATCGAGAGCGGTTGGGGCTCTTCGCGCTTCGCTCAGGAAGGCAATGCGCTCTTCGGCCAGCGCGTTTATGGCGCAAACAGGACTGGAAGCGGCATGCAGCCCGCCGGCCTGACCGGCGCCGACTTCGGCGTGCGCGGTTTCGAGACCTTGAGCGATGCGGTCGCCGCCTATGCCGATAATCTCAACAGCTTTCCGGCCTACGACGGCTTGCGCGCCGTGCGCGCCGGCTTGCGCGCTCAGGGCCGCGCCCCCGATGGCCTGACGCTTGCCGGCAGCCTGTTGCGCTATTCCGAACTCGGCGGCCATTACGTCAGTCAGGTGCGCGATTTGATCCGCGCCAACAATCTTGCAGCCTTGGACAAGGCGCGCCTCGTCGGCGCGCCGGATGATGAGCCGGCGTTAGATCGGCAGTCGGAGCGTAAGGACATTTAGCGATGCGTGCGTTCTGGGAACGTGATTTGGCTTGGCAACAGGCGCTTGCGGCTTCGGCTGGCGCGCTCGTGATTGCAGTCGGGGTCGCTTGGGCCAGCGATCAGTTGAACGGCGGCGGCATGTCCGCGCCGGCGGCTGATCAGCAGTTCTCCTCGCGCCAGACCGCGTTCGAGCAGATGACGCCGGGAAACCGTTTGATCGCCGAAGCCTTGTTCGCGGCGCAGATGCCCGATGACGGTGCGCGCCGCAGCTGGCCCTTGACCCGCATCGCCACCGAGCGCGTCGCAGGACAAAGCTGGGGCGATGTGTTTCAGGAGATGAAGAGCGAGAATCTGTTGCGTGCCGACACGCTCGGGCAGGTCGTCACTTGGTATCAATACAATTATTTGAAGCCCGAGCCTTATGCTGGCCGCGCTTCGATCGCGACGACGCCGGTGAGCGAAGAATACGGGAACTAGGCCTTAGGGCCGGCGTTCTAAAAAGCAGTAAGCGTAGCCTTGAGCAGAGATTGAAGGAGCCAAAAAATGACCACGTTGAAAAAGATCGGTGCTGTTTCTCTGATGCTGTTCGGCCTCGCGGCCTGCTCGAACATGAACGACTCGCAGCAGCGTACGTTGTCGGGCGGCGCCATCGGCGCGGCCGGCGGCGCGGTTGTCGGCGCATTGACGGGTAGCTGGGTGACCGGCGCATTGATCGGTGGCGCGGGCGGTGCCGCGGTCGGCGCCATCACCAGCGAGAACAACAAGAAGTAAGCGTTCAGGAATGCTTCGTCGGCTGGCCCCCCGGCGGCTTACGAAGCAGGGCGCAGGTGTCGCGACGGGCATCTGCGCCTCTTAATCAGCGGCAGCGCAGCCGCTTCAGGAAACTCCGTCGGCTGGCCCCCCGGCGGCCTACGGAGTGGGCGCGGATGTCGCGACGGGCATCCGCGCCTATAAATTCCACGCTGCATCCTGGTGGTGCAGGCGCGGCCAGAGACTTCATCGATTGGCCCCCCGGCGGTCGATGAAGTGAGGAGCGGGTGTCGCGACGGGCATCCGCTCCTTTTATTTTGGCTCATGCCGATTTTGTCCCCGCTATTCTCCACAGGCCATGCGCGAGATCATGCGTGCTCAGTAGGCGCGGACGCGTCGTCTGCCCCAGTGCAGTGGCGCTGTCGCTATACCGTAAACGAGCCAGCCGAGGGCCATACCGACGAGCGCGCTGATCAGGCTCGCCGTGTCGAGTGGCAGAGCGGGCTGGAAATTCGCCCAGGCGGCTTTGGCGATGGCGCCGTCGATGTCGCGCAGCAGCGCGAGCGGCCGCCACAACGGGTCGGCGGTCATGATGGCGTCATAAGCGCGCGACAATTCGCCGACGCGTCGTTCGGCGGCGGATACGAGAGCGGCTTGCATGTCGAGCGGCAGCGGGCCGGCATAATCGCCGGCGCGAATCTTTTCCAGCGTCAGGCGCGCTTCGTCGATATGGCCGCCGAGACGCTGCAGATAGGCGGCGCTGAAAGCTTGGGCCTGCGATGCGGCAAGGCCGGCGGTCGCAGCGACGCAGGTGCCGGCGAGCGAATCGAACTTGCGCAACAGCCAGGACATTCCATTCCTCCCAGGTGGCGGGGTTCCAGGGATTGTGGCACTTTGTCCCCAGGAGCACTTCAAGAAATGAACGCCGCAAAGATGGCGTCAGCAGGGCATCGGGCGAGCAGGGCGAGATGACGGTCGACTTGAAAGGCCGCGTGGCGGTTGTGACGGGGGCGAGCCGTGGGCTTGGCCGGGCCATGGCCATGGGGTTGGCCGAAGCGAACGGCCGCGTCGTGCTGGCCGCGCGTGAGAGCGAGGATTTGCGCGCTGCCGCCGCGGAGATCGCCGCGCGTGCCGGCGCCGATCGTGTGCTTGCCGTTGCCGCTGACATCACCGATCAGGCCGATTGCCAGCGCGTCGTCTCCGAAACGCTCGCCCGCTTCGGCGAGCTCGACGTGCTGATCAACAACGCGCGCCGCCCGCACCGTGGGCCTGGCCTGCCGTCGGACGATCATTCGGTGCCGTTCTGGCAGTTCGATCCGGAGGTCTGGATGGATATCATGCGCGTCAATGTCGGCGGGCCGTTCATGCTCGCCCGCGCCGTCGTACCGCATCTCATCCACAAGGGCTGGGGCCGCATCATCAATCTTTCGACCAACATCGACACCATGCAGCGTCCGCACAACTCGCCTTACGGCGTCAGCAAGGCGGCGGTGGAAGCGGCGACACTGATCTGGGCGGGCGACTTGAAAGAGACCGGCGTGACGGTCAATACAATCCTGCCGGGCGGCGCTTGCGCCACCGAACTGTTGCGTCTGGCCGAAGCCAACGGGCGCAGCGGTAAATTGCTGCCGGTCGATGTGATGAACCCCCTGGCCGTCTGGCTGGCCTCCGACCTGTCGGACGGCAAGAGCGGCGGGCGCTATGTCGCGCGCTTCTGGGATGCCTCGCTGCCGGCGGACCAGGCGGCGGCGCGTTGCCTGGAAGCGCCGGTGCTGCGCGCGCCGATCCGTTAAGAGAGTTGTGATGAAAATCGACTGCGAGACTTATTATTGGCCGATCGACTTTCTCGATCGCGTCGATCACCCGGGCAAGGGCCGCATCGAGCGCGAGGACGAAACGACCGTCAGCTTCTATCGCGACGGCGAGATGATCCAGCGCTTCAAGAACACGCGCTGGGATCTGGCTTTGCGCAAGCAGGCGATGGACGCGGCGGGATACGACGCGCAGTTGCTGCTGCCCGATCCGTTGCCGTTTCTCTATGAGATCAATCACAGCCTCGGGCCGCTCATGGCTGCCGGCTACAACTCCTACCTCGCCGAGGCCATCGCCGGCGAGCCACGCTTCATCGGCGCGGCTTGGCTTTATCTGCCGGATATGGACGAGGCGATGGCGGAACTGGAGCGGGCCGCCAAAGCGGGCCTGTGCGCCGTGCGGCTCAACGGCGGTTTCGCCGACGAGAATCTCGACGGCGAGGAATTATGGCCGCTCTATGAGGCGGCCGAAGCGCTCGACATGGCCATCGTTGTATTGCCCATCGAACGCGCCTTCGAGGACCAGACCGGCCATCCTTGGCTGATCGGTGCCGACCGCTACGCCAACATGCGCTTTCTCGCGAGCAGCCTCGGCTTCCCCTTCACCTATATGCAGAGCATCGCGCGGCTGATCTTCGGCGGCGTGCTCGACCGCTTTCCCAAACTGCGCTTCGCCTTCTTGAAGGGCGGGGCGGGCTGGGCACCTTACTTGCGCGAACGGCTGGACCGTCAGGCCGAGCATCGCAGCTTTCGCAGCCATGCCATGAAGCGGGGCTTCAAGCTGCAGCGCCGGCCGAGTGATTATTTCGACCAGCTTTACATTGCCGCGAGCGGCGACGAGACGATGCTGGCCGATGTCGCGAAGCGCTGGCCGGATCACCGGATGATCGTCGGCAGCGGTTACGACATGGGCGATCTCGGCGCCACCTGGCCCGATACGGTGGCGCGCATCGGCGCGCTTTCCGATCTGGCGGCGGCGGACCGCGATCTGCTGCTCGACGGTAACGCCCGGCGCCTGTTCGCCTTACCTGGTTAGTTCTGCGCCCGGCGAAACGCCGAACGCCTACCGCCGGCGGCCCCGGCGGGCTATGATCGCGCCGGTCTGCGCATTGGGCGCATTTCCGGGGATAGCATGTTCGCTGCGAAGATGAAGGCCGTCGGTTTGGGGATGGCGACGCTCGTCGCCGTCTGGCAGCCGCTCGCACCCGGCGCGTTCAGGCCGGCGCGGGCCGACATGCTGGCCCCTGCCGCCGAGCGCGAGGCTACCTTCGTGATCGGCCGGATTTCGGCCGATCTGCGGCGCAGCCTGCCGCGTCTCGACCTCATGGCCGACTATATGGCTGCGAAGCTTGGCCAGGTCGGCTATCGCAAAGGCCATGGCGTCGTCGTCGGTCGCCTCGAAGATATGGCCAGACTGTTGCAGGACGGCGAGATCGACATGGTTTCGGAAAGCCCGCTTTCCGCGGTCCGCCTCGCCGATATGACCGGCGCGGAGATCGTGCTGCGCGAATGGAAGGATAAGGTTCCGGTCTATCGCAGCGTCGTCATCGTCGCCAAGAACAGCCCGGTGCAGAAGATCGCCGATTTGCGTGGCCGGCGCATCGCGCTCGAAGACCGCGGCTCCACCACGGGCTATCTGCTCCCGCTCGCTGCGCTCAAAGCGGCCGGATTGCGCCTCGTCGAATTGGCGCGTCCCGAGGACGCAGTGCCGCCCGATGCGGTCGGCTACATCTTCACCCAGAACGAGCTCAATATCGCGACTTGGACGGCGCGCGGCTTGGTCGATGCCGGCGCCTTCAGCGATCTCGATCTGGAAGATAGCGACCGCACGCCCAAGCGCATGCGGGGCGACCTGCGGGTCATCTATCTCTCCGAACCGGTGATCCGTTCGGTGGCGCTGCTCAGGAGAGGCTTGCCGCCAGAGCGGCGCGAGGCCGCTCTGGCGGCGTTGAAAGACATTGCCGCGGACAATGCGGCCGCCACGGTGCGGCACGAATATTATCGCCTGCGCCGCTATGACGATCTCGATGCGGAGGCGCTCCGCAGCTTGGATACCGTGCGCAAGGCGCTCGCGGCGCTCGGCCCGCAATCGGCTCCTCGGGCGGCCTCCCAGGCAGCCCCCTCGGCGCTCAAGTGACGGCACGCCGGCCATGAAGCTCAAGCTGCATCATCGCTATTCGCTCGTCATCGTCGCGCTGTTGCTGTCGGTGGTGACGCTGATCTCTGGCGCGGCGGTGCTCGCCTTCAGCTCGCTGTCGGAACGCACCGAGGAAGCCAGCGCGCGCGTGATGGGCGACGCGCTGCGCCAGCAGGCGATCTCCGACGGGCAGGATCTCGCGGCATTGGCGAGCCAGATCGTCGCCAGCTCGCTTTACGATTTCGACATGCGGGATCTGGACGAGGATCTGCGCGCGCTGCGCCGTTACAAGGGCATCCTGGCGATCCGCGTTGTCGATCCGCGCGGCCGCATCCTGCACGACGGCAGCGACCAATTGTCCGACTATGGACGGCGCACGCGGGATGTGGTGACGGAAAAGGCGCTGCAGACCCGCTCGGTGATCAGCGGTATCGAAGGCGATATTCTCAGCGTCGGCGCGCCGGTGATGATCGGCGACCGGTTGCTCGGCGCGATCCATGTCGATATCTCGCTCGGCGACCTGATGGCGCATGTCTCCAATCTGCGCAGCGAAGTCATCAGGCTGTCGGACGATGCGCACCGTTCGCTGCTGATCATCGTCGGTATGGCAGCGCTCATTCTCGGCATCGTCGGTTTGGTGGTCGGCCTGCTGGTCGGGCGCGGCTTGAGCCAGCCGATTCGGGCTTTATCCGCCGCGACGCGCAGCATCGGCCAGGGCGAGACGGCGAGCGGATTGCCGGTCGATCGCAGCGACGAGATCGGCGATCTCGCCCGCGATCTGGAAAAGATGGCCGACAGCCTGCGTCAGTCGAGCCGGATGAGCCGCCTCGCGACCGTCGGCGAAGTGGCGGTCGGCGTCGCCCACGAATTGAACCAGCCGCTCAGCACCATCCGAATGGCGGCGGACAACGGCCTGGCTTCGCTCGACAGCGCCAAGACCGACGAGGAATACCTGCGCAGCAAGCTCGAGCTCGTCTCGCAACTGGCGGGCAACATGGGCGAGCAGATCCAGCGCATGTGCGCCGTGGGCCGCCGCGATGGCCGGCGCATCATCTTCGATCCGCGCGTCAGCGTGCGCGACGCTTTGGCGCTGCATGGCGGCGGCATCGAGGCGGCGGGCATCGAGCTCACGGTGGATTGGCCGGTCTTGCCGGCGGATGCGCCGTCGCTCAGTGTGCAGGGCTTGCCCAACCAGCTGATGCAGGTGGTGGTCAATCTCATCGCCAACGCGCGCGATGCCATCGTCGAGCGCGGCGACACGCCGCTCGGACGGCTGCGAGGCGTGCGCGGCCAGATTCGCATGACCATGTCGGCCGACCCGATCCTGCGGGAATTTTGCCTGGAGATCGCCGACAACGGCGGCGGCATTCCGCCGGAGATTATCGGCCGCATTTTCGATCCTTTCTTCACCACCAAAGAGGTGACGAAGGGGACGGGCCTCGGCCTGTCCATCAGCTACGGCATCGTGGCCGGGATGGGCGGCCATATCGATGTCCGCAACGGGCCGGACGGCGCGATCTTCACGGTGGCTTTGCCGACCGGCATGGCGGCCGGCGAGGCTGCGGAATCGGAATTTATAGAGATTAAAGCTTAATATTTATCGGCTATGATAGGAATTCGGTCGGCCCGGCTGGCCGAACCGCCAATCACGCTCATTCGATGGATTTTTCCGTGCTTTCCTCCCGCAAACCAGTCACAGGCCGCGCCGACAGCCCGCAACAGGCCGTGTTGGTTGTCGATGACGATCCTTTGCAACGCAGCGAAATCGTGGATTTTCTGATTCGCCAAGGGATCGCGGTGGTGTCGGCGCAGAACGGCTTTGCCGCCGTGCATGAAATCCGCCGCCTGCGCCCGGCCGTCGTCGTCATGGACATGAAAATGCCCGGCCTCGACGGCATTCACGTCGCCCGCCTGATCCAGGACATGCAAAGCAAGCCCAAGGTCATCCTGGTGTCGGGCTTTCCGGAATATGTCTATCGCGCGCACCAGGAAGATCTCGGCGTTTTCGCTATCGTCGAGAAGCCGGTGCCGCTCGCCGTCCTGGCGCGCTTCATCCGCGAAGCTTTGGCGAAGGGCGACGTTTAAACGTCGCGGTGCCAAAGGCGACGCCTAGGCGTCGCCGTCTTTCAAGACCAAAGGCGACGCTTGAGCCGTCGCCGTCTTTTCAAGAATCATAAGCGACCAGCGACTCGAACGGCGCGTCGATCTTGGCGCGCCCGCCGAGGAAGGTCAGCTCGATGACCGTCGCCGCGGCCGCCACATCGCCGCCGACCTTGCGCAGCAGATTGATCGCCGCCGCCATAGTGCCGCCGGTCGCCAGCAGATCGTCCACCAGCACCACGCGCTGGCCTGGCTTCACCGCGTCCTCTTGTATCTCGATGCGGTCGGTGCCGTATTCCAGGGCGTAATCGAGCGGCACGGTCGCGCCCGGCAGCTTGCCCCTCTTACGCAGCATGATGAAGCCGCAGCCGAGCGCATAGGCGAGCGGCGCGGCGACGAGGAAGCCGCGCGATTCGATGCCGGCCAGCAGATCGGGCTTGCGCGGTCCGACGGCGGCGGCGAGGCGCTCGATCGTCTCGTGCCAGGCGGCGGGATGCGCGAGCAAGGTCGAGATGTCGTAGAACAGGATGCCCGGCTTAGGGAAATCCGGCACTTGGCGAATGTGATCTTTGATGTCGATGGCGCTCGGCATGATTCGATGGAACGTTGGACGCGAGGCGCGCAGTCTAGCCGCTGCGGGCGGGCTTCAAAAGCGGGATCGACCTGCCATCTCCGGCTGATACACTGCGCCGCTTTCGCATGCGTGAGGTGCCTGATGAACAAGACCGTAGTCGCCATCGCGGCGATCCTGACCGCCGGCGCGGTGGCCGTCTGGGCGCTCGGCGCAGGACGCGGGCGCGGCGAGCCGGCGGCGGACGGCGACGGCCGTCTGGTGATCGGCACCGGCGTCGTCACCGGGCTCTACTATCCGGCCGGCGGCGCGGTCTGCCGACTGCTCAACCGCGGCCGTGATGTGCACGGTCTGCGCTGCTCGGTCGAGGCGACCGAGGGCTCGGTGGCCAACATCAACGCCTTGCGCGGCGGCGAGCTCGATCTGGCGATCGTGCAGTCCGATTGGCAGAATTACGCCTTCAACGGCTCGGGCAGCTTCAAGTCCGTCGGCGCTTTCGAAGATTTGCGCGCGCTGTTCTCGCTGCACGGCGAGACCTTCAACGTCTTCGTGCGCCGCGATTCCAAGCTGCGCCAATTCGCCGAGCTGAAAGGCAAGCGCGTCAACGTCGGCCCCGCCGGCTCAGGCCAGCGCGCCATGTTCGAGGACGTCATGGCCGCTCACGATTTCACGCCCAAGGATTTCGCCCAACTCGGCGATCTGCGCGGCGCCGAGCAGACCAAGGCGCTGTGCGAGCGTCGGATCGATGCCGCCGTGGTGGTTCTCGCCCATCCCAACGGCGCGATCCAGGAGATGGCGGCGGCCTGCGAGCTATCCCTGGTCGAGATCGGCGAAGCGCCCTTGGCGCGTCTGCTCGATGGCCGGCCCTATTATGCTCGTCTGACTTTGCCCAGCGGCCTCTACGACCGCCTGCCGGCGCAAGACACGCGCAGCTTCGGCCTGAAAGCGACCGTGGTCGCTCCCGAACAGCTCGACGATGAAGTCGTCTATCAGATCGTCCGCGCTTTGTTCGACAATCTGGAGGAGTTTCGCGCCATGCATCCGGCCTTCGAAACCCTCGATCCGCGCGCCATGGCGCGCGACGGGTTGAGCGCGCCGCTGCATGCCGGCGCCGAGCGCTACTTCGAGGAGAAACGCCTGCGTTAGCGGGGGCTACTCGATGAGGCTTGCCGGCGTTTCGATGTTGAACAGCTGGCTGACGCTCTGCGTCTGCGGCCGGCAGAAATGGTAGTAGCTCGAAATCGTCGCGAGCATGAGGCCGAGGGCGAAGCCGTAGAGAAAAGTGCGGCGCGGACTGTCCATCGTGTCATCCATGGTCTGAGATCATCGCCCCGTACATAGCCGATGCGGCCGATTCTGGCCAGGGCGGCCTGCTGGCCCTGCCTGGGAACCATGATAGAATGGCCCTATCGCGCCGCCAGTTGGCGCGTTCAACACCGAGGAGCGCGGCGTGACGAAGTATGTCGACACCATTCTGCAGGACGACGAGCAGGTGATCCACCATGCGTCGATTCATTGGATCGTCTATCTGCCGTCGGTCGTCTGCCTCGTATCCGCGATCGCGCTGCTGATCTGGCTGGTGCCGCTCTATCAGGCCAACGGCCGGGATTTCGTCGGCATGCTGGGCGCCGTCATCGCGCTCGCCGCGCTGATTGCCGCGCCGATCTATTTCTTCAAGGCGCTGATCCAGCGCGTCGCCACCGAATTGGCGATCACCAATCGGCGCGTCATCGCTAAGGTTGGCTTCATCCGCCGCAAAACTTGGGAGATCAACGCCCCGAAAGTCGAAGGCGTCGAGGTCGACCAATCGATCTGGGGCCGCATCTTCGGCTACGGCACCGTGACGGTGAAAGGCACTGGCGGCGGCATCGCGCCGATCCGCAATATCGATGCGCCGGTCGAATTTCGCAAACATGTGACCTCTCTATAAGAGTGGCCTACCACTAAAGGTTGTGTCCGTTTCAAATTTGCCCTCCTCAGGCTTTGGGCGGCGCGGTTTATGCCGCGCCCTTATGCTTTTGAGCATCATTGTTGATTGTGTCGCATAACGGCGGGCTTTAACGTCTTCTGACGGACGGCCGCCATCGGGGGCGTCGGCGCCGGCGCATGAAGCGCCGACCGGCATCGCGCCGCCATCGCCATCGATGGCATTCGAATACAAGGAATATTTCATCGGGGTGCGGAGCATCCCGCGAGGTCGCGTCTGCGACGTTTGGGGGAGGACACGACGCGTGATCGAACGCGGCACCCTGAGACAGGCGATGTTCTGGTTGGCGGTCCTGACGATCGTCATCGCCAACCTGTTCGCTTACCGCAGCCTCACCGATCTCATGGAGGTCGGGCGCAAGGCCGACAATGCGCAATATTCTCTCTATCACCTCGAACGCGTCCTTTCTCTGCTGAAAGACGCGGAAACCGGCCAACGCGGCTATCTGCTGAGCGGCGACGATGGCTACCTCGAACCTTATCGCCTCGCCATCAGCGAAACGCCGTCTGCGCTGCGCGAGCTGAACGAAATCGTCAACGGCAACCAGCGCCAGCGCGATCGCATCGAGGAGCTGGCGCGGCTGGCGATGGATCAGCTCGCGACTCTGGCCCAAGGCGTCGTCGACCGGCGCATGCAAGGTCCGGCGATACTCGATAGCGCAGTGCTGGCCGACGGCAAGCGGCGCATGGACCGCATTCGCGATCTGGTGGCGCAAATGCTGGCCAGCGAGCAAGGATCGATTGCCGCGCTCAACAGCCAAGTCAACCGGCAGGCGCAATTCGCCCTGTTCGCTTTGGCCGGCGGCACGCTCTTCAGCCTCGCCGGCATCGTCGGCGTGTTTCTCTGGCTGACGCGCGAAGGGCGCTATCGTCGACAATTGCAGCACGAGCTGCGCGCGTTGAATGCCCAATTGGAAGAGCGGGTGGTCGCGCGCACCGCCGAGCTGGCGGACGTCAACGACAATCTGCGCAATGAGAGCGAGCAACGCGCTGCCGCCGTCGATTCGCTGCGCGACAGCAATGAACTGCTCAACGCCGTCATGCGCTCGACGCCGCTCGCCGTCATCCTGCTCGATGCGGAGGGGAAGGTCGCGGTGTGGAACGCGGCGGCGGAACGCTTCTTCGGCTACGCCCAGGCGGAGGCGCTGGGCCATCCGCCGCAAGTGCTCGGGCGGAACGCCGAAGGCGCATCGGCCGACCTCGTCGCTCTGGCGAGCGCCGCCGGCGCACAGGGCTGCGACGCCGAGTTCGACAGGCGCGACGGCAAAGTCTTACAAGCGCGCGTGATCGCCGTGCCGCTGGTCAGCCAGCGTTTGCCGGGGGGCTTGCGCGCCAGTGGCAGCGCCAGCGCGTCTCTGCTGATCCTCGTCGAAGACGTGACGGCGCGCGCCAGCGTCGAGCAGCAGCTGCGTCAGGCGCAGAAGATGGAGGTCGTCGGCCAGCTGACCGGCGGCGTCGCGCATGACTTCAACAACCTTCTGACCATTATCGTCGGCAACGGCGATCTGGCGCTGGAGGAGGTCGATGAGACGTCGCAGACTGCCGAATATCTGCGCACCGTGCTGCGGGCCGCCGCGCGCGGTGCCGAATTGACCCAGCGTCTGCTGGCGTTCGCGCGCAAGCAGACGTTGCGGCCGCGCGTGTTGGACGTGAACAGCCTGCTGCCCAACCTTGGTGGCATGCTCCAACGCGTGCTCGGCGAGCATATCGTGGTCTCCAGCCTGCCGGCGGAAGGCTTGTGGCCGGCGTTGGTCGATCCTTCGCAGGTCGAGGACGCGATCCTCAATCTGGCGATCAACGCGCGCGACGCCATGCCGCGCGGCGGCCAACTGGTGGTCGAGACCCGCAACGTCACGCTCGACGAAGACTATCTGGCGCTCAACCCCGAAGCGTTGGCCGGCGATTACGTGATGTTTTCGGTGGCCGACACTGGCCATGGCATGACCCCCGAGGTGCTCGAACATGTCTTCGAGCCGTTCTTCACCACCAAGGAGCAGGGCAAGGGCACCGGCCTCGGCCTCTCGATGATCTATGGCTTCGTCAAGCAGTCGGGCGGCCATATCAAGATCTACAGCGAGGTCGGTCACGGCACGACCGTCCGCGTCTATTTGCCGCGCGCGAAGCCGGGCGAGGGCGAGGCCGTCGCGCCGCAACCTGTGGCGGTGGTGCCGAGCGGCCGTGAGACCGTGCTGGTGGTCGAGGACAATGTCGAGGTGCGGCGCGTCGCTTTGCGCATCATGAAGGAGCTCGGCTATCGCACTATCGAAGCCGAGAACGCCGACGCGGCTTGCAAGATGCTGGAAGAAGGCGCCGCGCCCGACGTGCTGTTCACCGACATCGTCATGCCCGGCAAGCTCAACGGCTACGATCTGGCCAAGCTGGCGCTCAAGCGCAATCCGCACCTCAAGGTGCTGTTCACGTCGGGCTATTCCGAGGTCTTCCTGCGCCAGGGCGCCGACGGCGTGCGCGCCGAGATGATCAGCAAGCCTTATCGCAAGCAGGAGCTGGCGTTGCGGCTGCGCGCGGCGATCGACGCGCCGGCCGAATAGCGCGGCTTGCACCGCATCTGGCCTGAAACGACAAAAGGCCGCATCTGCGATGCGGCCTTTTGCATGTCGGGAAAAGGATGGTCGGGGAAAGAGGATTCGAACCTCCGGCCCCCACGTCCCGAACGTGGTGCTCTACCAGGCTGAGCTATTCCCCGAAGAGGCGAGCGTTATATACCGGCGATTTGCCGATGACAACCGGCCCGGCGCGCTTTTTTCGCCGGCCGATTTTGGACGAAAAGCCGCAGGATTCCTGGATTTGAGGCCGGCTAGTGGCCGCGCGACATGTCGCGGCTTCAGCAGCGCATAGGGGCTAATGGCCCCGAGACATATTAAAGCCGATAACCTCGAGGAGGGCGGCTTTGGCGGGCGAGGCCGGGAAGATGTCGAGGGCGTCGCGCGCCAGGGTCGAATAATGGCGGGCGCGTTCCAGCGTGTCGGCGAGCGCGCCATGCTTGTTCATCAGGCGCATGGCATGAGCGAGGTCGCCCTCGTTCTGCTCCAGGGTTTCCAGCGTGCGCCGCCAGAAGGCCTTCTCTTCCTCGTCGCCGCGCCGGTAGGCGAGGATGGTCGGCAGGGTGATCTTGCCTTCGCGGAAGTCGTCGCCGACCGTTTTTCCGAGCGTCGCCTGCACGGCGGTGTAGTCGAGCACGTCGTCCATCAGCTGGAAGGCGATGCCGAGGTTGAGGCCGTAGCTTTCCAGCGCCTGCTCTTCGACCTTGGGGCGGCTGGCGACCACGGCGCCGATGCGCGCCGAAGCGGCGAACAGCACGGCGGTCTTGCAGCGGATCACTTCGAGATACTGGGCTTCATTGGTCTCGGTGTCGTTGGCGGTGGTGAGCTGCATCACCTCGCCTTCGGAGATCACCGCCGAGGCGTTCGACAGGATGGCGAGCACTTCGAGCGAGCCGTCCGCCACCATCAGCTGGAAGGCGCGGCTGAACAGGAAATCGCCGACCAGCACGCTCGGCTGGTTGCCCCACACCGTGTTGGCGGTCGCCTGGCCGCGCCGCAGGTCGCTCTCGTCGACCACGTCGTCGTGCAGCAGGGTGGCGGTATGGATGAACTCGACGGCGGCGGCGAGGCGGATATGGCGCGGGCCGTCATAGGCGCAGAGGCGCGCCGCGCCGAGCAGCATCATCGGGCGCAGGCGCTTGCCGCCGGCGGCGATCAGATGGCCGGCAAGCTGCGGGATCAGCTCGACCGGGCTTTCCATATGTTTGAGGATCAGCGCGTTGACCTTGGCGATGTCATCCGTCACCAGCGCCGACAGGGCGTCCAGCGAAGGCTGCGGCCCTTTGCCGCGCGCCGCTTCGAGATCGACGATGACCGCCAACGCACACTCTCCTGAATGGGGAAAACCTTGCCCGGCCTTGACGGCCGGGAGGGGGCCGAGCATAAGCCCCTTTCCCCGAGGGTCAAGGGAGGGCTGCCCTGCGCCGGCCTCGCGATGCCCGCTATTTTGCATGATTTTCTTGTATGATCGCGCCATGAAGGAACTGCTGCGCAGTAACGATCTCGTGCTGCTGTCCTATGCCGCCGCGCTGATGCGCGACGCCGGCATCGAGGCGGTGCAACTCGACATGCACACCTCCGTGCTCGAGGGCAGCATCGGCGCTCTGCAGCGCCGCCTGATGGTGACGGACGAGGATCACGCGCGCGCCAAAGCGCTGCTCGACGAGGCGATGCGCGCCGCTGGCGAAAGCCCGGAGATTTCCGAGTGAGCATGGCTGAGGATTCACCGCCGGGCGGATTCGAGGTCACGGAGGACCGCATCCTCGGCGGCCGCATCCGCTTGCGCCAACCGAAACATGGTTACCGCGCCGCCATCGATCCGGTGTTCCTCGCCGCCTCGATCCCAACGGTCGGCGGCGACCGCGTGCTCGATCTCGGCATGGGCGTCGGCGCCGCTTCGCTTTGCCTCGCCCTGCGCGAGCCGGGCTGTCGCGTCAGCGGCATCGAGATCAACCGCGACCTGGTGCGCCTCGCTGCCGACAATATCTCGCTGAACGATCTGGGGTCGCGCGTCGATGTCATGGTCGGCGATCTGATCCGTCCGCCGTCGCGTCTGGTGCCCGGCTCGTTCCATCATGTCATGGCCAATCCGCCCTATGTCGAGGAGGGAGCCGGCACTCCGGCGCCCGATCCGGGCAAGGCGCGCGCCAATATGGAAGGCGAGGCGACCCTGGCCCATTGGGTCCGCATGGGCCTGATGATGCTGCGCCCGCGCGGCACCTTGACCATCGTCCATCGTGCCGACAGGCTCGATGCGCTGATGGCCGAACTGCACGGCAAGGCGGGCGGCATCGTCGTCTTTCCGCTCTGGCCCGACCGCACCAGCCGCCCGGCCAAGCGGGTGCTGATCCGCGCCGTGAAGGGCTCGCTGACGCCTCTGCGGCTCGCCGCCGGACTGGTGCTGCATGAGGCCGGCGGCGGCTACAGCCAGGCCGCCGACCATATCCTGCGCGACGGGGCCGGGCTGCCGCTCTAGCGGCCCAGCCGCCCGGCCCTCTAAATCTCTGCAAAATCCGGCTTTTTCCGGCCCAGGGCGGGCGTGGCGGCGCTTGACGCTGTCTCGGCCCTGCCACTACAACAAGCCATGTTCGGACTGAGTTTCGCCAAGCTCCTGCTGCTCGCCGCGGCGGCCGCCCTTATGTGGTACGGCTTCAAGCTCGTGCGCCGGCGCGATCAGCGCCGCGCCGAAGGCCCGCGCCCGGCCGAAAAGGTTGCGGAGACGCTGGTGAAATGCCCGGTCTGCGGCACCTACAACCCGCCGGGCGTCGTCTGCACGCACGGCTCCTGATCTCTCATCACCGGTTTCCGTCATGTCTTCGCCCAAGAAAGCCCCGAGCTTCCAGGAATTGATCCTGCGCCTGCAGACCTTTTGGGGCGCGCAGGGTTGCGTGCTGCTGCAGCCCTACGATGTCGAGATGGGCGCGGGCACCTTCCATCCGGCGACCACCTTGCGCGCGCTCGGCCCCGAGCCCTGGCGCGCCGCCTACGTGCAGCCGTCGCGCCGCCCCAAGGACGGCCGTTATGGCGAGAACCCGAACCGCCTGCAGCACTATTACCAGTTCCAGGTGATCATGAAGCCGTCGCCGGCCAACGTGCAGGAGCTCTATCTGCAGAGCCTGGCCGAGCTCGGAATCACGCCGGCCACGCACGATCTGCGCTTCGTCGAGGACGACTGGGAAAGCCCGACGCTCGGCGCCTGGGGTCTCGGCTGGGAAGTCTGGTGCGACGGCATGGAAGTGACGCAGTTCACTTACTTCCAGCAGGTCGGCGGCATCGAATGCGATCCCGTCGCGGTGGAATTGACCTACGGCCTGGAGCGCCTCGCCATGTATGTGCAGGGCGTCGAGAACGTCTATGACCTCGCCTGGAACGACCAGGGCGTGAAGTACGGCGACGTCTTCCTGCAGAACGAGCGCGAACAATCGGCTTACAATTTCGAGCATGCCAACACCGACGTGCTGTTCCGCCATTTCGCCGAAGCCGAGGCCGAATGCCAGGCGCTGCTGTCGAAGGGCGTGACGCTGCCGGCTTACGACCAGTGCATCAAGGCGAGCCACAGCTTCAATCTGCTGGATGCGCGCGGCGTGATCTCCGTCACCGAGCGCGCCGCCTATATCGGCCGCGTGCGCGCGCTGGCCAAAGCCTGTTGCGAAGGCTGGCTCGTCAGCCGCGGCCATGCCCCATCCTCTCCTGGCGGGAAGGGAGCCTGATCATGGCCGAGCTTCTCGTCGAACTGTTCTCCGAGGAAATCCCGGCGCGCATGCAGGCGCGCGCGGCGGACGATCTCAAGCGTCTCGCCACCGACGCTTTCAAGGCCGCCGGCCTCGAATTTTCCAAAGCCGAGGCTTACGTCACGCCGCGCCGCCTGGCGCTGGTCGTCGACGGGCTGCCGGTCGCGCAAGCCGATCTGAAGGAAGAGCGCCGTGGCCCGCGCGTCGATGCGCCGCAGAACGCCATCGACGGCTTCCTGCGCGCCAGCGGCCTCACCCTCGATCAATGCGAGCAGCGCGACACCGGCAAGGGCGTGTTCTATTTTGCCGTGGTCGAGAAGAAGGGCCGTGCCACCGCCGACGTGCTGGCCGAGACGCTGCCGAAGATTTTCGCCGAGCTGCCCTGGCCCAAATCCATGCGCTGGGCCCGTGAGCCGACGCGCTGGGTGCGCCCGCTGCACGGCATCGTCGCGCTGTTCGACGGCAAGATCGTGCCGGTGAGCTTCGCCGGCGTGACGTCGGGCGACGAGACGCGCGGCCATCGCTTTCTCGGCCCCAAGCCGTTCAAGGCCAAGAGCTTCAGCGAATATAAAGCCAAGCTGCGCGAGGGCTATGTGCTGCTCGACGCCACCGACCGCCGCGCGACCATTCTCGCGGATGCTTCGGCGGTGGCCAAGGACGCCGGCTTCGCCCTCAAGCGCGACGATGGCTTGCTCGATGAAGTGACCGGCCTGGTCGAATGGCCGGTCGCGCTGATGGGCAAGATCGACGAGCAGTTCATGGACGTGCCGGCCGAGGTGCTGACCACCTCCATGCGCGCGCATCAGAAATATTTTGCGGTCGAGAAGGGCGATGGCCAGCTTGCCGCGCGCTTCATCGTCATCGCCAACATGCTGACCGAGGACGGCGGCGCCCAGGTGATCGCCGGCAACGAGCGCGTGCTGCGCGCCCGCCTGTCGGACGCGCGCTTCTTCTGGGATCAGGACCGCAAGCATCGCTTGGATTCGCGCATCGGCGCGCTGAAGGACATCGTCTTCCATGCCAAGCTCGGCACGGTCGCTGAGAAGGTCGCGCGGGTGAAGAAACTGGCGCGCGAGATCGCCGAACTGATCGGCGCCGACGGCGCGCAGGCCGAGCGTGCCGCCGAACTGTGCAAGGCCGACCTGACGACCGGCATGGTCGGCGAATTCCCCGAGTTGCAGGGCGTCATGGGCCGCTACTACGCGCGCCACGACAACGAGCGCCCCGAAGTGGCCGAGGCCATCGCCGCGCATTATTCGCCGAAAGGCCCGGACGACGCTTGCCCGACCGCGCCGGTCAGCGTCGCGCTCGCCTTGGCCGACAAGATCGACACGCTGGTGGGTTTCTTCGCCATCGACGAAAAGC
>DASTMO010000034.1:0-12972 GCA_035714115.1 Alphaproteobacteria bacterium
GGCGCTCTCACAGCCACGACCAACGCAACGACCGCCGCCCCCTCGGACCACGCGGATCATCGCATACAACTGTATGCTTGCGCGGTCCAGTTGTCTCGCAATTATCGGTGAGAATGCGACGGAGAGTTGTTTACGCCACACGGGCGAGATGGATCAGGCGATGAGAAAAAATACTTCTGCGCTCGTGATGCCAGCAAAGACAGACGCTTAGCGCCGACGCCGCAAGCAAAGACCGGCCATCGCCGCGAACATGATTAAAAAAATGAAATTGCCATAGCGGGCGAACAAGGTGGCCGGCAAGGCCGCCGGCAGCGCGCCATCGAGGATGCCGGCTGTGCCGAGAGTGAGTGACGCTCGCAAACGCCCATAAGGATCGATAATGGCTGAGATGCCGGTGTTCGCCGCGCGCGCGAGCGGCAAGCCTTCTTCGACGCTGCGCAACCGGGCGCTGGCGAGATGCTGATGCGGCCCGCTCGAGATGCCGAACCAGCCGTCGTTGGTCACGTTCAAGAGCCAGCCCGCGCGCGTGCGATGATCGGTGACCGCGCCGGGGAAGATCACTTCGTAGCAGACGAGCGGCGACGCCGGCGGCAGACCGGGCAGCGCGATGGTGCTCGGCCCCGGCCCTTCGGAAAAATCCACCGCGCCGGCGGTGATCTTGTCGAACGGCAAGAGCCAACGCAGCGGCATATATTCACCGAACGGCACGAGATGGAATTTGTCGTAAGTGGCGACGATCTCGCCGCGGCCGTCGACCGCCTGCACGCTGTTCCACACGCGATAAGGCGCGCGCTCGGCGCGCGGCGCGCCGGTGATGACGAGACCGTTCGGCCCGAGCCGCTCGGCCAGACGGCCGAGCGCGCCGCGCAGCTCGGGCTCGTCGGACAGGAAGAAGGGCAGCGCCGTTTCCGGCCAGATCACCACAGTCGGCGGCGTCGGCGAAGCCTCCGCCGACATGAGCAGATATTTGCGCACCGTTTCGATGCGCACGTCGTCCTGCCACTTGAGGCGCTGATCGATGTTGCCTTGCACGAGGCGCAGGCGCACATCCGCCACATCGGCCGTGCTCGCATCATGCAAACGCCAAACGCCGAAGAGCGCGCAGAGCGCGAGCGGCACGAGCAGCAGCAGGCCGCGCGCGCGTTTCTCGGCGAGCGCGAAGGTGGCGAATGAGGCGGCGGCGGCGGCGGTGAGCAGCGTCAGGCCGTAAGCGCCGAACAGCGACGCGCTCTGCGTCATCGCCGGCCAATCGCTCCAGATCGTCGCCAGCTGATTCCACGGGAAACCGGTGAGCACATGGCCGCGCAGCCATTCCGTCGCCGTCCAAGCGAGCGCGAACAACAGCGGCCAGCGCCAGCCGGCGGCGAAGCCGCGCGCGCGCAAGGCATAGGTGAGCCATACCGCCGCCGCGGCGAAGAGGCCGAGGAAAGCCGACAGACCACTGACGGCGAAGGGCACGAGCCAGCCGAACTTGGCGGCATCGACCAGCAGCGCGTTGGTGATCCAATAAAGCCCGGCGGCGAAATGGCCGAAGCCGAACCACCAGCCGATCAGCGCGGCGGCGCGCGGCGTTTTGGCGCCAGCGCTCAGCCACAACAGGCCGCTGAAGGCGACGAGCAGCAGCGGCGCGACATAGAGCGGCGGCAGCGCGCCGACCGAGAGCAAGCCGAAGATCAACGCCAGACCGTAGCGCCGCCAACCCGTCAGGGCGGCGGCGCGAGACGCGAGCGCGGCGATGCGCTCAGAGACGGTCGACGGCACCTTTAGCGTCCGGCGGCGCGCGACGGTTCGGCGGGAGCGGTGGGCTCCGCTTTGGGCAGATTGCGCAGGCGCAACCGCTTGAGGCGGCGCGGATCGCCATCGACCACTTCGAACTGCAGGCCCGAGGAATGGCGCACCATCTCGCCGCGCGACGGCACGCGGCCGGCGAGGAAGACGACGAGACCGCCGAGCGTGTCGATGTCGGCTTCGCGCTCCTCATCGGTCAGCACCGCGCCGATCTTCTCCTCGAAATGCTCGATGTCGGTGCGCGCATCGGCGAGCCAGGTGCCGTCCGGGCGCTCGATCATGCCCGGCTCTTCGGCGTCATGCTCGTCCTGGATGTCGCCGACGATGGCTTCGATCATGTCCTCGATGGTTACCAGTCCGTCGATGCCGCCGTACTCGTCCACCACCATCGCCATATGCACGCGCGTCAGCCGCATCTCCAGAAGGAGATCGAGCACGCGCATGGACGGCGAGACGAACAGCACCTTGCGCAGCATCTCGTTCAGATCGTAGGCGCCGCTCTTCGTGGTTTGCGCGAGCACGTCCTTGATGTGGACGACGCCGCGCACGTCATCGAGCGATTCGCGATAGACCGGCAGACGCGAATGCGCCTCTTCGGTCATCAGGCGGATCAGATCGGGCAAGGGCGTGGAAATCTCGACGGCCGAGATGTCGGCGCGCGGCACCATCACGTCGTAAGCGGTGACGTCGCGCAGATGCAGGATGTTTTGCAGCAGCAGCCGTTCGTCGGCATTGATCTCGGCGGGGTCGCGCGCCTCGCCCTCGACGGGATCGCTGTCCTCGATCAATTCCTCGATGACTTCGCGCAGCGATTCATCGGCTTTGCGGGCGCGACGGAATTTTTGCAGGATTCCGCGCAGGAATTGCGGTTGTGACGCCCCGGTTGAGGCCGGCAATGCGGCCTCATCGCGGGGCAACGTACTATGGCTCGGGTCGCTCATGTCCTCGTTGTGGGCCGCTTACCGGGTTCGGCCCCGTGGCTTACGGGCTTGAGCGGCGGCTTTGCGCGCCGGTCGCAGGACATAGGGATCGGAGATCCCGTGCCGCGCCAGCACCGCCCGCTCCAAGCTCTCCATGTCATCCGCTTGGGATTGGTCGAGATGATCATAGCCGAAAAGGTGCAAAACACCATGGACGGTCAGGTGCGCGAGGTGATCTGCCAAGCGCTTGTTTTGTTTGACAGATTCGCCGGACGTCACGCTGTATGACAGCGCGATATCGCCCAGATTGACTGCTTCCTTGGCCTTGGCGGGCATCGGCATGCCTTCCCAGGCCGGAAAGGAGAGGACATTGGTCGGCTTGTCCTTACCGCGAAAATCCCGGTTCAGCTCGCGCAATTGGGCATCGTCGGCGAGCAGAATGGCGAGCGACCAGGGCCGGCGCAGGCTCGGCGTCTTCATGCCGTCCGCCAATGCCGCGCGCATGGCGGCACGGGCGAACTTGCGGACATGGGCCGCCACTTCAGGCAGGCGCTTGCGCCAGGCCGGCGTCTCGATCAGCACGGCGATTTTGACTGAGGGAAGTTTACGCGCCGGCAGCTTGCGAGACGACATTATGAGCGCGGCTTGGTGATGAAGTCGGGCAGACCCGGCGCCGGTTCGTCAGCCCCATTTCCCTCTGTCGGCGCGGCCTTGCGCTCGGCGCGCTTGCGGTCCGCCGCTTCATAGGCGCGCACGATGCGCGCCACCACCGGATGACGCATCACGTCGGCTTCGCCGAAGCGCACGACGCCGACGCCCTGCACGCCGCCCAAAGTCTCGAGCGCGTCGGCCAGACCCGACTTGCTGTTCGGCGGCAAATCGATCTGCGACAGATCGCCGGTGATGATCATGCGCGAGCCTTCGCCGAGACGCGTCAGGCACATCTTCATTTGCATCGGCGTGGTGTTCTGCGCTTCATCGAGAATGACGAAGGCATGCGACAGCGTGCGCCCGCGCATGAAGGCAAGCGGCGCGATTTCGATCTCGCCCGATTCCAGGCGCTTCTCGACCTGATCGGCCGGCAGCATGTCGTACAGCGCGTCATACAGCGGGCGCAGGTAGGGATCGACCTTCTCGCGCATGTCGCCGGGCAGGAAGCCGAGGCGCTCGCCCGCTTCCACCGCCGGACGCGACAAGACTATGCGGTCGACCTCGCCGGCGGTCATGGCGGCGACGGCAGCGGCGACGGCGAGATAGGTCTTGCCGGTGCCTGCGGGGCCGATGCCGAACACCATCTCGTTCTCGCGCATCGCGCGCAGGTACGTGGCCTGCGTCGCCGAGCGCGGCGAGATCTGGCGGCGGCGCGTGGCGATGACGAGGTCGCCGTCGGCTCTGGTCGCGGTGCCGCCTTGCGTGACGGGACGCGGCGCGCTCTCGCCCTGCACCTGGCGCAGCGCAGCGTCGAGCGCGCCCGAATCGATCGGCTGGCCGCGCTTGAGATCGGCATAAAGCGCCATCAGCGCACGGCGTGCCTGCTCGACCGCCGCTGCGGCGCCGGTAATGGCGAGGCGGTTGCCGCGCGAAACGAGCTGCACGCCGAGCGCGCTTTCGATTCGCGCCAAGTTGCGGTCATGCTCGCCGAAGAGTTGCGACAACAGGCGGTTGTCGTCGAACTCGATATGCAGCGGCGCTTCGGCGAGGCCGTGCGGCAGATTGGGGGAGCCGGAATCTGCCGGACTCATCGATGAGCCCTCATGCGGCTTTCTCCCGTTGGGGATTGAGCAACTCGCCGGTCAGGCTGTTGGCCGACGCGCCGATCACGCGCACTTTGTGAATTTGGCCGATCATGGCGCGGATGCGCGCGTCATCACCGACTTGGACATGGACCGACTGCAGATAAGGGCTGCGGCCCATGGCCTGGCCGGCATGGCGGCCGGCTTCGGCGAACAGGACGTCGATCTCGCGGCCGACGAGCGAAGCGTTGAAATCCTTCTGCTGCTGCAACAGCAGACCCTGCAAGGCTTCGAGGCGCGCCGACTTCACCTCTTCGTTCAGTTGCTTCGGAATGACCGACGCGGGCGTGCCGGGGCGGCGGCTGTATTTGAACGAATAGGCGAGCGCGAAGGTCGTCTCGCGCACGAGCTGCATGGTCGCCTCGAAGTCGGCGTCGCTCTCGCCGGGGAAGCCGACGATGAAATCGGAGGACAGCGCGAGATCCGGGCGGTTCTTGCGCAAGCGCTCGACGATGCGGCGGAAATCGTCCGCCTTGTACTTGCGGTTCATCGCCTTGAGCACTTCATCCGAACCGGACTGCACCGGCAGATGCAGGAACGGCATGAGCTGCGGCAGATCGCCATGCGCGGCGATCAGGTCGTCGTCCATGTCGTTGGGATGCGAGGTGGTGTAGCGGATGCGCGCCAGTCCATCGATCTCGGCGAGCGCGCGCACCAGGCGCGAGAAGGTCCAGCTGCCGCCATCGAGGCCGTCGCCGTGATAGGCGTTGACGTTCTGGCCGAGCAGCGTCAATTCGCGTACGCCTTGCGCCACCAGCGCCTTGGCCTCGGCGATGATCGAAGCCGCCGGACGCGAATATTCCGCGCCGCGCGTGTAGGGCACGACGCAGAAGGTGCAGAACTTGTCGCAGCCTTCCTGGATCGAGAGGAAGGCGGTGACGCCCTGCGCGGTGGGCGCGGGCAATTGGTCGAATTTGTCTTCGGCGGGAAATTCGGTGTCGAGCACGCGCTGGCGACCCGTCGCCTTCGCCACCATCTCGGGCAGGCGATGATAGGTCTGCGGGCCGAACACCATGTCGACGAAGGGCGCGCGCTTGGAAATCTCCTCGCCTTCGGCCTGGGCCACGCAACCGGCGACACCGAGGATCAGCTCGGAGCCGGCCTTGCCCTTCTCCGCTTTGAGCGCGCGCAGGCGGCCGAGGTCGGAGTAGACCTTCTCCGCCGCCTTCTCGCGGATATGGCAAGTGTTGAGGATGACCATGTCGGCCTCGTCGGCCTGTTCGGTCGTTTCATAGCCGAGCGGCGCCAGGACGTCGGTCATACGAGTGGAATCGTAGACGTTCATCTGGCAGCCGTAGGTCTTGATATAGAGCTTCTTGCTCGGCACGGGTCAGGTCCGGGGTTGGGCGAGGGGGCGGATATTAGCCTTGGCGGCCGGAGGCGAACAGGGATTCGGCAAATCCCGCCTCGACCGCCGCCTGGCTGCGCTCCGCCAGCAATTTGCGCCGCCCGCCAGCGCTCAAAGCGCCCGAGGCCTCAGCGTCAGCGGCCAGATCGACCGGCGGCTGGAACCCGACCTCGACCGTCAGCTTGCCCAAGGTGAAGAGGTTCCAGGCATGGCTGAGCATGCCCATGGAGCCGTACCAGGCGACGCGCGGCCGCCATTCGCGCCCGAGCGGCAAGCCGTCGAGCTTGAGATAGGCGACCGAGACCGGCTGCACGGTGAGCGGCTGGCCGTCCACCTCGCGTTCGGCGACGCTGAACAGCGCGCTCTTGAACGGCAGGATGCGGTTGCCGTCGCTGCTGGTGCCTTCGGGGAACAGGATCAGATCGTCGCCTTTCTCCAGCCGGCGCGCGATCTCGTCGCGATGTTTGGCGGCATGAGCGCTGCGCCGCTCGATGAAGACCGTGCGCTGCAGTTTGGCGAGCAGGCCGAAGAACGGCCATTTGGCGATCTCGGCCTTGGCGACGAAGGAGCCGCGCACCAGCGCGCCGAGCACGGTGATGTCGAGATAGGAGGCGTGATTGGCGACGATGAGCAGCGGCTTGGAATCGGCCGGCGCGCCGCGCACCACCAGATCGATGCCGATGATGCGGCAACAGCCGCGATGATAGAAGCGCGGCAGGCTGGAGGCGAGGCGCGAGCCGGTCAGCACCGCCGCCATCTGCACCGGCAGCAGCGCCAAGGTCCAGGCGGCATAGATCGACAGACGGACGATAGCGCGCAGCTGCGATTTCACGATCAGGCTCCGCCGGGAGCGTCGCGCTGGCTTTCGTAATGGCGCATGTACTTCTCTGTCACCAAGTCCGTCTTGACGATGATGCAGACGTCCACGGTGTTGAATTCTTCGTCGATCACGGCGCCGTCGCCGACGAAGCCGCCGAGACGCAGATAGCCCTTCACCAGCGGCGGCAGTTCGGCGAGGCAGCGCTTGGCGTTGAGCGCTTCCGCGGGCTTCAGCGCCATGTCGACATAGCGTCCATCGAGCGCGCGCGTGCGCAGCGCCGGCGGGGCGAGGTGGAAATGGTGCAGATAAGACAGTAAATCCGCATGTTCCTGCACATTGGTGCCCGACAGGCTGGCACAGCCGAACATCACTTTGATGTCGTGATGGAACACGTAATTCGAGATGCCGCGCCACATCAGCTGCATGGTCGGGCGGTTGCGGTGCGCCGCATCGACGCAGGAGCGGCCGAGCTCGAGGATCTCGCCGTCGATGGCGATCAGCTTGGCGACGTCGTACTCGGACTGCGAGTAGAAGCGGCCGACCTTGGCGGCGGCGGCGCGGCGGATCAGGCGGTAGGTGCCGACGACGATCGGCTCGCCGGTCGAATGATCGATCACCAGCAGATGGTCGCAATATTCGTCATAGGCGTCGCGGTCGCGCTTCTCGCGCAAAGCTTCGAGCGACGGCTTGGCGCCCATCTCTTCGAAGAAGACGCGATAGCGCAATGCCAGCGCGGCATCGATCTCGGCGGCGTTCTCGGCGAGACGCAGTTCGAGATTGCCGGTGCGCAAAGCGGGAAGCGGACGATCGTTGGGCAAGACGGCGGTCATCTCGGGCCGTGCGGCGCTTTGCGGCAAGGCCATGTCACGCACAGCGGCTTAATTGTCGCCGCCCTTGAGCGGCACGGCAAACAGCTCCAGGCGATGATCGACCAGCTTGAAGCCGAGGCGCTTGGCGATCTCGCGCTGCAGGGCTTCGATCTCCTCGTTATGGAACTCGATGACCTTGCCACTCTTGATGTCGATGAGATGGTCGTGATGGCTCTCGGGGGCGCGCTCGTAGCGCGCGCGGCCATCGCCGAATTCGTGGCGCGAGAGGATGTTGGCTTCCTCAAACAGACGCACGGTGCGGTAGACCGTGGCGATGCTGATACGCGGATCGATCGCCGAAGCGCGTCGATGCAGCTCCTCGACGTCGGGGTGATCCTCGGCTTCGGACAGCACCCGGGCGATGACGCGGCGCTGGCCGGTCATCTTCATCCCCTTGTCGAGGCAAAGCTTTTCGAGCGTCGAGATTTCCTGAGCCATCATTTCCTCCGGGTGCCGGCAGCCGGCGCAAACGGCGCTCACCATAGCCGATATGGCGCGCCCCGCCTACCCTGCCCTTGCGCCCTCTTAATCAGATTTCCGCGAAGGAAATCAGGGGCATGGGGCCGTGCGAAGGGGCTCGGGCAGGCCGATCAGCGGCCGCGTTTGCGCGGCTTGGTGCCGAGACCGATCTTTTTGGCCAGCGAGCTGCGCTGCTTGGCGTAATTGGGCGCGACCATCGGGTAATCCGCCGGCAGCCCCCAGCGCTCGCGATATTCGTCCGGAGTCATGTCGTAGGCCGTCTTGAGGTGGCGCTTCAGCATCTTCAGCTTGCGGCCATCCTCCAGGCACACGATGTAATCGGGCATGACAGACTTCTTGATCGGCACCGCCGGGTCGGCGCGCTCGCCGAGGATGGCAGATCCCGCCCCTGCGGCCGCGCCCTTGCCGATGCCGGCGAGGGCGGCATAGACCTGATGGATCAGCTGGGGAAGTTCGCCCGGCGCCACAGTATTGTTGGCGACGTGGGAAGACACGATTTCCGTCGTCAAGACGAGAAGGTCGTGCGAGGGCGTATCCTCAGGCATTGGGGCTGCTCCGCAATGATGACGGGCTGAGTTATAGGTTCTTTTATTGCCCCCTACAATCGGCTTTCCTTATATTTCTTAAAGAAATCAATATATTGTTACAGAAATGACCGATCATCGCTTGGACATAACTTCCGAGATTTGCCCCATGACCTTCGTGAAGACGAAGCTGCTCTTGGAGCGCATGGCGCCAGGCGAGATCGCCGAGGTGCGCCTGAAGGGCGCCGAGCCGCGCGACAACGTGCCGCGCTCGGTGCGCGAGCACGGTCATGAAGTGCTGAGCCTCGATCCGGAAGCGGGCGGCGAGATCTATCTGCTGCGCATCCGCAAGCGCTCCGCGAATTAGATGAGATCCCGGCGCATGGTGAGCGCGGCCATGGCCGGCGCGGCGCCGCGCTTGTAATAGCCCGGCCGGCGGCCGATCTGGGCGAAGCCGTAAGTCTCGTAGAGCCGGCGCGCCGCCGCATTGTCCTCGGCCACTTCGAGAAACAGCTTCTCGCCGCGCTGCGCCCGCGCGCCGATGATGATCGCGTCCATCAACCGGCGCGCCGCGCCGCCGCGCCGATGTTCGGGCAGCACGGCGATCGAGAGCAGCTCCCATTCGTCCAGCGTGCCGCTGGCCAGCGCGAAACCGATCGGCGTTTCTTCCGGCCCCTCGCCTTTCAGCGCGAGATAGCCGAACGCGCCGGCCATGCGCATCACCTGGCCGACGGTGTAGGCGGTCCAGCCGTCGTCGAAGCAGCGCCGATGCATCTCGGCGATCAGCGCATGCATGGCCGCGCCGATGGGCAGCAGCTTGACCTCCGGCATCACGCTGCTCACGAGGGCATGACCTTCACCCGGCCGCCGTCCTGCGGCAGCTTGGCGTCGGGCGGCCGCAAGTAGAGCGGGCGCGGCGACGCGATGTCGACGCCCGCCGCCAACCGTTCCGCGGCGAGACGCGCCACCACCGCCGCATCGGGCAAACGCGGCTCAGCCAGCAAAGAGACGCGCGCGCGCGTTTCCTGCGGCAAGGTCTCGAACAGCCGCGCCGCGCCGTCGCCGGCGAGCGCGTACGGGCCTGCGGGCGCGACGAACGCGCCAGGCAGCGCTGCATAAGGGCTTTCGGCGGGCGCGCCATTCGCAAAGCGCTGCAAATAAAGATCCTCGCGCTTGGCATCGATGGCAACGACCAGCTCGCCGGCGATGTTCGCGGCGGCGGCGATAGCTTCGAGCGTGGTGACGCCGATCGCCGGCTTGGCCGATGCCAGCGCCATGGCGCGCGCGGCGGCGAGGCCGATGCGAAGGCCGGTGAAGGCGCCGGGCCCGTTGGTGACGCCGATGCCGGCAAGATCGGCGAAGCCGACATTCGCCAGCGCCATGACGCGCGCGATCATCGGCATCAAGGCTTCCGACTGGCCGCGCGCCATCGCGGCGAATTCCTGCGCGCGCAATTCGCCGTCTTGCCAGACGGCGGCGGAGCAGGCGTCGCAGGCGGTGTCGAAGGCGAGAACGATCATGCCCGCGCGTCCCCACGCGCATATTTGCGCGCGCGCGCCGTTCGCTGCATCATGTCGTTCGTCTCACGCATTCGGAAATATCCGCCTCATGTCCACGCCGGTTTCATCTTCTTCGCCGCCCAGCCCCGCAGGCGACCAACCGACCCTGCCGCTGCTGCCGCTGGTCGAAATCGCCGCGCCGGCGTTTGACGTCGAACAGTTCATCGCCTATGCCACGGACCAGAATATCACCGAACGGCCGGTCTATGCGCGCCCTGCCTGCTACCTGCATCCCGACGCCGCCGAATGCCTGGCCAAGGCGATCCGCATCGCCGCGCCGCTCGGCTACCGCTTCAAGCTGTTCGACGCCTACCGCCCGACCGAAGCGCAATGGAAGCTGTGGGACGCGCGGCCCGACCCGGAGTTTCTCGCCGATCCGCGCCGCGGCTCGCCCCATTCGCGCGGGGTCGCCATCGACCTCACCCTGCTCGACGCGCAGGGCAACGAACTCGACATGGGCACCGGCTTCGACGCTTTCACGCCGCTCTCCCACCATGGCGTGATCGACGGCATTTCGCCTGAAGCGCAGCGCAACCGCTTGCTGCTGATGGGGATCATGACGTCCGCAGGGTGGGATTTTTACCGCAACGAGTGGTGGCACTACCAGCTTTTCAATGCCCGGCGCTACCCGCTGATCGACGATGGGAAAGCGGCTCCAACGATGATGTGAGCGTTGCGCCGGCAGACTCGAATAAGTCGCCGAAAAGCGGCATAATCGCTCCAAGAAGAACCGATGCCCTGGAACGGGGGAGCCGCGGCGTCGAGGGGGAGAGAGACAAGAATGACAAGCCGATTGAAGCGCGCGGCCCTCGCCGCCGCGCTCGCCCTGATGCTGTCGCCGGCCGCAAGCTTTCAGGTCATGGCGCAACAGAGCCAAAGCCGCCTCAATGGCGAAGCGACCGGCTCGCATGCCGTGCTGTTCATTTATCACCGCTTCGGCGAGAACAGCATTCCCTCGACCAACATCCGCGTCGAACAATTCGAAGGCCATCTGCGGGAACTGCTCGAGGGCGGCTACAACGTGCTGCCGCTCGGCGACATCGTCAAAGCGCTGCAGGCCGGCGAGACGCTGGCCGACAAGACCGTCGGCATCTCGATCGACGACGCCTACGCTTCGTTCTACGCCAATGGCTGGCCGCGCCTGCGCGCCGCCAACTTCCCCTTCACGATTTTCATCGCCACCGACACCATCGATCGCAAGGCGCCCGGCTTCATGAGCTGGGACCAGCTGCGCGAGTTGACCGAATCGGGGCTGGTGACGATCGGCAGCCAGACCGGCAGCCATCCGCACATGCCGCTGACCGATCCAGCGAAGAACGCCGACGAACTCAAAAGGTCGTCGGCGCGCATTCAGGCCGAGACCGGCAAAGCGCCGACGCTGTTCGCTTATCCCTATGGCGAGATGAGCCTAGCGGTGAAGGAGCAGGTGAAGGCCGCCGGCTTCGAGGCCGCCTTCGGCCAGCATTCCGGCGTCGCCCATCCCGGCGAGGATTATTTCTATCTGCCGCGCTTTTCGCTGAACGAGCGCTTCGGCGACATGACGCGCTTTCGCATGGCGGCGCGCGCCCTGCCGCTGCCGGTCGACGACGTGACGCCGCGCGATCCCTTCATCAACGGCGAGAACCCGCCTGCCTTCGGCTTCACGCTGGCGAGCGACGTGCGCGGCGTGGAGCGCATGGGCTGCTACTACGCCGATCAAACGCTGAAGGTGGAGCGGCTCGACCGCCGCATCGAAGTGCGCATTCCGCAGGCGCTGGCCGCAGGGCGCGCGCGCGTCAACTGCACGCTGCCGGCGGGCACCGACCGCTGGCGCTGGTACGGCACCCAGTTCGTCGTGCCTTACCCTGCCGGCGAGAACCCGCCGGATTAAGCGTTACGCGCCGCCCCGGCGCCGTTAGGCGCCATTTGAACGACGGCGCCGTTAGGCGCCATTGGCCGAATTGCTGGCGACCTGCGTCGCTTCGTCCGTCTCGAGCTTGGCGCGATCGAACTGGCGCATGCCGTTCGACTTGATTATCTGGCGCAGATCGGCGGTGTAGCTGAGGCCGCGCTCGGAATAGCGCAATAGCGTGCGCGCCAAGCTGTCCCCATCCAGCGGCGCGTCCGCCGCCTTCTTGCGCGCCTCGGCGCGCTGGGCGCGGAATTCGCCGTAAGCCGGATGCGAATTGAGGTTGTGCACGTAAGAGCGCACGGCGCTGAGCAGGCTGTCGTAGCTGCGGTAGCGATGGGCGTCCTCGGCCTTGCTATGGCGCGTCAGCAAGCTTTCGACCGTGTCGTTGAACGCCTTCTGGCCGAACAAAGCGTTGCCTTCCTGGGCGAAGCGCGAGGTGCCCCAGCCGCTTTCCAGCGCCGCTTGGGTGAGCGCGAGCGACGGCGGCACGGCATCGACGCGGCGCATCAGCTCGCGCAGCATCGTCGGAGTCTGGCCGGGTTTGACGTCATAAAGCACGGCGCTGGTCTGGATGACGGCGACATCGTCCGCCGCCAAAGCGCGGCCGGCCTCTAAATCGGCCGCATAGCCCTGCAGCGTGTCGCGCAGTTCCAGCGTCTCTTCGTTGACGCGCAGGATCAGCGGCAGCATCGCTTTGATGAAGACCGACTTGCGCAGGTCCGTCGAATCGACGTCCGACAGATCGGTCGGCAAGGTGCGCAAATAGACGCGCGGCACCATGGCCTCGCCGCCGCGCACGGTCTCGAGCTTGTAGCCCATCTCTTCGAAAGCGGCGACGACGCGGCGGCTGTCGTTCAGCGCGCCGAGCGCGCGCGCGACATCCTGCTCGTCGACATTGGCGGCGACGGCGAACTTGCTCCAGCCCGAGCCGCGGTCCTCCGCCGGCGCGAGCGGCATGGTGAAGGCGACGCGATCGCCAG
>DASTMO010000035.1:0-13384 GCA_035714115.1 Alphaproteobacteria bacterium
CTGCGGCGCGCCGGGCGCGGCGAACTCGTCCCAGTTTTTCGAGCGCAGGCCGACGGTCGGATAGCCCATCTCGGCAAGCACTTCGAGCGATAGCGCATGCACCGCGCCTTTCGGCTGGCTGCCGGCGGAGAAGGCGCGAAAACGTCCCGCGCCGTCGCGGTTCAGAATGGCTTCGGCGATGACCGAACGCGCCGAATTGCCGGTGCAAAGAAACAACACGTTATAGACGGGATCGGGCACGGCTTTTCTCCTTGGGCGGGCAGCAGGGTGCCAGATCGGCGACGAGCGGCGCGCAAAGCGCAGGCTTGCCGCCGCAGCAATCTTTCAAGAGGAAACTCACCAGCTCCTGCACGCGCGACAGATCGGCGCGGTAGAGCACCGTGCGGCCCTGACGCTCCGATTCGATCAAGCCGGCGCGCGCCAGAATGGCGAGATGCGTCGACATGGTGTTGTGCGGCACGTCGAGCTCGGCGGCGATATCGCCAGCCGGCAAGCCGTCCGGCTCATGGCGCACCAGGAACTTGAAGGCGTCGAGGCGGGTCGCCTGCGCGAGCGCGGCCAAGGTGGCGATGGTCTGTATATTGTCCATATGTCGAGATATATCGACATATTGGATAGGCCGCAAGCGTCTTGATGCGCCTGGCCTTAAGCGGCGGGCATGATGTCGAGCAGGCCGGGCGTCACGCCCAGTTGCGCGACCAACTGTTCAAGCTTGCGACGGGCCTGCGGATTGCTCTGCTGATGGCGGGTCGCCAGGATCAGCTCGTTTTTCATGGAATGCTCAAGGCCGGTGAATTCCGTCACCCGCACTTTGTAGCCGCTGGCTTCCAGCACCAGCGCGCGCAGCACGTTGGTCACATGGGCGCCGAATTCGCGCTGATGAATCGGATGGCGCCACAGCTGCTCCAACGGCCCCTTGCTCGCGCCGAGCAGACTGGCGACCTCCGCCTGGCAGCAAGGAATCAAGGCGATTACCTTGGCCTCATGGCGCAGGGCGAAGCGGATGGCGTCGTCCGTCGCCGTGTCGCAGGCATGCAGCGCCGTCACCATATCGGCTCGCCCGCCGGGCAGGCTGGCCGTGGCGATCTCGCCGGCCATGAAGGACATCCGCTCGAATTTGCACGCCGCCGCCAGCTCGCGCGAACGCGCGACCAATTCCTCGCGCACGTCGATGCCAATGATCTGGCCGCGCCCGCTCGGGCCGACCACCAAATCGTAAAGGATGAAGCCGAGGTAGGACTTGCCGGCGCCGAGATCGGCGATCACCGCATCCTCCTTCTCGGCCAACAGCGCATCGAGCGACGGGCGCAGCAGTTGCGTCAGATGCAGCACTTGCTTGAGCTTGCGGCGGGAATCGGCGTTGAGCGCGCCGTCGCGCGTCAGGATATGCAGCGCCTTGAGCAGGGCGACGGAGTTTTCCTGGACCTGGCCGGGCCAGACCTCGTCCAAAACTTTCTTGGCATTGAACATATCGGGACGCTCACGCGGCATGATCGATCCGTTCCTGCATGGCCTCAATGACCGCCATCATAAGCGCAATCCGCTCAGGCCGCTTCGGCTTTGGCCGGCTTGGGGTCGCTTTCCAGGCTGGCGGCGACCTTGGCGCGGCGCTGCCACATCCAGGCGAAGGCGATCAGCGACAAGGCGCCGCCGGCGATGAAGACCGCCGGCAGGCCGACCGCTTCGGAGGCGCTGCCCATGATGAGCGCGCCGAGCGCCGGTGTGCCGCGAAAAATGACGCCGTAAAGGCTCATGACGCGGCCGCGCACGCTGCTTTCGACGGCAGTCTGCATCAGCGTCTGGGTGCTGGTGCCGTTGATCGTCATGGCCGCGCCGCAGATGAAGGCGCAGCCGAGGCCGAGCCAGAAATAGTCGGTCGCCGCCAGCAGCATGATCGCCGCCGCGCCGACCGGCAGGCTGGCCAGCGAATAATAGCTGAGCTTTTGCACCTTGCCGCGCTGGGCCATCCAGATCGCCGCTGCCAGCGCGCCGAGGCCCGCCGCCGAGGTGAGCATCGAAAGCCCGTGCGCGCCCATGCCGTAAATCAGATCGGCCACGCCAGGCAACATGTCGAGGAAGGGCTTGAGGCCGAAGCTGACCGCGTTCAGCGCCAACAGCATCGGGCCGATGCCGGGATGGCGCACGGCATAGGCGATGCCTTCATAGGTCTGGGTGAAGATGTTGCCTTTCTTGCTCGCCAATTCCTCCGGGTAGAGGTCGCGCATCATGTAGAGGCCGACCAGCATGGAGAGGAAGCTGAACGAGTTGAAGGCGAAGGCGCCGCTGACGCCCCAATGGACGATGATGAAACCGCCGACCGCCGGTCCCAAGAATCGCGCCAGGTTGAAGATGCCGGCATTGACCGCGATGGCCGCGCCGATGTTCGGCTTGCTGACCATGCCCGCCGTCATGGCGAGGCGCGCCGCCGTGTTGAACGACATGACGATGCCGAGGAACAATGACAGACCGAACATCGTCCAGGGGCCGATCCAGCCGAGATAGCTGAGCGCCGTCAGCACCACAGCCTGCACCATCGCCAGAGATTGGGTGACGCGCATGATCTTCAGCCGGTCGATGCGGTCGGCGAGCGCGCCGGCGATGGGCGAGAAGATCACGGTCGGGAACAGATCGGCGAAGGCGATCATGCCGAGCCAGGCGGGAGACTTGGTGAGCTCCCAGGTCAGCCAGCCCACAGCAATGCGCTGCACCCACATGCCGACCAGCGCGAGCGCCGAGCCGATCGTGAACAAGCGGTAATTGCGCTCCGACAGCGCGCGGGCAATGCCGCCGTAGCTGCTTTTCGCCATGCGGGGAACTCGGGAGGGGACAGGTAAGCCGGATACGCGGGGTCGCAGCGGCTGGATCGGCGCCTGTTCTAATCCCCCGATCCCCCTGCCGCAACTGTGCAGGACCACGCGCCGCCATATATTAAATGCCTATTGCCGGGTATAAACGAAACGCCCACCGGATCCGCCAGATGACACCGCTCACGCCCGCCCAACTGACCGCCCTGATCGACCCGCTCGCCGCGCTGGCGCGCCGCGCCGGCGACGAAGTCATGCGCGTCTACGAAGCCGGTTTCACCGTGAAGGCCAAGGCCGACGACACGCCGGTGACCGAGGCCGACGAAGCGGCCGAGGCGGTGATCCTGCCGCGCCTGGCGGAGCTTCTGCCGGGCGTGCCGGCGATCTCGGAGGAAGACGCGGCGAAGGGCAACTGTCCCCCGCTTAACGGAACAAGGTTCTGGGCGGTCGATCCGCTCGACGGCACCAAGGAATTCATCCGCCGCACCGGCGAGTTCAGCGTCAACATCGGCCTGATCGACGGCGGCCGGCCGGCCCTCGGCATCATCTACGCCCCGGTCACGCGCATGCTCTATGCCGCCACCGGACCCGGCACCGCCTTTCGCCAGGCCGATGGCCGACCGCGCGAAGCGATTGCCGCCCGCACCGCGCCCGCGGACGGGCTGGTGGTGCTGGCCAGCCGCTCGCATGACAACTACCAGGCGCTGCGCGACAAGCTCGCCTCGCTCCATGTGCGCGAGCGGCGCAAGCTCGGCAGCTCGCTGAAGTTCTGCCTTATCGCCGAGGGCGAGGCCGACCTTTATCTGCGCTACGGCCCGACCAGCGAATGGGACACGGCAGCCGGCCAGGCGATCCTCGAAGCGGCGGGCGGCAACGTCACGCAGCTCGACGGGTCGGCCATGATCTACGGCAAGGCCGGCGAAAAATTCATCAACCCCTCCTTCGTGGCGCAAGGGCGCCGTTAATGGTGGTGGGATGATCCGCGCCGCCGACAATGATGCCGTGAAAGATGCGGGCGCGCTGCTGCGCGCCGGCAAGCTCGTCGCCTTTCCGACCGAGACGGTTTACGGCCTTGGCGCCGACGCGACCGACGATGCCGCGGTTGCCGCGATCTATGCCGCGAAAGGCCGCCCGCAGTTCAATCCGCTGATCGTCCATGTGGCCGACATGGCCGCTGCCGAGCCGCTTGTCGAAATCGGCGAGACGGCGCGCAAGCTGGCGCGCGCCTTCTGGCCCGGCCCGCTGACCCTGGTGCTGCCGCGCAAATCCTCAGGCGGCCTGTCGCTGCTGGTCAGCGCCGGTCTCGACAGCGTCGCGATCCGCAGCCCCGATCATCCCGTCGCGCGAGCTTTGCTCGCCGCCGCGGGCCGGCCCGTCGCCGCGCCGAGCGCCAACCGCTCGACGGAAGTCAGCCCGACGACGGCGCAGCATGTCGCCGAGTCTTTCGACGGCATCGAGAATGGTCCGGCGCTGATACTCGATGGCGGCGCGACCGCAGTCGGCATCGAATCGACCGTGATCGACCTCAGCGGCCAGCAACCGACGCTCTTGCGCCCGGGCGGCGTCACGCTCGAACAATTGGAAGCGGTCATCGGACCTGTCGCGCGCGCCGACCACCGCACGGATTTAGGCGATGCGCCGCGTCCCTCGCCCGGCATGATGGCGCGCCATTACGCGCCCCGCTGCCCGGTGCGCCTGAATGCTTCCAGCGTGACCGGCAGCGAAGCCCTGCTCGCCTTCGGCCCGCCGCTGCCCGGCGCGGCGCAAACGCTGAACTTGAGCGCGCGCGGCGATCTCAGCGAGGCCGCCGCCAATCTCTTCGCCATGCTGCGCGTCTTGGACAAACCCGGCTTTTCCGCCATCGCCGTCATGCCGATCCCCGATGAAGGCCTCGGCCTCGCCATCAACGACCGATTGGCGCGCGCCGCGACCCCGGCGTAAACTGGCCGCATGAGCGCCCCTCCTCCCACCGCGAAGAATGATGCGCCGATCGCCGTAAGCGAAGCGGATCGCGCGGTGCTGGGCGCCATCAAGATCGTCGTCGGCCCCAAAGGCTGGATCGACGGCGAAGCCGACATGGCGCCCTATCTGCACGATCAGCGCGGCCTCTATGTCGGGCGCGCCCTTGCCGTGGTGCGTCCGGCCAACACCGAAGAAGTCGCCGGCGTCGTCTCGCTCTGCGCCGCGGCCAAACTGCCCATCGTCCCGCAAGGCGGCAACACCGGCCTGGTCATCGGTTCGGTTCCGGACGGTTCAGGCCGCAGCATCGTCCTCAGCCTCGCGCGCATGAACAATATTCGCGCGCTCGACACACTCAACAACACCATGACGGTCGATGCCGGTTGCGTGCTTGCCAACCTGCAGCAGGCCGCCGCCGACGCCGGACGCTTGTTCCCTCTCAGCCTCGGCGCCGAAGGCAGCTGCATGATCGGCGGCAATCTTTCGACCAATGCCGGCGGCGTACAGGTGCTGCGCTATGGCAACGCGCGCAATCTCGTGCTCGGCCTCGAAGTGGTGCTGCCCGACGGTCGCGTCTGGGACGGCCTGCGGGCTTTGCGCAAGGACAACACCGGCTACGACCTCAAGCAGCTCTTCATGGGCGCCGAAGGCACGCTCGGCATCATTACCGGCGCCGTACTCCGGCTCTTTCCGCAGCCGCGCAGCACGGTCACCGTGTTCGCCGCCGTTCCGAAACTGGCTGACGTGATGGAGCTGCTGGGCGAGGCGCAGGCGGCAAGCGGCGAAGCGGTACGCGCTTTCGAACTGATCCCGGAAATCGGCGTCGACTTCGTGACACGCCACATCGAAGGCGCGCAGCGGCCGCTGAAAACCGTCTCGCCCTGGTACGTGCTGATGGAATTCGCCGGCGGCGACGACAAACTGCGCGCCCTGGTCGAAGGCTTTCTCGAGAAAGGTTTCGAGGCGGGCCGCATTGCCGACGCCACTATCGCCGAGAGCGAGACGCAGGCCAAGCAGCTGTGGCGCATCCGCGAGACCTTGCCGGAAGCGCAGACGCGCGAAGGCGCCAGCATCAAGCATGACGTCGCCGTGCCGATCTCGCGCATCGTCGATCTGATCGAAACCGGCGCCAAGCGCCTGACTGACTGGCTGCCCGGCGCGCGGCCCTTCCCCTTCGGCCATATCGGCGACGGCAACATTCACTTCAACGTCAGCCAGCCGCCCGGCATGGACAAGGCCGCCTTCATCGGCCGCTGGGACGAAGCCAACCGCATCGTCCATGACCTGACGGCGGAACTGAACGGCAGCTTCTCCGCCGAACACGGCATTGGCCGCTTGAAGCGCGCCGAACTCGCGCATTACCGCTCCAAGGTCGAGCTCGATCTCATGCGCAAGCTCAAGGCGGCGATCGATCCCGACGATCTGCTCAATCCCGGCATCATTCTATGAGCGAGGCGGTCCGGCAGCCCTGGCCGCCGATCGCGGCCCGCTGGCGGCGCGCCGCGCTCTGGGCTTGGCTCGCCGGCATGGCGACCGTCGCCGTCTTCTCGCTCAGCTCGAAGCTCGGCCCGCCTGACGGCCCCGGCATGGATAAAATCGTGCATTTCGCCGGATACATGGTGCTGGCGCTGCAAACCCAGCCGGTGTTCGCCACGCGCCGCGCGGCGCTGATCGCGGCGCTCTGCATGATCCCCTTCGGCATCGCCATGGAAATCGGCCAGGACTATGTGCCGGGCCGCAGCGCCGACGCCTTCGACGCGATAGCCAACAGCATCGGCGCGCTGCTCGGCGTCGCGGCGTCTCTGCCGTTCCGCCGTTTCTGCGCGCGGATGGCGGCGCGCCTCGCTTAATTCCCCGTGTAGCTGACGCGCCAGATCACGTTGGCGACATCGTCGGCGACCAGCAGGCTGCCGTCTTTCGCCACCGCCGTGCCGACCGGGCGGCCGATCACGCGCGCGGTCGCATCGCCTTCGACCCAAAAGCCCGACATGAACACTTCGTAGTGCTTCGCCGGCTTGCCGTTCTCGAACGGCACGAAGGCGACGGTATAGCCGCGGGGCGCGCCTGCATTCCACGAGCCATGCAGGCCGACGAAGGCGCCGCCGCGATATTTCTGCGGAAATTTGTCGCCGCTGTAGAAGACCAGGCCGAGCGGCGCCGAATGGGATTCGAACAGCACATCCGGCACGATGGCCTTCTTGACCAGATCCGGCTTCTTGTCGGCGAAGCCGGGCTGCGGATGGCTGCCGATGTAGCTGTAGGGCCAGCCGTAGAAGCCGCCGTCCCGGACCCGCGTAAAGTAATCGGGCACCAAGCCGTCGCCGAGGCCGTCGCGCTCGTTAACCACGGTATAGAGATCGCTGGTGCCGGGGTAGAAGGCGATGCCGACCGCATTGCGCAAGCCGGTGGCGAAAGTGCGTTGCTGCGTGCCGTCGGCGGAAAATTCCTGAATGGTCGCGCGCGGCTCCGGCTCTTCGGCGATGTTGCCGGCCGAGCCGATCGAGACATAGAGCTTCTTGCCGTCCGGGCTGAAGGCGAGATTGCGCGTGGCATGGCCGCCCGTGCTGCCGAACGCGCCTTCCGCCGTGATGCGCTGCGGCCGCGTCGTCGCTTTCTGCATGCTCTCGTTGTAAGGCACGCGCCAGACGCCGGCGCGATCGCCGATATAGAGCGCGTCGTCTTTCACCGCCAAGCCGTGGGGATAGTCGAATCCCTCGGCGAAGACCGAGCGGCTCTCCGCCTTGCCGTCGCCATCGACGTCGCGCAACAGCAGAACATGTTTGGCTTTCGGTTCGGCGACAAAGACATCGCCGTTCGGCGCGACTTCGAGCCAGCGCGCATGATCGAGCCGGTCGGCGAAAATGCTCACTTTGAACCCAACCGGCACGCGCGGCATCTGATCGTCGCGCCGCGTCGTTGGCGAAGAGCGGTTGGAGCGATTCGGCGTCGCCCCCGGTTCCGGCAGATCCGCCGGCTTGATCTCGATACGGCTGCCCGGCGCCGGATCGGCGGCCTGAGCAGAGGGAACCCAAGCGACGGTGAGACAAGCCGCGGTCAAAAAAGCAGCAAAACGGGCGGTCCATTCCATCGTCGCACTCTCCTGCAAAGCCATCATGACGAGCCTTGGACCGCAAGCTGTCAGCGAGACGCATGGCGAGCAAATCACGCCCTTGTCACCCCGCTTTTCACCCCGCCTGATCCTGGGCGCGAAGAGCAACGTTTCGCCTTCGAAGAGCATTCCGGCTACCCCAACGGGACAGGAAAAATATGACCCCGCATCCCGAAATCGCTGTAATTGCGAATGATTTTCCCCTAATGTGCATAGGTTAAACGGCGTATAACCTTGCCTAAAAGGATAGACGGGGACCATCGCGATGCGCGTTCTTATCGCTGACGACCATCCATTGTTTCGCGACGGCCTTCGCATCCTTCTGCAGCAGTTGGGCGACTCCGTGACGGTGATCGAGGCGGGCACGCTCGCCGACGCCTTGCACATGGCGCAAGGCAACGCGGCCACATTGGATCTCGTGCTCGCCGATCTGCGCATGCCGGGCGCCAGCGGCTTCGACGGCATCAAGGCGCTGCGCGCCGCTGTGCCGAACGCGCCGCTCGTCGTGATTTCCGGTTATGAGACCAAGCGCAACGCCGAGCAGGCGCTCGAAGCGGGCGCGGCCGGCTTCATTCCCAAATCCACGTCGTCGAACGTGACTCTCAACGCGCTGAAGCTCGTCATGCTCGGCGAAGTCTATGTGCCGCCGTCGCTGATCTACGGCCCGCAGACGGACGATCCCGAAGCGGAAATCGGCGGCGCCGCGCCCGGCCCCGCCGTCGATCTCTCGAAACTCGCGCCGCTCACCCAGCGCCAGCTCGACGTGCTCGCGCTGATCGGCCAGGGCAAGTCCAACAAAGACATCGCCGACAAGCTCGGCATTTCCGAAGGCACCGTGAAGGTCCATGTCGGTGCCATTCTCAAGGTGCTCGGCGCGACCAACCGCACACAGGCGGCGCTCATGGCCATCGATATGGGCGTGACGCCGGAATCCACCGCCGCCTGACACGCCTGCCTTTCATCGACATCAACGGCAGCCGGCGTAGAATCCGGCCAGCGCAGGGGAGAGCGCGACGATGATCGAGACCTTGACCACGCAAGTCGACGGCAGCGCCATGGCCATTCATGTGGCGCGCCCCAAGGGATTCTCCGGGCCGCGTCCGGCCGTGCTCGTCATGCATCACAAGGGCGCGGTCGACGAGTTCACGCGCGACCGCATGACCAAGCTCGCCGAGACTGGCTATATCGCCGCCGCGCCTGAACTGTTCCATCGCACGCCCGACGCGCCGGCCGACGCCAAGGTCACATCGATGCGCGATACGCAGATCGTCGCCGACAGCGTCGCCACCCTCAAGGCCGTGGAAGCCGCGATGCCGGTGCGCGCCTGGGGCGTGCTCGGCCATTGCATGGGCGGCCGCATGGGCCTGCTCGCCGCCAGCGCCCATCCGGTCTTCGCCGCCTGCGTCGCTTATTACCCCGGCAACATGTTCAAAAGCTGGGGAGAAGGCCCGACGCCGTTCGACCAGCTCAAATCGCTCAATTGCCCGACTCAGGCCTTCTTCGGCAACGACGACCAAAACCCCTCGCCGACCGACGCCGATAAGCTCGACGCCGCGCTGGCGCAGCTCGGCGTGCGCCACGCCTTCCACCGCTACGACGGCGCGGCCCATGCCTTCCAGAATTTCACTGATCCCGACCGCCACCGCGAGGCTCAGGGCCGTGACGCCTGGGGCAAGACCATCGCCTTTCTCGCTACGGAATTGAAGCCGTAAGGCTCAGGCCTGCGGCGCGGCAGAGCCCTCGCCGGTGAGATGCTTCATCGTGAAGCGAATCCAGTTGCCGTCCGGCGAGGCGCAACGGTCATCGCCGATGACCAGGGCGATGCCCTTCAACCGCCACTGTTTGCGCCACAGCAACACGTCTTCCATGATCTGGCTGCGCATCCGCTTGCGCATTTGCGAACCGATGAATCGCCGTCCGACGGTGTAATAGAGAACGGCGATCACCGCGGCGAAAGCGACGCCATAGTGCCAATCGAAAAACCAGCCGAGCGCCAAGCTGCCGAACAGGCCGCCTAACGGCCACCAGGCTTTTTCGGCCTGAACGTTGACCGGCGAGTCCAGGTGATCGAGCTTGCCGTATTCCATGTCGATAGTCAGGCGGCCGTCGTCGAAGGCTTTGCGCAGGGCCGCGAGGTAATCCTTGTCTTCCATGACGCTGCTCGAAATGGGGGAAACCGCAGCAGGCGTAGCGCCGTTTCGGTTCCCGCGCAAGTCCGGCCATCGGCGCTTTCCAAGGAGCGGCGACTAGGTTAAGCCGTGAGACATGATGCGCCGCCTGTTCGACCTTCCCTACCTGCTGCTCTGCCTGTCGTCCTTGTTCTGGGCCGGCAATTTCATCATCGCGCGCGCGGTCAGCGGCATCGTGCCGCCGTTCGGCCTGGTGTTCTGGCGCTGGTTCGGCGCCTTCCTGATCCTGACGCCCTTCGCCATCAAGACCGTGCGCCAGGATTGGCCGATTCTGAAAGCCCATTGGCCCATCGTGCTCGCGCTATCGTTGGTCGGCGTAGCCTCGTTCAACGCCCTGGTCTATCTCGGCCTGCAAAGCACCACCGCGCTCAACGCCCTCCTTCTGCAGTCCGCCATGCCGCTGCTGATCGTCGGCTTCGGCTGGGCGTTGTTTCGCGACGCGGTGAAGCCGCTCCAGGGCTTCGGCATCGCTTTGTCGCTGATCGGGGCCGCCGCCATCGTCGGACGCGGCGATCTTTCCGCCCTGCTCGGCCTCGGCCTTAATGTCGGCGACGCGCTGATCTTCATCGCCGTCGCCTTGTGGGCGGTCTATTCGGTGCTGCTGCGCAAACGCCCCAAGATGAACGCCTTGACCTTCACCTACGCGACCGTGACGGTGAGCGTGATCGTGCTGGCGCCGCTCTATCTCTGGGAAAGCGCCGGCGGCCATCCGATGCATGTGAATTGGCCGACGATCGGCGCGGTCGCCTATGTGGCGATCTTCCCGTCGATCCTGGCCTATACCTTCTGGAATCGCGGCGTGGACCTGATCGGCGCCAACCGCGCCGGCCTGTTCATCCATCTGATGCCGTTGTTCGGCAGCTTCATGGCCATCGCCTTTCTCGACGAAGCCTTGGAGCTCTATCACCTGATCGGCGCGGCGCTGATCCTGGTCGGGCTCGTCATCGCGTCGCGCAAGAAGACCTGAAGACCGCGAGGCCCTCTAAGTTCACGCCTTGCGGCTATTGTCGGCGCGCAAGCCGACGCAGCGGTCGACCGACAACTCCAGCGCGACATCCGTGCCGATGGGGAAATCTTGCTCCGGCGCGGCGCGCACACGCAGCTCGCGCGAGCCGACCCGTACGATGTAATCGATCACCTCGCCGAGGAAGACGCGGTTCTCGACTTTGGCCGCCAGCACGCTCGACGCCTGGGCCGCACCGCGCGCGGCGATGGAAATGTCCTCGGGCCGCACCGAGACCAGCGCGTCGGCCCCCGCGGAGATCGGCTCGAAGAAGCTGCAGCGCACGACGCCCTCGTCGGTGCGCACAGCGCCCTTGCCGTCGGCGCCGACCGGACCGTCGACCTTGCCGGGGATCAGGTTGGTCGAGCCGATGAAGTCGGCGACGAACTCGCTGTTCGGGCGGCGGTAGATGTCGGTCGGATTGCCGCGCTGCATGACCTTGCCGCCGGACATGACAAGGATCTCATCCGACAAAGCCAAGGCTTCGGCTTGGTCGTGCGTCACGTAAAGCGTGGTCACGCCCAATTCAAGCTGCAGGCGCTTGAGCTCGAAACGCATCTGCTCACGCAGCTTGGCGTCCAGGTTCGACAAAGGCTCGTCGAGCAGCAACAGGCCAGGCTCGCGCACCAGACCGCGCGCCAGCGCCAGACGCTGCTGCTGGCCGCCGGACAGCTGCGTCGCGGCGCGCTCCTCGTAACCGCCGAGGCGCACCTTTTCGAGCGCGATCTTCACCTTTTCGGCGACTTCGGTGCGCGAATATTTGCGCGTCTTCGAGACGCGCAGCGGGAATGCCACGTTCTCGAACACGGTCATGTGCGGCCAGATGGCGTAGGACTGGAACACCATGCCGATGCCGCGCTCGTTCGGCGGCACGAACAGGTTCTTGTCGGAATTGTAGACGTCGCCGCCGTCGATGGTGATGCGGCCCGAGCCGGGGCGCTCGAGGCCGGCGATGCAGCGCAGCGTCGTGGTTTTGCCGCAACCAGACGGCCCGAGCAAGGTCAGGAGCTTGCCGCTCTCGACCGTGAAGCTGACACCGTCCACCGCGTTCACCAGGCCGTTCTGGGCCTCGAACGTCTTGCGCAGATTGTCGACGACGAGCATGGACTGTTCCTCTTTTAACGACGAGTGGCGAAGCGCATTTCGACCCAGCGCATCGCCATGACGATCAGGATGAGCGGCAGAATCTGGATGACGCCGAGAGCGCAGACGGCGCCGAAACTGCCACCCTCCTCCCACATGGTCAAACTGATGGTGCCGAGCACATGCGTGCCGGGCCCGGACAGGAAGATCGAAGCCGACAGTTCGCGCACCGCGAGCACGAAGATGTAGAGCCAGGCCGCGATCAGCACGGGCGCCAGCAGCGGCAGCAGCACGCGGCGGAAAATGTCGATCAGGCTGGCGCCGCTCATTTCCGCGACCTCTTCCAGCTCCTTATGGATCTGCATGATGCCCGATGAGGTGAAGCGCATACCGTAGGGCAGGTTCATCGTCACGTAGGCGATCAGCAAGATCCAGATCGTGTTGTAGACATGGATCGGAATGACGAGATAGGCGAAGAGGATGCTGGCGCCGATGATGATCGATGGAATCGCGATCGGCACGAAAGTCAGCACGTCGAGCATCCAGCCGTATTTCTTGGCGGCGCGATGGGCGATCCAGGCCATGACGAAGGTGAACAGCACCGTGATCGTCGCCGCCATGACGCCAAGGAACACGCTGTTCTTCACCGCGCCGAGGAAGATCGGATAGTGCAGGATGATGTTGTAGTTCTCCCATGACGCGCTCGACAGCGCATCGAGGGACGGCAGGGTGACGTTGCGGAAGAACGACTGCCAGATCAGCGTGAACAGCGGCAGGCCGAGCGCGGCGACGAACATCAAGGCGATGCCGGCGAACACCGGCCAGCGCCAGCGCCCGAGCCGGATCATGGTCGGCTGATAGCCCTTGCCGGTGATGGTGGCGAAGGCCTCTGCGTTGCGTGTCGAGCGGCGGTAAAGATAGACGCCGAGCACGCAGATCAGCAGCAGGATGATGCCGTGCGCGCCGGCCAAGCCGAACTGCGGCGGGGCGTTGCTCGTCGCCGTCTGAATCTCGGTGGTGAAAACGAAGATGCGCGCCGGCAGGCCCAAGAGGCGCGGCACCTCGAAACTCTCCATGCCGCGAATGAACAGCAGCAGCAGCGTCGAGAGGATCGCGGGGCGCAAGAGCGGCATGGTAACGCGCGTCGCCACCTGATAGTTGCTCGCGCCCGACATGACGGCGGCTTCCTCCATGCGCGTGTCGAGCACGCGGAAGGCCGGCCCCATCAGCAGGTAGG
>DASTMO010000036.1:0-23547 GCA_035714115.1 Alphaproteobacteria bacterium
CACACAGGCTGATCTGGCTGAAACGCTGGATAAGGCTGTCGAGACGATCTCGAACATTGAACGCGGTCACACGCTGACCAGCATCGATACGCTCTATGAGATCGGGAAACTCACCGGCGTACCCCTGACCTACTTCGTCGAAGGTATCGGCACAGAGCGCAAGATCAGCAAAACGCGAATTCGCACCGAAGAAGAGGCGTCCTCTCTCCTTCAGGGAATGACGGATGAGGATCTAAATCTGGCCTTACAGATGATCCAGGCGATCGCTGAGCGATCCTCTACTTAGAACGCTACACAACGGGGCCAAATCGCGTTCTGGAGGCGAATACCGGTTCGCTGCTCGTCACTCACGCTGCTAGAGCGATTTCGCTCCCAGTGCGCGCTTTTCTTTGCTTTGCGTAAATAGCTCCGAACGCTCTGTGAAGCGAGGACACATGCGCCGAGCCGGCGCAAGTTCTTCGGTCCAGCGAAGTATCGGTACAGTCCTCTTACGTCATAAACGCCGTAGGTGACCACCGAGCGCGCCTTCGTCTTTCCAAGCAACCGGTCTTGTCGAGAGTTTCGCACTCGAGCGAAATCTACCAGCCGCTGCGTCGCGTCCAGATCTCTCGGTATAGCCACCATCACATGAAGATGCCCGCGTTCTTGTCTGCCTTTGCGAGCCGGCACATGCACTCCTGTCCAAATGGGCGTGATCTTAGTCCGCTTGAACAGGCTCTGTAGAACTCCGTTAGCGCCGTGAGGCTGGGTATCCTCTTTCTGCGTCAGATTGATTGTGACGAACCAGAGGGCAAGGCCTTCCCGGTCTTTCATCAAGCGAAGCTGATTGTGGAAGAGGATCTCGAGTCGCTTATCTTTCCGTAGCTTCGAGTACCGTCCCGTCGCCGCTTCACAGTCCTCGATTTCGCTTTCCCGAAGTCCTTCGCTTACGACAATGTCGGTCTCAACTTTGAGGTTCGCTTCGACTGTGTCCGGTTCTACTCGTCGCGCAAACGCCTCGATCGATAAAGCCCGTGATACGAGGATGTTCTTCGGCATGCGAAAAACGGGCTGACCAGAAAATTGTATCTCTGAGGCGACGAGTTTGTGGGGCATGATCGGACCAAGCGTTGTTGCAACAAACACTTGGTCGAGACTCACCAAATATTCAAGTAAGCACTTAAGGTCTCATAGCCTTGATGAACTCGATTTCCTTTTTTGCGAGGCTTTCGATCATTGACTGGAATCGTTCGGGGTCTTCTTCAACGTTATAGAACTCAACTTCGATCTGACGATCACTCTTCACCACCGCTTTTCGAATGATCGTATGAAAGATCGATCTTAAGTCTGTGGTGGTTTCTTCTTCTTCAAGTTCTAAACTCACGCCGTAATATTGGGTCTTGAGTCTAAAAGTACGTTGCAGCTCTTCAATTGCTTTGCCAACTTCCTCAGCGCTTAATTTGTAAGTGTCTAACAGACGATGAATCGAGCCGATTAGATTTGCGGTCTTAGATTTCGCCTTCTGTAATTCCAGATCTGCGTCAGTAAGCGCGTCCAACAAAAGGATGGCTGCACTTTCCGATATTTTCTTACGCGCTATCGCAAATGTCTCAGCGGCATCTTTTTGAGCCTTCACTAAGCGCTTCGTCTCCTTCTCGGCTGTCTTAAGATCTTCCTGCAGCTTCGCAAGTTGACTAGCTGAACTATCTTCAAAGAATTTTTTGAGCGATTCCGCAGTAAAGCCACCGAGAAATTTTGCCGCAGCCTCCATCACAGTTGCCTCGGCCACGTCGAGTGATACAGCTGGGTTTTCACAACTTTTCCCAGCGCGCTTTGATGCGCATACGTATCGATGATAATTTCTCGATTCGTGATGGTGGTATGTCGCTCCACAAGAGCATCGTAAGATTCCACTGAGAAGCCATCGCGTTGATGGAGCCTTACCTCCACGGAAGCGAGCCTTCATCTTTCGGCGAACATCTTCGAATTCGCCCTGACTGATGATTGGGGCTGGGCTAATGATGAATCGGCAACCGTTTCGCTCACCATAAGCCATCGTGTTGTTAAGTATCTTGGCGACAGATGAAGACTGCCACTCGGCTCTACGGCCAGCCCTACCCTTAGGTAATTTCGGCGATCCACCTGCTAATCTGGTTCGAACAAGCCGCTTACCTTTAAGTTGATATTCCTCTGGCGGATTTATCCCGGATGCATTCAACCGTGTCGCAATAGCCGTGCGTCCGAGCCCATCGCGTGCGTCTTTGAATATGCGCTTTAAGATTTCGGCCTCCTCGGGCACGACCTCAAGCGTCCTCTCATCCGTCAGCCGGTATCCAAAGGGCGGGCGACCTATCACCCAATACCCCTGGCTTTGCTTTAAGCGCCGTGCTGGTTGCGTTCTTTCAATGATCTGCTCGCGCTCACGCTCGGCGAACAATGCAAAAATATTGAACCGGAATTCTTCACTTAGGTCGCCCTCGCGGCAGCCCCAAACTGAAACCCCGTATTTTTTGAGTGTCTTCACGATCGTGAGCGCATCGAGTGTGTTACGCCCTAGGCGATCGACCGCCCAGACATACAATATGGAAAAGCGCCTCTCCGCCGCAGCTTCCAACAACCGGTTTAAATCTGGCCGATCCGCCTTGGCACCGGAGATAACATCTCGAAAAATGAGATCCGGCGGGACGTGATGACCATTGGTTTTCGCCTTGCCGAGGCAATCGTCGCGCTGCCGATTGAGCGAACTCTTTCCCTCGACCGCCTGCTCGGCACTCGAAACGCGTGTGTAAATGGCCCCTGTAAGCATGCATCCCCCGAAGCTGGCAGAATATAAGGATATTTTGTGTATAGCATATGTTGATGAGCGGCCCGCCCGGCGCCGGCAAGTCGATGCTGGCCCAACGCCTCGCCGGTATTCTGCCGCCGCTGGAAGCCGCCGAAGCGCTGGAAGTGAGCATGATCCATTCGCTCGCCGGCACGCTTTTGTCGAACGGCGCATCGGCCGGTCTGATGCAGACGCGGCCCTTCCGCGATCCGCATCATTCCGCCTCGCTCGCCGCCATGATCGGCGGCGGCGCGCGCGCCAAGCCCGGCGAGGTGTCCCTCGCCCATCTCGGCGTGCTGTTTCTCGATGAACTCCCGGAATTCGCTCGCGCCACCTTGGAGGCGCTGCGCCAACCTTTGGAATCGGGCCGCGCCGTGGTCGCGCGCGCTAACGCCCATGTCGCCTATCCGGCGCGCGTGCAGCTGATCGCGGCGATGAATCCCTGCCCCTGCGGCCATCTCGCCGATGCCTCGCTCGCGTGCAACAAAGCGCCGCGCTGCGCCGCCGATTACCAGAGCAAGATTTCCGGCCCGCTGTTCGACCGCATCGATCTGCACATCGACGTGCCGGCGGTGACGCCGCAGGACTTGAGCCTGCCGCCGCCGAGCGAAGGCAGCGCCGAAGTGGCGGCGCGCGTCGCCGCCGCGCGCGACATCCAGCGCGCCCGTTTCAGCGCGGGCAAGACGCCGATCCGCTGCAATGCCGAGGTCGACGGCCAGATGCTCGAAGAGGTCGCCGCACCGGATACCGACGGACGCAAGCTGCTGACCGAGGCCGCCGAGAAACTCAAACTCTCGGCGCGCGGCTATCACCGCGTGCTGCGCGTCGCACGCACGCTGGCCGATCTAGCATCGAGCGAGACCGTGCGCAAAATCCATATCGCTGAGGCTTTGTCTTACCGCCGTTTGGCGCTGCCGCGGTAACGCGACGGATCAAACCGTCGCGTTGTTGACCGGCGTCCAGCCGGGGCTGCCGTCCATGCGGCCGGTCTGCGACAGATACTCGACGAACTCCGCCACCGCCTCGAGATGCTCGTCGGCGAGGAAATAATGCACGTTGCGCTTATCGGTCGTCGCTTTGACCTTGCGCACCACGTTGAGTTTTTCCAGGCGGCCGAGACGGCGCACGATGGTCGAGACGGTGCCGATGTTCGACGTCAGGATGTCGGTGAGGTTCATCGGCTTGCCGCTGACCTGGCCATGGCCGATATGGAGCAGAAGGTCGTAATCGACCCGCGTGCGCAAGAACGGGAAGCGGCTGTTCTTGTAGGCTCGGATTGTTTTGAGCACGGCAAAGGCACGGTCGAGATCGCCGCCGCTCGCGTCTTGCCCGCCTGCAGGTGGCCTAGATCGATCCCCCGACATACCCCTCAACTCAGATAATTGAACAATACATTCAATCGATTATACGCACCCCCCGACGAAAGTGTGGGTTGCTAACGATTTTCAATTTGGGAAGCATTCGGCGCGCCATGCATTTGTATGCAAAGCGTGGATCGTCGTTGCCGAACTTAATGCGCTTGGCTGTTAGTCGCCGGCGATCATGCGGCCGAGAGGACGGCCGGCAAACAGATGCAGATGGAAGTGCGGCACTTCCTGTCCGCCGTTCGCCCCGGTGTTGGCGAGAATGCGATAACCGGGCTCCGCCACGCCGAGATCGCGCGCGATCTGGCCTGCGGCGCGGACGAAAGCGGCAATTTCTTCCGTCGAAGCCTTGGTCGAGAAATCGTCGAACGAGACGTAAGCGCCCTTCGGAATCACCAACACATGCACCGGCGCTTGCGGCTGGATGTCATGAAAGGCGAGCACAAACTGATCCTCGTACACTTTTTTGCACGGAATCTCATTTCGGAGAATTCGTGCGAAAATATTGTTGGGATCATAGGCCATGAGATGTCTCGCTCGATTAGCTTTTCGCGCGCTGCTTTTTCGCAGGCTGAACAAAACGTTCCGGATTGCGCGACGCTTTCTCGGCGACGCCCGAGCGGACCTCGCGCCGTTTCAGCTCTTTCCAGACCTGCGCCGGCTTCACGCCGCACGCCGCCCAGAGAACCAACAAATGATAAAGCGTATCGGCGCTTTCGAGCACCAGCGCCTTGCCGTTGTTGTGCGCGCCTTCGATGACGGCCTCGACCGCCTCTTCGCCGAACTTCTGCGCGATCTTCGCCGGCCCGCGCAGGAACATGCGCGCGGTGTGCGAGCGCGAAGGATCGGCGCCGCGGCGCGACTTGATGACGGAATAAAGTCCGTCGAGCGTGCGGCCATCGTTGCCGGCGCCATCGCCCGGGATGATGCCGATGATTTTCGCCGGCTTCGCGCTGGTTTTCTTGGCCTTGGCTTTTTTGGCTTGGGCTTTCTTGGCCTTGCCTTTGTTCTTCGGCTTTTGCGCCATCACGCTCTCCTCGCGGCAACTGCCAACATCATCGTCTGTCGGCTGCAGCCTATCATGCCACCCGCCCTCTGACAGGCCGTCAATCCAGCCGCACCGGCACGCCGGCATCGCGCATATGGGTCTTCACATCGCGGATCTTGAAGGTGCCGAAGTGGAAGACCGAAGCGGCGAGCACGGCGCTGGCATGGCCCTCGGTCACGCCGGCGACCATGTGATCGAGGGTGCCGACGCCGCCCGAGGCGATCACCGGCACCGGCACCGCGTCGGCCACCGCGCGCGTCAGCGCGATGTCGAAGCCCGATTTGGTGCCGTCGCGGTCCATCGAGGTGAGCAGAATCTCGCCGGCGCCGAGCGAGGCCATGCGCTTGGCCCATTGGACGGCGTCCAGACCCGTGGTCTTGCGTCCGCCGTGGGTGAAGATCTCCCACTTGCCGGGCGCGACGGCCTTGGCGTCGATGGCGACGACGATACATTGGCTGCCGAACTTCTCGGCCGCCTCGCCGACGAATTCGGGGCGCGCCACGGCGGCGGTGTTGATCGACACCTTGTCGGCCCCGGCCAGCAGAAGCTTGCGGATGTCTTCGACCTGACGCACGCCACCGCCGACGGTCAGCGGCATGAAGCACTGCTCGGCGGTGCCGCGCACCACGTCATAAAGCGTGTCGCGGTTGTCGGACGAAGCGGTGATGTCGAGGAAGGTCAGCTCGTCGGCGCCTTCGCGGTCGTAAAGGCGCGCCTGCTCGACCGGATCGCCGGCGTCGATCAGATCGACGAAATTGACGCCTTTGACGACGCGGCCGTCTTTCACGTCGAGGCAGGGGATGACGCGCGCCTTGAGCAAGCTCACGCCTCCATCAACTTCAAGGCGGCGGCGACGTTGATGCGGCCATCGTAAAGCGCGCGGCCCGAGATGACGCCTTCGATGCCGGAGCCTTCGTGGCGCTTGATCTCTTCGAGATCGGCGATCGAGGACACGCCGCCCGAGGCGATGATCGGCGTGGTCAGCGCGAAAGCCAGATCGACGGTCGATTCGAGGTTCACGCCGGTCATCACGCCATCGCGGTCGATGTCGGTGAAGACGATGGCGGCGACGCCGGAATCCTCGAAGCGCAGCGCTAGATCGAGCGCGCGCACTTTTGAGGTTTTCGCCCAGCCCTCGACCGCGACATAGCCTTCGCGCGCGTCGATGCCGACGACGATCTTGCCGGGCCAGCGCTTGCAGGCGGTCTTGACCAGGTCGGGATTGTTGAGCGCGACGGTGCCGAGGATGACGCGGGTGATGCCGGCATTGAGCCAGCGCTCGATGGTTTCGAGATCGCGGATGCCGCCGCCGAGCTGCACCGGCAGCTTGATCGATTTCAGGATCGTCGCGACGGCGTCCTCATTGATGGGCTTGCCTTTGATCGCGCCGTTGAGATCGACGAGATGCAGCCATTTGAAGCCGGCGGTCTCGAAGGCGCGCGCCTGATCGGCCGGATCGGAATTGTAGACGGTGGCCTGATCCATATCGCCTTTGAACAGACGGACGCAGTTGCCATCCTTCAGGTCGATGGCGGGAAAGAGAATCATGGGCAGGCTCCGATAGTCTCGCGCGCGCCTTACGGGCGCCAGCGCAGGAAGTTGGCGATGATGGCAAGGCCGTTGGCCTGGCTCTTTTCCGGATGGAATTGCGTGCCGACGATATTGTCGCGCCCCACTGCGGCGACGATCGGCCCGCCGTAATCCACGGTCGCGATCACGTCGGCGGGGTTCGCGGCCTTCAGCTGATAGCTATGCACGAAATAGGCGTCGCGGTTTTCGCCGAGGCCGGCGAACAAGGGATGAGCGCGCGCGAATTTGAGTTCGTTCCAGCCCATATGCGGCACTTTCAGCGACGGATCGGCCGGCAGGATCGCCTCGACCACGCCCTTGATCCAGCCGAGGCCGCGATGTTCGCCATGCTCGCGGCCGAATTCGGCCATCAATTGCATGCCGACGCAGATGCCGAAGAACGGCTTCTTCTTTTCCAGCACCTGCTCGTTCAGCGCATCGATCATGCCGGGCAAAGCTTCGAGGCCGCGCTTGCAATCGCCGAACGCGCCGACGCCGGGCAGCACGATGCGGTCGGCGGTCGCGAGATCCTTCGCATCGGCGCTGACGCTCACGGCGTCCTTCAAGCCGATGTCGGCGGCGGCGCGCTCGAACGCCTTGGCGGCGGAGCGCAGATTGCCGGAGCCGTAATCGACGATGACGATCTTGGACATTAGCGCCGGCCTCCCGCCGATCCCGACCAGGGTCCGGCATCGGGCGTGCCCCAAGCCTGCGGCGCGGTGGCGCGCGGCACCGAGGCGCCGATGGCTTGCAGATCGAGATAGCGGCGAAGCGCCGTCTCCATGTTGGCGGCTGTGACGACGCCGCCCTCGCCATAGCCGCGCCGGCGCAGGGCGGCGCGACGCCAATCGTTGCCCAGCAGGCCGACGAGCACCGCGATGGCGAAGCAGATCAACGAGACGCTGGGCTGGCCGAGGCGAAACTCTTCGACCGCGACGCTCATGGCGGCGATCAAGGCGACCATGGCGGCGGCGATCAGCCACAGGCGGTGATAGAGCGCCCAGGGCAGCGCGAAGAAAAACGCCGGCCAGGAGAATCCCTCCTTCACCAGCTCCGGCAGCGGATCAAGCGGCTCCCACGGCTTCGTGCGCCCTCTTTTTTCAAGGAGCGGAGCCGTGTGAACCGTATAGACGCGCAACGACATGGAGGGCCTGAAAGATGCGGCGTCGGCGACTCTTACAGCGAGCCGCCGAGCACGCCTTTGGTGGAAGGCACGGCATCGGCTTTGCGCGGGTCGATCTCGACCGCCTCGCGCAACGCGCGCGCCAAGCCTTTGAAGCAGGACTCGACGATATGGTGGCTGTTCTCGCCGTAGAGATTCTCGACATGCAGCGTCAGGCCGGCAGCTTGCGCGAAGGCCTGGAACCACTCCTTGAACAGCTCGGTATCCATTTCGCCGACCTTCGGGCGCGGAAACTTCACGCGCCAGATCAGGTAGGGCCGGTTGGAAGCGTCGAGCGCGACGCGCGTCAGCGTCTCGTCCATCGGAATGAAGGACGAGCCGTAGCGCACGATGCCGGCGCGATTGCCGAGCGCCTGGGTGATCGCCTCGCCGATGGCGATGCCGCTGTCTTCCGTGGTGTGGTGCGCGTCGATATGCAGGTCGCCTTTGGCGCGGCAGGTGATGTCGATCAGGCTGTGGCGCGAGAGCTGCTCCAGCATGTGATCGAGAAAGCCGATGCCGGTGGCGACATCGTAGGTGCCGGTGCCGTCGAGATTGACGGTGACCGAGATCGACGTCTCCTTGGTGCTGCGCGCGACCGTGGCGGTGCGGCCCACGAATTTCATGGCCGACTTGGCGGGCTTGCGCGCCCCGACGGTTTTCACCGGCAAGGTCTTCACAGCAGCGGATTTGACGGCGCGCGCGTTCTTTTTACGCGTCGGGGCGGTCTTCGGGCTCATGAACCCGTCTCCAAATGGCGGAAATTGGCCCTGTTTTAGCAGGAGAGACCCGCAAATCCAAGGGATGTCAGGTGTTTTCCGCTGCGGATGACCGCCGGTATGCCCTTGATCTTGGCCGGTAATCCCCCACATTTGACGGACCCTTCCCCAACCGATGGCTCCCTCCATGTCCGACCCGACCGCCGCCAACCCCGCGATTTGGCACGGCACCACCATCCTGGCCGTGCGCAAGGCCGGCAAGGTCGTGATCGCTGGCGACGGCCAGGTCTCCCTCGGGCCGACCGTCATCAAATCCAACGCCCGCAAGGTCCGCCGCTTGGCCGGCGGCAAGGTCGTCGCGGGCTTCGCCGGCGCCACCGCCGACGCCTTCACCCTGTTCGAGCGGCTGGAGGCCAAGCTGGAAAAGCACGGCCATAACCTGGCGCGCGCCTGCGTCGAGCTGGCCAAGGATTGGCGCACCGACCGCTACCTGCGCCGCCTCGAAGCCATGATGGCCGTAGCCGACCCCGAAGTGTCGCTCGTCGTCACCGGCACCGGCGACGTGCTCGAGCCGGAGGACGGCCTGATCGGCATCGGCTCGGGCGGCATGTATGCCCTCGCCGCCGCGCGCGCCCTGATCGACCGCGACGACATGGACGCCGAAGCGATCGCCCGCAAAGCCATGGGCGTCGCCGCCGACATCTGCGTCTACACCAACCGCAACGTCATCGTTGAAACCGTCTAATTGGAAACCGTTTGATGGCCCTGCCCGCCAGCCCTTCGTTCAGCCCGCGCGAGATCGTCTCCGAGCTCGACCGCCATATCGTCGGCCAGCATGACGCCAAGCGCGCGGTGGCCATCGCCCTGCGCAACCGCTGGCGCCGCCAGCAGCTCAGCGACGAGCTGCGCGAGGAAGTGACGCCGAAGAACATCCTGATGATCGGGCCGACCGGCGTCGGCAAGACCGAGATCGCGCGCCGCCTCGCCAAGCTGGCGCAAGCGCCGTTCCTCAAAATCGAAGCGACGAAGTTCACCGAGGTCGGCTATGTCGGGCGCGACGTCGAGCAGATCATCCGCGATCTCGTCGAGGTCGCCATAGGCATGACGCGCGAACGCCTGCGCAAGGACGTGCGCGCCAAGGCCGAGCTTGCGGCGGAAGAGCGCGTGCTTGCCGCCCTCGTCGGCGAGAACGCCGGCGACGAGACGCGCCGCAAATTCCGCGCCATGCTGCGCGCCGGCGAGCTCGACGGCAAAGAGATCGAGATCGAGACCAATGACAATTCCGGCGGCGGCATGCCGACTTTCGACATTCCCGGCATGCCCGGCGCGCAGATGGGCATGCTCAATCTCGGCGATATGTTCGGCAAGGCCTTCGGCGGGCGCAAGCGCACGCGCAAGATGACGGTCGCCGATTCCTACGGCGTGCTGATCGACGAGGAGAGCGACAAGCTCTTGGATCCGGAAAGCATCACCCGCGAGGCGATCAGCACGGTCGAGCAGAACGGCATCGTCTTCCTCGACGAGATCGACAAGATCTGCGCCAGCGAAGAGCGGCGCGGCGGCGACGTCAGCCGCGAAGGCGTGCAACGCGATCTGTTGCCGCTGATCGAAGGCACCACGGTGGCGACCAAACATGGCCCAGTGAAGACCGACCATGTGCTGTTCATCGCCTCGGGCGCCTTCTCGGTCGCCAAGCCCTCCGACCTGCTGCCGGAATTGCAGGGCCGCCTGCCGATCCGCGTCGAGCTGAAAGCGCTGGCACTGGAGGATTTCGTGCGCATCCTCAAAGAGCCGCAGGCCAGCCTGATCAAGCAATACAGCGCTCTGCTCGCCACCGAGAAAGTCGCTCTCGCCTTCACCGACGACGGATTGAGCGAGATCGCCAAGGTCGCCGTCGAGGTCAACGACACGGTCGAGAACATCGGCGCGCGCCGCCTGCACACCGTGATGGAGCGGCTGCTCGAAGAGGTGAGCTTCACCGCCTCCGACACGCCGAACGCCACGGTGAGCGTAGACGCCGGCTTCGTGCGCCAGCATGTCGGCGATCTGGCGAAGAACACCGACCTGTCGAAGTTCATCCTCTGATCCTGCCCGCATAGGCTGTTGCCTCGCAGTTGGTCATCGGCTTTCATCGCAGCCGATGACCAACTGCGGAGCACGCTCATGTCCGATTCGAATCCTAGCGCCCTCTCCCACGTCTCCATCGGCACCAACCGATTCGAAAAGGCCATCGCCTTCTATGACGCCGTGCTCGCGCCGCTCGGCTGCAAGCGCATCATGGAACATCCGGGCGCGGTCGCTTACGGCAAGGTCTATCCCGAGTTCTGGGTGCAGACGCCGATCGACGGCAAACCGGCCAATGTCGGCAATGGCAGCCATGTCGGCTTCATCGCGCCAAGCAAGGAGGCCGTGCATGCCTTCTGGGACGCCGCGCTGAAAGCCGGCGCCACAGGCGACGGCGCGCCGGGCGGGCGCGAACATTACGGCGCGCCCTACTACGGCTGCTTCCTGCGCGACCTCGACGGCCACAAGATCGAAGCGGCCTTTTGGGACGAGGAATTGGCCAAGCAGCTTGGTATGCTTTAAAAAAGTCCCAGAGCCAAACAGCGATTAAATAACTGAAGTCGGGGGGCGTCGGTGTTTGAGTGGCAACTATTTTTGATTGCTCTAGCTCTAGAGCTATCCGGTTTCGGATGGCTCTTATTTTTAATTACGTCCTTTTGGAGCGTAATTATAAATCTTCTTAATTCGAATTTTTCAACTGCGCTATTAGGCGCTTTTGCTGGTGCATATGGCGGTCAATACATTGTTGAAAAGTCTAAAAGCAAAGAAACTTTGCTCGCTGAAATTAGACACACAAACAACGCCATTATTCTAATTCACGACATCTGCAATCGCTGTATTTCCACAAAGCGGCAACATCTTAAAGAAACTAAAGAAACTTACGATCGAGAACGCGCAGGATTTATTGCGTTCAGAGAGGCCTTACAACGAGGAAAAATCGCGCAGGGCGCGATTTATAAACTTGTTACTGATTTTAGAATTTTACCCCCGACAGAAACCCCCATCGAAATTTTACAAGAACAGCTTTTTGAAAAGACGTCTCCAGGAGCACACGCATTAACGTTAGTCACAATTCTAAAGCAGGCTCTGTTCGCCCTTAAAGACATGATGGAGCGTAAGAACGATTTCATCGAGCAATACAAAACTCTCTCTGCCAGTGGTCAGATCAAGCCAATGACCGCCTTTCAATATTTTGGGGTGCCTGACGAGAATGGTCATCTTGATGAAAGTATTAAATCGTTTATCGACAGTATTTACATTTTGAATGATGACTGCATTTTTTTCAGTAATCGACTTTTAGAAGTTTTAGTGCCTCATTGTGAAATGCTCGCAGAAAAATTTGGCAAACACGCGCCTAAAGTTATTAGGCCAGATTTTTCTAAAGCTGAAAAATTAGGCCTTATGCCCAATCCAGATGAGTTTGCCGATTGGAAATTTGCAGAACCAAACTCGGAGAAGTCTTTATCTACGGGTAGGTCTTTTTGGCGAAACAGAATAAAGCTTTTCAAGAAACACTCTTAGCTCGTCCTCGCTGAGATCGCCGATGCGTTCGGCCAGCAAGTTCGCCAGTTCGGTTGCGCGTGGGCTGAGACCGGCGCTATCGACGACGACGCGCGGATGCGAGACGCGCACCAGGCGTTCGAGCTCCTCCGCTTCTTCCCAGATGATGGTGAAGAAGGTGCAGATCTGGCGCACCAGCATAGGGCTCGGCCGCCCGCGCTTGCCATGCTCCAGCGCCGAAAGATAGGCCGAAGAGATTTCCAGGCTCTTGGCCATTTCCTGCAGCGTCAAGCCGCGCACGCGGCGCAGCTCGCGCAATTTGGCTCCAAACGGAGTCATCGGGAATCGCGACGGCGCTTCAAGAGCACATAGAGCGCGCCCTCCCCGCCGTCTTTGGCTTGCGCGTAGCGAATCGCCAGCACCAGCGGACGCAGGTCCGAACCGTTGAGCCAACGCGGCACGGCGGCGCGCAACACGCCGACCTCCCCGCTCGCCTTCGTTCCTTTGCCGGTGATGACCAGGACGCAGCGCTTGCCGACCTCGGCGCTGGTCTCGATGAAGCGCGCGAGATGGCGATGGGCCTGTTCCTGCGTCATGCCGTGCAGATCGATGCGGCCTTCGAGCGGCAGCTTGCCGCGCACCAGCTTTTGGCCGGTGCGCTTGTCGAGATCGCTCAAGCGATCATGGGTCAGTTCGGCGAGCGTCGGCTTGTGCGCGGGGGCAGGTTTCGGCGCCGGCATGGCGCGCGCTTTGCGCGGTGCGGCTGCTTCCCCCTGCTCCGCTTTGGCCGGCGGTTTCAACGAGGGCGTGCGGCGGCGATGCTGCAGCGGCGTGATGCTCTCGGCGACCCGCCACCACAGCTCATCGTCGGGTACGAGATCTTTCATCGCCCCCGGATGCCTCGTCAGCTGCTCGGCTGGATGTTGCGCGCGGCGACCGCGTTGGGCAGCAGCAGATAATATTCGCCGCGATCGCGCATCATGCCGGCCATCGCCGCCGCCTGCTCGCCCCAGCCGAAGAAAACGTCGCCGCGCACCGGGCCGCGGATCGCGCCGCCGGTGTCCTGCGCCACCATCAGGCGGCGCACACGCACATCGCCGGAGCTGGACGCTTTGCCGGCGCCGTCGGGATGCGAGGCATCGAGCCAGATCGGCAGTCCGAGCGGCAGGAATTTGCGATCGACCGCCAAGCTGCGGCCCGGCGTGAGCGCTACCGTCTGCGCGCCGATCGGCCCGTCGTTCGGGCCGGCGCTCTTCGTTTCCTGGAAGAAGACGTAAGAGCGGTTGGCGTTCATCAGCGGTTCGGCTTCGCGCGGATTGGCCTTGAGCCAGGCGCGCAAAGATTGCATCGAGACGTCTTCGGCCTTCATCACGCCGCGCGTCACCAGTTCGCGGCCGATGGCGACATAAGGCTGGCCGTTCTTGCCGGCATAGCCGACGCGCGTGACCGAGCCGTCGTCCATCTGCACGCGGCCCGAGCCCTGGATATGCAGGAAGAAAGCGTCGATGGCGTCATCGACCCAGATCAGCTCGAGGTTCTTGTTCTTGAGCGAACCTTTTTCGATGGTGGCGCGGTCGTCGTAGGGGCGCAACTTGCCCTGCACGACCTTGCCGGCGATGGTGCGGCCCGAAAACTCGGAGCCGAATTCGGCGAGATCGACGGCGACGAGATCGCTCGGCACTTTATAAAGCGGCACATTGTAGCGCGCGCTCGGCTGTTTGGCGCCGCGCAGCTCGGCTTCGTAATAGCCGGTGAAGAGACCCTGCGTGTCTTTGTTGTTCGCCGCTTTGAAGGGCTTGAACTCGCGTTCGAAGAAGGCGCGCGCGGCGGCGCGGTTGTTGTCCGGCACGGTCTGCGCAGCGGCGCAGACGGCGCGCCAATCGCTGACGAAACCGCCGATGCCCGGCGCTTGGCTGTCGGTCGGCGCCGGCTGCAGCCGTGTCGTGTCCGATTGGCGCGCGAAATAGGCGCAGCTTTTGCGCAAGGCGGGCAGGGCGGCGGACTGATCGTCCTCGGCCCAGCCGGGCAGGGCGTTGAAGCCGACAGGCGCCAGCGTGAGCGCGTCGGGTTTCTTCTCCGCTTCGCGCGGTGCGCAAGCGGCAAGCAGCGCCAAAGCGCCGGCAGCAAGCAGGTTGAAGAGAAGGCGAGGGGAGGGAGAGCGTTCTGCGGCCATCATGGCCGCAGAGATTACTCTTGAACGTCGGTGCGCACGAGAGTCCAGTTGGGGTCCGACGAGCGCGTGTTGCGCGCGAAGGTCCACAGATCCGTCGCCTCGGTGATGCGGTCCGGGTTCCCCTCGACCACTTTGCCTTCGCCGTCGCGCGTGACGTTGATCTGCTCGCTGACATATTTGACCGTGAGGAAGGCGCTCTGGCCTTCCATGCGCGCCTCGACGATCTCCGCCGACTTGATGCGCACCAGCGTCGTCTCGGCCTTATGTCCGGCCTGTTCGCGCGCGGCGATCGCCTGTTCGAAATTGGCGAAGACGTCTTCGGCGAGCAGCGGCTTGAGCTTGGCGCGGTCGCCCTCGGCGAAAGCGCCGACGATGTAATCGAAGGCCGAACGCGCGCCTTCGGCGAACGTCGCTTCCTCGAACGAAGGGTCGGCGAGCTTGATCTGCGTCAGCGCGCCGCCGAGCGGACCGGGAATGGCGGCATCCGCCGATTCGCGGCGCGGCAGGGGGACGACATCGCCCGAGCGCTGGTTTTCGGCCGGAGCCTGCGGCTTGGCGAAAGGATCGCGGCGGCGCTCATTGCCGGTGCGGCGGCCGAGCACGGCGCGCAGCCGCAGGATGATGAAGCCCGCCACCAGCGCAAAAAAGATGATGTCGACGAAGGGAAGGCCGCTGCCCATGAAGGTTCCTGTCTTAACGTTAGCCCCTGGCGCTGTCCGAAGGTCGCGGAATGACGCGGGGCGAAATTTCTCTCAGCCTAGCATGGCTGGCAGGGGACGGCCCACCCGACGACCTGCCTTCACGAGGATTTGGCCCCCCCGGCTGGGCAATACAAGGCGAACGGTCGCCTCTGGATGCCGGTTCCGCTGCCCGACCTATCCCAATGCGCCGTCAAATTCGTAGAAATGACCTTTGGACGGGGGTTGATTTTAATTCGCGTTTAATTCTTTAAGCATATTTCTTTATGTGTAGTCGCCCGGCGTGTGGGCCCTCGATTTCCCCCCGACGATGGTCTTCGATCCCCCCTCGCATGCGCCGGGCGGCTCCCTTTATTTAGTGATTTCAAAAGGATGAGAGTTATGACCCGCTCCGCCCTCCGAATGCTGTCGGATCTTAAAATCCGCGCCAAAGTAAATTTAGGCTTCGGCCTGGTGCTCGCCCTGCTCATCGCCGTCGGCGGCACCGGCTTTTTCGGTCTCGACAACACCCGGCTCACCTTCGACCGCTATGCCGCCATCTCCGACAGCGCCATGAACGTCATGGAGGTCGAGAACGACATCGCCCAGATGCGCCGCTTCGTCATCCTGTTCGCCGACAGCGGCGATGCCGCCCACGCCAAGGAAGCGCGCAGCCTGATGGAGGAGATTCGCGCCGACATCCCGCGCGTGGCCAATCTGATCCTCGATCCCGGCCGCAAGGCCAAATTCGCCGGCCTCGCCGCGCCCATGGCGCAATATGCCGAGCAGTTCGACAAGGTCGTCGACCACCGCACCCAGCGCGACAAGCTACTGAACGGCACGATGAACCCGACCGGCGAGAAGGCGCAAAGCGCCATCGAGCGTTTCGGCGCCGCCGTCGTCAATTCGGGCGACAGCGAAAGCCTCGGCCATGCCCGCCGCGTCGAAGCGGCGCTGACCAGCGCTCGCATCAACGCCCTGCGCTTCCTCGCCACGCCGAGCAAGGATCAGGCTGAGAAGGCACATGTGATCTTCGCCGATTTCCACAAGGTCGCCGCCGATTCGACCGAGCGCCTGCGCGGCGAGCATAAGGTCGTTCTCGCCGAGGTCGGCAAGACCGTGCGCGATTATCACGACGCCTTCACCGAGGTGGCCGCCAAGGTCGCCGAGGTCGACACGCTGGTCAACGGCACCATGGCCAAGCTGGCCAGCGACATGGCCAAGACGATTAACGAACTCAGCACCGCGCAAACCCAGCGCATGGACGAGATGGAAAGCGAGACGCGCGCCGACGTGAGCGCGAGCCTCAATCTCTCCGGCGCGCTGTCGCTCGCGGCGCTCGCCATGGGCCTGCTGCTCGCCTATTTCATCGGCGGCGGCATCGCCAAGCCGGTGATCGGCATGACGGGCGCGATGCAGAAGCTGGCCGGCGGCGATCTCGCCGTGACGGTTCCGGCGCGCGGCCGCAAGGACGAGATCGGCCAGATGGCCGAGACCGTGCAAGTCTTCAAGGACAGCATGATCGAGACCGATCGCCTGCGCGCTGAACAGGAGGCCATGAAGGCGCGAGCCGAGGCCGACAAGCGCGCGGCGATGAACCAGCTCGCTGACGATTTCGAAGCTTCGATCCGCGGCGTCGTCAACAGCGTCTCGGCCGCCGCCACCGAGCTGCAAGCCACTGCGCAGTCGATGTCCGCCACCGCCGAGGAGACCAACGCCCAAGCGACCACCGTGGCGGCCGCCTCCGAGCAGGCATCGAACAATGTGCAGACCGTGGCCACCGCCGGCGAAGAGCTGTCGTCCTCGATCAGCGAGATCAGCCGGCAAGTGAGCCAGGCCAGCACCATCACCCGCAAGGCGGTGGACCAGGCCGAGCAGACCACGCATCAGATGATCACGCTGGCCGATGCGGCGCAGAAGATCGGCGATGTGGTGCAGCTGATCACCGACATCGCCGCGCAGACCAACTTGCTGGCGCTCAACGCCACTATCGAGGCCGCGCGCGCCGGCGAAGCCGGCAAGGGCTTCGCGGTCGTCGCCTCCGAAGTGAAGAACCTGGCGAGCCAGACCGCCAAGGCGACCGAAGAGATCACCGGCAAGATCGCCGAGATGCAAAGCGCGACACAGGTTTCCAGCGGCGCCATCCGCGAGATCGCCGACACGATCGGCCAAATCGACCAGATCTCGACCACCATCGCCTCGGCTATCGAAGAGCAGGGCGCGGCGACGGCGGAAATCGCCACCAACGTGCAGCAGGCGGCGCGCGGCACGCAGGAAGTGTCCTCGAGCGTCGTCAATGTCACCCAGGCGGCGAGCGAAACCGGCGCCGCGGCCGAGCAGGTGCTGTCTTCGGCGGGCGATCTGTCGCAGCAGGGCGAGACCCTGCGCGAAAAAGTCGATGTCTTCATCTCTCGTGTGCGCGCCGCCTAAATGGTAGGACGAAAAGCCGCTCGGCATGCGTGAGGCATACTCGCGTATGCCGGGCGCGGCTTTTTCCCACTGCCGACGGATAGGTCCGCCGGCGATTTAACTCCCGGTTAAAGTCTCGCCGGTTATGGCCTCCCTGAATCGTCCGGCTGCCTCGCAGCCGTTGTTCAGGGGTCGTCCATGTCGCTTTCCGCTTCGCTTCGCGCCGCCGTCCAGCTCAAGATCCGCGCGAAGATTCTCGCCGGATTCTTTCTCGTCCTCGCCTTGCTCATCGCCGTCGCCGCCGTCGGGCTGCTCGGCGTGCGCCAGCTGAGCGGCACCTTCGAGACCTATGCCGGCCAAGCGGCCGAGACGGTCGATCTCTACGACATCCAGAACGACATGACGGTGCTACAACGCAACGCCGCGCAGTTCATCGTCAGCGGCGATGCCGCCGTCGGCAAGGCGGCGCGCAGCCAGCTCGCGCATCTCATCGAGCAGATGGGCGAGACCGGCGCGTCCTCCGCCGACGCGGCGCGCGGCCAACGCGTGCTCAAATTGCGCGACGACGTGAAGAGCTACAGCGCCAATTTCGACAAAGCCATCGACATGCGCACCGAGCGCGAGGCTCTGCTCACCGAGAAGATCGGGCCGCTCGGCGAGAAGGCGCAAAAGGGCATGGACGACTTCATCAAGCAGGCGATGGCCGCCGGCGCCCAGGAGGAGGTGGCTTATGCCGCCGTCACCCAGGGCATGCTGATGAGCATCCGCCTCAGCGTGCTGACCTTCCTGAACAAGCCCGACAGCGAGCTGGCCGACCGCATCAGCACGCAATTCGAAAAGTTCGCCGAAGATGCCGACGCCGCCATGCGCCGCATCGAGAACCCGCGCCGGCTCGGGCTTTTGAACGCCGTCCTGCGCGACATGGAGGGTTATCGCAACGCCTTCTCTGACGCCGTGGTCAAGACGATGGACCTCGAATCCATGCTGAACAGCACGATGGCGGGCGGCGCGGCCAAGATCTCCGCCGAGCTCAAGCAGATCACCGACGCGCAAGGATCGGCGATGGACGCGATGGAAGACCATTCGCGCGGCGCGGCGCATCAGACCTTGCTGCTGACCGCGATCTTGTCGGGCGGCGCGCTGCTGTTCGGCCTCGTCATCGCCTTCGTGCTCGGGCGCGGCATCGCCAAGCCCGTCGTTTCGATGACGATGGCGATGACCAAACTCGCTGCCGGCGATCTGGAAAGCGAGATCCCGGCGCGCGGCCGCCATGACGAGATCGGCGAAATGGCCGCGGCGGTCCAGGTGTTCAAAGACAATATGCGCGAGACGGAACGGATGCGCGCCGAGCAGGAGGCGCTCGAAGCGAAATCCGAAGCCGACAAGCGCGCCGCGATGGATCGTCTGGCCGACGAGTTCGAGGCCTCGATCCGCGGCGTCGTCAACGGCGTCTCCTCGGCGGCAAGCGAGTTGCAAGCGACGGCGCAATCGATGTCGGCCACCGCCGAAGAGACCAACGCGCAGGCGAGCGCGGTCGCCGCAACCTCAGAACAGGCTTCCGCGAATGTCCAAACCGTCGCCACGGCGTCGGAGGAGCTGTCTTCGTCGATCACCGAGATCGGCCGCCAGGTGACCGAATCGGTGAACATCGCCAGCCAAGCGGTGAGCGAGGCCGAGCGCACCAATCAGCAGATCAAGGGCCTTGCCGAAGCGGCGCAGAAGATCGGCGACGTGGTGCAGCTGATCAGCGACATCGCCGGCCAGACCAACTTGCTGGCGCTCAACGCCACCATCGAGGCGGCGCGCGCGGGCGATGCCGGCAAGGGTTTCGCGGTGGTCGCCTCGGAAGTGAAAAATTTGGCCAGCCAGACCGCCAAGGCAACCGAGGAAATCTCGAGCAAGATCGCCGAGATGCAATCCGCCACCGAAAGTTCGGTGACGGCGATCGGCGCCATCGGCGGCACCATCGTGCGGATCAACGAGATCGCCACGACCATTGCATCCGCTGTCGAGCAGCAGGGCGCGGCGACGGCGGAGATCGCCAATAACGCGCAGCAGGTGTCTCAGGGCACGCGCGAAGTCTCTTCGAACATCGTCAACGTCACCCAAGCCGCCAGCGAAACCGGCGCCGCCGCCGAGCAGATGCTGTCGTCGGCCAGCGAACTGGCCAAGCAGGGCGAAACCCTGCGCGAGAAGGTCGACGTGTTCGTTGCTCGAGTTCGTGCCGCGTAGCGGCAGGACGCGGCACGGCTGCGTGCGGTTTAAGCGGGATTGGCGCTGAAAAGCGCGTGAGGATGCGCGGATTCGTCTTGAATTCGCGCCCCTCACGCCCGACTTTAGGCTCCATGCCCTTTATCATCGGGTTCCTGCTCTGGCCTATCGCCGAGATCTGGCTGCTGATCGAGATCGGCGGCGAGATCGGCGCCTGGGCCACCATCGGCTGGATTCTGCTCACCGCCGTCGCCGGGACATATCTCATCCGCAGCCAAGGCGCGCTCGCCATGAGCCGCATCCGCCAAGCCCTGGCGGACGTTGATGCGCGCGGCGGCGAAGCGAGCGGCACGCTGGCTGGCGAGCTGCTCGACGGGCTCGCGGTCTTCTTCGCCGGCATCTGCCTGATCCTGCCCGGCTTTCTCACCGATGCCATCGGCATCCTGCTGGTCTTGCCGGTGCTGCGCCGGACCTTGGGACGCGGCCTGTGGGGCTGGCTGCAAGGCTCGCAGCGGGTGCGCGTCTATGCCGCGAGCGGACGCGGCCCCTTCGGTCGCGGGCCATTCGAGCGGGGAGCCGGCGGCGGGCCGACCGTCATCGAGGGCGATTATCGCGACGTCACCGACCCCGACCCGCAAAACCGCCTGCCGCCCCAGAAGCCTTAAACCAAGCGGCCGCAAATCCCCTTCGGCGATCGGGCGTCGCGCGTGAATTGCAATCGGCGCGGCTTTCGTGGTACCCCCGCCGCACCGCATTTTGCCCGCCGTTTCGAGAAAGGCCTTTCCATGTCCGACAGCAACGTTCCGCCGACTGGCGATCAAGCCAACGCGCCGGCCCAAGGGCCGATGCTGCAGACCATCGCCCAGTATCTGAAGGATCTGTCGTTCGAGAATCCCTCGCCGCTCGATTCGCTGACGCAGAACAATCCGAACCCGACGGTCAACGTCAACGTTTCGGTCAAGACGCGCCTGGCCAAGGAATCGCTGCATGAAGTGGCGGTGATGGTCCAGGTCCACACCCTGGCAGGCGAGAAGACGCTGTTCCTGATCGAGATGACCTATTGCGGCCTGTTCGCTCTGGTCAACATCCCGCAGGACCAGATCGAACCGATCCTGCGCGTGCATTGCGCCGGCCTGATGTTCCCCTTCATCCGCAGCATCGTCGCCGACGCCACGCACCAAGGCAGTTTCGCGCCGCTCTATCTCAACATGATCGATTTCGCCGCGCTCTATCAGCAGTCTCAGGCGGCTGGCGCGACCGGCAGCAGCAACGTCACCGTTTAAGCGGCGACCAAGGCCTGCAGCGTCAGGTTTAGGCCGACCAGATCGGATTTTTGAGTTTGCCGAGGAAAGCGGCGTGGGCTTCGAGCTCCGCCGCGCTCGCCGCGTGAGGGCGCGGCGCACGCACCGGCCCGTCGCGCAGCACCGGCTGGACGATCATGGAGCCGCCATCCGACGCCGCATCGTCGGCCAGCGCGAAGCCGTGCTGACGCCCGCCGTTCATCTCCAGATAGACCGCCGCCAATAATTCGGCGTCGAGCAGCGCGCCGTGCACCGTGCGCATGGTGTTGTCGACCCCGAGGCGCTTGCACAAGGCATCGAGCGAGGCGGGCTGGCCAGGATATTTCTGACGCGCCATCGCCACCGTGTCGATCGACTTGCCCGGATGGGGCGGCTTGCCCGCGCGCTCGAATTCGGCGTTGAGGAAACGCATGTCGAATTCGGCGTTGTGCGCGACGATGTCGTCGCCGGCGATGAATGCGATCAGCTCGTCGGCGTAGGAAGCGAACAGCGGCTTGTCGGACAGAAACTCGCTGCTCAGCTTATGCACCGCGAAAGCTTCTGCCGGCATGTCGCGTTCAGGGTTGGCGTAGCGGTGAAAGACGTTGCCGGTCGGCACGCGGTTCATCAGCTCGATGCAGGCGATTTCAACCAGCCGGTGGCCCGCCTTGGGATCGAGGCCGGTGGTTTCGGTGTCGAGGATGATCTCACGCATGAGGCTGTTTCCGACTGCGCCAGAAGCGGGGGGGACGAAGCTGCGCGAGCAAGCGCGTCAGCCGCGCCAATGTATCACGGCGATTGAGCCCGGTCGGCAGCAGATAATCGGCGCGCCGACGCTTTAGCGCGTCAGGCATCTGCGCCGCGATCACCGCCGCCATCTTTTCGCGGGTCATGCCGGGGCGGCGAAGCACGCGCGCCGCGCGCACCGGAGCAGGCGCCGAGACGACCAGCACGGCATCGACGCGGCCAAGATCGCCGCCTTCGAGGAGCAGCGGGATATCGAGCGCGACAGCGGGCTTGCGCGCGGCGCGCGCGGCTTTGAGAAAGCGCCGTTCGGCCTCGCGCACGCGCGGATGCAGGATCGCTTCCAGCTTGCGCAGATTCTTGCGCTCCGGATCGCGCGTCTCGTCGAACACCAGCTTGGCGACCGCCTGACGGTCGAGCCGTCCGCCCGCCACCGTGCCGGGAAAAGCGCGCGCGATGGCGGCGAGCGCCGGGCCGTTCTTCGCCGTCTGGCGATGCACTTCTTCGTCGGCGGAGAACACCGGCACGCCTTTGGCGCGCAGCATCTTGGCCGTCTCGCTCTTGCCCATGCCGATCGATCCGGTCAGGCCGAGCACGAACATGGCTAGAGGCCTTCGGCGAGAAACGCGCGCAGGGCCGGCGTGATCTCAGGCTCGCGGCCGAACCAGGCGGCGAAGCCGGGGCGCGCCTGATGGATCAGCATGCCGAGGCCGTCCACCCCGGCCATGCCGCGCGCTTTGGCTGCGGTCAGCAGCGGCGTCTCCAGCGGCGCATAAACGCAATCGAACAGCACCGCGCTTTTCGGCGCGGCGGCGAGATCGAGATCGAGCGGCGGCTGGCCGCGCATGCCTTGTGTGGTTGTGTTGACGATGACGCCGGCGTCGCCCAGCGCCGCACCCCTCGCGATCCACGGCACGACTTTCAAGCGCGGATCGCCGAGCGCAAGGGCAAGGGCTTCCGCGCGCTCGCGCGTGCGATTGATCAGGCGCACTTGCGGCGCGCCGGCATCGAGCAGGGCGACAGCTATGGCGCGCGCCGCGCCGCCGGCGCCGATGATGACGGCCGGCGCGGCTTCGGCGTTCCAATGCGGCGCGCTCTCGACGAGATGGGCCAAGAAGCCGAGCCCGTCGGTGTTGCGCCCTTCGAGCGAGCCGTCCTCGCGCACGATGATCGTGTTCACCGCGCCGATGCGGCGCGCATGATCGTCGGCGACATCGACCGCCGCCAACGCCGCCTCCTTATGCGGCACGGTGACGTTGACGCCGCGAAATCCCATCTGCGGCAAGGTGCGCAGCACATGGGCGAACTGCTCGGGCGCGACGGCGAGCGGCAGATAAGCGCCGTCGATTTTATAATGTTCGAGCCACCAGCCATGCAGGCGCGGCGAGCGCGAATGGCCGACCGGCCAGCCGATGACGCCGGCGAGCTTCGCCTGACCGGAAATGATCATGCTTTCACGACCCCGTGGTTGCGCAGGAAATCGAGCAGCGGCAGCAGCGGCAGCCCGAGGATGGAGAAGTGGTCGCCCTCGATCTCGGCGAAGAGCTGGACGCCGGGCCCTTCCAGGCGATAGGCGCCGACCGAGGACAGGATGGCCGTACCCTCTCGCGCGAGATAGTCGTCGAGGAAGCGGTCGCCGAAGGCCCGCATCGTCAGCCGCGGCCGCGCCCGGCCATGCCACAGACGCTCGCCGTCGCGGACGACGCAGACGGCCGTCGCCAGGACGTGGCTGCGGCCGCGAAGCGCCAGCAGGTGGCCGCGCGCATGGGCCATGTCCGGCGGCTTGTCGAACCAGACGCCGCCACAGTCGAGAATCTGGTCGGC
>DASTMO010000037.1:0-14269 GCA_035714115.1 Alphaproteobacteria bacterium
GGCGGACCGATGACCACCTGGCGCAACATCGCCGAACATACCGACCTGATGGTGCTGTTCGGCGGCGCCAATATCCGCAACATGCAGGTCTATTCCGGCGGCTGCGGCGCCCACGATTCGGAAATCTGGCTGCAGAAGGCGCGCGACGGCGGCGTGAAGTTCGTCTCGATCACGCCGATCCGCGACGACAGCCCGGACTATCTCGGCGCCGACTGGATCGCGCCCAAGCCCAACACCGACACGGCTCTGATGCTCGGCCTGGCGCATACGCTGGTCGCCGAAGGCCTGCATGACAAAGCCTTCCTCGCCACGCATACGGTCGGCTTCGAGAAATTCCTGCCCTATCTGATGGGCGAGAGCGACGGCGCGCCGAAAAGCGCGGCCTGGGCCGCCGCCATCTGCGGCATCGATGCCCACACCATCGTCGAGCTGGCCCGCCGCATGGCGCGCTCGCGCACCATGCTGGCCTGCGCTTGGTCGCTGCAGCGCGCCGATCACGGCGAACAGCCGTTCTGGATGCTGGCCGTGCTCGCCGCCATGCTCGGGCAGATCGGCATGCCCGGCGGCGGCTTCGGCTACGGCTACGGTTCGATCGGCGGCCCCGGCGTTCCCGGCCCCGAAGTCGGCGCGCCCCGTTTCCCGACCGGACGCAATCCGATGAATTTCGCCATTCCGGTGGCGCGCATCGCCGACATGCTGCTCGAACCCGGGGCGACCATCGATTACGACGGCAAGAAGATCACCTACCCGGACGTCAAACTGGTCTATTGGGCCGGTGGCAATCCGTTTCATCATCACCAGGACATCAACCGCCTGGTCGAAGCCTTCCGCCGCCCCGACACCGTGGTGGTGCACGAGATCGCCTGGACCTCGACGGCGCGCCATGCCGACATCGTGCTACCGGCGACCAGCGCGCTGGAGCGCAACGACATCGGCACGTCTTCGCGCGACCGTTTCATCATCGCCATGCACAAGCATATCGAGCCGGTCGGCGAGGCGCGCGACGACTTCGTCATCTTCCGCGATCTCGCCCGCCGTCTCGGCACCGAGCAGGCCTTCACCGAAGGCCGCGGCGAGATGGACTGGCTCAAACATATGTACGAGCAGTTTCGCGACGGCCTGGCCAAGCGCGACCTACCGATCCCGAGCTTCGAGTCCTTCTGGGACGCCGGCTACGTCGAGCTGCCGGTGCCGGAAAAGGACTTCGTACTGTTCGAGGATTTCCGCCGCGATCCCGCCGGCCACCCGCTCAACACCATGAGCGGCAAGATCGAGATCTTCTGCGCCGACATCGCCGGCTTCGGCTACGACGATTGCCCCGGACACCCCGTATGGCTAGAGCCTTACGAATGGCTCGCCGATGAGAATGGCAAGCATCCGCTGCATATGATCACCAACCAGCCGAAATCGCGGCTGCACAGCCAGCTCGATCCGGTCGGCGTCAGCGCCGACAGCAAGATCGCCGGGCGCGAGCCGGTGCGGCTCAATCCGATGGATGCCGCCGCGCGCGGCATTGCGACAGGCGACATCGTCGAGATTTTCAACGCGCGCGGCCGCTGCCTCGCCGGTGCCGAAGTCAGCGACCGGCTGCGCCGCGGCGTGGTGCAGATTTCCACCGGCGCATGGTACGATCCGGCCGATCCGACGACGCCGGGCAGCCTCGACGTTCACGGCAACCCCAACGTACTGACCCGCGATCGCGGCACCTCGAAGCTGGGCCAAGGCCCGTCGCCGCTCAGCGCCCTTGTTGATGTGCGCAAGTATGCGGGCAACGCGCCGGACGTGACCGTGCACCGCCCGCCGAAGATAGCGGCGCGTTGAATCTAGCCGTGCGTTATTTTGGCCTCGGCCATCAGGCCGCAGAGCCGCATAAAGGAGCGTTCGGATGACGACGAGTAAGAGCAAGGCGGAGCGCGTGGTTTCGCTCGCCGCCGCGACCGACGGCAAGCCGGCGCGCGAAAAAGGCCTCAGCGATATCGCCTACGACCAGATCCGCCGCGACATCATCCGCTGCGTGCTGCGCCCAGACGAAGAGATCACCGAGAGCCAGCTCGCCGCGCGCTACGGCTTCGGCAAGGCGCCGATCCGTTCTGCGCTCCTGCGCCTTGCGCAGGACGAGATGGTCGTCTCCTATCCGCGCCGCGGCTATGTCATCGCGCCGATCACGCTCGAATATGTCAAAGACCTGTTCGACTATCGCGCCATCGTCGAGCCGGCCGCCGTGCGCCTGGCCATCGGCAATGTCGACGAGAAGGAATTGCGCGAGCTGGACCGCATCTGCACCGCCGGCTATGTGCCGGGCGACCGCGAGAGCGAGCAGAACTTCCTCGCCAGCAACAAGGCCTTCCACCTGGCGCTGGCGCGCGCCTCGGGCAACCGCAAGCTGGCCTCCAACATGGAGCGATTGCTGGACGAGATGGAGCGCTTGTTCCATGTCGGCCTGTCGATCCGCGACCGCACCAAGGAAATGCAGCACGAGCACAAGTCGCTGATCGACGCGATGATCGAAGGCGACGCGGCGGCGGCGGAGGAAGCGGTGGTCGAGCAGATCGAATCGGCGCGCCAGATGGTGCTCGACGCCATCATGTCGAGCCCGAAGCTGCAGCAAGTCAGCGTGACGCTGGCTTAAAGGCCGCCCTGAGATTAATTGTAGCGGCGCAGGATGCTGGTGCCGCAGCGCGACAGGTCGGCGCCGTAGATATGCAGCGAGACGGCCAGGCCGTCGCCGCCATTGGCGACCTTATGGATATCGGCCGGCGGCAACAGCCCGACCACCGTGCCGGCCAGATTGAGCCCCTCGCCCATCTCCGTCAGGCAATCGCCGCCATCGCAGCGGTAATTGGTTTCCCGCTCGACGCCCTGATGGACGCCGACGACGCACCAGGACACATGGTCGTGCACCGGCGTCTCCTGGGTCGGCAGCCAGACCAGCGACACCAGGGAATAGAGCCCATCGGGCGCGACATGGAGCACATGCTGCTTGTAGCGCGCCGGGTCGGGCTGCTTTTGCGCCGCCGTCAGCAGGTCGCGCTCCCCAATCACCTCGCGCAGCGAACCCGTCACGCCATCGATCAGCGCTTGCGGGTGGGCCGCGCCGCGCACGGCCCGGTCCACCCCGGCCAGCAGATGCTGGAAGGCGGCGGAAGGAGCCGGATGCGACTCGAAGCGGGACGTCGGCTGAATCAACATGCGATCACTGTACTAAGTGAGCGTCTAGCCTGCAACAACTGAAATGTTAGACTAGGCTAAATTCAATGTTATGCCTTTTGAGCGCTTTCGCCCGATCTTAGGCATGGGCCGTTCCACCCCCAGCCCTTAAGGTGCCCCCAGTCTTTTCAAGAGGTTCTGCCGTGACCAAGCGCCTGTCCCTGGCCATCTGCGAATACGACCATTGCCGCGACTTCACCCATGGCGCGGTCAAAGCCGAGGGCATCGAGATCGAACTCAACGTTCTGCCGATTGCCGAGATCTTCCAGCGCTTCACCAAGAACCGCGAATGGGACGTCTCGGAGATGTCGCTCGGCATGTATGTCTCGCTGCTCTCGCAGGGCGACAAAGGCCTGACGGCGATTCCCGTCTTCACCTCGCGCATGTTCCGCCTCTCGGCCTTTTACGCGCGCGTTGGCGGCCCGGTCAAAACGCTCGCCGATCTGCGCGGCAAGCGCGTCGGTTATCCCGACTGGATGCATACCGCCGGCATTTTCGCGCGCGGCTACCTCAAGAGCGAGTTGGGCATCGAGCTCGACGAGATCGAATGGGTGCAGGCCGGCGTGAACGCCCCGGGTTTGCAGGAGATTCTGCCGGTTAAGCTGCCGCCGAGCGTGAAGCGTTCCAGCCGCCCCGACAGCTCGCTCGACGCGCTATTGATGAGCGGCGAGATCGACGCCGTCGTGACGTCCCATCCCCTGACCAGTTCACACGGCGCCAATCCCGGCAGCAAGCGCGTGCTTGACGATTACGTCGCCGCCGAGAAGGCCTACGGCAAAGAGAGCGGCCTGTTCCCGATCATGCATGTCGTGGCGATCAAGAAGGACGCCTACGACGCCGATCCCTGGATCGCCAAATCGCTCTACGCCGCCTTCGAGACGGCCAAGGCCGGCAGCTTGGCGCGCATGCGTGACAGCACCATCTCGCGCTATCCCTACCCCTGGAGCTTCGCCCTCGCCGAGGAGATGAGCGCCATGGTCGGCCAGGACTTCTGGCCCTACGGCATCGCCCGCAACAAGGCCACGCTGGAAGCCTTCCTGGCCTATTGCGCCGAGCAAGGCGTCGCCCACCGCCCGGTCGCCTTGAGCGAACTCTTCGCACCCGGTTTTGACTGAAGAATTAATTACCCACAACGATTGATTCTATCTGATCTATTCGTTATACAGATTATAGGCATTGCACATAGTCTGGCTGGAGTTTCAGCTAGGCCAGTTTGCACATGTCCTCCGATCTGACGCTTCGCGCCCCTGTTATAGGCGCCTCCAGGGTGTCCCTATGGCCGGGTCTGCTGCTGACTGCCGTGATCGCCGCCGCCGCCTTCCTGCCGCGCGCCATGACCGGCTGGGCCATGCTCAATCCGCTGGTCGTCGCCATCCTGCTGGGCATCGCGCTGCGCGCCGCCATTGGCCTGCCGACAGCCGCCGCAGCGGGCCTGACCGTCTCGCAGAAGCGCGTGCTGCGCATTGCCATCGCGCTGCTCGGCCTGCAGATCTCCATGAGCCAGATCGCCGAAATCGGCTGGAGCGGCGCCGTCATCGCCCTCTCCTGCCTCGCCGCGACATTTATGTTCATCAAAGCGCTCGGCCGCCTGCTCGGCGTCGAGTCGCAATTGGCGACGCTGATCGCCGCCGGCACCTCGATCTGCGGCGCCTCCGCCATCGCCGCGGTGAACAGCGCGACCCGGGCACCGGAAGAGGACGCGGCCTACGCCATCGCCTGCATCACCCTGTTCGGCACGGCGGCCATGCTGCTCTATCCGCTGATCGCCGCGCTGCTGCCTTTGAGCGCGCACGGCTATGGCTTATGGAGCGGCGCGACGCTGCACGAGCTCGGCCAAGCCGTCGCCGCCGCCTTTCAGCAGGGCGACGCCGCGGGCCAGACCGGCACGGTGGCGAAGTTGCTGCGCGTTGCCATGCTGCCCGCCATGGTGTTGCTGCTGGCGCTGCGCATGCGCGGCAAAACGGCCGCCGGAACATCTCCGGCGGCGATGCCTTGGTTCGTCCTGGGCTTCATCGCCCTCATGATCGTCGGCAATGTCATCGACGTGCCGGCGTCGCTGAAGGGACGCGCCAACGACCTCGCCATCTTCCTCTTGTGCATGGGCCTCGCCGCCATGGGCTTCGCCACGGATCTGACCAAGGTCCGCGCCAAGGGCTTGCGGCCGCTGCTGCTCGCCGGCCTCGGGACGCTGTTCATTTCCTCGCTCGGCCTCGCCCTCGCCTTCTGGCTGGCCTGATCCCATGCCGCGTCAGGGGACACGCAAAGGTCCGCCGGTGACGCTCGAGCAGCTCCGCATCTTCGTCGCCGTCGCCGAGCGCGAACATATGACTCGCGCCGCCGAATCGCTCGGCCTGGTCCAGTCGGCGGTCAGCGCCGCCGTGGCCACGCTCGAAGCGCGTTACGGCACGCCTTTGTTCCACCGCATCGGCCGGCGCATCGAGCTGACCGACGCCGGCAAGCTGTTCCTTGTCGAAGCGAAAGCCGTCATGGCGCGCGCCGAAGCCGCCGAGCAACGTCTGGCCGAATTCGCCGGCGGGCCGCGCGGCAAGCTCGCCGTCCATGCCAGCCAGACCATCGCCAGCTATTGGCTGCCGCGCCATCTCATGGCCTTCCGCCGCTCGCACCCCGAAGTGGATGTGCAGCTCGCCATCGGCAACACCGCCCAGGTCGCCGACGCGGTGCAGAGCGGCGCCGCCGATCTCGGCTTCGTCGAAGGCGAGATCGATGCGCCCCAGCTCGACAACAAGCGCCTCACCGGCGACAAGCTGGTGATCGTCGTCGGCATGAACCATCCCTGGATCGCCCAGCGCAAGGTGACGCTTGCCGATCTCGCCGCAGCCGATTGGGTGCTGCGCGAGCAAGGCTCGGGCACGCGCTCGGAATTTGAGGCGGAGCTGCGACGCCTCGGCCTCGATCCGGCCAAGCTCAAAGTGGCGATGGAATTGCCGTCGAACGAGGCGGTGCGCTCCGCCGTCGTCGCGGGCGGCGGCGTCACCGCCATCTCCGAACTGGTGGTCGAGGCGCTGTTGCGGCTCGGCGCGCTCTATCGCATCGACGACGTTCCGCTGCCGGCGCGGCCGTTCCATGTGCTGCACCACCGCGAGCGCTATCGCAGCAAGGCAAGCCAAGCGCTGCTGGATATCATTGCCGAATGAGGGCATTCTGCGGCCCATAACAGGGGAAAGCAGAATGTCCGATCAGCTCAAGACCACGCTCATCAACGCCGGCAAGATCCTCTACAGCGAGGAACAAGGCGACGACATTTTCGGCCATGTCACCGTGCGGACGCCGGACGATGCCAATTATTTCTTCATGAAGCCGCACACCTTCGGCCTCGAAGAAATCACCTTGGACAACATCATCACCTGCAACCTCGACGGCGAGAAGACCGCCGGCGCCGCGCCGCGCCATCTGGAGGTCTTCATCCATTCGGAAATCCTGCGCGCGCGGCCCGACGTGCAGGCTGTGGTCCACACCCACGCGCCGCACGCGGTCGCCTTCTCCGCGCTCGGCCTGCCGCTGCAGCCGGTCGGTCACGAAGGCTCGGTCTTCTGCGACGGCCTGCCAGTGTTCGATGAGACGACGGACTTGATCGTCACGCCAGAGCGCGGCAAGGGCGTCGCCAAGGCGCTGGGCCAGCATCACGCGGTTCTGCTGCAGAACCACGGCCTCGTCACCGCCGGCAAGACGATCCAGGAGGCGACCATGCTGGCGCTGCATCTGGAGCGCGCCTGCAAATCGCAGTTGATGGTGGAAGCCTGCGGCGGCGCGCAGCGCATCAGCACGGCGGTCGACGCCAAGGCCAAACAGGGCCGCATCATCCCGCAATATGCGACGGTGTTCGCATACCTGGAACGCAAAGTGTGCGGCTGCGGTCAGGTCCACGACTAGGCTGCACGACTGAGCCGCGCATGAGGGCTTAGCCCTCGATCTCCTCGCGCAGCATTTCCAGTTCGAGCCATTGCTCCTCGGCGGCGGCCAGTTCGCCCTGCACTTTTTCGAGCTCAGCAGCGGTGGCGGAGAACTTCGCCGCGTCGCGCGCGAAGAGCTGCGGATCGTTCAACGCCGCCTGCAGCTTCGCGACCTTCTTCTCCAGATCGGCCATCAGTCCCGGCAGCGTTTTCAGCGCATGCTGCTCCTTGAAACCGAGGCGTTTCTTCGGCGCGCCGGACTTGTCGGCGGCGGCCTTCGCTTCTTTGGCCGCTTTCGGCTGAGCGGTGGCTTTCGCCGTCACGCCTTCGCCGCGCTGCGCCACCATGTCGCTGTAACCGCCGGCATATTCCTGCCACTGGCCGTCGCCCTCGAAGGCGAGCACCGAGGTGGCGACGCGATCCAAGAAGTCGCGGTCGTGGCTGACCACCAGCACCGTGCCGGGATAATCGGCGATCAGCTCTTGCAGCAGGTCGAGCGTCTCCAGATCGAGATCGTTCGTCGGCTCGTCGAGCACCAGCAGATTGGACGGCAGCGCCAGAGCGCGTGCCAGCATCAAGCGGCCACGCTCGCCGCCCGACAGCACGCCGACCGGCGTGCGCGCCTGCTCGGGGGCGAACAGGAAGTCCTTCATGTAGCTCATGACATGCTTGCGCCCGCCGCCGACGTCGACATAGTCGCTCGCCGTGCCGCCGGTCAGCGCATTCTGCAGCGACATCGCCGGATCGAGCATGCCGCGGCCCTGATCGAGCGTGACCATCTGCAAATTCGCGCCGCGCTTGACCGTACCCGTGTCGGGCTCGAGCGAGCCGGTGAGCATCTTCAGCAGAGTCGTTTTGCCGGCGCCGTTGGGGCCGATGACGCCGAGCCGGTCGCCGCGCAGCACGCGCAAGGTCAGATCGCGCACCACGGTCTGCTCGCCGAAGCTTTTGGAGATGCCCTCGACGTCGAACACCAGCTTGCCCGATACCTCGCCCTCGCTGACCGTCATCTTGACGTTGCCGGCGACCTTGCGCTCCTCGCGCCGGCTCTGGCGCATGTCGGACAGTTCGCGCATGCGGCGCACGTTGCGCTTGCGCCGGCCGCTGACGCCGTAGCGCACCCAATGCTCTTCGTTGACGATCTTGCGGTCGAGCTTGTGGCGCTCCAGTTCCTCCTGCTCGAGGATTTCGTCGCGCCATTCCTCGAAGGCGGCGAAGCCCTTGTCGAGCTTGCGCGTGATGCCGCGGTCGAGCCACAGCGTCGCCTTGGAGAGGTTCTCCAGGAAGCGCCGGTCGTGGCTGATGAGCACGAGGGCCGAGCGCAGCGAGCGCAACTCCTCTTCCAGCCATTCGATGGCCGGCAGGTCGAGATGGTTGGTCGGCTCGTCGAGCAGCAGCACGTCGGGCTCCGGCGCCAGCACGCGCGCCAGAGCGCAGCGGCGCGCCTCGCCGCCTGAGAGGTTCGTCGTCGGCTCTTCGCCGGTGAAGCCGAGACGTTCGAGCAGATAGCGCGCGCGGTAAGGATCGTCGCCGGACGTCAGGCCCGCTTCGACATAGGCGAGCACCGTCGGGTAACCGGAGAGGTCCGGCTCCTGCGACAGATAGCGCACCGTGGTGCCGGTCTGCAGCACGCGCTCGCCCTTGTCGGGCGTCAGTTCGCCGGCGGCGATCTTCAACAGGCTCGATTTGCCCGAGCCGTTGCGCCCGACCAGGCAGAGCCGCTCCCCCGGCGAAATGGCGAGTTCGGCCCCCAGCAGCAGCGGCGTGCCGCCGAAGGTCTGGTGGACGTTTTGCAAAGTGAGCAGGGGTGCCGGTGGCATGGCTTCACCTACCCTGCCATGCCGTTGAATTCAATGGCCCTGAATGTCGGGGCGCGGGCGATCCCATTTTCGCGAGGCGGCGCCGTCAGGCTTGCGGTCGGCGGCGCAAAGGATCATGGTCTGGCCCGATCCGTTTTTTCGCGTCCCCCCGCGCCTGCGTCCCGCCCCTAGCGAGACGCTGGGCAGCACATTTTTTGCGTTTCTCCCATGGCCGATACCGTTTCCGAACAGACCGCCTCCCATCGCTTCCCGACGCTCGAGCCCGCCGTGCTGCGCTCGATCATCTTCGGTGTGCTGCTGGCGATGTTCCTCGCCTCGCTCGATCAAACCATCATCGCCACCGCCCTGCCGACCATCGGGCGCGAATTGGGCGACGTCGAGAATCTCGCCTGGGTGGTGACGGCCTATCTGCTGAGCTCGACGGCGGTGACGCCGCTTTACGGCAAGCTGAGCGACATCCATGGCCGGCGCGTGATGATGCTGACCGCCGTGGGCATCTTCGTCATCGGCTCCGCGCTCTGCGCTCTCGCCCCGACCATGACGCTGCTCGCGGCGGCGCGCGTCGTGCAGGGTCTCGGCGGCGGCGGGCTGATGGCGCTCGCCATGACGATCATCGCCGATCTCGTGCCGCCGGCCGAACGCGGCAAATATCAGGCGCATTTCGCCACCGTCTTCATGTCGTCCAGCCTGATCGGCCCGGTGCTCGGCGGCTTCCTGGCCGAACATCTGCATTGGTCGGTGATCTTCTGGATCAACCTGCCGATCGGCGGTTACGTTTACTGGCTGATGTTCCACCGCCTGCGCCATCTGCCGCGCCACGAGCGCCCGCACAAGCTCGACCTGATCGGCGCCGCGCTGATCGTGTTCGCCACCGTGCCGCTGCTGCTGGCGCTCAACTGGGGCGGCACGCGTTATCCCTGGGCCTCGGCCCAAGTGTTCGGCTTGGTCGCGCTCGCCGTCGTCATGGCCGGGCTGTTCGTCGCCCGCATGTTCCAGGCGCCCGAGCCGTTCCTGCCGCTCACCATCGCCTTCAATCCCGTGGTCGGCCCGGCTGTCGCCGGCGGCTTCTTCTGCATGGGCGTGTTTATCGCGTTGACGATCTACATGCCGATCTATTTCGAGGCCGCGCTCGGCTTCACCGCCAGCGTCGCCGGCTTGGCGCTGATGCCCTTGATGGCCTTCACGGTCGGCGGCGCGCAAATCTGCGGTCGCATGATCCGCCGGGTTCGCCATTACAAGCGCATCGGCATCATCGGCATAGCCGGTTCGGTCGTCGCGCTTGCGCTGCTAGCCTATTTCGCCACCGAGCTGCCGGTGTTCGCCGCGCTGGCGTTGTTCGGCCTCGCCGGAATCGGCATCGGCACAGCTTTCCCGCTCGTCACGCTGTCGAGCCAGAACGCGGTGACGCCGCAGCAAATGGGCACCACCACGGCGCTGATCAATTTCTTCCGCTCGCTCGGCGGCGCGATCATCGTCGCCGTCTTCGGCGCCATCGTGCTCAACGGCATGGGCGCCAGCCGCGGCGCGCTGCCCGGCCATCATATGGAGAGCGCGGGCGGGTTCTCCGATGTGCCGGTCGAAACGTTCCGTCTTCTGTTCCTGGCGGCCGCCATCGCTTTGGCAGTCGGCTTGTCGTTCATCCTCAAGATGGAAGAACGGCCGATCCAAGGCACCAGATTCGCGCAGAACGAAACCTAGGAATTCAGGTTTCAAGAGTTCCTTGGAACGCCCTGACGCATGGGATCGTTCTCCTGACGAAGATCAACCAATCAGGAGCGCGAACAATGCGCCTCATCCTCGCCTCTGCTTTCGCTATCGCCGCCCCGCTGGCTCTGGCCGCCTGCGGTGGCAACCCGGATCACAAGGAAACCGTGGTCGTTCAGCAGCCGGCTCAGGCCGTGGTCGTTCCGGCCCAGCCGCAGACCGTCGTCGTGCCGCAGGGCACGGTGCGCACCTGCACGGCCGGCACGATCAACTGCCCGTAAGAAGATACTCCGGGCGTGAACCGCCCGGCGTCTCGCGCGTTGAGAAAATGCCGGCGTCCTTATGCCCTTGGGCGGCCGGCGCGTAAGGAAGAAGATCGAATATCCGCGCCGTCTCCATCCCCCTCTGGCAGACGGCGATCCCGGCCTCCCCAGCCGCCGGATACTCGATCTTCTTTCCTTTCCCCCGACTAGGTAAGGCGCGGCGCTAAGCCCGCCTTGCCTTTTTTGTGCCAATGGCGCATTTGAAAAGTCCACCGAGGGGGAACTTTTCCATGGCATTCGATCGAGACGACCAGAACGCCGCGAGCGGCCTGATCGTGAGCTGGGACGACGTGCATCGCGACGCCCGCGCGCTGGTGCGCCGGCTGATCCCGCTCGGCCCCTGGAAGGGCATCATCGCTTTGACGCGCGGCGGCTTGGTGCCGGCCGCCATCGTCGCGCGCGAGATGGAGATCCGCGTCATCGACACGCTCTGCATCGCCACCTACGACGAGCAGAAGCTGGAAAAGGTCAATGTGCTGAAAAGCCCGGAAGGCGCGCTGGCCGGCGGCGGCGACGGCTGGCTGCTGATCGATGACCTCGTCGATACCGGCACCACATTGCAAGCGGCTCGCAAGTTGTTGCCGAACGCGCATTTCGCCACGGTCTACGGCAAGCCCAAGGGGCTGCCGCTGGTCGACACCTGCTTGCATGAGGTGCCGCAGAGCCAATGGGTCTATTTCCCTTGGGATCTCGGGCCGAGCTACGTGCCCCCTCTCGCTCGCAAGAGCTAATCGCCAGCAACAAATAAGCTGCCATAAAAAACGCCCGCGAGGATCGCTCCCCGCGGGCGTTTTTCCTTTTGTATCGCGATCAGCCGAAGACGAAGTGCAGCACGCTGAGCGCGGCGATGATCAGCACGCCGACCGTCGCCTTCTCGAACTGCTTGGTCGCCAGCTTGGCGAGCGCGTAGACGATGAAGGCCACCGCGATGCCGTGGGCGATGCTGTAGGTCAGCGGCATCATGATCGCGCCGAGCACCGCCGGGGCATATTCGGTCGGGTCTTCCCAATCGAGATCCAACAGATTGCGCATGAAGTGGCAGGCGACGAACACCAGCGCCGGAGCCGTTGCAAACGCCGGAATGCTCTCGGCCAACGGCGCGAAGCCGAGGCAGAGCAGGAACAGCACCGCCACGGTGACGGCGGTCAAGCCGGTGCGCCCGCCCTCTTTGACGCCTGCGCCGCTCTCGATATAGGAGGTCGTGTTCGACGTGCCGAGCAGCGCGCCGATGGTGGTGGCCGACGAATCGGCGACCACCGCCTTGCCGATGCCCTCGACCTTGCCGTCCGGCCCGACCTTGTTCGAGATATTGGCGACGCTGGTCAGCGTACCGGCGGTGTCGAAGAAGTCGACGAACAGCAGCGCCATCACCACCGAGATCAGGCCGGCGCTGAACACGCCGCCGATGTCGAGCTGCAGGAAGGTCGGCGCGATGCTCGGCACCGGGCCGACGACGCCGGCGAAGGGCGCGGCTTTGAGGAACCAGCCGAGGATCGCCGTGCCGAGAATGCCGATGACGATCGCGCCCGGCACGCGCAGCTTGTCGAGCACGATCATGGCGATGAAGCCGACGGTGGCGAGGATCACGGCCGGCGTGATCGGGCCGAGACCAACGAGCGTCGCCGGATGATCGACCACCACGCCCGCGCCGCGCAGGCCGATGATGGCGAGGAACAGGCCGATGCCGGCGCCGATGCCGAGCTTCAGCGCCTTCGGAATGGAGTTGATGATCCATTCGCGCAGGCCGGTAAGGCTGAGCACCATGGCCAGCACGCCCGACAGGAAGACCGCGCCGAGCGCGATCTGCCAGGGCTGCTTCATGCCGATGACGATGGCGTAGGTGAAAAAGGCGTTGAGTCCCATCCCGGGGGCGAGCGCCACAGGCCATTTGGCCCATGCACCCATGATGAAGGTGGCGATGGCGGCGGCCAGGATGGTGGCGACGAAGACCGCGCCGAAATCCATGCCCGCGTCCTTCAGGATCGCGGGGTTGACCGCGATGATGTAGGCCATGGTCAGGAAGGTCGCCAGACCCGCCAGAAGCTCGGTACGGATCGTCGAACCGCGTTCGGAAACGCCGAAATACTTGTCGAGCCAAGCCATGGCTCACCCCTCTTGTTATTGCCCCTCATGGCCATAAGGCCGGCGCATACCCCTATGCGCGCCGCCATTAAAGCGCGCGGTCACAAGGCTGCAAAGATGTTTCGAAGGGACGGGCGGCCAGTTATCCACCGGCCGCCCGCAAGGCCTGAGCTTAAGAGAACCGCTTGTTCATCCAGGCGGCGAGATAATCGAAGAAGTTCTTCGTCGCGTTGCCGTAGTCCTGGCCGGTGGCCGCCGAGCAGGGCTTGCAGGGCGTCATGCCGTGGACCGCGCCTTCGAGGACGATAAAATCCTTGTCGGCGCTCTTGGCCATCTCGTAGGTCACTTCGTTGTCGCGGATGAAATAGTGGCCGCCCATGGCGGTCACCAGCAGCGGCACCGAAATCTGCTGCACGGCGCAAGGCACCGAGTTATTGCTCGAGCACCAGTCGATGCCGTCGAGCGCGCTGGTCGATTTGACCGCATTGGCGCCGAGGAACGACTTGACCGTGAGCTGGCGCGTGTCCTCGAAGCTGGAATCGCGCTTGGCGTTGTCCGGCGTCGAGACGCGCACGGTCTTGACCGGCTTGCTGGCATCCACCGTGCCGTCGTTCTTCAAGAGCTTCTGCGGCTTTACGGTGCTGCCGTGCACGCCGGTCGAGATGTCCATCAGGCGGGCGCGGTTGCGATAGACGACGAAGCTCTCGTCGTCCGACGGCACATGCTTGCCGGCCTTCATGTCGGCCTGCAGCTTCAGCGCCTTGTCGATCAGCTTGTTCATGCGCGCCGACTGCGCTTCGTAGTAGCGTTTCTGGAAATCCGCCGAATAGGTCGAATCGCCGTTCGGGTTGAAGCCGTTCTTCGGATTGAACGGATCGAGCGAGGCGTCGATCTTCGTCGGATCGTTCTCGTCGAGCAGCGACGGATTGAGGCTGCGCAGGCCGTTCACCGAATTGCCCGGATGCGCGTCGACCAGGATCAGGCCGTCGGCCTTGGGCGCGCCGGCGACGCGGTCGGAACATTCGACCAGCTTGTTGGCGCCTTTGCAGTAGCCAAGGCCGTTCTCCGCCACCGCCTGATAATAGCTGGTGGTCGGACCGCCGCCGCTATGGCCGAGCAGCACGACCTTCTGGATGCCCGGCTGCTTCTTCATAAACTCGACGCCTTCGCGCAAGTCGAGCTGGTTGGCGTCCCAATCGACCGCCGCTTCGTTGTTGTCGGA
>DASTMO010000038.1:0-39176 GCA_035714115.1 Alphaproteobacteria bacterium
CGAAGGAGTCCCAACCATGCGCAACATCATCACCAGCGGCATCTCTGCTCTCGTCCTCAGCCTTGCCGTCGCCGGCACCGCCACCGCTTCGCCGAACAGTGAAGGCGGCGACGCCTACGCCAGCAAGGTTCTGATGGCCAGCGATGTCATGAGCCCGCTCGTGCGCGGCATCGAAGGCGCGAGCAATGATGGCGAGCAGTCGCCGCTCGGCCTCATCGTCACGCGCAACGTCGTCCATCAGGCGGCGGCAACCTCCGAACTGCCCACCACCGACGCCGAATAACGCGCGCCTCGCGGCATGACGAACACGGTCCGCGTCGTCCCCCGACGCGGACCGTTGTGGTTTAAGGGACGAACCGCGGCTTTTCTAAAGCCAGCACGCTCACATTTCGTGATGCGCGAGTCGCGCGCAGTTGATCGTCCTGCCGCTTTCCCGCCGCAATGCGCTCGCTCAATGAGACTCGCGCGACGCCATGGTGACGCCGCGCGTTTCACGCGAAAGGACTTCATCATGCAGAACTTCTTCGCCGGCGCTCTCGGCGCTCTCGCTCTCACCGCCACGCTCTCCGGAGCCGCCAACGCCGCACCACTCAACAGCAAGCCCGAGCCGGCGATGACCACCATCTATTCGCAACAGGCCGCGACCGATCAGCCCGACCATGCGAACAGCACGCGCCCGGGCGCCGGACGCGGCTTCATCGTCGCCGCCGGCGTCGAACACGGCCCGACGGTCGCCGGCGAACAACCGGATCAGAACATGTACAACGCCAACTAAGCGCGGCATTCGCATCCGAACAACAACGGCCCGCCCGGTTTCCCGGACGGGCCGTCGCCATTTCAGCAAGGCCGCCGCTTATACGAGGTAAAAACCGCCGACGATTGCGTCGTGATAGAGCTGGGCCGCCGGCGGCGCGATGCCGAACGGCAGATCTTTCTCCGGCTTGGTGTAGGTGTGTACGCCAGCGCCGAAGCGCGTGACGGCGGTTTTCGGCGCCGGGCTCATGGCCGCGAACATCGGCAGGATCACTTCCTTATAAACTTCCGGATTGTGGTCGCGGCTATCCTTGGCGAGGCCGAACAGATAGGGCGGCACCGGCTTGACGCCAGCGCCCTTCAGCTCGCGCGTGAAGCCGAGATAATGGTCGACCAGCTCCTGCTCCTGATCGGGGCCGTAGTTCAGCCGCTTGGCCGAGACGCGGGCCGCCTGCTCGAGGGCGCCGACGATGTTGTGCGTGACCATGTACTCGGCCTTGAACTGCGGCCGTAGCTTGGCGACGTCCCAGGCCTCGAAGATTTCCTCCATGAGCCAGGGCAGACGCATCAATGCCTGCGGGCCTTCCTGACCGAGCGCCTCGGGGCCGCGATAACGCGCCAAATCGCGCCAGGTGCGGATATAGAGATCGTTGAATGGATCCTTCCAGCTGTCGCCGGTCTTGGCGACGCGCTCGAAGCCGTCGATCTTGCCGACATGGCCGCCCCAGATGTGCTTGCGCTCGTTGATGTAACCGAAGGTCGAGTTTTCGATGGCCAGCACGCCAGCGATGTTCGGCACGCGCTGCGTCAACATCGAGACATAGGGGCCGCCGGTCGAATGGCCGTGCACGTAGATGGAGAACTCGCCTTCCGGGAAATGGCGGCGGCACGCCGTCTTCATGCCTTCCTCGAAAGCGATCGGCCAGGCGGCCATGCGGTAGTAGAAGCGCGAGCCCGGCTTGGCGCGCGCCGAGACGCGCGTGCCGTACTTCATCTTCTTGCCTTCGTCCTTCACCAGATCGTACTGGTCGCGCGTGACATGCTCGCCCTTCACCCAGATGGGCGTGCGCACGCTTCCGTCCTCGTTGAAGGTGTCGCCCGGCCAGTTGCGGCTCGGATCTTCGAGATAGAGGCGGCCCGGATAGGTCATGACGACGACCTTGAAGCCGAACTTCTCGGCGAACAGCCGCGAGAAGCGCTCCATCGATTTGGCGTCGCCCGCGCCGCCATGCAGCAGGAAGACGCCGACCTTCTTACCGTCGGCGCCCTTGGTGATCTCGCCTTCGGGCGTATAGACATCGACGCCGATGTCCCACTCCATGCCGAGCTGCTCGAGGCGGAAGACGTCCTCCGTCACTTTCACCGGGATCGACGGCCGCTTCAGGGCCGCATCGTTCATGGCGATGACTTGCTCGCGTGGAATCTGTGCCGGCGGCATCCACTTGCTGTCGAGATTGGTGGCCATGAATCCTCCTAGCTTGCGTGATTCAATCTTACGAAATCAGTGAAGCGCGACGCCGCCCGAAACATCGAGGCAGCTGCCGGTGATGTGGCTCGCCTTCTCCGACAATAGAAACGCGACGGCCTCGCCGATATGTTCCGGACGCGTGTGATCGCCGAGCGGCGAGCGCGTCGGCTTGACATGCTCGCCGACCTTCCAGCGCGCCGGCGTGTCGCCGGGCGCGACGGTGTTGACGCGGATGCCGTGCTTGCCGACTTCCTGGGCGAGCGACTGGCTGAAGACGATGGTCGCGGCCTTGCAGCCGGAATAGACCGCCGCGCGCGGGCCGCCTTGCAGGCCGCGCCGCGCCGTGATGCTGACGATGCCGCCCTTCTTTGCCGGGATCATGTGTTTGAGCACGGCATTGGTGGTGTTGAGCAGGCCGATCAGGTTGATCGACACCATCCTGTTCCACCATTCGGGCGGCGCGTCGGCAAAGTCATGCTGCGGAATGCCGATGCCGCGCCCGCCGCCGGCCAGGTTCACCAGCGCGTCGATGCCGCCGAACTTGGCTGCCGTCTCGTCGACCACGCGGGTGACTTCGGCCATGTCGGTGACGTCGAGCTTCGTGACCGTCAGATGCGGCGCATTGCCTGCTTTGCCGGCAAACTTGTCGGCGACCATCTGAGCGACGTCGGTCTTGATGTCGGAGATGACGACATCCCAGCCGTCGCGCGCCAGCACGCCGGCGATCCCTTCGCCGATCAGGCTGGCGCCGCCGGTGATGAAAGCGACCGGCATCAGTCGAGAGGACGGTAAGGCTCGGCCTTCTTGCTGGTCTTCAGCAAGTAGTCCGCGATCTCGCCGCGCGTCGGCTGCCAGATCTCGTCCCCGAATTGATGGATGTATTGCATCATCCGTTCGTAGGCCATGGCGAAGTTCGGCCGGCCCGACAGCTCGGCATGGACGATCACATCGACCAACCCCGGACGGCCGCGCAGGGCTTCCTGACGGATGTAGTCGAAGGATTCCTTGAAGCTGTTGAAGTAGTTTTCCGCCGTGCCGGCGCCTCCCGACCAGGCGCGCCAGTCGTTGGCATAATTCAGCTTGGGAATGCAGGCGATCTTCTTGCCCTTCACGCTGGCGACGTAAGGCACGTCGTCGTCGAAGACGTCGCCGAACCAGCGGAAGCCCTCTTCAGCGAGAATGCCCAGCGTCTCGGGCGTATGCAGGTTGCCGGGGCCGGCCCAGCCGTAGGGGCGTTTGCCGGTGCAGTCCTTGATGACCTGGACGCAATTGCGCACTTCGGCGCGCTGCTCGTCCGGCGTCAGGTCGGTGAGGTGATAATCGTTGGTCATACCATGGCAGCAGATCTCATGGCCGTCCTCGAACATCGCCTTGATGCTCTCGGGCCATTTTTCCACCGTCAGGCCATTGGGGCCGATGACCGCCTTGATTTTGTTGCGCTGGAAGATGTCGCGCAGGCGCCAGATGCCGACGGCGCCGCCGTAATTGGCGTGCGACAAAGACGCCAAATTGACAGGGATCTTGCTCGACTTCTTGAAACGGCCGCTGTTGCGGAACGCTTCATAGGCGACGCGGAAGGTCACGCAGACGAGCTGGCCGCCCGGCCATTGCAATGTCGGTTTGGGCCATTGGACGCCGCGATGCATGAATATCCTCCCTCAGGCGCGATGCGTTTGCCGTCCGGCAGGGGCGCGCCGGCCATCGATGACCACACGCCACGCGCGAATTGTCCGGACATCCTCGCCATTGCCGCGAAGCCTGACCGTTTCCATTCGCCGGACTTGCAGCTATCATGTTGGAAGTAACGCCCTTTTCAACTGGAATCAGGTCGATCCAATGGAAACGGGCCATCAGGTCAGGGGGTGTTTCATGCTTCGCATCGTTCTTTCCGCAATCGCCGCGACCACTTGCATGATGGTTTCGCTGGCCGAAGCGAACGCACAGAGCGCCCGCCAACCGACAGCGGTCGAGAAACTCTATGCCGAATTGAACGCCCTGCCCGCCGCCGAGCGCCAAAAGCGCATCGAGGACGGCGCGCGCAAAGAGGGCAAGCTTAACTTCATCCACACCTGGCGCGGCGCTTTGGCGCGCAATCACTTGCGCCTGTTTGAGAAGCGCTATCCTTTCCTGCAGGTCGAGATGGTCGATATCGGCTCGCAGGACGCCGCCGAGCGTCTCGTCGCCGAAGAAGCCGTCGGCCGCCATCTGACCGACACGGTCAGCCTCGCCGTCGCCGACATGAACGACATCCTGGCGAAGGATTATTCGGCGCATTACCCGACGCCCGCCGCCAATCTGATCTACGACAAGTACAAGGCCTTCCTGGACGAGCAGAACCGCTGGCTGCCGTTTTACTGGACCGAGCATGGCATTTCGTACAACCCGACCATGATCTCGGCAGCCGACGCGCCGAAGGACTGGATGGATCTGTGCAAGCCGGCGTTCAAGGGCCAGGTCTCCTTCGACCCGTTCGAAGTGCGCTTCCTCGCCGGCCTGTGGAACGTCATGGGCGAGCAGAAGCTCGGCCAGTGGCTCAAGTGCATCGGCGAGAACAAGCCGATCATCCAGCGCGGCCATACCCAGCGCCTCAACCTGATGATCGCCGGCGACCATGCCGCCCAGGGCGACAATTATCTCTATTACGGCATCCAGCAGAAGCTGAAGACCAAGGACTTGGCCTTCGAGCCGGTGTGGAGCGCCACCATGCCGGCCACCATCGGCGCGATGATCATCAACGCCAACACGCCGCACCCTTACGCTTCCGCGCTGCTGCTCGACTGGGTGCTGTCCGAAGAGAGCCAGAAATACACCGCCGAGCAGTTCCGCGGCCCGGTTGCCTACAAGCATCCCTACATTCCGGACGACGCCAAAATCGTCAGCTTTAAGACGGTCGACGACGCCACATCGGATAAGCTGCAGAAGCTGTGGGACCAATATATCACCGGCAACGCCACGGAGCGCGCCGGCACCCCGTAAAGACCCCGCGCCCTCATCCCGTCGCATCACAGCGCCATGAGCCTCACATCCCCCCGCCGGCGAATCGGCGCCCGCAGCCTTTTTGGGCTGAACGTCGGCCTGCTTGCCCTGTTGATGGCCGTCGTCGGCGGCGTGATCTGGTTCGAGCGCGAACAGGCGATCGACCAGGCCGAACGCAATGCCCGCAACCTGACCGATGTGCTCGCGGCGCAGACCCGCGAGCATTTCCTGACCATTGAGAAATCGCTCAACGCCGTCCTATTGCGCATCGACGGCGACAAGATCACCGACGAGAGCCAGACCGACGCCGGCTATGACGCCTTGCGCGACGCGCAGCGCACCGCGCCCAGCAGCGTGCTGTTCTATTTCCTGGTCGGGCCGGACGGGCGCATGCTCAGCTCCTCGCTGTCGCGCGAACGCTCCTTCCTCGATCTGTCGGCGCGCGAAGGCTTCAGCCGGCAGAGAGAGGATGCTTCCCTGCGTTTCGTCATCAGCCCGACGGTGCGCGGCGTGCCGAACACGCTGACCGACCGGCTGCTGTTCAGCGTCAACCGCCGCATTACGCGCAGCGACGGCAGCTTTGGCGGCATCGTCTCGGCGCTGATCGCCGTCGATCTGCTGACCGACCTCTACGATTCGCTGAACGTGGGCGAGGATGGCGTCGTCAGCCTGATCCACCGCCGGGGCAACATGCTGGCGCGCTCGCCGATCGACGAGCGGGTCATCGGCAGCGACTTCAGCAACGCCAACGTCTTCGTCAACGGCGTCAACAAGTCCCCGGCCGGCATTTCGACCACCAGTTCGGTCGCCGACGGCAAAGTGCGCATCACCGCTTACCGGGTCGTCGACGACTTCCCGCTGGTCGTGACGGTCGGCCTGTCGCGCGATGCCGAACTCGCCTCCTGGCGGCGCTATGCCACTTTCAGCGCGGCCGCGACATTGGCCGTCGCCCTGCTCATCTTCGTCTTCCTGAGCTTCATGCAGCGCCGCATCAAGCGGTCCATAGCCGACGAAGAGCGCTTCATCGAAGCCGAGTTGCGCCGCCGCGAGGAGTTGGAAAGCTTCAGCCAGCAGCTCCAGAAGGCGCAGGAGATCGCGAATATCGGCACCTGGCGCATGGCGATCGGCTCCGACGTGATCGAAATATCGCCGCTGCTCCAGCGCTTGGCTGGGCGCGACGTCACCGGCAGCGACAGCTACGATCAGTCGAAGCTGACGATCCACCCCGAGGACCGCGACGGCTATTACGCCGCGCGCGACGCCGTCATCGCCACGCGCCAGCCGCAGCAGGTCGAATACCGCCTTGTCCATCCCGACGGCTCGATCCGTTATCGCTGGAGCGAAATGCAATGCGAGCTCGGCGACGACGGCGAGCCGCGCGCCATCTTCGCAACCGTACAGGATATTACTGAGCGTAAGACGACGGAGGAACAGCTCCGCCAGTCGCAAAAGATGGAGACCATCGGCCAGCTGACCGGCGGCGTCGCCCACGATTTCAACAATCTGCTCATGGTCGTGATGGGCAATCTCGATCTTCTGCTCGACCGCGTCAAAAGCGATCCGGACGCCGCCAGCCTGCTCGATTCGGCGATCTCGGCGACCGAGCGCGGCGCCTCGCTGACCCGCCAGCTGCTCGCCTACGCCCGCCGTCAGCCGCTGGCGCCGCGCGATCTCGACGTCAACGACACGGTGCAATCGCTGTCGCGGCTGCTGCGCCGCACGCTCGGCGAGCAGATCGAAATCGAGACGATTCTCGGCGGCGGCGTGTGGCACGCCTTGGCCGATGCGTCGCAGGTCGAGAACGCCATCATCAATCTCGCGCTCAACGCGCGCGACGCGATGCCGAACGGCGGCAAGCTCACGTTAGAGACCGCCAACGCCTCGTTCGACGAGAGCTATGCCGGGCTCAACGATGAAGTCGCGCCGGGCCAATATGTGATGATCGCCATCACCGACACCGGCACCGGCATGCCCGCCGACGTGATCGCCCGCGCGTTCGAGCCCTTCTTCACCACCAAGCCGGTCGGACGCGGCACCGGCCTCGGCCTGTCCCAGGTCTACGGCTTCGCCAAGCAATCGGGCGGCCATGCCAAGATCTACAGCGAGCTCGGCCACGGCACGACGGTGAAGCTCTATCTACCGCGCGCGCGGACATCCTCGGTTGAGCCGGCGGCGCAAGCTGCCGTCAGTGTCGGCGCCGGCGAGACGATCCTGGTCGTCGAGGACGACGATCTGGTGCGCGCCACGGTGGACAGGATGCTCAAGGAGCTCGGCTATAAGCCGATCCTGACCAGCCTCGCCGAAGAGGCTTTGGCGATCCTGCAGGGCGAGGCCCACATCGACCTGCTGTTCACCGACGTGGTACTGCCGGGCAAGATGGGCGGGCGCGCCCTCGCCGAAGAGGCCGCGAAACTGCGCCCCGCTCTGCCGGTGATCTATTCCTCCGGCTACACGCAGAACTCGATCATCCATCAAGGCCGGCTCGACGCCGACATCGAACTGTTGTCCAAGCCTTACAAGAAACAGGACTTGGCGCAGCGTCTGCGCGCCGTGCTGGATCGCCGGCGTTAAGCCGCGAGCGAAATTCCGGCCGCCTCAGGCGGCCAGGGAAATGACCGTATCGGCCGGCGGGTTCGCCGTATCGAGCGCCGGGAAATCGACGACATAATGGCCGCCGCGGCTCTCGCGCCGCAGCAGCGCCGAGCGCAGCACCATCTCGGCGACGGCGGCGATGTTCGCCGCCTCGATCACGTCAGGGCGCGGACGGCTCGCCAACATGGCGCGGCGCGCCGCCTGGGCGAGCGGCGCCAGTTCCAATTGCGCTGCCGTCATCCCTTCGACGCTGCGCACGATGCCGGCATCGCGCCACATCAGCCGGCGGATCGCCTCGCTCCAGGCCGCGACTTCGCTTTCCGAAGGCCCGCTCGCATTGCCGCCCGGCGGGGCGTCGAACGCCGGCACCAGCGGCACGAAAGCGGCATCGAAGCGGCGCGTGATATCCTCGGCCGCCGCAGCGGCGAAGACGAGGCATTCGAGCAGCGAGTTCGACGCCATGCGGTTCGCGCCGTGCAGGCCGCTGAAGGCGCATTCGCCGACGGCGTAAAGGCCGGCCAGGTCGGTACGGGCGTCGAGATCGGTGACGATGCCGCCGCAGGTGTAATGCGCCGCCGGCACGACCGGAATGGGCTCACGCGTCACCTCGATGCCCGCTGCACGACAATGCTCGGCGATGGTCGGGAAATGTTCTTCGATGAAGGTCGCCGGCTTGTGACTGATGTCGAGATCGACATGCGTGAGGCCGCGCTCGGTCATCTGGTGATGAATGGCCCGCGCCACGATGTCGCGCGGCGCCAGCTCGGCGAGCGGATGCTGGCCGACCATGAAGCGTTCGCCGGAACCGGGCACCTGCAACTGCGCGCCTTCGCCGCGCATCGCCTCGGTGATCAGGAACGGCTTGTCGCCCGGACGGTAGAGGCAGGTCGGGTGGAATTGCACGAATTCCATGTTGGCGACGCGGCAGCCGGCGCGCCACGCCATGGCGATGCCGTCGCCGGTCGCGCCCTCGGGGTTCGTCGCGTGCAGATAGACTTTACTCGCGCCGCCCGTCGCCAGGACCACGCTGCGCGCCAAAGCGGGCGCCACCTGCCCTGTTGCACGATCCAGCAGCCAGGCGCCGACGCAGCGCGGGCCGCCGGCGGCATGGCGGTCGATGATCAGGTCGACCGCAAGTTGGTTCTCCAATGCCGTGATGTTCTCGCGACGCGCCAGCTCCTGCTGCAGGCACAGTTGCACGGCGCGGCCGGTGGCGTCGGCGGCATGAACGATGCGGCGGCGGCTGTGGCCGCCCTCGCGCGTCAGATGATAATGGCGGCCGTTCGGCAGGATCGCGTCGTCTTCGGTCAGGGCGATGCCGTAGTCGGCGAGGCGGTCGATGACGGCGGGCGCGCGCTCGACCACGAAGCGCACGGCGTCGGCGTGGCACAGGCCCGCCCCGGCGACCAGCGTGTCCTCGACATGCAGATCGAAGGAGTCGTCGGCGCCGAGCACACTGGCGATGCCGCCCTGGGCCCAATTGGTCGCGCCTTGCGCGAGCGTGCCTTTGGAGACGACGGCGACGGACAGATGGCGCGGCAAGGCGAGCGCGGCGCCGAGACCGCCCGCGCCGCTGCCGATGATCAGAACGTCGTAAGTCGCCATCGCTGAAGGCCACCTGCCGAAAGAAGGAGCGATGTTGTCGCACCGCCCCGGCACGAATTCAACGCCCGCCCAGAAACTCTAATAATTTCAGTGGCCTAACAACCGCTCTTTAGCGCCGGGGCCGACCGCTCGCAAATCCGCGAGATAATCGGCGAAGGCCGCCTCGAGGCTGAAGGCCGGCGCCCAATTCAACTGGTCCTTAGCCGCCGAAATGTCGAGAGGCTGGCTCTTGGATTTTCCAGCCTCGCCCGGCGCGATCTCGACCTTCAGTTCGGGCAGCAGCTTTCGCACCGCCGCCTGTACCGCCTCGAAGCTTTCGACCTTGCCGTTGCCGATGTTGAAGAACGCCTGCTTGGGCGCGGGCGCGGTCGTCGCCAGATCGACGGCGCGGCCGAGATCCTTGGCGTAGATATATTCGTTGGCGATGGTGTCGGCGGTCTTGAGCTTGGCGGCGCGGCCGGTGAGCCCCGCCTCCAAGAGCGCCTGCATCTTCTCGCCGCCCGATGAGCCGGACCAGAAATGGCCGAGGCCGAAGACATTGGCCGGGCGCAGGCCGATCAGTTCGAAGCCGTATTGGCGCTGATAGGCTTCGAGCAGCAATTCCTTCGCCACTTTGGAATTGGCGTAGCCGCGCCCGGCCCCGCCGCGCGGAAAATCTTCCGCGACCGGCGCGGTCGGCGTCCGCTTCGCGTCATAGACGCCGAAAGTGCTGATATGGACCAGCCGCTTGACGCCGGTCAGGCGCACCGCCTCGGCGACGTTCATGGTGCCGAGAATATTCACCTGCAAAGCGCTGTAGAGCGCAGCATCGACGCGCGCGCCGATCAGCCCGGCGCTATGGACAACGGTACCGACCTTATGAGTCTGGATCGCCGAGATCAGCGCCGGCAGATCGCGCACGTCGCCGCGCAGCAGAACGATGTCGGCCTTCTCGCCCAGCTTGGCACGCAAGAAGTCGGCGCGCGGCTCGGGATCGATAAAGACGACGCGCTCGCCGCGCTTGGCCGCTTCCGCCGCGAAAGACGCGCCGATCAATCCTGCGCCGGTCACCAACGTCGTCATGCTTGCTCCATCCTCGTCCAGGTCACTTCATGTTTATTGTGATGCAGATGGAAAATCTGCGCGCCGGGAATGGCGGCGAATTGTTTGAGCGCGGCGAAGTCGGTCTCGCCCTGGAATTTGATGGTGCAAACCATGTTGCGCGCGAGGCCGGCGTCGATCCAGGCGTTGACTAAGCGATAGAGCCGCTCCGGGTAGCAGATCACGTCGCTGAACAGCCAATCCACCATACCGACGTCCGCCGGCTTGAGGCCGAAGGCGCTCTCGGCGCGGATCGTCACGTTGGGCAGATTGGCGATCTTCGGGTCGAGCGGCGCTTTGTCCACCGCCACCACATGGGCGCCGAGACCTTGCAGCACCCAAGTCCAGCCGCCGGGGCAAGCGCCGAGATCGAGGCAACGCTCGCCCGGCTGCGGATAGCGGCGCAGACGCGTCAGCGCTTCCCACAGTTTCAGATAGGCGCGGTTGGGCGGGTTGACGCGATCTTCGACGAAGCGCGCCTCGCCGTTCGGAAACGGACTGTCGCAGCGCGCGGCGGCGAGCAGCGTGTTCTCGTCGAGCAGGGTCCAGGAGCCGAGGTTGCCGGCCGGCACCGGATTGGGAAAGACGATTGGCTTGGCGGTGACGACCGGCAGTTTCTCGGTCAGCAGTTTCGCGCGGCGGTGATGGGCGATGTTGTAGCCGACCCAGTTGCGCTGAATGGCGCGCAGCGCCTTCGCCCCCTCCCCGATCGACGCGATGGGGATGCGGAGCACATCGTGCCAGACGTTCGCCGCCCAGGCCGAAGCGCGCGCCGGGCCGGGCGCCAGCATCAGGCGGCCATGCTCCTGAAGCACGTCACCGAGCTCGGCGCGCAAATCCGCCTCGAAGCCCTCGGCGGCGAGATAGCCGCTGAAGCCTGTCGGCTCAGGAGTTGGCGTGGCGGGAGTGTCGGACATGAAGCCGGGACGATACCCGGCCCCTGCCCTCAACGCACCTATTCTCTCTGCGCTAACGCACGAGTAGATATTCGACGGTGGTGACGGCGCGCAACCGCTTGTCCGGCGAGCGGCTCTCGTCGCCGTAGCCGTCGTCGCGCGGCAATACGGCGATGACGCCCTGGTTGGCGTTGCGGATGCCGCCGACCTCGCTCTCCGAAGCCGCCGCGAACTCGCCCGCCGCCGTCTTGGCCGCAGCGGTGGCGCGCCGGATCAGCTCGGGCTTAAGGGCGTTGAGCCGTTCCGCCGTAACGATGTAGTTCGGGCCGCCGCCATCGCTGAGCAGGATGCCGCGACGCACCAGTTCGCCGGCCGACTGGCTGAGCTTGCTGACAAGCGCGATCTTGGTCGAGCGCAGCATCACCGACTGATTGAGTATGAAACGCGTTTTGGGATCGACATCTTTCGGGCGGTACGGCTGAGACAGAATGTCCTGCGCCTCAAGCCGGCGCAGAGTGATCTCGCTATCCTCGAAGCCGTAATCGCGCAGGAAGGCGACGATCTCGGCAATCTGACCGCTCAGCCGGCGTTCGCCTTCGGCGATTTCCGCCGCCGTGACGGTGACGCGTAAAGGATAGGTGGCAAGGTCGGCGGACAGTTCCTGCTCGGCGACGCCTTTGACGGTGACGCTGCGGTTGGCAAGGCGCTGATCGAGCACGCCCTTGCCGATGAAATAGCCGCCAGCGGCGGTGCCGGCGGCAAGAATGGCGGCGCCGGCAAGACCGGCGGCGAGAAAGCGCGACATGATGACTCCCGAGGAAGGTGGAAGCCCATAGTCGCGCGCGCTGATGGCGCCATCAGGGAGGAATTGCGGCGGGTTTGTGAAAAGAAACGGGGGCCGCACGGCCCCCGTTGTCGCCTCGCATGCGCCGACGGCTATTTGCGCTGCTCTTTCAGCAGGTCGCGGATTTCCGTCAGCAGCACTTCCTGAGCCGGTGGCGGCGTCGGCTTGGCTTCTTCCTGCTTGCGGAAGCGCGCCACCTGCTTGACCAGAATGAAGACCGCGAAGGCGACGATCATGAAGTTGATCACCGCATTGAGGAACACGCCGTAATTGATCGTCGCCGCGCCGGCGTCGGTCGCCGCCTTGAGCGAGGCATAGTCGCCGCCCGACAGATTGATGTAGAGGTCGGAGAAATCGACGCCGCCGGTGATCATGCCGATCGGCGGCATGATGATGTCCTTCACCAGCGAATTGACGATGGTGGTGAAGGCCGCGCCGATGATGATACCGACGGCGAGATCGACGACGTTGCCGCGCGCGATGAAAGCCTTGAAGTCGTTGATGAACGCCCCGCCCTTGCCGGCCAGCGCCTTACCTTGCTCCAACATATCTCTATCCCTTTGCCTGAGTTAGCGGCCGAGCAGGCCGCGCAATTGATCGGCCGCGCCGCCGCCGGTCGAGCCGGAACCGCCGAGACCCTGCAGCATATTGCCGAGATTGTTCGCCGCGGCGCGCGAAGCCTGCTGGCTGATGGCGCCGATGATTTCGCTGGAAACCTCAGCCGGCGTCGCGCCGCCCTTGGCCTTGCCGATGTCACGCAGGTTGATCGCCGGCAGATCGGTGTAGACATTCTGATTGGCCTGGGCGAGCGCCGCGCTCTTCACCGAAACCTTGCCGCCTTGGATCGTCACGCGATCGATGATGAACTTCTTCTCGTCCTTCGGCGCGGACGAGGCGCTCGGCGCGGATGCGCCGCCAGATGAACTTGAAGAGCCGCCGCCCATCTTGGCCGCATAGCCGTTGACGTTCTTCTGAATGGTCTCAAGGTTGCCGCTGCCGCCGAGATTGGGTTCGTAATAGACCTGCGGCTTGTCGATCACGACTTCCTTGATGTGAATGACCTTGCCGGTGACACTCGCCGGATCGATGACGACTTTCACTTCGCCGAGGGTGAAAGCTTCGGGCGAGGTGAAGCCTTTAGGGTTGCCGATCGAGATGTTGGTGATCTGGCCGCTGCCGTCGCGCAGGCCGATCTTCACGCCGCCGACCTTGACGCTCGCCTGCGTCGCCTCGCTGCCGTACTTCTCCATGGCGTTCTTGATCAAGCCGTCGATATTCGACAGCAGGAAGTAGGCGCCGCCCGCGACGATGACGAGCAGCACGACCACGGCGATCGCGATTTTCTTGAACATGGTAGTCCCCTTTCGGCGGCCCCTTCCCCGCATGTCAGGACCGCGATTGTCCGGCATGAGCCGGCTCTTTGATGCCGGATCAGACTAGCCGCAGCGGTTTCCCACGCCAATAGCTTCGTGTAGGATTGCGCCTGAGCACGCCACATTTGACATAAAAACCGGCGAGCCACGACAGGCCTTCACATCAGCTTCAAGCCTTCATATCGGCTTCACTAGGGGAGACTTCGGTGAAACATCTCATTGCGGGATTGAGCGCGCTCGTCTCGCTGGCTGTCATGACCCAGCCGGCCGCCGCGCAATCGGCGGCCGAGTTCTACAAAGGCAAGACCGTGCAGTTCGGCGTCGGCTATGAGCCGAGCGGCGGGTTCGACGCCTACACGCGCCTCGCGGCGCGATTCATAGGCAAACACATTCCAAGCAACCCCACGGTGATCGTCACCAACATGCCGGGCGCGTCCAGCCTCACCTATGTGCGCTATCTCAAGAACCAGGCGCCGAAGGACGGCACGCAGTTCGGCATGTTCAATCGCGGCCTGATGCCCAAATCGGTGCTCGACCCGCAGGACGTCGGCATCGATTTCCGTGAGTTCACCTGGATCGGCAGCATGAACAGCGAAGTCGCCGTCTGTTACCTGTGGGGCGCGAAGGGCGTCAAAAGCCTCGCCGATTTGAAGAAAGCCGACCAAGTGATCCTCGGCGACACCTCGAAGAACAGCGGCGGCTACATCTACACGTCGATCATGCGCTCGCTGTCGCCGCAGAACGTCAAGCTGGTGCTCGGTTACGCCACCACCGGCGCGATCTGGCTGGCGGTCGAGCGCCGCGAGCTTGACGGCAATTGCACCGTGCTGACCAGCCTGCAAAGCCAGCGGCCGCAATGGTTCACCGAAGACAAGATCAACATGCTCGTCCAGTTCGACAAGGTGAAGCACCGAGACCTGCCGGATGTGCCGACGATCTTTGACGTGCTGACTTCGGAGAATGAGAAGAAGGCGATCAACTTCCTGATCGCCGCCGAGGCCATCGGCCGCCCGATCATCGGCCCGCCGGGCATGGACAAGACGCGCACCGAGGCGCTCCGCAAAGCCTTCCTCGATACCATGAAGGATCCGGAATTCCTCGCCTACGCCAAACAGGCGAAAATGGATATCGACGTGCAGACGGCCGAACAAGCGGCGGCGATCGCCGGCGAGATCGCGACGACGCCGAAGGATGCGCTCGACCTCGCGCGCAAATTCATGGACTGAGCGAAGCGGCATACGCGGCCACGAACGGCGGGGCGCAAGCTCCGCCGTTTTCTTTCGCCCATTCCGATTCGGAATTGCCCAGAGAGCGCGGGCTTAATCGCATGCCGTCACTGTTTTAGAATGGAGGGCGATAACTCGCAGATAAGCGAGCGATAAAGATACTTTATGACAGGGATCATCTCATGCTTCGCACCATCACCGCGCTCGGCGCGCTGGCGCTGACGGCCGCGCTCGCTTCGCCGGCCGCCGCGCAATCCGCGACAGACTTTTACAAAGGCAAGACCGTGTCGTTCGGCGTCGGCTACGAGCCGAGCGGCGGCTTCGACGCCTACACCCGCGCCGCCGCGCGCTACATCGGTAAGCACATCCCCGGCAATCCGAACGTCATCGTCATCAATATGCCGGGCGCGTCTGGCCTCACCTACGTGCGCTTCATCCGCAACCAAGCGCCGAAGGACGGCACGCAATTCGGCATGTTCGACCGCGGCCTGATCGCCAAATCGGTGATGGACCCGAAGGGCATGGGCGTCGATTTCCGCGACTTCACTTGGATCGGCAGCATGAACAGCGAGGTGCCAGTCTGCGTGCTGTGGAACACCAAGAACATCAAATCTGTCGAAGACGTGCAGAAATACCAGGGCGACGTCGTCATGGCCGGCACCTCGAAGAACGGCGGCGGCTACGTCTATTCGTCGCTGCTGCAAAAATTCAGTCCGAAGAACGTGAAACAGATCTTCGGCTACACCTCGACCGGGCCGATGCTGCTCGCTGCCGAACGCGGCGAAGCCGACGGCACCTGCACACCCTACGGCAGCCTGCAGACCAGCTATCCCGATCTGTTGTCGCAGAAGAAGCTCAACGTCGTCGTGCAGTTCGCCAGGACGCGCCACCCCGATCTGCCGGACGTGCGGACAGCCTATGAGGTCGCGCGCACCGAGGGTGAAAAGGATGTGATCGCCTTCCTGACCGCCGCCGAAGCCATCGCCCGCCCGGTGATCGCGCCGCCAGGCTTGCCCGCCGAGCGCACCGCTTTGCTGCGCACGGCCTTCATGGAGACGATGAAGGATCCGGAATTCCTCGAATTCACCGCCAAGGCCAAAATGGATATCGCGCCCGTGGACGGCGAGCAGGCATCACGAATCGTCAGCGACATCGCCGCCACACCGCCTCAGGCGGTCGATCTGGCCCGCGATCTGACCCAATAGGCATCGAAGAGGGCCGTTCCCTACCGGAACGGCCCTTTTTCTGGCTTTTGGGCAGGGTTTGACCATTGACCGCCGCTTAGCCAAGCCATACATAGCTTCTATGGACTTCCGACTGCGCCTCCTTCGACTTAGCTGATCCGCGCCCCCGGCTCGCCGGGATCACGCGCGGAAACGCCTGTCCGCGTCTTCACGCCAGGCCCGCTTAAAGTTCGAAGTTGTTGGAATCCCTTGACGATGTGCGCGCTTTATCCCCATTTTGTGCCCCAATTCACCGGTCCGGCTGCATTTCTGGCCCGCTCGGCGCGACTTATCGGCGGCCGCTGATCCTGGGTTTCTTGAGCCCTGTCGATCGCGGCCGACGACGCGCCCTGCCCCAGACATTCAGCGAATTTGGAGACCTTTCATGTCCACGATGCCGATTCACAAATACCGACCGTTCGCCCAGATCAACTTGCCCGACCGCAAGTGGCCGACGCGCACGATCACCAAAGCACCGATCTGGTGCAGCGTCGATCTGCGCGACGGCAACCAGGCGCTCGTCGAGCCGATGGGGCCGGACCGCAAGCGCCGCATGTTCGAGCTCCTGGTCCGCATGGGCTTCAAGGAGATCGAGGTCGGCTTCCCCTCCGCCTCGCAGACCGACTTCGACTTCGTGCGCCAGCTCATTGACGACAAGATGATCCCGGCGGACGTCACCATCCAGGTGCTGACCCAGGCGCGCGACGAGTTGATTCGCCGCACCTTCGAAGCCATCAAGGGCGCGCCCAACGCGATCGTCCATGTCTACAACTCCACCTCGGAATTGCAGCGCCGCGTCGTCTTCGGTCTCGACCGCAAGGGCATCACCGACATCGCCGTGAAGGGCACCAAGCTGATTCGCGAGCTGGTGCCGACCATCCCCGAGACCAAAGTGCGCCTGGAATATTCGCCGGAGAGCTTCACCGGCACCGAGCTGGATTTCGCCAAGGAGATTTGCGAAGCGGTGCTCGACGCCTGGGGCGCCAATGCTAAGGACAAGGTGATCTTGAACCTGCCGGCGACCGTCGAGATGTCGACGCCGAACATTTACGCCGACATGATCGAATGGTTCGACCGCAACGTGAAGGGCCGCGACCGCTACATCCTCAGCGTCCATCCGCATAACGACCGCGGCACCGGCGTCGCCGCCGCCGAGCTGGCCTTGATGGCCGGCTGCGAGCGCGTCGAAGGCACGCTGTTCGGCAACGGCGAACGCACCGGCAATGTCGACGTGGTGACGCTGGCGCTCAACATGTTCACCCAGGGCGTCGATCCCGACCTGGAAGTGAACAACGTGCGCGAGATCGTCGAGACGGTCGAATATTGCAACCAGCTGCCGGTCCATCCGCGCCATCCCTATGGCGGCGAACTGGTCTTCACCGCCTTCTCCGGCTCGCACCAGGACGCCATCAAGAAGGGCTTCTCGGCGTTGGAGAAGAGCAACAGCGGCCTGTGGGAAGTGCCTTATCTGCCGATCGACCCGAAGGACGTCGGGCGCGATTACGAAGCGGTCATCCGTGTCAACAGTCAGTCGGGCAAGGGCGGCGTCGCCTACTTGCTGCAGACCGATTACGGCCTCGATCTGCCGCGCAAGCTGCAGGTGGAGTTCTCCAAAGTCGTCCAGCAGATGACCGACGCCAGCGGCAAGGAAGTCACCGCCAAGCAGATCTGGACCGCCTTCGACGCCGAATATCTGAAGCCGGGCCGCATCGAATTTATCGATCACAAGACCTGGCCCTCGGCCAACGGCACGGCGCGCGAAATCGAGGCCACCATCCGCTTCGACGGCAAGGAGACCAAGATCGCCGGCACCGGCACTGGCCCGATCGACGCCTATGTCGACGCGCTGAAGAAGAGCTGCGGCGTCACATTGGAGATCGCCGACTATCGCGAGCATGCGGTGAAAAGCGGCTCGGGCGCCAATGCCGCCGCTTATGTCGACACCACCGTGAACGGCAAGCCGCTGTTCGGCGTCGGCATCGCGCCGAACATCGTCACCGCTTCGCTGCTGGCCATCACCAGCGCCGCGAACCGCGGCATTCGCTGAGGGCTCCGACGATCCGACAAAAAGGGCGCAGCCATGGCTGCGCCCTTTTTATTTCTCGATGCGGCGGCGCTTACTGCGCGACCAGCACTTCGTATTGCGGGACTTGAACCTCGGCGACGCCGTTGGCGATGTTGCAGAACTGCGCGACCAGTTTGCCCGGCACCACATTGTTCGCGCCGGAGGCCGCGCGGCAAACGACCAATTGCCGACCCGTCTCCTGGCCGCCGACGAACGCGCCCGTCGCCGATTGGCCGCCCCTGGCGGCGACCCATTTGGCCGCTTGCTGGACCTGCGGCGTGCCGGTCAGCACTTCATATCTTTCGATGCGGACGGCACGGCCGCCCCAGCCGATGCTGCAGATTCCGTCCGCCCCCAGCTTGCCGGGATGGATGCCGTTGTTGTAAGGCGCGCGGCAGATGCCCACCGGCTTGCCGCCTTCCTGGCCTGCCACCACCGCCGATGGCGGGATCGGCGTGCCTCGGGCGCCCGGCACCCATGCGAGCTTGGCCGGAGCTGTCGCTGGCGCGGGTGCCGGAGCCGGCGCGGCCGCCGTCGGGGTCTGCGGCGGCGGCGCTGCCGGCATTTGCACCGGCGTCGCGGTCAGGCCGCCTGGCACATAAGCGCGGACATAGCTGACCTTCGATTCGACGATCGGCGTCTGCTTGTAAGCGGTGCCGCCATAGTTGGTCGTGATCGGGGTCTTGGCCGTATTGACGATCTGCTCCCAGCCCGGCGTGGTGGTCGGGCTGGTGATGTTGACCTGGGTTTCGTGCGATGCGAGGAAACGCTTGGTGAAGAACCCGCCGGCATCGTCGTCGCCCCAGGCATATTCGCCCTCGCTGCTCGACGCGATGACGACTTCGCCGGCGGCGTCGCGCCACAGGCGGCTGTAGGTCTTCTTATAATCGGGCGGCGCGCTGCGCATCATCATGGCCTGCGCGACAGGCAGATCCATCACGTTGTTGCAGCTGTCGGTCACGGCGATCAGCAAACGCGGCGCCTTTTTGCGCAGCTCGGCGACGATCTCGGTGAAATCCTGGCCCTGATTGCTGATGTAGAGATAGGGAAAGCGCGAGGTCTTGTTCCAGGTGCGGAAGCCGTGGCCCGAGTAGTAGAACAGGATCGCGTCGTCCGGTCCGGCTTTGACGTTGTTCACCGCCCCGCGCACGTTCGCCAGCGTCACCTGCGCGCCTTCGAGCGCCTGCAGCGACAGCTGCATGCCGGTGTAGCCGGACACGGCCGTCACCAGGCGCTTCAGCCCTTCAAAGTCCTTCTTCACCGAAACGCCGATCGAGGCGTCATTGGTGTCGGCGATGAGGATGGCATGCAGCGTCTGCGCGGAGGCCGGCGGCGCGCCGGACAGCAGCGCGACGGCGACGATGGCGGCGAACAGCCGCGATAAGCCGCTCATGCGGCAAATGGCGTAGAACATGACTCCTCCCCCGGAGCGATACTTAAGGTTTCTCGAAGAGTTCGACGAGCAGCGCCTTGATGCCGCCTTCGGCTGGATCGTAATCCTCCAGCCGCGGCCGCTCGGCGCCGCCGGCAAAGCCCCACATCTTGCAAGATTGCGACAGCACGACGCTGGCCTGCCGCTCGCCGGCATGGAAGACGAATCCGGTGTCGGCCAGGAATGGGCAACGCTTCGATTTGTCGAAGACGTAGCTCGATTCGGCGAATATTAAAGTGCGGAAGGTCTCGACTTGGTCGAGCGTCAGCTCCGGCCCCTTCTCGCGCACGGCATAGCCCTGCACCGCCGGCTCGACGATGTCGGTCTTGGCTTCGAGCTGGAAGCTTTCGACGCGATCGGCTGCCGCGATGACGTCGGCGATGTCATTGCCGAGGAAACGGGCGACCGCCGCATCGAGCACGGCGGCGCGCGCCGGCAGCACATGCGAGCCCGAGACAAGGCCGGCGGCCAGGATGGCAACGCCCAACGCTTCACGCAAACTTGGCATCAAAATTTCCCCACGCGCCGCAGCGGCGCCCCTGTTTGGCGGCATATATAGCACAGCGCCCGCCCCGGCGGTATCGGGCGTACTGGCAAAATATGACAGCCAAATGCTCGGTTAACGAGGGCAGTCAACGGCGTCTGGGCAGCCAACCGTCGGAATTGACCACGTAGCGGTCGGCGTCTGTGCCGTAGAGCGTGATCTTGCCCTGATGGGTGAAATGCAGCCGCCTCAGCAACCGCTCGATGGGCCGTTCCCCGCGCTTCGTGCAGCCGACCACATGGGCCAGCTTGAGAGATTTGAAGGCGTGATCCAGCAAAGCGGTTCCCGCTTCCGTGGCATAGCCCTGGCTGCGCGAGGCTTTGCCGAGATAAGCGCCGAACTCGGTGATTTCGCTGCCCGGCCAGAGCGGCGCCAAGAGCGCGCGCCCCAGGAAGGCGCCGCTCGCCTTGTCCAAAATCACCCACCAGCCGTAGGCGGCGCCGGGATCCTTCTGCGACAATTCGATGCGCGGGGCGATGCGTTCGGCCAGCCGCGCCGGATCGACGCCGCGCATGGCGAGATAGGCCGTCACATCGGGCAGCGCATCGAGCGCGATCAGATCCGCTTCATCGCCCGGCGCCGGGCGGCGCAGGATCAGCCGGCGGGTCTCGAAACGGGCATAGGCCGGATCGGATGCGGGCTCGGCCGGAGGGGTGCTTGTGGCGCTGACGGTCGACATAGCGGCAGGCTAACGCCCTCTCCGCTCGCGGCAAAGCGGGAAAATCCTTCACAAATTCCGCGTCCCGGACCATATAGACGGCCATGCTGAAGCAATATACGCGCAAGATCGGCGATATCGTCCGCCGCGCCCGCGGCGAGATGAAAACGCCGGGCCAGCGGTTCGCCGCCTGGATCGAGATGGTGTTCATGGATCACGGCATCTTCCGCATGATCTACAGCAACACGCACCGCATCTCGCCCAAGATGTACCGCGCCGCCCAGCCTTCGCCGGGCCAAGTCGCGCGCATGGCCAAGCTCGGCGTGAAGACCATCGTGAATTTGCGCGGCGCGCGGGATGGCGGCGAGTATCTGCTGCAAAAGGAAGCCTGCGCGCGGCACGGCATAACCCTGATCGACTTTCCGCTTTCCTCGCGCGACGCGCCGCGCAAGACCGACGCCCGCAAGCTGAAAGAGCTGTTCGACAAGATCGAATATCCCGCCATGCTCCACTGCAAGTCGGGCGCGGATCGCGCCGGCCTCGGCGCGGCGCTCTACATGCACCTGCACGAAGGCCGGCCGGTGGCCGAAGCCGCCCAGCAGCTGCATTGGAAATACGGCCATTTCCGCCAGGCCAAGACCGGTATCCTGGATTTCTTCTTCGACCATTACGGCCGCAGCACGGCGACCGTGCAGCGCGACATCATTCTGTGGTCGGAAAACGACTACGATCCGGAAGCGCTTAAGCGCGACTTTCGCGTGAACCGCTGGTTCAACCTGCTGGTCGATAAGATCCTCCGCCGCGAGTAAAAGCCTACTGCGCGGCCGGAGCCGCCTCTTCCTCGCCGCGGAACTGCAAGCGGCTCAGCTTGGCGTAATGGCCATCCTTGGCCAGCAGCTCGGCATGAGTGCCGCGCTCGATGACGCGGCCCGCTTCCAGCACACAGATGACATCGGCATCGCGCACGGTGGCGAGGCGATGGGCGATCACCAAGGTCGTGCGGCCCGCCGTCAGGCGCGCCAAGGCCTGCTGCACCAACCGCTCCGATTCGGCGTCGAGCGCGCTGGTCGCTTCGTCGAGCAGCAGTATCGGCGCGTCCTTCAGCACCGCGCGCGCCAGCGACAGGCGTTGACGCTCGCCGCCCGACAGCCTCATGCCGCGATCACCGACGATGGTGTCGTAACCATCCGGCAATTTCACGATGAAATCATGCGCTGCCGCCGCCTTGGCCGCCGCGACGATTTCCGCTTCGCCGGCATCGGCGCGGCCGAAGGCGATATTGGCGCGCACTGTGTCGTTGAACAGCACGATGTCTTGGCTGACCAGAGCGATCGAATCGCGCAGGCTGGCCAGCGTCACGTCGCGCACGTCCTGGCCGTCAATCGTGACGCGGCCGCCGCGCACGTCGAACAAGCGCGGAATCAGATTGAACACGGTGGACTTGCCGGCGCCGCTGCGCCCGACCAGCGCCACGGTCTTGCCGGCGGGCACGTCGAGCGAAATGCCGTCGAGGGCGTTGGTGTCGTCATAGCCGAAGGCGACGCCGTCGAGCGCGATATGGCCGCGGCCCTTGGCCAAAGCCGGCGCGCCGGGCTTCTCCGTGATGGCCGGCTTTTCGTCGATCAGTTGGAACACGCGCTGCACCGCAGCGAGGCCTTCCTGCAGCACGGTGTTGAGCGTGCCGATGGCGCGCACCGGCTGCGCCGCGATCAGCAGCGCGCTGATGAAGCCGGTGAATTGGCCGACCGTGCCGGCCCCGGTGGCGACGCGCCAGCCGCCGAAGGCGATGACGCCGCCGACCGCCAGGCCGCCGAGGACTTCGAGGATCGGATCGAGGCGCGCACGGCTCTTGGTCATCTTCATCATGAGCGCGTACATGCGCTCGAAAGCGCCGCCGGCGCGGCCGCGCTCGTAATCCTCAAGGCGATAGGTCTTGACCATACGCGCGCCCGAGAAGCTCTCGTTCAGCAGCGAGGTGGTCTCGCCCATCTGCACCTGAGTGTCGATCGAAGCGCGGCGCAGCTTCTTGCCGACCTCGATGATCGGCCAAGCGGCCAGCGGATAGACCACAAGCACGATCAGCGACAGCATCCAGTCGAGATAGAACATGGTGCCGATCAGGGCAAAGACGGTCAACGAATCGCGGATCAGGTTGGTCACCGTGCGCGCCACGGCATTTCGCACCACGCCGATATCGTTGGTAAAGCGCGAGATCAGCGCGCCGGGTGGCTCGCGCAGCATGCGCGCCAGATCGGCGTTCAGCAGATGGTCGAACATGCGGATCTGCATGTCGGTGGTGACGCGATAGACGATATGGCTGGTCAGCACGTTCTGAGCGTACATCGCCAAGCCGCGCGCGGTGGTGACGCCAAGCACCAGGATCGGCACCAGCCAGACCACGCGATGGTCCTGGGTGGTGAACAGGGCATAGGTCCAGTCGATCAGCAGCGGATAGGCGCCGGTCGAGGCGGCCACGGCGGCCATGGAGAGGGCGACCCAGATCAGCGTCGGCCAATGGGAGCTCACCCAGTCGCGCCACAGGCGGCCGAGCAGATAGCGGGTGGTCTCGTCGAAACGCAGCTTGGCTTTGGCCATCGGACACGAACGATAAAAAACAAGGGCGCTCAATGAACGCGGGTGGCCGGAGAATAGAGGAAATCCGCCATAAAAACAAAACGGGCGAAGCCTCGCGGCTTCGCCCGTCTTAAAGCGCCGTTTCGCCGGTTTTTAAGCGGCGGCCAGCGCCGAGTCCTGCAGGGCGTCCTCGCCTTCGAGGACGGCGGCGGCGGCATGGACGACCGAAGCGATGCGCAGCACGTCTTGCATGCCCTCGCGGGTCGCGCCCTTGCCGAGCACTTCATGGGCGTGGGCCTTGAGGCACATGCCGCAGCCGTTGACCGCCGAGGCGGCGAGCGACCAGAGCTCGAAGTCGAGCTTGTCGACGCCCGGATTGCCGATGACGTTCATGCGCAGGCGCGCCGGCATCTTGCTCAGTTCGGCATCCTCGATCAGATGGATCGAGCGGTAATAGATGTTGTTCATGGCCATGACGGCAGCGGCGGCCTTGGCGGCCTCGCGCGCTTCGGGCGACAGCTTTTCAGCGGCTTCGGCAGCAATCGCCTCGATCACCGTATCATTGCGCGAGGCGAGCGCCGAGGTGAGGACCGCGCCCCAGACCTGCTGGGTGTTGAGAGCGGTGGAATTGACGATGTTCGACAGGTTGAGCTTGATGTCCTTGGCGTAGGCCGGCATCCGCTCCTTCAGATTCTCGATGGACATGGCTTGCTCGCTTTCGTGATGCGACGGGCGAAACGGCGCCGCCTTGAAGACGGCGCCGTCGAAGTCAGGCTTTAGGCGACCTTGAGAACCTCTTCGCCCTGCTTCCAGTTGCAGGGGCAGAGCTCGTCGGTCTGCAGCGCGTCGAGGATGCGCAGGGTCTCCTGCGGATTGCGGCCGACGCTGAGGTCATTCACCGAGACATGGCGGATGACGCCTTCCGGATCGACCACGAAGGTGGCGCGCAGATCGACGCCCTCTTCCTTGTGGATGATGCCGAGCGCGGCGCTCAGCTCGCGCTTGACGTCGGCGAGCATCGGGAACGGCAGGTCGCGCAGGTCTTCATGATCGCGCTTCCAGGCGAGATGGACGAATTCGCTGTCGGTCGAAAGGCCGAGCACCTGGGCGTCGCGATCGGCGAATTCGCCGTTCAATTTGCCGAAGGCGGCGATTTCGGTCGGGCAGACGAAAGTGAAGTCCTTCGGCCAGGCGAAGAGCACGAGCCACTTGCCCTTGTAGGACTTGTCGTTCAGGTCGACGAAGGCTTCGCTGGGGTTCTTCGGCTGGCCCGGCGGCACGGCTTTGAGGTTAAAGGACGGCAGCTTGTCGCCAACGGTCAGCATGGAACTTCTCCTAGATGTTTCAGTGAGGAAAATCGTTATTTTGGAACTGCTCTAAATCGCAGTTACCCTGCTTAATTAGTGTTGCTTCAAGCCGCCGTCAACACGTTTAGAATAATTATAAGAAAAAACTCCCGCATGGCTGGGAACTCCAGCCACACCGGACAAGCCATATCAAAAGGATCTGGCTGAGTGAGAAATAGAGTAATAGGCGCTTGAAAACGGTTCGCATATCTTCCCTATGCAAATCGCTCGCAATCGCCGTTCAGAAGCGCGCCGGGCATCTCTGGGACCAGTCGCTACGGGATTTTCGCCGCCATGTACGTCTGCGCTTGCCACGGCTTCACGGAAAAACAGGTTTCTCAGGCGGTCGCCGAAGGCCCGTGCTCGGTCGCCGAAGTCTATCGCCGCCTCGGCGAGACGCCCCAGTGCGGCAAATGCGTCTGCTCCGTCGTCGATATGGTCCGCTGCGCCCGCGGCTCCGATGAAGCCGCCCCCGCCCTGCAATACGCCTGAATTCCATTGCGACTGATTATCGAATGAGCGCAAGGCTTTAGCCAGCCGCGCGCCAGCGCCAATCGGTTCCGCCCAGACCTTTGCCTCGCTCTCGCCGCCCCGGCTACACTCCGGGGCGTTTTGCGTTCAGCACATGAGAGCCAGAGAGGAGCCGCCATGAAAGGCAACAAAGAGGTCATCGACCAACTCAAGAAAATCCTCACCAACGAGCTGACCGCCATCAACCAATATTTCCTGCATGCCCGCATGTTCGACAATTGGGGGCTGAAGAAGCTCGGCGAGGTCGAATACAAGGAATCCATCGACGAGATGAAGCATGCCGATGCCCTGGTGAAGCGCATCCTGTTTCTCGAGGGCGTGCCCAACCTGCAGCATCTCGACAAGCTGCTGATCGGCGAGACCGTGCCGGAAATGCTCCAGTGCGATCTCAAGCAGGAGAACATCGCCATGCCGGTGCTGCGCGAGGCGATCAACATCTGCGAGAAGCATGACGACTACGTCACGCGCGAGCTCTTGAAGAACATCCTCAAGGGCGAAGAAGAGCATGTCGACTGGCTGGAAACCCAGCTCAGCCTGATCGACCAGATGGGCTTGCAGAACTATCTGCAGTCCTCCTCGAACGCGCCTGAGATGTAAGACCCCGATGTAAGACACGGGGACCGGCGCGGCCAAAAGCTGCGCCGGTCTTACAGGCGTGCTACAAGCAGCCCGCCATGATGAAAGCCGAAGAACTCGTCGCGCGCCTGCTCTACAAGGACGCGCTGATGCTGGTGGTGAACAAGCCCGCCGGCCTGCCGGTCCATGCCGGCCCCAAGGGCGGCCAGAGCCTCGAATCCCTGTTCGACGCCTTGCGCTTTGGCCTGCCGCGCGTCCCCGCCCTCGCTCACCGCCTCGACCGCGACACCACGGGGTGCCTGGTGCTCGGCCGCCATCGCAAGGCGCTCGCCAAGATGGGCAAGCTGTTCTCCGGCGGTCGCGTCGAGAAAACCTATTGGGCCGTGGTCGCCGGCAAGCCCCCCGCCGCTGAAGGCCGCATCGATCTCGCCTTGTCCAAACAGACCAGCGATAAACGCAGCTGGTGGATGAAGGTCGATCCGAACGGCATGCCGACGGTGACCGACTACAAGCTGATGGGCAGCGCCGAAGGCTTATCCTGGCTCGAGCTTTACCCGCGCACCGGCCGCACGCATCAGATCCGTGTCCATTGCGCCGCCATCGGCTGCCCGGTGCTCGGCGACAACACCTATGGCGGCGAGGCGACCCGCGCGGGAGAGTTTCCGCTACATCTGCATTCGCGGGCGATCACGCTGCCGCTCTATCCGACGCGCGACCCGATCACCATCGACGCGCCGGCGCCCGAGCATATGCTGGCCCAGCTCAAGGCCTGCGGCTTCGCCGGCGATCCGCCGCGCGCGCCGATCGATCTCGGCGGGCCCAGCGACGATTAAATGGCCGGCGATCAGGCGTCTTCCGCCGCTTCGGTCGGATCGACCCAGCCGGTGGCATTGGCAATCAGATAAGCGGCGATATCGATCGGCTTGACCTTCACGGCTTTCAGCTCCGTGTCGCTCGCCAGCGCCTTTTTAATGAAGATGTGGTTCTCGACGTTCTCGGGCTTCACTTTGAAGATGCCCTCGGCGCCGCGGATCTTCGGATAAAGCTTGGGATCGACCTGCTTCTCGCGCTTGGACAATCGTTCGATCGCCGTCGCCTCCTCCACACCATCGACCTCCTGCTTCTTGAGCAGCTTCCAATCGGTCTGCCCGCCGTAACCCTCGGCGTTCATCTCCTCGATCACCTGATTGGCGTCATCGGCCACGCGCAGGGCATAAAGGCTCTTGGTCAGCCCGACATCCGCGCCCCATAGGGCGAGGTTCTTGCTGGCGGCGACGAGGACGATCGGCATGGGCGAAGCCTTACGAATTGCGGGACGGGGTGATAGACCTAAGATAGAGACCTGCGCCACCCTCGCCAAGATGTCATGCCGTCCGCTCCCGCCCTCCCCCCAGCGTTGCCCATAGATCCGCTGCTGCCCGCCATCGGCGAGACGCTGGCGGCGCGCACCGCGCTGGTGCTGGAAGCGCCGCCCGGCGCGGGCAAGACCACGCGCGTGCCGCTGGCGTTGCTCGACGCGCCTTGGCTGAAGGGCCAGACGATCTTGATGCTGGAGCCGCGCCGCCTCGCCGCGCGCGCCGCCGCCAGCCGCATGGCCCAGACCCTCGGCGAAAAGGCCGGCGAGACCGTCGGCTATCGCGTGCGGCTCGACAGCAAGGTCAGCGGCAAGACGCGCATCGAGGTGATCACCGAAGGCATTCTGGCGCGCCGCCTGCAGGACGATCCGGGGCTCGACGGCGTCGGCCTCGTCATCTTCGACGAATTTCACGAACGCAGCCTGGACGCCGATCTCGGCCTCGCCCTGTGCATGGAAGCGCAGAAGGCGCTGCGGCCCGACCTGCGATTGATGGCCATGTCGGCGACGCTCGACGGCGCGTCGGTCGCGACACTGCTCGGTGACGCTCCGGTGCTGCGCAGCGAAGGCCGCGCTTATCCCGTCGAGACGCGCTATCTCGACGAGCCGCAATCCGGCCGCCTGCCGATGGCGATGTCGCAAGCGATCCGCAAAGCGCTGAGCGAGACTGACGGCGACATTCTCGCTTTCCTGCCGGGCGAGCGCGAAATTCACATGACGCTGCGCAATCTCGACGGCGTCGCCGACCTGCACGCCTTGCCGCTCTACGGCACGCTGGCGCAAGCCGATCAGGATAAGGTCTTCGCCGCCCCGCCCGCCGGCAAGCGCAAGGCGATCCTCGCCACCGCCATCGCCGAGACCAGCCTGACCATCGACGGCATCCGAGTGGTGATCGACGGCGGCCTGGCGCGCGTGCCGCGTTATGATCCGGCGAGCGGCCTGACGCGGCTCGACACGGTAAAGGTCACGCAGGCCAGCGCCGAACAGCGGCGCGGCCGAGCCGGACGCACCGCGCCGGGCATCTGCTATCGCCTGTGGCCCGAGCCGCAGACGCGCGGGCTGCTGCCGCGCAACCAGCCCGAAATCCTGCAGGCCGATCTAGCGCCGCTGGCGCTCGATCTCGCCGTCTGGGGCGTGCGCGATCCGAACGAACTGGCCTGGATGGACGCGCCGCCGGCCGGCGCCTTCGCGCAAGCGCGCATCCTGCTGACGCAACTCGGCGCGGTGGATGCGGACGGCGCGGTGACGGCCCATGGCAAGGCCATGGCCAAGCTGCCTTTGCATCCCCGCCTCGCCCATATGGTGCTGCGCGCGAAAGAACGCGGCCTCGGCGCCGAAGCGGCGGCGCTCGCGGCGCTGCTCGGCGAACGCGATCCTTTGAGCGGCCCTAGCGCCATGAAGGATGCTGATCTGCGCCACCGGCTCGAATTGGTCGGGAATGGACGAGCGGCGCTACCGCACGGCGCGGAGCTGCGCGAATCCGCCCGTCACCGAATCCGCGACATCGCCAAACAGGTGCGCCGTCTCGCTGGCATCGACGACGCGCCGCTCGACTCATCCGTGACCGGCGCGCTAACCGCGCTCGCCTATCCCGACCGCGTAGCGCAGAAGCGCTCGGGCAGCAGCTATCGCCTCGCCAACGGGCGCGGCGCCAGCCTGCAGCCGGAAGATGCCTTGGCGCACGAGGATTGGCTGGCGGTCGCCAGCGTCGGCGATGCCACCGGCATGAGCGCCGATGGCCGCATCTTCCTAGCCGCTCCGATCAGCCGCGCCGAGATCGAGGAGGACTTCACCGATCTGATCGAAGCGCGCGAAAGCGTTGTCTGGGATACGCGCGCCGAAAAGGTCGAAGCCCGCCGCCAACGCGCGCTCGGCGCGCTGCTGCTTGACGACGTGCAATGGGACAGAGCGCCCACCGACAAGGTCGCCGCCGCGCTGATGGACGGCACGCGGCAGATGGGCCTCGCCGCCCTACCCTGGACCGATGGCGCGCGGCAATTGCAGGCGCGCGCCGCTTTCGTCAAAGCGGCGGACCCCAATGGCGATTGGCCCGATTTATCGGATGTTGCGCTCGCGGCGACGCTGGACGATTGGCTCGCGCCGCATTTGGGCGGCCTGAAAAGCCGCGCTGATCTCGCCAAGCTCAACCTGACCGAGATTCTCGGCAACGCCTTCGATTGGATGACCCGCAAGAAGCTCGACGAATGGGCGCCGACCCATATCGCCGTGCCGAGCGGACGCGAAGCGAGCATCGACTATGCCCAGGGCGAGACGCCCGTGCTGGCGATCAAGCTTCAAGAGCTATTCGGCCTAGCCGACACGCCGCGCATCGCCAACGGGCGCGTGCCGCTGCTGATCCATCTGCTCAGCCCTGGCGGGCGGCCGGTGCAGGTGACGCGCGACCTGGCCAATTTCTGGCGCGAAGGCTATGCGGCAGTAAAGAAAGACCTCAAGGGGCGCTATCCGCGCCACCCTTGGCCGGACGATCCGATGAGCGCCACAGCGACGGCCCGCGCAAAACCACGTGGCACGTGACTAGCGTCGCGCGGAAACGGCGTCACCGATCTCGGCGCTCAAGTTGCCGAGTAATTGGCTCATGGCGGCCGCAACCGCCGGATAGCCGCTACCGGCTACGCGCGAGGTCAGGCCGGACGCGCCCATGATCGGCTGGCTCTGCGGCGCGGCCGCGACGATCTGCCAGCGGGCATCGAGGACGCATTCGCCGCTGTCGCTGACGCATTCGAAACGCGAGATCGTCACCGAGACGCGCAAGTCCGAACGGTTGCCCGCTTCCGCCGGGAACAGCGCGACGCGACTGGACCGCAAACGGCGCGACAGATTCTCGCCGATCACCTGGGTCACATTGTCCTCCAGGCGGCCGCCCCAGCGGTCGAACTCCGCCGCCGTCAGCTCATTGGCGCTCGGGCGCGTGACGATCTGCGGCCGGTCGAGATATTTCGGCAGCACCACAGGCCCGACCGACAGCGAAAGCCCTTGCGGCGAACGCTGCGCCGCCGGCTCAGTCGCCGACAGGACATAGAGCCGCGACGGCTCGGTCTTGCCGACGCAGGCGGCCAAGGAGAGGACGAGGAAAAGGCTGGCAACGGCTTTCATGATCAGCGGTCCGGCTTTCCGGTCAAAATAGCGTTGGGGTTTTGCTGCAGATAATCGGCAAGGCCGCGCAAGGCGGTGGCGGCTTCGCGAATGTCTTCCAAGGCGCGCGAGGCTTGATAATTCAGCTGCGAGCCGTCGCCGAAGCCGCTTTGCACTGAACCCATGGCCTGCTCGGCCTGCATCAGCGTGGCGTTGAGCTGCTCAATGGCGCCGACCAAGCGCTGGCTGACGCCCGGCACCTGCGCATTCACGTCGCTCGCGAGCTTGCTGACGTCGCGCGCAGCGCGATCCATGCTGCGCAGCATCTCGGGCACCGGCGAGAGCGCCTGACCTGTGCGCTGATCGAGATTGCCGACCGCCGCGTTGGTCGTGTTCACCAGGGTGTTCATGTCAATGACCAATTTATCAAGATTGATCAGGGTCGCTGAGAATTTGGTCATCATCTCTTCGATCGGCAGCTTGCGGATATCCGCCACCAGATCGCCGAAGGTGGCGCGAATCTCGGAGAAGCTGGACCGGACGGTCGGGATTTCCGGATAACGCGGCTCGAGGCCCAGGATGCGCGCCGGCACAGCGCGATTGAAATCGAGTTCGACCGTCATCTGCCCGGTGACGAAGGATTGGTTGCGCAACTGCGCGCGCAGGCCGCGCTCGATCAGCTGCGTCATGTCGTCGAGGTGCCCCTCGCCGCTGACCCGTACGCGGCTTTGATCAAGGGTGACATAGACCGGTATCGCCACCTCGCGCTTATCGCTGTCGTAAGCCAGCACGATGTCCTTGACCGAGCCGACGCGCACGCCGCGGAAATTCACCGCGCCGCCGACCTGCAAGCCGTTGACGTCGTCGGCGAAGAACATGACGTAGGTCTTCGTCGTGGCGAACAGCCGCCCGCCGCCAAGCGCGATAACCAAGCCGATCAGCAACGCGACCGCGCCGACGACGAACAGGCCGATGAGTTTGGGATCGGCTTTACGGCTCATATCGCGCGCTCCGTATCGGGTTCCTCGTTGCGGTTCAGAAAGGCCCGCACGCGCGGATCGTCGTTGTCCTGCAACATCTGCCGGGGGTTTCCTTGGGCGATCATGGTCTTGGATTCGGCATCGAGAAACACCGAATTGTCGCCGATAGCGAAAATGCTGGCCAGTTCATGGCTGACGATCACAACCGTCGCGCGGAGGCTGTCGCGCAGTTCGAGGATGAGATCATCGAGCCGCTTGGAGCTGATCGGATCGAGGCCCGCTGACGGCTCATCGAAGAACAAGATGTCGGGATCGAGCGCCATGGCGCGCGCCAGCCCGGCGCGCTTGCGCATGCCGCCGCTGATCTCCGCCGGATAATAATCCTCGAAGCCGGCGAGCCCGACCAGCGAAAGCTTTAGCGAGGACAGCTCGCGCACGTCGCCCGGCGCGAGATCGGTATATTCGGCGATCGGCAAAGCCACGTTCTCCGCCAAGGTCATCGAGCTCCACAGCGCGCCGCTCTGATAAAGCACCCCGAAGCGGCGCATCATCTTTTGACGCTCTTCGCCTTGGCTGCGCCAGAACGCAGCCCCATCGTAATGAACGTCGCCCTTGGCCGGCGGTTTCAGGCCGATCATCTGCTTGAGCAGCGTCGACTTGCCGCAGCCCGAGCCGCCCATGATGAAGAAAATCTCGCCCGGCGCGATGGCGAAATTCAGATCGCGCTGCAGCACGAACGAGCCATAAGCCATGTCCATGTTCTTGACGGCGATGCGCGGCTGATCTGCCATCTTCACAGCCTCAAGATGTCGAGGATGACGGCGAACAACCCATCCGCCACGACGATAAGGACGATGGCGATGACCACCGCCGAAGTGGTGGCGAGGCCGACGGCGGCGGCGCTGCGTCCGGCGAACAGACCGCGCTGGCAGCCGGTGAGCGCGACGATGACGCCGAAGACGCTGGCCTTGGCGAGGCCGATGAAGAGCTGCGTCAGGTTCAAGGCGCGCAGCGTCTGCGCCCAATATTGCGAGAAATCGAGGCCGAGCAGCGTCGTGCCGATCAGCGCGCCGCCGAGAATGCCGAGGATGTCGGCATAGAGCGCCAGGAGCGGCATCATCAGCACCAAGGCGATGACGCGCGGCAGCACCAGAAAATCCACCGCATTGAAACCGAAGGTGCTGAGCGCATCGACCTCCTCGTTCGCCTGCATGGAGGCGAGCTCGGCGGCGAAGGCCGCGCCGGTGCGCCCGGCCATGATGATGGCGGTCATCAGCGCGCCCATCTCGCGCAGCATGGCGATGCCGACCAGGTTGGCGACATAGATCTCGACGCCGAACTGGCGCAGCTGCACGGCGCCGACGAAGGCGAGGATCATGCCGACCAGGATGGAAATAAGCGTGACGATGGGCAGCGCCTTGGCACCGACATCCTGGATGATCAGCAGCAGATCCGAGGCGCGAAAGCCGGGGCGACCGCGTAGCACGCGGACGAATCCCAGCGCCGCCTCGCCGGTGAAGATCAGCATCTGGCCGCCTTCGCGCAAACCTTTCAGCGTCGCTTCGCCGATGCCGCCGAGGAAGCTCTCGTCTGGCGAGTCGCGCCGCGCGCCCTGCGGCTCGCCCCGCTCGGCCAGGGCCATCAGGCGGCGGATGCCGTCAGGCAAGGTCTCATGAGAAACCGTCCCGCCGCGCTCGATCACGGCGGCCTCCAACTTACGCAACACCAGAAGGAAGCTGGTGTCCCAGACATCGACCTCATCGGCGGCGTACGTCACCTGACCGAGCGGCTTGGCGTCGTCGAGACGATTCAGAACAGGCGCAAGAGGGTTCGCGCTGCCGACGCGCCAATCGCCGGCGAAGACGAGCGCCAGCGCGCCCGAGGACGAGCGCTGCAAATCGACGGTGCCAGACGAAGTCGGGGGCGGAGATTGCACGGAGGATGCCATCGCGCGCTATTGTGGCCTAAGTCTGGGAACGCCACAAATCCCCAAAAGTTTCAGGTCTTTAACCGGCCTGTCTCAAAGACAGCTACAGCCCGCCACGTTCGACGATGAATTTGGCGATATCGGCCACGCCCTGATTGATCTTCAGGTTGGAGAAGATGAATGGCCGCTCGCCGCGCATCTTCTTGGCGTCGCGGTCCATGACCTCGAGGCTCGCCCCGACCAACGGCGCCAAGTCGATCTTGTTGATCACCAGCAGGTCCGAACGAGTGATGCCCGGCCCGCCCTTGCGCGGGATCTTGTCCCCCGCCGAGACGTCGATGACGTAGATGGTGAGATCGGCCAGTTCCGGCGAGAAGGTCGCGGCCAGGTTGTCGCCGCCCGATTCGACGAAGATCAATTCGAGATCGGGGAATTTGGCCCACATGTCGGCCACCGCCACGAGGTTGATCGAAGCGTCTTCGCGGATCGCCGTATGCGGGCAGCCGCCCGTCTCGACGCCGGCGATGCGCTCGGGCGCCAGCGCTCCGGCGCGCGTCAGGAACTCGGCGTCCTCGCGGGTGTAGATGTCATTGGTGACGACGGCGACGTTGTAATGATCGCGCATATGCTTGCAGAGGCGCTCGACCAGCGCCGTCTTGCCGGAGCCGACCGGGCCGCCGATACCGACGCGCAGGGGACCATTTGTCGTCATGAGCGGAACAACCTCGTGTATTGGGTTTCGTGACGCATGGAGGCCCAATCGAGCATGGGCGCGGCGGAGCCGACCTGATCGAGAGCGGCGGCCATCGCCGCTTCGGCGGCGGCGGCGACCATCGGCTCCAAATCGGCAAGCGCGAGCTGGCCATCGGTCTGGCCGAGCGGCACCAACCGCACCCCAGCGCTGACTAGGTTTGCGGCGAAGGCGGCGAGATAGCCGGTGAGCGCGTCGGCCAGATCGGCATGCGCAGCCAGCGCCACGGCTGCGGCGACCAGCAAGGCCAATTTATTGTCGTGGCGCGCCGCCAGCGCGGCCAGCTTGACGTCAGGCCAGGCCTTCACGGTGACGGATACGAAGGCCGTGCCCTGGGCATAGCTTTCCAGCGCAGTCTCATTGGTGCCGCGCCAGGCAGCGGCCAATTCGGCGATCTCGTCGAGCGCGGCGTCGTCCCCTGCACGCGCAGCGCGCCAAGCGGCGGCGAAGAGCGCGCCGTCGCTGCGGCCCGCGCCTTGCGTGAGGATCGTGCCGATCCAATGGGCGAGCGTGGCGCGATCCTTCACGAGCCCCTCCTCCACCGCCCATTCAACGCCATGGCTGTAGCTGAAGCCGCCGATCGGATAGGCCGGGGACAGCCAAGCCAGTAGGCGATAGAGGGTCGCGCTATTCATGCGAATGGCCCGCCGCATGATCGTGGCCGTGGCGATAGCCGTGGCCGTCGCCCACCGCGCCGTAAGCCCCCGCCTCCGGCGTGAACGGCGCGGCCATCATCTTCACGCGGCCGCCGAGCCGACGCAGCAAGTCGGCGATGACATGATCCTCGCGCAGGCGAATCCAGTTGGGGCCGACCTGGATCGGCAGATGGCGGTTGCCGAGATGCCAGGCCAGGCGCGCGAATTCGCCTGCCGTATCGGCTTCCACTTCCATCAACTGCTCCGGCAAAGCCTCGACCGCGACATAACCGCCGTTCTCCAACTTCAAGCCGTCGCCATCGTTGAGGATGCGCACATCCGCGAGATCGAGCAGGAACTGCGTTCCGCCGCTGGCGGTGAACGTGCGGCGGCGGCGGTAGCGGTCCTCGAAGCCCAACTTCACCAGATCGCGTTGCTCGCCCTTCGGCCAATGGCCGGCGGGAATGACGTCGGTCGCGCGCAGCATCGGCAACTCCTCAGAACAGGAAATAGCGCTGGGCCATGGCCAATTCCTTGGCCGGCTGGCAGGTCAGCAGTTCGCCGTTCGCCCGCACCTCGTAGGTCTCGGGATTGACCTCGATCTTAGGCATCAGATCATTCAGCACCATCGAGCGCTTGGAAATCTGGTCGCGGGTGTTCTGCACCGCATACATGGTGCGATGGGTGCCGAGCTTCTCGCTGAGCTTGCCGGACACGGCGGCCTGGGAGGTGAACAGCACCGAGCTTTCCACGCCGCAATTGCCGAAGGCGCCGAACATCGGGCGGTAGTGCACCGGCTGCGGCGTCGGGATCGAGGCGTTGGGATCGCCCATCTGCGCCATGGCGATGGTGCCGCATTTCAAGATCATGTCCGGCTTCACGCCGAAGAAGGCCGGCGACCAGATCACCAGATCGGCGAGCTTGCCGACCTCGACGGAGCCAACATGCTTCGAGATGCCGTGGGCGATAGCCGGATTGATCGTGTATTTGGCGACATAGCGGCGCACGCGGTAATTGTCGTTGCCGGTTTTGTCTTCCGGCAGCGCGCCGCGCTGGCGCTTCATCTTGTCGGCGGTCTGCCAAGTGCGGATGACGACCTCGCCGACGCGCCCCATCGCTTGGCTGTCGGACGAGATCATCGAAAATGCGCCGATGTCGTGCAGGATGTCCTCGGCCGCGATGGTCTCCTTGCGGATACGGCTTTCAGCGAAGGCCACGTCCTCGGGAATGTCGCCATCAAGATGGTGGCAGACCATGAGCATATCGAGATGCTCATCCAGCGTGTTCACCGTGTAGGGGCGCGTCGGGTTGGTCGAGGACGGCAGCACGTTGGCCTCGCCGCAAACGCGGATGATGTCCGGCGCATGGCCGCCGCCCGCGCCCTCGGTATGGAAGGCGTGGATCGTGCGGCCCTTAAAGGCAGCGATGGTGTCCTCGACGAAGCCGGATTCGTTGAGCGTGTCGGTATGGATCGCCACCTGCACGTCGTAATCGTCGGCCACCGCCAAGCAATTGTCGATGCTGGCCGGCGTGGTGCCCCAGTCCTCGTGCAGTTTGAGGCCGCAGGCGCCGCCGAGGATCTGTTCGACTAAGGCTTTGGGCTGCGAGGCGTTGCCCTTGCCAAAGAAGCCGAGGTTCATCGGCAGGCCTTCGGCGGCCTGGATCATGCGCGCCAGATGCCACGGGCCGGGCGTACAGGTCGTCGCCGCCGTGCCGGTGGCGGGACCGGTGCCGCCGCCGAGCATGGTGGTGACGCCGGAGGCCAACGCCTCTTCCACCTGTTGCGGACATATGAAGTGGATGTGCGAATCGATACCGCCGGCGGTGACGATCTTGCCTTCGCCAGCGATGATTTCCGTGCCGGGACCGATGATGATCGTCACGCCCGGCTGCACATCCGGGTTGCCCGCCTTGCCGATGGCGGCAATGCGGCCGCCGAGAATGCCGATGTCAGCCTTCACGATGCCCCAATGATCGAGGATCAAGGCGTTGGTGATGACGGTGTCCATCGCGCCCTGGGCGCGGCTGCGCTGGCTCTGGCCCTGGCCGTCGCGAATGACCTTGCCGCCGCCGAACTTCACCTCGTCGCCGTAAACCGTGCGGTCCTCCTCGACCTCGATGAAGAGCTCGGTGTCGGCCAGGCGCACCTTATCGCCGACTGTGGGGCCGAACATGCCGGCATAGGAGCTGCGCGTGATTCTGATCGCCATGATGCCCGCTCCTACTTCTTCTTCGCTTTGTCGACAGGACCGGCGATGTCGCCACGAAAGCCGTGCACGATGCGGTCGCCGGCATAGGCGACGAGGCGCACGGTCCGCGACTGGCCCGGCTCGAAGCGCACCGCCGTCCCGGCGGGAATGTCGAGCCGCATGCCGAGCGCTTTGACGCGCTCAAATTTCAATGCCGGATTGGTTTCGTAGAAATGGTAATGGCTGCCGACCTGGATCGGGCGGTCGCCACCATTGGCCACAATCAACTCGACGGCCGGTCGGCCCGCGTTCAACTCGATGTCGCCCGCTGCCGGAATGATCTCGCCGGGAATCATGCGCGTCTCCTTCAGCGGATGGGCTGATGGACGGTCACCAGCTTGGTGCCGTCGGGAAAGGTCGCCTCGACCTGGATGTCGTAAATCATCTCGGCAATGCCCTCCATGCACTGATCGCGCTTCAGCACCTTGGCGCCGCCCTGCATCAGCTCAGCGACGGTTTTGCCGTCGCGCGCGCCCTCGACCACGAAGTCGGTGATCAGCGCCACCGCTTCGGGATGGTTGAGCTTCACGCCGCGCTCCAATCGCTTGCGCGCGACGATGGCCGCCATGGCGACCAGCAGCTTGTCTTTTTCCCTGGGGGTGAGGTTCATCGCATCCTCTCTTCTTCAGCAATGCCAAACGCGCGGCAGCCGTGCCGGCAATCCGGCGGCAACAACGCGAAATTCCGTGAGATAAGCCGTGAGCGAACGGCGCACGGCCAGCGCGTCGCCGAACCAGCGCGCGATCAGGATGCCATTCACGACGCTAACGCCGGAGCGCACGCTCTCGCCGAGCAGCGCGCGTGCCGCATCGAGATGCGCCGCCGCGTCGTCGGCGACATAGAGCGCGGTGGCCATGGCTTCCGCTCCATCGAACGACGCCTGCCGGTCGATCAGGGCCGCAATATCGCCTTCGAGCCGCAAGGCGTCGTGCCAGACCAGCTTGCCGGCGCGACGCACCTGCCAGCCGTCATGCAGCAGGCCGGAGCCGAAACGCTCGCCGCGCGCCAGCCGGCCGAAAACCACCGATTCGCAGGCGAGCAAGCGCCCGCTCGGCGCGACCTCGGCGACGGTGCGCCGATCGAGCCGCGCGCCTTCGAACAGAATGGTCTCCTGCGGCAGCCATTCGGTCCAAGCGCCGCTCTCGACAGCGAGCGAGACGCGGATGATGGCCGGATCGGCGAGGCGCGCGCCATAGACCTTCTCGGCGGCCTGCGATGTGACGGTGGCCGCAGCCCCCTCGCCCACGCGTAGCTTGATCGACAGCTTGTCGCCATCGGCGATGCCGCCGGAGGTGGTGAGCAGTACGGCCTGGGCCGGATCGCCCGGTTCCTCCTTCGGCGTCAGCACCCGGCAGGGCGCGCGCTGATAAAGGTCGGCAAGCGCCGTCCGTTCATCCGAGAGGCGCGCGAAGGCGATCTCGGCGGCTCCGTCGCCGCGTTCCAGTCTTTGGATTGCCGTCGCCATCGTCCCCGCCGTCCCCCTCAGACGACAAGATACTTGCGAACGTCCTCTTCCACCATATCCGCGCCGCTGCCGGCCAAAACCACCTCGCCGCGCTCCATGACGATGTAGCTGTCGGCCAAATCGCGGGCGAAGTCGAAATATTGCTCGACCAGGACGATGGCCATGTCGCCGCGGTCCGCCAGCAGGCGGATGACTCGCTCGATGTCCTTGATGATCGAGGGCTGGATGCCCTCGGTCGGCTCGTCGAGGATCAAGAGCTTGGGCCGGGTCACCAGGGCGCGGGCAATTGCCAGTTGCTGCTGCTGACCACCCGACAGGTCGCCGCCCCGGCGCTTGAGCATGCTCTTCAGCACCGGAAAGAGCGTGAAAATCTCCTCGGGCACGAAGCGTTCGCCGCGCTTCAAGGGCGCGTAACCGGTTTCCAGGTTTTCCTGCACCGACAGCAGAGGGAAAATCTCGCGGCCCTGCGGCACATAGGCGATGCCGCGCGAGGCGCGCTTGTAGGCCGGCAGAGTGGTGATGTCCTGCCCGTCCCACATAATTTTGCCGCCCTTGGGCAGATGATGGCCAGCAATGGCGCGCAGCAGGGTCGTCTTGCCGACGCCGTTGCGGCCCATCACGCAAGTCACCTTGCCGATCTGTGCCATGACCGAGACGGCGCGCACCACCTGGCTGGCGCCGTAGTAGAGATCGACATTTTCCACGGACAGCATGATCAGCGCCCCAGATAGACTTCGATGACGCGCTCGTTCGCCTGCACGGCGGCGAGCGACCCTTCGGCAAGCACGGAGCCTTCGTGCAGCACCGTGACGCGGCAATCGAGCGAGCGGACGAACTCCATGTCATGCTCGACCACCATGACCGAGTGGGTCTTGGCGATCTCCTTGAGCATGACGGCGGTCTGCGCCGTCTCGGCGTCGGTCATCCCGGCGGCCGGCTCGTCCACCAGCAAAAGTTCAG
>DASTMO010000039.1:0-13001 GCA_035714115.1 Alphaproteobacteria bacterium
AATCGTCCTCGGTGGCTGCCTGAGCAGCCAAAGGCATGCTTGCGAGCAGAACCGCGAAAACCAAGAGGCGCGAGCGGAAAAGCATGGGGTACCTCATACAAATCGTCTCAGAGCGAATTGAGAAAGGCGAGAAGCGCGGCGCGCTCGTCTTTGCCAAGGCCGATCACACGCGACTTGGCGGCTTCGGCCTCGCCGCCATGCCACAGGATGGCCTCCAGTAAATTGCGCGCGCGTCCGTCGTGCAAGAACTGCGTATGGCCGCTGACCGTCTGCGTCAGGCCGATGCCCCAGAGCGGCGGCGTGCGCCATTCGCGCCCCATAGCCTCGCCTTCCGGACGGTTGTCGGCAAGCCCTTCGCCCATATCGTGCAGTAACAGGTCCGTGTAGGGCCAGATCAACTGGCCGGACTGTTCCGGCTGGCGGGGCAAATCGCGCGTCACATATTTCGGCTTATGGCAGGCGGCGCAGCCCGTCTCGTAGAACAACTTCTTGCCGGCCAGCACTTGGCTATCGCCGACCTGGCGGCGCGCCGGCACGCCGAGATTGCGCGCGTAAAAGACCAGCAAGTCCATCATCTGCGCCGTCACTTCGACGCCCTCGTCATCGTCGTTGCCGTTGGCGGCCTCGCGGCACAGCTTCTGCGGCTCGCTGCATTCGCCGCCCGGCGTCGGCGACAATGCGCTGGAGAGTCCCAAATCACCGAGCAAGGCATGAGCCACCTGCTGACGCACCGTCGGCTCGCCGGCTTTCCAGCCGAAGCGGCCGAGCATCGGCTTTTGAAACTCGTCGCTCCAGACAAGATTGGCCTTGCCGGAAACGCCGTTACTATCCGCATCATCGGGATCGGCACCGGCGAGGATGTCCTTATCGTCGATCGCTTCCAAGAGGCCGATGCCGAGCATCGGCGGCGTCACGCGCGGCGAGACCATCGCGTCGGCTGCCATCGGGCCGTAAGCGAGATCGGCAACGCCATAGCGCGGCCGGCGCAAAGACACAGTCTCGCCATCGGTCAGCCGGACGGGAATTTCATCGTACGCCAAAGTCATCTGCCCTTCCGGCGCGTGCCCCTGAATGGCGAAATTCTGCAGCTGCGTGCCATAGGTCGGCTCGGGGATGACGCTGATCCGATGAGCCGCCAATGCCGCGCGCTCTTCCGCATTGCGCGGCGGCACGCTGAGGCGAAGAAACAGCGAGACCGCCGCTTCGCCAGGCGCTGGCGGCGCGCCGCGACCGTCCTTCAAATGGCAGCTCTGGCAGGAGCGTGCGTTGTAGAGCGGCCCGAGGCCGTCCGATGCGGTGGTCGAACTCGGCGAGGAGGCCCAAAGCTTGCGGAAGAGGCCGTCGCCGACTTTGAACTCGAGCTGACGCTCGAAACTCATGTTGCCCGACGGATTGGAGAAAATATTGGCATTGAGCGGCTTGCGCACAGTGGCGCCGCCGCCTTGGTTTGCCTCATAGGGCTCCGCCCTGGCGAAGTCCTTCGTCGGCGCGACGATGCGCGCCAGCCGATCGAGCGGATCTTCGCTGACGGATTGGGCTGCGGCGACGGAAGAAGCAAAAGCGGAAAGAGCGAAAGCCGCCAACGCGGCCCTCGCCCTTCCCTCGAAACTTCCCCGCCCGGACCTGACTCCGGAAGGGGCCATGCGCACCTCTTACTTCTGGAAGACCTTGTCGGGGCTATCGAGGCTGTCGGAACCCTCGAACTCGATGCCGTCGAGCTTGAGCGCCGCGACGACGCGCTCGATGGCGCGGGTCTGCTCGGTCAAGCCGTCGACGAAGGCCTGCACCACCGCGTTCCCTTCGGCATTGTTCTCGCCGATCATCTGGTCATAAGCCTCGACCGTATCGCCGCGCTGCTTGAGCGCCGTCGCCTTCTCGACGGCGACAGCCATCTTCGCGGTCAGCTCCTTCGCCGCGGTCGCATCGGCCTTCATCGCCAGAGCCTCGAGGCTCGGCCCCTTGACGACGCGCCCGTCGACGCGGGTGTAGCTGCCCGCCCAAACATTGCGCATGCCGATGACGTCGTAATAGTGCGAATTGTGCGTGTTGTCGGAGAAGCAATCATGCTCCTCCTCAGGATCGTGCAGCATTAGGCCGAGCTTGGTGCGCTCGCCGGCCAGTTCGCCGTAGGACAAGCTGCCCAGGCCGGTGAGCATGGCGGCGATGCCGGCATCCGGCTCGCCTTCGGTCAGATACTTGCGCGCCTCGCCTTCGGCCGTCCACTGCTTCGCCATCCAGGCGAGGTCATCGACCAGAAGTTGCGTCGCGACCTTGAGATATTCGCCGCGGCGGTCGCAATGGCCGTTGGTGCAGGCATCGCCCTTGGCGTAATCGGTCCAGGGGCGCTCGCCGGCGCCCTTGTCGGTGCCGTGCAGATCCTGGCCCCACAGCAGAAACTCGATCGCGTGATAACCGGTGGCGACGTTCGTCTCGACGCCGCCAATTTCCTGCAAGCCGCGCAGCGTGCGCCAAGTGATCGGCGTGGCGTTCAGCGTCTTGCCGGCATGGGTGATCTTGCCGTTGGCGATCACGTTGGCGGCATAGAGCGGGTTCTCGTCGGAATCCGTGCCGTAGGAAGAATCGACGTAGTCGATCAAGCCTTCATCGAGCGGCCAGGCGTTCACCTTGCCCTCCCAATCGTCGACGATCGGATTGCCGAAGCGGAACGCCTCGCTCTGCTGGTAAGGCACGCGGGCGGCGAGCCAGGCTTTGCGCGCGCCGGCCAGCGCCTGCTCGCTCGGTTTGGTGATCAACGCCGTCACCGCAGCTTGCAGCTTGCGGGCGGTCGAGAGGGAGTCCGCGTAAGTCGCTTCGGCGATGTTGGCGTAATTGACGATGACGGCCTTCTTGTCCGCATCGGACTGCGCGAAGGCGGGCGTCGCCGCCAAAGCTGCGGCGACAGCGCCGCCCATCAGGCCGGCGCGAAGGATGGCAATGCTCATGGTCATGTCCCCTGGTCTCCTTATTGTGGGATTCTTTAACGGCCGCCGACGAATTCGATCGGCATCTTGAAGGTGAAGGATTCGCCGGCCATCTCGGCCGGGAAAGCCGGCATCGGATCGCAACGCGCCATCAGCGGTCCGATCTCGCGATCGATACGCGGATTGCCCGACGAACCGGCGATGTCGTAGCGGACGATCTTGCCGTCGCGCCCAAGCGTGATGGCGACAACGGCGGTGACGCGCTGGCCGTAGCGCAACACATCCTTCGGCGCGCGCTTATGGTTGCGCTGGATGTGGGCGAACAGCCGATCCTGATATTGCGCCGGCGGACCGGCGCGGCCGACCGGACCGACGACCGCGACCTGCTCGGCGCGCGGCGGCGAGACGACGGGCGCCGGCGAAGCTTCCGCGAAGGTTTCGGCCGGCGGCGCTTCGACCGGCTGCGGCGGCAGCTTGACCGGCTTGGGCCTGATCTCGGGGCGTTTGCGCAGCGGCGGCGGAGGCGGCGGTTCGACCGGCGCGTCTTCGGCGACGCTTTGCAGCACCGGCGGCGGCTCTTCGGCCACCTCCGGCATGGGCGGCGGCGGTGGTGGCGGCGGCATGACCAGCACTTCGACCGCGAGCTGCACGTCCGGAGTTGCCGGCAGCGGCGGCGCCGCGTTGGTGAACTTCACGAGAAAGACGGCAGCGATGACGCCATGCAGGCACACTGAGGCCGGCATCGACCAATTGCGGCGCAGAGCGCGCGCGGCAGTCATGGCGCGCCGCCGACGCCCGGACCGCCATGGCGGCCGCGTTCGCTATTGCGCTCCGGGCGGCCCTCGCCGCCGCGCCGCGGTCCGAGGCCCGGCGCCGGAGCCAGCCCCTTGGTCGCCTCGCCCGCTTCGGCGATCAGCGAGACCTTGGGAAAGCCGGCTTGGCCGATCTTGCCGAGCAAGCTGATCACGGTGCCGTAATCGATGGCTTTATCGCCGCGCACATAGATGGGCGCCTCTTTGTCGCCCTGGCGCATCTCAAAGAGACGCGCGATCAGGTCCGCTTCGGCCACTTCGCTTTCGCCAATGAAGAATTTGCCGCTGCTGTCGATGCTGACGACGACCGGCTCGCGAGTCTTCTCGACGCGCGCCGCGTCGGTCTTCGGCAGATCGAGCGGTACGCCGACCATCATCAAAGGCGCCGCCACCATGAAGATGATAAGCAGCACCAGCATGACGTCGACGAGCGGCGTGACATTGATCTCCGCCATCGGCCGATAGCTGGAGAAATCGTCGCTGGCCTCGCCGTAGCTCGGCCCCTGCAGGGCGCCGCCGGCCATCAGTGCGCCTCGCGCAGGCCCGAGACGTGCCCGCCGTTATGCGTGGCGTGCGGCGGGCGGTTGCGCGCCATGCGGTCGCCGAGTTCGCCGATGCAGACGCCAAGACGATGCGCGATGGACGACAGGCTGCCCGACAGCTTGTTGTAAGCCATCACGGCCGGGATGGCGGCGACCAAACCGATGGCTGTGGCGAAAAGAGCTTCGGCGATGCCCGGTGCCACCACGGCGAGCGAGGTGTCCTTGCTCGCGGCGATGGCGGTGAAGCTGTTCATGATGCCCCAGACCGTGCCGAACAGGCCGATGAAGGGCGCTGTCGAGCCGACCGTGGCGAGCAAGGAGAGGCCTTTTTCCAGGCGCTTCATCTCGTCGATCATCACCGTGCGCATGGCGCGCTCGATGCGGGCGCGGCGCTCGAAGCGGCTTTCGCTGGAATCTTCATCGCGCCAAGCGCGGGTGCCGGCGGCGAGAATGTCGCCGACAATGGCATCGCTGTCGTCCTGGCCCGCGATCGCGACGCCGTCGCCTTGCAGCGATTGGGCAAGACCGGCAGCAGCGCGGCGCGCGCGCGCATAGCGCAGCGCCTTGTCGAGGATGACCGCCCAGCAGGCGACCGACGCCAGGATGAGAAAGACCATCACCGACTTGACGATGATGTCGGCCTGCAGAAACAGGCCCACCATCGAATGATCGGCCGGCGTCAAAGCGACGTCCATCGCGCGCACTCCCCACTGGCCGCGCACGGAACGGCGCGGCGGACTCACATTCCCCGCTCCCGGCCCGGGGGCGCGGCGAATGACGCGATCGACGGGACAAAGCGCGGGGGGCCGGCAGCGGGAACGCCGCCGGCAGATGGTCCTTGAGTAGGCGCATTGCGACCTACTCGCAATTTCAATTGGGAGATTGCTGCTAGAGCGGAATGCGCTGGCCTGGGGGCGCGCCAAGCCCGGCGCTTAAACAGGCGCTCCGGGCCTTAAGGACTGGGCGCGACCTCGAAATTCTGCAGCACCAGGCGGCAGGTCTCGTCCTTGGCCTGTTTCTGGCACCCTTCCAGGCTGTCCTTGGCGGCCTGCTCGGCCGTCGCCCGGTCAAAGGCGATGAAGCCGAACTTGCCCGAAGGCGCGAGGGCCATCGCCTTGTCCGCCGGACGCGTGCGGTAGAGGTTGTTGTAATAGGCCGCCGCCTGTGGATTGAGGATCTTGCGCACAGCGGCGTCGAGCGGCAGCGGATCGTAGGTCGGCAGATTGCGCGCGCGCAGGAATGCGTCGAGCGTCGGGATCCATTGCTGGCGCCCTTCCATCACCGCGTAGAGGTTGTGGCCGTCGCCCTTCAGCGGCGGAAACATATAGAAATCGCTGAGGCCGCCCGCCGCCGCATAGGCCGTCTGCAGCTTACGCACCGTGTCGGCAGGAAACAGCGAGTCGTTCTCGGCATACATCCACAGCGTCGGCACGCGACTGGTCTTGGCGTAAGCGGCGAACAGCGGCGTCAGATGCTCAGGCCAGCAGCTCGCGGACTGGTCCGGCCCCGGCACCGGAAAGGATAAAGCGCCGCCGGATATGTTGACCACCGCGCGCAATCCTTCGGGCGCGCGCGCCGCCAATCCAAGCACCGCCGCGCCGCCGACTGAGACCCCAAAGCCAATGGAGCGACTGGCATCAGCATCGGCGCGCTTGCCGATGGCTTGCAGGGCCGCAACCAGGTCGTCGACTTGCGGTTTCAGGGTCGCGCCGTAATCGCCGTTGCGACAAGCCGACAGAGCGTAGGGGCTCGGCCCTTGCGACTGGCCGAAGCCGCGGCGCAGAACCACTGCGGCGAGCCAGCCTCGGCGGGCGAATTCACGCGCGGCGTAAATGTAATCGGAGGGCGCGAGCTTGGCGCGCGCGGCAGCATCGTTTGATTGCCCGTGCGTGATCAGCGCGATCGGCAGACGGCCTGAGCGCGTCGCCTCTTTCACGAACATCGCCTGCAAGCGGAACGGCTTGCCGTCGATCTCGACGCTGAGAAAGCCGTTCTCGGTCGTCAACGGCGACGGCGCGGCGACGGCGGCCGGCGCGAAAGCCAGCAGGACAAGGGCGAAGAGCGTGACGAGACAGCGTGACAAGACCATCCTCCGAATGGGCCGGAGTGTGGCGCAAAAGAGCGGCGCGAAAAAGCTCGGCTCTAGGAAATGTGATCGGCCGGCGGCATCTCGCCCATGGCGGCGCGGCGGCGCTCCAGATCGGCCAGCAGCGCCTGCTGCCGCTTGGACGAGAGGTCTTTCCAGTCCTTGATCTCGCGCACGGTGCGCAGGCAGCCGCGACAGAGACCGCTGATCTTGTCGATCTTGCAGATGTCGATGCAGGGGCTTTTGACTTTGTGCTTACTCATCCGCGCCGCGACGAAAAGGGGAGGATGGTAGCGGAGGAGGGATTTGAACCCCCGACACGTGGATTATGATTCCACTGCTCTAACCAACTGAGCTACTCCGCCCCAGACCATGCCTAGACCGTAAAGACCAGGGCATTTTCCTCATATGGGCCCGGCACTTGGCCGGTTCCAGACCGCCGGGGCCGGAGCTCCGGGCGGCGCGGGGAAACAGGCGTATAAGTCCCCCCTTCCCGGCTGTCAAGCAAGGCTCCGCTGCAGGCCGCCAGGGCGCGGGTTTTGCGGCGAAAATCCGCCAAAAATCCGCGCCCGGCCCGGTTCGGCGCCTGCCGGAGCCCTAGCCGTCGATCTGAAGCAGATCGCGCGCCTTGTTCAGCACCGATTCGGGCAACGAGCCCATCTCGCCCATGATCTCCATCAAGGCCTCGCCGCCGAGCGGCTCGAGATCGAGCTTCATCTTGTCCGCTTCCGCTATGAAGGCCTTATCGACAACCATGCTGTCGAACGCCTTACGCAGCGCGACGGCGCGTTCGGCCGGGATGGCCGGCTCGCCGGCCAGCGCAACGCCGACATCCGACGAACTCATGATGAAGCGCAGGATCTGGCGCTCCTCGTCGTTGCGGGCGAACTCCGGCACAGCCGGCACGTTCGGCATGCTCTTGTGGCGCTCCATCGCGGTCACATAGAGGAAGGCCAGCTTCTTCTCTTCCAGCCACTGCGGTCGCATGGTCTGCAAAGCCTGCAGCGAAATGCCGCCGACGCCTTCGGTCTCGCCCTGCTCCATCGCCACGGCCATCTTGATCGATGAATCGTAGCCGCGCACGACCTTGAACTTGGTGCCGAGCAGGCGGTTGAAGGCGATCGGCACGCGCGAGGTCGCGCTCTCCGGCCCGGAGGCCGCCAGCACCACTTCTTTGGTTTTAGCGTCCTCGACCGTCTTGACCGGCGAGGTGGCCCAAACGATGGAGAGGTTCTGCGTCGTGTTGAGACGGCCGAGCCAGGTGAACTTCTCGAACACGTAAGGCGTATTCTTCTCGAGCACCCGGTTGAGCGAGATGTGCGACAGGAAGATGCCGATCTGCGTGCCGTCCTTGTTCGTGGCGTTGTAGATGTAGGACGCCGCCGTGCCGCTGCCGGCGCCGGGCCGGTTCTGCACGATCACATCCGGCTTGCCCGGAATGAAAGCGCCCATATGGCGTGCCACCAAGCGGCCGTAAAGATCGTAGCCGCCGCCCGGCGCGAAGCCGACGACGATCGACACCGTCTTGCCCTTGTAGAAATCCGCCGCCGATTGGGCCGCGGCGGGCAAGGCGCCGAATGCGCAGAGCGCGGATATGCAGAACGCAAGCTTGAACTGACGCATGACGATATCCTCCCCTTGGGTTCAGGCGCGCCGCTTCGCGGTCTTCGCCTCATCTTTCTTGGTGACCTTGCCTTTCGGCACGACCGGCAGGAGCAAGCGCGACGGATAGCGCGCCTCATGGCGGATCGTGTCCGTCCCGCGCTTGCTCGGATGATAGGGATGCGCGAAGACCGCGTCGGTGACATTCGAATCGCCGTTGACGATCTCCAAACGGATACGATGCCCCGCCTTGAAGACGTAGGACGTCGCCATCACGGCGATCTCGAAGCGCGTCACCTCGCCTGGCGTCAGCGCCTGCGGCTCTTCATGGCTGTAATAGGGCTGATGAGGCTTGGCATATTGCGGATCGAGCGCGCGGTGCGACGCCTTGAGCCAGCCCTTCGAGACATTGGCGAACTTCGGCTGCTCGCCGGCCGCGCGCGCCGCCGCGTCCTGCGGCCGCTGGTCCGACAGCTTGACGATGAAGTCGGTATCGATCTGGTCCGACGAGGCATAAAGCTCCAGCACGATATTGCCGGTCACTTCCATATCCTCGGCCAACGGCGCGCTGGTGAAGGTGAGCACGCGGCGCACCGGGTCGGAGCTGCCCTTGACGAGCGCGACGACGCCGACCTTCCATTCGGGATCCGGGTAGGAATAGCTCGTCGGCTTTTCCGCGCGGACCGGCTTGGCCGGCGTCAGGCCGCCGTCATTGAGCGAGGTGACGCTGCCTGACGGGCCTTTGCGCAGATACCAGGACTGATATTCCGCGCGCGCCAGAGGCCATTGCTTCTCGGCACGCCAAGCCTCTTCGCCGCGCACCCAGATGCGCACCGGCGGCGTCTTCTCCCAGCCGTTCTTTTCGCCCTTGAGATAGCGGTCGTAGAACGGCAGCAGATGCTCTTTGTGAAAATCCACCTCGTCGTAAAGATGGTGCGCCTCGCGCACGTTGGCCGCCCCGGTGACGACGAGCCAGCGCGGACCGCCCGCGCGCTCATAGCCTTCGAGGTTGCCGCGTAAGTGCAGCTCCTTCTTGCCCCAATGACCGATGGAGAGCACCGGGATTTTGACCTCGGGCATGCGTTCGTAGGCCGAGCGCTCCTTCCAAAAATCGTCGTAGGTCGGATGGTTGAAGATTTCGTAATTGAAATCCCACTCCATCGCTTTGCCGCGCGGGCTATCGGCCGGCCGGTGCAGATTGTTGAAGCGCACCGTATTGTTGTACCAGTTCGAGCGATAGCCGCAGAGGATGCCGCCGTGATAGGCGGAACTGCGATAGGCGTCGAGCGAAGCGTCGTAGGGCGCGATGCAGGCGAGATGCGGCGGCTTGGACGTCGCCATGAACCATTGCGACGTGCCGAAATAAGACTGACCCACCCCGCCGACCTTGCCGGAGCACCAGGGCTGGCGCGCGATCCATTCGATCACATCGTGATTGTCCTGCTGCTCCTGGGCGTCCATGTAATGGAAGGTGCCCTCGGAACGGCCCGAGCCGCGCACGTCCGCATGGATATAGACATAGCCCTGGCGCACGTACCATTCGACCGGGCCGGTCTCGCGCCAGGCGAAGATCGCGTAGGCCGGCACGTCGTCATATTCATACTGATAAGGCGAAGCGGCATAGAGCGCCGGATAGCGGCCCGGTTTGGCGGGACGCCAGATGCGTAGCGCGATGCGCACGCCATCGCGCATCGTCACATAGACGTCCTGCTGCATCTTGATGTCGGACTTGGAGTCCGACCGACGTGCGACAACATCAGCACGCTTACGCGTGACCGCCTTCGCGCGCGTGGGCGCTTTGGCCATATCCCCTCCCCGTTTGCCGCTGTGCGGCAAATCATTTCTTATGAAATCTAATTACGGGAAGGGCAGAAAGCTGTCCAGATCGCGCGACTCCTCAGAGGAGTCTTAATCGGCACCAGTTGTGCGCGATTCACGCATCTCGCGTGATGATGCCGCCGCCGAGCACGCGCGGGCCGTCATAAATGACGCAGGCCTGGCCCGGCGCGACGGCCTTTTCCGCCGCATCGAGCAGCACTTCGGCTTTGCCGTGCGTCATGAACAGCGTGGCAGGCGCCGGCGGGCGCGTCGAGCGGATGCGCACGCGCACCGGCATGCCTTGCGCCGGGATATCGCCGGCGAGCCAATTGAGATCGCGCAAGCCGATGCGCTGACGGCCGAGCGCGCTTTCCGGCCCGACGACGACGCGGCGCGCTTCCGGCTCCAACCGCACGACATAGAGCGCCTCGCCGCCGGTCGCGGCATCGCCGATGCCGAGGCCGCGGCGCTGGCCGACGGTGAAATGGATGATGCCGTCATGCTTGCCGAGCAACCGACCGTCGACATGAACCACCTCGCCCGGCTCGCCCGCTTCGGGGCGCAGCTTGCGCACGACGTCGGCGTAAGAACCGTTCGGCACGAAGCAGATGTCCTGGCTGTCGGGCTTGTCGGCGACGGCGAGGCCGTGCTGCGCGGCGAGCGCGCGCGTCTCCGCCTTGCTCGCCAGATGGCCGAGCGGAAAGCGCAGCATGCTGAGCTGCTCGCGCGTGGTCGCGTAGAGGAAATAGCTTTGATCGCGCGCCGGATCGGCGGCCATATGCAGCTCCGGCCCGTTCGGCCCATCGAAGCGCTGCACGTAATGACCCGTGGCAAGCGCATCGGCGCCGAGATCGCGCGCACCGGCCAACAGGTCGCGGAACTTCACTGTCTTATTGCAGGTGATGCAGGGGATCGGCGTCTCGCCGCGCAGGTAAGCGTCGGCGAAAGGCTCCATCACGTCCTGGCGAAAGCGCGTCTCGTAATCGAGCACGTAGTGCGGGATGCCGAGACGCTCGGCGACGCGGCGCGCGTCGTGGATATCGTCGCCGGCGCAGCAAGCGCCCTTTTTGGCGACCGCCGCGCCGTGATCGTACAGCTGCAACGTGACGCCGACGACCTCGTAGCCTTCGGCAGCCAGCACGGCGGCGACGGTCGAGGAATCGACGCCGCCCGACATGGCGACGACGACGCGCGTGTCGGCCGGCGCTTTGGCAATGCCTAAGGAGTTGAGCCCCAGCGCGCTCGCGCCTGAAGCGCGAACCGCGTCAGGCGAAGACTGCGGGGCGGAGGACATGGGAGCTACCCGGTCTGGGTTACTTCATCATGTTGCGCGTTTCGGACGGCAGCGTGACCGTGAGGCCGTCCAATTCGTCGCTCATGATGATCTGGCAGCCGAGACGCGAAGTGCGCGTCAGGCCGAAGGCGAGGTCGAGCATGTCTTCCTCGTCCTCGGTGGCGTCGCTCAAACGCTCGTAATCCTCGGGCGAGACGACGACATGGCAGGTCGAGCAGGCGAGCGAGCCTTCGCAGGCGCCTTCCAGCGAGATGTCGTTGGCATGCGCGATTTCGAGCACCGACAGCCCGACGGGGGCGTCCACCTCATGGCGGGTGCCGTTGGGCTCAACGAAAGTCATCTTGGGCATTCGGGCTCTCTCTCAACTGAAGGATTACTGGGCCGCGGTGGCGGCGCCGGCGGCTTGGCGCAAATGGCTGACGGCCATGACGATCTGGGCGATGGCCGTCTCGATTTCAGCCTCCGTGTTAAAGCGGCCAATGCCGAAACGCAAGGAGGCGCGCGCCGCCTCATCCGACATCCCGATGGCACGCAGCACGTAGGACGATTCGACCGAAGCGGTGCTGCAGGCCGAACCCGCGGAAACCGCCAAATTCTTGACGCAGGACATCAAAATCCCGGCATCGACGCCGGTGAAGCTGACGCTGAGATTGTTCGGCAAGCGCGGGCCATTCGGCCCCGGGCCGTTGACCTGAATGTCGCTCAAGCCCGCCAGCAAGCCGTCGCGCAGCCGATCGCGCAGCTTCTGCAGGCGTTGCGCTTCTTCCGCGAGATGCTCGGCGGCGATGGCGGCCGCCTCGCCGAAGCCGACGCAGAGCGGCGCCGCCAAAGTGCCGGAGCGCATCGTGCGCTCCTGACCGCCGCCGTCGATCAGCGGCTCGAGACGCACGCGCGGGCGATGGCGGACATAGAGCGCGCCGATCCCCTTCGGCCCGTAGACCTTGTGAGCCGAAATGCTCATGAGATCGATGTTCATCTCTTCGACATCGAGCGGGATCTTGCCGAAGCCCTGCGCCGCGTCGGTGTGGAACAGGACGCCCCGCGCGCGGCAGAGCGCGCCGATCTCTTTGAGCGGCGCAAGCGTGCCGATCTCGTTATTGGCGGCCATGATCGAGACGAGCAGCGTCTCGTCGGTCAGCGCGCCCTTCAGCTCGTCCATGTCGATGCGGCCGTCGCCGTCGACGCCGAGCCAGGTGACGCGAAAGCCTTGCCGCTCCAAGCGGCGGACGCTTTCGAGCACGCATTTATGCTCGGTCACCGCCGTGACGATATGACGGCGGGCTTTCTCGCCCAAGCGCTCCTGGAAATAGCCGGCGCCCTTGATCGCCAGATTGTTCGACTCGGTCGCGCCCGAGGTGAAGACGATCTCGCGCGCTTCGGCGCCGATCACTTTGGCGATGCGCTCGCGGGCATATTCGACCGCCGCTTCCGCCTCGATGCCGTAGAGGTGGTTCGTCGAATGCGGATTGCCGAACATTTCGTTCAGATAGGGCAGCATCGCGTCGCGCGCGCGCGGATCGAGCGGCGTGGTGGCGTGATTGTCGAGATAGATCGGACGATAGGTCATCATGCAGCACTCTTACGTGTACGAATCCAAAGGTCTTTCCAGGCGGCGAGAAAAGCGTCGACGTCGCTCTCGACGTTACGCCAGCCGAAGCTGACGCGGATCGCGCTCGCCGCCTCAATATCAGGCACGCCCATGGCTTTGAGCACATGCGACGCGCCCACTTTGCCGGACGAGCAGGCCGCGCCGGCGCTGACCGCGATGCCGGCGAGATCGAAAGCCATGACTTGAGTCTCATTCGAGACGCCCGTCATGGCGAAGCAGGACGTGCCGGCGAGACGTTCCGCATCCTTGGCGAAAAGGCGCGCATCGGGCGCGAGCGCCAAGATGCCTGCTTCAAGGCGGTCGCGCATCGCTTCGAT
>DASTMO010000040.1:0-24408 GCA_035714115.1 Alphaproteobacteria bacterium
GAAAAGCCCCGGTCAAATGACCGGGGCTTTTTCTTTGCGAGTCGTGCGCGCGTCAGGACGGCTGCTTCTCCTCCTTATGGAGGTAGCGACGGCGGATGACGCGCTCGCCGTTGACGATGTCGCTCTCCATCACATCCATGCCGAGCGCCAGCGGCACGCGCAGATAGCCGCATTTCAGCGTGAAGATGGCGACCTCCTGGCGCGCGACGCTGACCAACGCGAGCGCGTTGCAGAAGATCATCGACGAGCCGTCGGTATACTGGATCGACACCTTGTGGTGAAAGTCCGTCGATTCCAGGCAGCCGTCGTCCTTGATCGATTGCGCGTTGCGCCCGGTACGCTTGGCGAGGGCTTCGGCCCAGATCTCCAGCAGGCGGGCGTCGGGATGCTTGGTGCTCCCGGTCATGCTTTCACCTCAATGGCGGCGCGGTCGGGCCGCGCTATGCGCCAGAAGATGTAGCCGGCGAAGGGGCCGCCGCAGATCGTCAAGCCGGTCATCGCCCAGTCGATGGGATCGCTCGGAATCCAGCGACCGCTAGTGATGCCATTGAGCGCGAGAATGGCGAGGCTGCCGGCAAGGCCGAGCGCGCCATAGGCCCAGAGATCGGTGCGGCGCAGACGGCGCAGCAGCAGATGTGCGGGCAGCCCGATCACGAGGCAACCGCCGAGCGAGAGGAGCAAGCCGGTCATGAAGATGTACATGAGCAGCGGCTCCAGGGCCTCCGAATTGAGGTCTTGGGAAAAGGCGACGGCGATGTAGATGGCAATGAGCGTCGTCGCCGCGATGGGCGGAAGGACGACGGCCAGAAGGAACGCGCGGAAGGCACGGGCGGTGGGCGGGCGCATGATTAAGGTTCGTCCTCGAAGCGGCGGCCGGCTTTGTCGATCAGTTCGTCTGGCAGGCCGGAGATGATCTCGCCGTCGTTGTTCTTGCGGAAAGGGCCATGCGCGGTCAGCGCGTCATTGGAGCGTTCGACCTGCTTGCGCTCGGAGCGCAGGAAGCGGTCGACGGCGCTGCGAAAGCCGTCGTCGCCGATCCAATGGGCGCTCCAGGTGGCGGCGGGCAGGTAGCCGCGCCCGAGCTTATGGCCGCCGCCACCGGCGCCGGCCTCGACGCGGGCCAGGCCACGCTCGATGGCGAAATCCATCGCCTGGTAGTAGCAGACCTCGAAATGCAGGCAGGGATGCTCCTCGAGCGCGCCCCAGTTGCGGCCGTAAAGCGCGTCCTTGCCGATCAGGTTGATCGCGCCGGCGATGGGGCGGCCGTCGCGCGCGGCGATGACCAGCAGCACGTCGTCGGCCATGGTTTGGCCGAGCCGCGTGAAGAAGTCCGGCTCGAGATAGGCCTGGCCCCATTTGCGGCCCGCCGTGTCGAGATAGAACTGATAGAAGGCCTCCCAGTCGGCCGGCGTGATGGCGCTGCCGGTCAGACGGCGGATTTCGATGCCGGCGCTGACGGCCTGCAGGCGCTCCTTGCGGATGTTCTTGCGCTTGCGCGAGGAGAGCGCGGCGAGGAAATCGTCGAACGTCGCGTAGCCGGCGTTGTGCCAGTGGAATTGCTGACCTTCCCGCAAGAGAAAGCCATGGTCGGCGAGCAGGTCGGCTTCGCGCTTGGTCAGGAAGTTCACATGCAGCGAGGAGACGTTGTGTCGCTGGGCCACCTGCACGAGCGCCTCGGCCAGGGCGTCGTCGGTGCCGGGCGGAGCGTCGGGATGGAGCAGCAGGCGCGGGCCGGTGACCGGCGTGAAGGGCACGGCGGCGAGCAGCTTGGGATAGTACTGGCCGCCTGCGCGCTCCCAGGCTTCGGCCCAGGCCCAGTCGAAGACATATTCGCCGTAACTATGGGCCTTGAGATACATCGGCACGACGCCGAGCGTGCGGTTCTCCGCGTCGCGCACGACGATATGCTGCGGCTGCCAGCCGCTGGCGCGCGTCGCCGAACCGCTGGCTTCGGCGGCGAGCAGGAAAGCGTGGGCGACGAAGGGGTTGCTGCCCGAGGCGTGCGGCTTGGCGCAGGCATCCCATTCCGCCGCCGATATTTCGGCGATGGAAGGAACCACCGTCGCGCTCAGGCCGATTTTGCTTTCGCCATCCGCCATGCTTCGCTCATCAAAGGACCGCAGCTTTATTCGCTGCGGATCCGGGCTGGGATCAGTTTTTCCATAGCTTGCCGCAAGCTGTCCCAGAGGGCCAGCAGCGCGATGCGCAGGCCGTCGACGCGGTTGCGCGCGGAGGGCGGCGGAGCGACGTCGAGGCCGACGCGCACCACCTTGCCGTGCTCGACCGCGCGCACGATCAGATCGACGCCGCCGACATGGAGGCGGCGGCCCGGGGTCGGCGCGCCGGACAGCGCCAGGCGGATGAAGCGGCCGACTGGCATGTGACGCAGCACCACAGGCGCGCGGAACTCATAGAGCGCGGCGACCTGGCCGAGCTCGGCATTGCCGTCGAGCACGAACTCGCCGAGCATTTCCTCGGGGGCGGAGCGGCCGCTGCGGATGCCGGCGGCGAAGAAGCGGTCGAGCGTCGCCATTTGTTCGGAAGGCGCGATCACCAGCACGTAGTCGTTGGGCGAGAGACGCTGGGTGGCTTGGGCGGTTTGCAAGACGCCGTCGCGGATGATGGTGACGATCGACACGCCATCCGGCATCACCAGACGTTCAAGGCGGCGTCGGGTCGCCATGCTGAAGGGCTGCACGGTATAGGCGGCCATGTCGCGTCCGGCGCTGCCCGGCAGATCCAGTTCGGCGCGCAGCGGCGCGGGCGGGCGCGGCGGCAATTCGAGGCCGAGCCAGCGTGCCACCGTTGCGACGGTCCAGCCTTGTACGCTCATCGAGAACAGCACGACGACGAAAGCGACGGTGAAGACGATCATCGCGCCTGGCAGGCCGGCCAGCACCGGGATGCTGGCGAGAAAGATCGGCACCGCGCCGCGCAGGCCGACCCAGCTGATGAAGGCGATCTCGCGCTTGGAGAAGCCGAAGGGCGCGAGGCAGAGGACGACGGCGAGCGGCCGGGCCAGGAAGACCAGCGCCAGGGCGATGACGACCGCGGGCAGCAGATCGGGCAGCAGCGCGGTCGGCGTCACCAGCAGGCCGAGCATCAGGAACATCAGGATCTGGCTGAGCCAGGCGAGGCCGTCGGAGAAGCGGCTGATGAGCTGGGTCGCGCGGTGGCGGCGACTGCCGAGCAGGAAGCCGACGAGATAGATCGCCATGTAGCCGCTGGCGCCGATGCTTTGCGCCACCGCGAAAATCAGCATGGCGGCTGCCATGGCCAGAATCGGGTAGAGGCCAGGCGCGATGTCGAGCCGGTTGACCAAGCGCAGCAGGCCAAATCCGCCAACGAGCCCCAGCAAGGCGCCGCCGAATATCTGCAGCAGGAAGAGGGCGAGGAAATCGTCGAGCGCGTCCCAACTCACCGCTGTGGCGCCGGACTTCAGCAGTTCGACGCAAAGAATGGTGAGGAAGATGGCCATCGGATCGTTAAGGCCCGATTCGACTTCCAGCGTCGCGCCGACGCGGTCCTTCAAATGCATGCCGCGCAGATGCAGCAGGAAGAACACGGCGGCGGCGTCCGTCGAGGCGACGACCGAGCCGACCAGCATGCCTTGCAGCCAGTGAAAACCGAGCGCCCAGGCGGCGACGCTGCCGACGATCACGGCGGTGACCAGCACGCCGAGCGTGGCGAGCGACAAAGCGGGCGCCCAGGCGATGCGCAGGTTATTGCGCGTCGTCTTCAGGCCGCCGTCGAACAGGATGATGGCGAGAGTCAGACTGCCGGCGAGATAGGCGGCCTGGAAATCGCCGAAATGGATGCCGCCGAGGCCGTCCTCGCCCGCCAGCATGCCGAGCCCGAGGAAGACCAGCAGCAAGGGCGCGCCGATGCGCGAGGAGACCAGGCCGGCGAGGATGCTGAGAACGACCAGCCCCGCGCCGACCAGGATCAGATGATGGGCGAATTCCATGCAGCGAGACTAACCCGTTGCATGCCGCCGCACCCAGGATTTTCCGCCTAGGGGATGCCGCTTAGGCGATCTCGATCACGGCGTCGATCTCGACCGCCACGCCGAAGGGCAGGGAGGCGACGCCGACGGCGGCGCGGGCATGTTTGCCTTTTTCGCCGAAGACCTGAACCAACAGATCCGACGCGCCGTTGATGACGGCGGGCTGTTCGCCGAAATCGGGCGCGCAATTGACGAAGCCGCCGAGCTTCACCCAGCGCGTGATCCGGTCGAGGTCGCCGCCGCAGGCTGCCTTGGCCTGGGCGATCAGGTTGAGGGCGCACAGGCGGGCGGCGTCCTGGCCCTGCTTGGTTTCCATGCCGGCGCCGAGCTTGCCGACGAAGCGGCGCTCGCCGTTCCACAATGTCACTTGGCCGGCGATGAATACGGTTTTTCCCGTCACCACGTAGGGCACGTAATTGGCGACCGGCGAGGTCGGGGTGGGAAGCTCGATGCCGAGCTCTTGCAGGCGCACGTCGATCTGGCCGGCCATGGCGGTCTCCTCATGGATGAAACTGCGCCGGTGATCTCAAGAACGATCACAGGCGCGTGAAACCAGCCCAATAACACAAAAACGCCGCCTTTTGCGGGCGTTTTGCAGAACGGCCGGCGGCGGGAATGGCACGCCGGCGCGTTCAACCTATGAGGCGGGAGTTCACCCGCTCGGACAATCGGGACAAGAACATGCGTGGCAAAAGACTTCGGCAAGCGGGCATCGGCGTGGCGTTGATCGTCCTTGTCGGCGTGGCGGCCCATTTCCTGCTCGGCGGCGAGCGCAGTTCGGCCCAGGTGGTGCGTCAGAACCCCGGCGTTCCGGTGGTGATGGCGGAGGCGCAGACGCGCGACGTGCCGATCCGCGTCTCGGTGGTCGGCAGCGCCCAGGCCTATGCCACGGTGAACGTCAAATCGCGCGTCGACGGGCAGCTGCTCGCCGCCCACTTTAAAGAGGGCCAGCTCGTGCAGGCGGGCGACCCGCTCCTCACCCTCGACCCCAAGCCATTCCAGGCCGAACTCGATCAGGCCAAGGCGGCGCTGGCGCGCGACCGCGCCCAGCTCGAAAGCGCCGAGAAAAACCTGGCGCGCTATCAGCAGCTGCGCAAAGAGGGCGTCTATTCGGTGCAGCAGCTCGATACCGCCGAAGCGACGGCCAAAGCGCTGCGCGGCACGGTGGCCTCCGACCAGGCCGAGATCGACATGGCGCAGCTGCAGCTCGGTTATGCCAATATCGCCGCGCCGATCACCGGGCGTGCCGGCAGCCTGCTGGTCAGCGTCGGCAATCTGGTGAAAGCCAACGATAGCGCCGGTCTCGTCACCATCAACCAGATCGAGCCCATCTACGTCGCCTTCTCGGTGCCGGAGAAGTACCTGCCGGAAATCCGCCAGGGCATGAGCGCGCTGCATGACGCCGAGAACGGCAGCGGCCTGGAAGTGACGGCGCGCGCGCCGGGTGCCAGCGGCCAGGGGGCGGCGCAAACCGGCGTGCTGACCTTCGTCAACAACGCCGCCGACTCGGCGACCGGCACCATTCAATTGAAAGCCAGCTTTCTCAACGCCGGCGAGGTCTTCACGCCGGGCCAGCTCGTCGACGTGACGCTGACCCTGCGCAGCCTGGAGAATGCCGTGGCGGTGCCCAATGCCGCCGTGCAGAACGGCCAGACCGGCAATTATCTGTTCGTCGTGAAGCCCGACATGACGGTCGAGCAGCGCACCGTCACGCTCGGCCCGTCGGTCGACGGCTGGACGGTGATCGCCGAAGGCCTGCAGGCCGGCGAGCGCGTCGTCACTGAAGGCCAGATGCGGTTGACCGGCGGCACCAAGGTGCAAGCCGCGCAGCCCGCGGCTTAAGCGGGGACACGCCATGAACCTGCCAGAGCTTTGCATCCGCCGGCCGATCATGACCTCGCTGGTCATGGTCGGCGTGCTCCTCGTCGGCGTCATCGGCTATCTCACACTGCCGGTGAGCGAGCTGCCCAAAGTCGATTTCCCGACCATCTCGGTGTCGGCCAGCCTGCCGGGTGCCAGCCCCGAGACCATGGCCTCCGCCGTCGCCACGCCGCTCGAGCAGCAGTTCTCCAGCATCGACGGGCTCGATTCGATGACCTCGTCGAGCTCGCTCGGCTCGACGCGCATCACGCTGCAGTTCGCGCTCGACAAGAACATCGATTCGGCGGCGCAGGATGTGCAATCGGCCATTTCGGCGACGCTGCGCAAGCTGCCCGACGACATGCCGAATCCGCCGTCCTACCGCAAGACCAATCCTGCCGACGCGCCGATCCTGTTCCTGGCGCTCAGCTCCGACACGCTGCCGCTGTCGCAGGTCGACGAATATGCCGAAACGATTTTGGCGCAACGGCTGTCCACCATCAGCGGCGTTGCCGAGGTGTCGGTGTTCGGCGCGCAAAAATATGCCGTGCGCATCCAGGCCGATCCCAACGCTCTGGCGGCGCGCGGCATCGCCTTCGATGAATTGATCAACGCCGTCAAATCCTCGAACTCGAACCGCGCCACCGGCAGCCTGTCGGGCAGCGAACGCACCACGACGATCAACGTCTCCGGCCAGGTGAAAGACGCCAAGGGCTTTCGCGAGCAGACCGTGTTCTTCCGCAATGGCGCCCCGGTGCGTCTCGGCGATGTCGCCACCGTGCTCGACTCTGTGGAGAACACCAAGGTCGGCGGCTGGTACAACGACAAGCGCGCCGTCATTCTCGCGGTCGAACGCCAGCCCGGATCGAACACCGTGCAGGTGGTCGATCAGATCATGAAGATCCTGCCGAATTTCGAGAAGACGCTGCCGGCTTCGGTGAAGCTCAACATCCTCTACGACCATTCGCAATCGATCCGCGCCAGCATCGACGATGTGCAGTTCACCCTTCTGCTCGCCGCCGCGCTGGTCGTGATGATCATTTTCGTCTTCCTGCGCAAACTCTCGGCGACGATCATTCCCAGTCTGGCGCTGCCGATCTCGGTGATCGGCACCTTCGCGGTGATGTCCTTCCTCGGCTATAGCCTCGACAATCTCTCGCTCATGGCGCTCACCTTGTCTGTCGGCTTCGTGGTCGACGACGCCATCGTCATGCTCGAGAACATCGTGCGCCATATAGAGAAGGGCGAGACGCCCTGGCAGGCGGCGCTCACCGGCTCGCGCGAGATCGGCTTCACCATCATCTCGATGACCGCCTCTCTCGCCGCCGTGTTCATTCCGGTGGTCTTCATGGGCGGCATCGTCGGCCGCTTGCTGCACGAATTCGCGGTGACGATCTGCGCCGCCATTTTCGTCTCGGGCTTCGTCTCGCTGACCCTGACGCCGATGCTGTGCAGCCGTTTCATCAAGAGCCGCAAGCCCGGCGAGGAAAAGCACGGCCGCTTCTATATGGCGACCGAGCGGATGTTCGATGCCATGCGCGACGGCTATCAGCGCAGCCTCGATTGGTGCATGGCGCGCCGACCGCTGATGATGATCGTTTTCGCGCTGACCGTCGTCGCCACGGTCGGGCTTTATAAAGTCAGCCAGACCGACTTCATCCCGAGCGAGGACACCGGGCGCATTTCGGTGCAGACTCAGGGCGAGCCGGATAGCTCCTTCGACACTATGGCGCGCAACCAGCGCGCCATCGCCCAGATCATTCAGGCCGACCCCAATGTTGCCGGCGTCATGTCGTCTGTCGGCGCCGGCGGCGCGCGCGGCGGCTCGGGTTCCGGCACCATGCTGATCACGCTCAAGCCGCTGAGCGAGCGCGCTCTATCCGCCGATGAGGTGATCCGCGAGCTGCGCGGCAAGACCTCGCATATCCCTGGCATCCGCGTGTTCCTGCAGAATCCGCCATCGATCCGCGTCGGCGGCCGGCAGAGCAACGCGCAGTATCAATACACCCTGCAGGGGCTGGACCTGCCGACGCTGCTCGATTGGGCGCCCAAGCTGCAGGCCGAGATGGCCAAGATGGAGGGCTTGCGGGATGTTTCCAGCGACCTTGATCGTGCGGTCGGCAATCTCGCCATCACCATCGATCGCGACCGCGCCGCGGCGCTCGGCGTCAGCGTCGAGGATATTGAAAGCGTGCTCGGCAGCGCCTTCGGCACCCAGCAGGTCTCGACCATCTACACCTCGACCAACCAGTACCAGGTGATCCTCGAGGTCGCGCCGCAATATCAGGGCGATCCGGCCTCGCTGTCCAAGCTGCGCCTGCGCTCGAACGGCGGCGACATGGTGCCGCTCGACACGCTGGTGACGGTGACGCGCGGCGTCGGCCCGCTGACCATCAACCACCTCGGCCAGCTGCCATCGGTGACGATCTCCTTCAACCTGGCGCCGGGCGTTTCGCTCGGCACGGCGGTGGCGCAGATCCAGGATGTCGCGACGCAGATGCGCCTGCCGGACACCGTCTCGGGCGTGTTCGAAGGCACCGCGCAGGCCTTCCAATCCTCGTTGCAGGGCATGGGCCTCTTGCTGCTGCTCGCCGTGGCGGTGGTCTATATCGTGCTTGGTATCCTGTATGAGAGCTATATCCATCCGCTGACCATCTTGTCGGGTCTGCCGTCGGCGGGCATAGGCGCGTTGCTGACGCTCTGGCTCTTCAATGTGCCGCTCAGCCTCTATGCCTTTGTCGGCATCATCATGCTGGTCGGCATCGTCAAGAAGAACGCCATCATGATGATCGACTTCGCGCTGGAGCGTCAACGCGAGGGCGGGCTCGCGCCGGCCGAGGCGATCCGCGAGGCGGCGATCACGCGTTTCCGCCCGATCATGATGACGACCATGGCCGCCCTGGTCGGCGCTTTGCCCATCGCGATCGGCTTTGGCGCCGGCGCGGAGGCGCGTCAACCGCTGGGTCTGGCGGTGGTCGGCGGCCTGATCCTGTCCCAGGTGCTGACGCTGTACCTGACGCCGGTGATCTACATCTACATGGATCGCCTGTCGCATTGGCGGCCGTTCGGCAAGCGCGAGGCCCATCACGCGCCGATGCCTGCCGAATAGCGAGGGTCTCTGAAACGAAAATGGGGCGCAGCCGAAGCTGCGCCCCAAGTCTAATCAGGGAGAACCTACTTACCAAAAGGTACGAGGTACCCAACTAACTATCCGGCAAATACGCGCCGGTTGGTGATTACCCTTCGCAATACTGTTACGCGCGACGGGCACTGAGGAGCGCTTCGGCAAGCGCTGTCCCAGCTCGCAGGCCGCCATCCTTTCGGACGACGGCCAATCTCCTTAGCTGCAGCCGCTGGTCGAGCCGCAGGTGTTGCACTTCAGGCAGGTGCCGTTGCGCACCAGGGTGAAGTTGCCGCATTCGCCGCAAGCATCGCCCTCGTAGCCCTTCAGACGCGCCTCGCGGATTTTCTCCAGCTTGGCGTTGATCTTGGCCGAGGCGGCGTTGGTCATGCCGCCGGCATCGGCGTAGGCGACGCTGGCGACGGCCTGAGCCGAGGTGGCGGTGATGAAGGTCGCTTCCGAGGCCAGAGCAGTCGCGCCTAGCGCGGTCGCTTCGGCGACGGCGGCGCCGCCCTTCAGCACATAGAGGTTGCTGCGGACGTAGCCGTTGGAGGCCAGCTTGCGCACCGTGTCGGCCATGACGGCAGCCGCGGCGGTGCCGCTGGCCGGCAGGTCGCCTTCGCTGTCGCCCGCGCCGACCGCGTCGGGCAGCACATCGCTCGGCTGCACATGGGCGAGGTCGTTGCGGCCGGCGTAGGAGATCGCCAGTTCGCGGAAGACATAGTCGAGGATCGAGGTCGCCATCTTGATGGCCTCGTTGCCTTCGACCATGCCCGAGGGCTCGAAGCGGGTGAAGGTGAAGGCCTCGACGAACTCTTCGAGCGGGACGCCGTACTGCAGGCCGATCGAGATGGCGATGGCGAAGTTGTTCATCATCGCGCGGAAGGCGGCGCCTTCCTTGTGCATGTCGATGAAGATCTCGCCGAGCTGGCCGTCTTCGTATTCGCCGGTGCGCAGATAGACCTTGTGGCCGCCGACGATCGCCTTCTGCGTGTAGCCCTTGCGGCGCAGCGGCAGGCGGCGGCGGTCCGAGACGTATTTCTCGATGATGCGCTCGGCGATGACCTGGGCCTTCTGCTGGGCCGGGGCTTCGACGATCTTCTCGACGATGTCCTCGACCGTCTCGGCCTCGTCTTCGAGCACCACGGCGTTGAGCGGCTGGCTGAGCTTCGAGCCGTCGCGATAGAGCGCGTTGGCCTTCAGCGCCAGGCGCCAGGACAGCATGTAGGCGTTCTTGCAGTCATCGACAGTGGCCGAGTTCGGCATGTTGATGGTCTTGGAGATGGCGCCGGAGATGAACGGCTGCGCCGCCGCCAGCATGTGGATGTGGCTGTCGACCGAGAGGAAGCGCTTGCCGATGCGGCCGCAGGGGTTGGCGCAGTCGAACACCGGCAGGTGCTCGTCCTTCAGGCCAGGCGCGCCTTCCAGCGTCATGGCGCCGCAGCAGTAGATGTTCGCCGCTTCGATGTCGGCCTTCGAGAAGCCGAGCTGCTCGAGCATGTTGAACGACACATCGTTCATCTGCTCGGCCGTGAAGCCGAGAACCTTCGTGCAGAAGTCTTCGCCGAGGGTCCACTTGTTGAACACGAACTTGACGTCGAAGGCCGAGGCGAGGCCGGCTTCGATGGCCTGCAGGGCGCTCTCGTTGAAGCCCTTGGCCGCCAACGCGGCGTGGTTGACGCCTGGCGCGGTCTTCAGCGTGCCGCGGCCCACGGCGTAGGCGACGATCTCGTCGATCTGCGTCTGCGTGTAGCCGAGGGTCGCGAGGCCGACGGGTACGACGCGGTTGATGATCTTGAAGTAGCCGCCGCCGGCGAGCTTCTTGAACTTCACCAGGGCGAAGTCGGGCTCGATGCCGGTGGTGTCGCAGTCCATGACCAGACCGATGGTGCCGGTCGGGGCGACGACGCTGGCCTGGGCGTTGCGATAGCCGTGCTCTTCGCCGAGCTCGAGCGCCTTGTCCCAGGCGCGCGCCGCGGCGACCGCCAGGTTCACGTCCGGGCAATGGTCGATGTCGAGCGGCACCGGCTTCACCGTCAGGCCTTCGTAGCCATCGGTCTCGCCGTAGGCGGCGCGGCGGTGATTGCGGATGACGCGCAGCATGTGCTCGCGGTTCTTAGCGAAGCCGGAGAACGCGCCGAGCTCGCCGGCCATCTCGGCCGAGGTGGCGTAGGAGATGCCGGTCAGCACGGCGGTGATCGCGCCGATCATGGCGCGGCCCTCGGCCGAGTCGTAGCTCAGGCCGTTGGCCATCAACAAGCCGCCGACATTGGCGTAGCCGAGGCCCAGCGTGCGGAACACGTAGGACAGGTCGGCGATTTCCTTGGACGGGAACTGCGCCATCAGCACGGAGATTTCGAGAACGACGGTCCACAGGCGCGTGGCGTGCTCGAAGCCGGCGATGTCGAAGCTGCCGTCGGCGCGGCGGAAGGCGAGCAGATTCATCGACGCCAGGTTGCAGGCGGTGTCGTCGAGGAACATATATTCCGAGCAGGGGTTGGACGCGTTGATGCGGCCGGACTCGGGGCAGGTATGCCACTCGTTGATCGTGGTGTCGAACTGCACGCCCGGATCGGCGGAGGCCCAGGCGGCATGGCCGATCTGTTCCCACAGGTCGCGCGCCTTGATCTTCTTGTGAACCTTGCCGTCGGTGCGGCGGATCAGCTCCCACTCGCCGTCTTCCAGAACTTTCTTGAGGAACTTGTCGGTGACGCGCACCGAGTTGTTCGAGTTCTGGCCCGAGACGGTGAGATAGGCTTCGCTGTCCCAATCGGTGTCATAGACCTTGAAGTCGATCTCCGAGTAGCCCTGCTGGGCGAACTGGATCACGCGCTGGATGTAGTTTTCCGAGACCGCCGCCTTGCGCGCGCCGATGATCGCCTTCTTAAGCGCCGGGTTCTTCTTCGGATCGAACTTCTCGGCGCCGACGATGTCCTGCGCTTCGGTGTGGCAGGCCTTGATGACGGCGTTGAGATGCTGGCTGGCGAGCTTGGAGCCGGCGACCAGCGCGGCCACCTTCTGCTCCTCGACGACCTTCCAGTTGATGTACTGCTCGATATCCGGATGGTCGAGATCGACGGTGACCATCTTGGCGGCGCGGCGCGTGGTGCCGCCCGACTTGATTGCGCCCGCGGCGCGGTCGCCGATCTTCAGGAAGCTCATCAGGCCCGACGATTTGCCGCCGCCGGCCAGCTTCTCGTTCTCGCCGCGCAGGCGCGAGAAGTTGCTGCCGGTGCCCGAGCCGTACTTGAACAGGCGCGCCTCGCGGACCCACAGGTCCATGATGCCGCCTTCGTTCACCAGGTCGTCGGCGACGGACTGGATGAAGCAGGCATGCGGCTGCGGATGCTCGTAGGACGAGTTGGACTTGGTCAGTTCGCCGGTCTTGAAATCGACGTAGTAGTGGCCCTGCGACGGGCCGTCGATGCCGTAGGCCCAGTGCAGGCCGGTGTTGAACCACTGCGGCGAGTTCGGCGCGGCCATCTGCTTGGCGAGCATGAAGCAGAGCTCGTCATAGAAGGCGCGGGCGTCCTCGTCGGAGTCGAAATAGCCGCCCTTCCAGCCCCAGTAGGTCCAGGTGCCGGCGAGGCGGTTGAACACTTCGACCGACTGCGTCTCGCCGCCGGTGCGCTTGGCCTTCTCGACGCTGGCGAGCTTGTCGTCGTCGGCGACCTTGCGCCACAGCCAGGACGGAACGTCGGCTTCTTCGACCGGCGTCAGCGCGGTCGGCACGCCGGCCTTGCGGAAGTACTTCTGCGCGATGATGTCGCAGGCGACCTGCGACCATTCTTCCGGCACCTCGATATTCTCGAGGCGGAAGACGACCGAGCCGTCAGGATTGCGGATTTCGCTCGTCGCGGCGCGGAACTTGATGTCCGCGTAGGGCGACTGACCGGCCTTGGTAAAATGACGTGCGATACGCATGGTCCCCCCAACACGAGAACGATTTTGATCTGAAAAAGCTCGGCCCCCGGACCGAAACTCGGCCCCTGTCCGACCAGCGGCAGCCTCATTCGGCGCAACATCCGGAACGGATTCGCGAGTATGCCACCACATCTTGGGTGGTCAACCGCATTTTGTGTTACACTACTAAGGAGATACCAAATCTATGGTGCTCGCCCCTGAGCGACATTTTGGGTTCCCGGCCGCCTGCGCGCCTGTCAGGGCGCGGGCGGCTTGTCGAAGCGGGAGCCGAGTGCGATAGTCCCCGCGAAATTTTCCGCGCCTGGCGAGGCTTTAGCGTCCGCCCGGCCATCGATTTGGAGTTTGCGATGTCTTTTGGCACCCGTCTGTTCACATGGCTCCGCGGCGAGCTGGTGGGCACGGACCAGTTCGGCAACCGCTATTACCGCGACAAGAGCGGCGCCAAGGCCAAGGTCGGCTCCGGCCTGTCCAAGGAGCGCCGCTGGGTCATTTACAATGGCGAGGTCGAGGCGTCGCGCGTGCCGCCGATGTGGCACGCCTGGCTGCACTACAGCCTCGATCAGGCGCCGGCCGGCAGCAGCGCCGAGGCGACCAAGCTGTATGGCTGGCAGAAGGATCATCAGCCGAACATGACGGGCACGCCCGAGGCCTATCGTCCGCCCGGCTCGCTGCTGGCTGGCGGCCAGCGCGCCGCCGCGACCGGCGATTACGAACCCTGGCGTCCGTCCTAATCTTACCTTTCAGCCTTCCGGCCTCGCGGCCGATCCTGCATTCCCCCAGCGTAGCGAGAGAAAGTCCGCGCCATGCGCCGCAACGTCATCGAAACCGTCCTCGGCGCCGTCGTCCTTCTGGTGGCGGCCCTGTTCGTGATCTTCGCCTATAGCAACGCCAGCCTGCGCACGGTGAGCGGCTATTCGCTGATCGCCAAGTTCGACCGCGTCGACGGCCTGAACACCGGCAGCGACGTCAAAGTCAGCGGCATCAAGGTCGGCACCATCACCGGCCAGGATATCGATCCGCAGAGCTTCCTCGCGGTCGTGCATTTCTCGGTCGATCCGCGCATCAAGCTGCCGGCCGATTCGGCGGCGGAAGTGGTGAGCGACGGCCTCCTCGGCGGCAAGTATCTGTCGCTGGTGCCGGGCGCCGATTCGAAGACGCTGGAGGCGGGCAGCGAGGTGAAGTTCACCCAGTCGCCGATCAACCTCGAATCGCTGATCGGCCAACTGCTGTTCAGCAATCAGAAGCCCAGCGAGGGCGGCGACAAGGCCGCTGCGCCTGCGGACGGCCTGCCGGGCGGCACGCTCTGATGGCCGCGGTTGGCAAGTCGCTCGACCTGCCGACGTGGAAAACGCCGGAAGGCGCGCCCGTGTCCTGCACCGAGAAGATCAAGGTGCTGAACGAGAATTTGGGCGAGATCCAGGGCATGGTGCAGGACGCCTTCGAGGATGCGGTGCTGATGGGCTGCGACGAGCGCCAGGTGCGCGAGGTGCTGAGCCGCCTCATCGACGCGCTCGAAAACCCCTATCGCAAAAGCTGATGCTGCGCCGTTCGTTCATCGCCGCCGCGGCTTTGGTCGCGGCTTTCGTCGCTTTCCCGGCCGCCGCGCTGGAAGGCTCCGGCGCGCTCATGCAGGGGCTCGACAAGGTCACCGCGCGCATTTCCAGCTTTGAGGCGCCGATCGGCGCCGAAGTGAAGTTCGGTACGCTCGATGTCGTGGTGCGTCGCTGCGTCAAAGCGCCGCCGGAAGAATCGCCGGAAAGCGCCGCCTTCGTCGAGATCAAGGAATTGCGCCCGGAAGAGGCGCCGCGTGTGCTCTTCTCGGGCTGGATGTTCGCGTCCTCGCCGGCGCTCTCCGCGCTCGAGCACCCGGTCTATGACGTCTGGGTGAAGGACTGCCTGAACGCCAAGTCCGATTCGTCGAGCGGACCCAGGTAAAACCGCGCCGACGTCTGCAGCGCCGCCGCCAGCCGCTGGCGATAGTCGGCGCGATCGATCTCCACCGCGCCGAACCCTTCCAGATGCGTGGTCGTGAACTGCGTGTCGAGCAGGGTGTAGCCGCTGCGGCGCAGGCGCGCGATCAGATGACAGAGCGCCACCTTGCTGGCGTCGGTCTCGGTGCTGAACATGCTCTCGCCGAAGAACGCGCCGGCGATCGAGACGCCGTAGAGGCCGCCGACAAGGCGGCCGTCCAGCCAGCTTTCCACCGAATGGGCGTGGCCCATGTGGAACAGCCCGGAGTAGAGCCGGATGATCTCGCTGTTGATCCAGGTCTTCGGCCGTTCCGGGCGCTGCGCGCCGCAGGCGCGGATCACTGCCTCATAAGCGGTGTCGCAGCGCATCTCGAAAGGATTGCGCCGCAGCGTCTTCTGCAGGCTGCGGCTGATGTGGAAGCCGTCGAGCGGCAGGATGCCGCGCTTGTCCGGATCGACCCAGAACAGGGTCGGATCGTCGGCGCTTTCGGCCATGGGGAAGATGCCGGCGGCATAGGTCCGGAGCAGGATGTCCGGAGTGAGATCCGACATCTGTCCGTCCCGCGCGCTCATCCTGCCGTCCTGCCCATGCGTGACCCGCGTTGAGGCTGGCGGCGTCGTCGGCTTATTTCTTGAGGCCGACGAAGCGTTCCAGCCAGTGGATGTCGTAGTCGCCGTTGACGAAATCTTGCGCCGTCACCAGGCGGCGATGCAAGGGAATCGTCGTGTCGACGCCGGCGATGACATATTCCTCGAGCGCGCGGCGCAGGCGCATCAGGCATTCGTTGCGCGTCGCGCCGTGCACGATCAGCTTGGAGATCAGGCTGTCGTAATAGGGTGGCACCGTGTAGCCGGCATAGAGCGCCGAATCGACGCGCACGCCCAAGCCGCCGGGCGGGTGATAGTCGCGCACCTTGCCGGGAGCCGGAATGAAGGTGTCCGGCGTTTCGGCGTTGATGCGGCACTCGATGGCGTGGCCGTTGAACTTGATGTCTTCCTGCTTGAACGACAGCGGCGCGCCGGCGGCGATGCGCAACTGCTCGCGCACGATGTCGACGCCGCTGATCATCTCGCTGATCGGATGCTCGACCTGCAGGCGGGTGTTCATTTCGATGAAGTAGAACTCGCCGTCCTGGTAGAGGAACTCCAGGGTGCCGGCGCCGAGATAGCCGAGCTTCTTGATCGCGTTGGTGGCGATCTTGCCGATCTTGGCGCGCGCTTCGGCGTTGAGAGCGGGCGAGGGAGCTTCTTCGAGGAGCTTCTGGTGGCGGCGCTGCAAGGAGCAGTCGCGCTCGCCGAGATGCACGACGTTGCCGTGCGAATCGCCGAGAATCTGGACCTCGATGTGGCGCGGATGCGAGAGGTACTTCTCCATGTAGACCTCGTCGTTGCCGAAGGCGGCTTTCGCCTCCGACCGCGCCGTGTTGTAGGCCTCCATGACTTGCGATTCGTCTTCCGCGACCTTCATGCCGCGGCCGCCGCCGCCGCCCGACGCCTTGATCAGCACCGGATAGCCGATGCGCTTGGCGGTGGCGCGGACGGTGGCTTCGTCATTCAACGCGCCGTCAGAACCGGGCACGCAGGGCACGCCGGCGGCCAGCACGGTCTCTTTGGCGATGATCTTGTCGCCCATCATGCGGATATGGTCGGACGACGGGCCGATGAAGGTGAAGCCGTGCTCCTCGACCATGGCGGCGAAGGTGGCGTTCTCGGACAGCAAGCCGTAGCCGGGATGGATGGCGTTGGCGTTGGTGATGATCGCCGCCGACAGGATCGCCGGCATGTTCAGGTAGCTGTCCTTGGGCTGCGGCGGGCCGATGCAGACGCTCTCGTCGGCGAGGCGCACATGCATGGCGTCGGCGTCGGCCGTCGAATGGACGGCGACCGTGGAAATGCCCATCTCGCGGCAGGCGCGATGGATGCGGAGCGCGATCTCGCCGCGATTGGCGATGAGGACCTTGTCGAACATTACTCGATGATCAGCAGGACTTCGCCGTACTCGACCGGCGCGGCGTTGGAGACGAGAATCTGGCTGACCTTGCCGGCTTTCGTCGCCTTGATCGGGTTCATGGTCTTCATCGCTTCGATGAGCAGCAGGGTCTGGCCCTGGGTCACGCGGTCGCCGACCTTCACGAAGGTGGGGGCGTTGGGCTCGGGCGCGACATAGACGGTGCCGACCATCGGCGAAGTGACCGCGCCGGGGTGGCGCGAGACGTCGTCGGCGCCGGCGGCGGGGGCATGAGTCGCGGCGCTGACCGCCGCGGTGGTCGCGGCAGCGACGGCCGCCGGCACCATGGCAGTTGCGGCAGACGCTTTGGAGACGCGCACTTTCCAGCCGCCGTCGGAATATTCGATCTCGGTCAGGCCGGTCTCTTCCAGCAGCTTCGCGAGCTTGCGGACCAGCTCTTCCTCGACGTTGGGCTTCGCCATTACTTCGTCCTCTTGGCCTTGGGGGCGTTTTTGGGTTTCGCCGGCGCATCGCCGACAATGCGCGCCATCGCCTCCAGGGCCAGCGTGTAGCCCTGCGAGCCGAGGCCGCAGATCATCCCGCGCGCGGCGCGCGTGATGTAGGAGTGGTGCCGAAACTCTTCGCGCTTGAAGAGGTTCGAAAGATGCACCTCGATCACCGGCAATTCGCTCGCCAGCAGGGCGTCGAGCAGGGCGACGGAGGTATGGGTGTAGGCGCCGGCGTTGATCAAGATGCCGGCCTTTTTGCCGCGCGCCTCCTGGATCCACCCGACCAGCTCGCTCTCGCTGTTGCTCTGGCGGAAATCGACGGCCAGGCCGAGGCGCTTGCCGGCGGCGGCGCACAGTTTGGCGATGTCGGCCAAGGTCTCGCTCCCGTAAATCTCGGGCTCGCGGCTCCCCAACAGGTTGAGGTTGGGGCCGTTCAGGACCAGCACGGATTGTGGCATCGGCGGCGAATTTCCTTCGACGGGCGGTTGGCGACCTTTAGCCCAACCCCTCCTCAGGCGCAACCGCTCCTTGATCGCGTCCGGCCCATCGGCAGCCCGGCAAGTGGCTGATCGGCCAGGGGAAGCGGCGGCGCGAACGGGTAGGTCGGGGCGGTTTTACGCCACGTTAACCATTTTACCCTATTTAATTTGAGAAGAATTGTCCGAATTGGGAGCCGTCTAGTGACCGAACCGCATCCGCGCGAACGACGCCTTGTCCTGCGTCTGCTGGATTATTGGCGCCAGATGGGCGGCGAAGGCGACTGGCCGCAGCCGGAATCCATCGATCCGACCGCGATTCCCGACATGTGGACCTTTTGCTTCATGATCGACGCGCCGACGCGCGAGGCGCGCCTCAGCTATGTCGGCGACTATCACAAGGAAATGTACGGCGCGGATCCGACCGGCCTGAAAGTGGCCGATGTCGACAAGGAGACGTTGATCGGCCGCTCCGCTTCCTTCCTGCAGGACGTGCTGGCCAAGGGCGTGCCGGTGACCTACGGCGGCCAGTTCGTCGATGGCCAAGGCCGCGGCCTTCTGTACCGCAGCATCCTTTTGCCGCTCAGCGCCGACGGCAAAACCGTCAGCGTCGTGCTCGGCGGTGCCAATTGCCGTATCCTCGGCCATGACGAAGTGATCGAGAACCCACTACCATGATGCTCGTCTTCGAAATTCACACGTTCCGCGAAGGCGTCTGGAAGATCGACTCGGTCTTCGACGACAAGGATCTCGCCGTCACCGAGGCGCAGCGCATGGAACGCGCCGGACGCTATTCGGCCATCCGCGTCGTCGAGGAGAGCTACGACGAGGCGACCGACAAGGGCAACACCCGCACGGTCTACCGTTCGACCAAGGTCGACCGCGTGAATACCGAGACGGCCGAACGCCGTAAGGCGCCTTCGACCATTGCCGCGCCGCCGCGCAAAGCGCTGCCGAAAAAGAAGCAGGCGAGCTTCACCCAGATGATGATCGTCGCTTGCCTGACGCTCGGCGCCATCGTCGTCGCCGGCATGGGCATCATGTACGCCCTGCATACCCTGGCGAGCTGAGGGGCAGGTCTCATTTCGGGACGTTCCATCCCGAAATCGCAACCCCCTGAATTGCGGGCTTTTTGACCCGCGAACCCCCGGCTTGAACCGGGAGGCAAATCGGCCATAATCCCTGGCAAAACGCGCCCCGGCGGTTCCCGCCTGCGAGCGCTTCTCTTCAGCCAGGGACGATACATGCAAGTCACCATCAACGGCGAGACGCGCCCCATTGCCGCGGCGCAAAGCGTGCAGGCGCTGCTGGCCGATCTCGGCCTCGACACGCGCAAAGTCGCCGTCGAATTGAACCTCGAGATCGTGCCGCGCTCGGCCTACGGCGCCACCCAGGTGGGCGACGGCGACAAGCTCGAGATCGTGCATTTTATCGGCGGCGGCGCGCCCGACGGCGCATCCTCCGCCGCGGACGACAGCTTCGCCGTCGCGGGCAAGCGCTACAACTCGCGCCTGCTGGTCGGCACCGGCAAGTACAAGGACTTCGAGGAGACGGCGCGCGCGATCAAGGCGTCGGGCGCGGAGATCGTCACCGTCGCGGTGCGCCGCGTGAACGTCACCGATCCGGGCAAGCCGATGCTGGTCGATTACGTCAGCCCCAAGGATTACACCTACCTGCCCAACACCGCCGGCTGCTACACCGCCGACGAGGCCGTGCGCACGCTGCGCTTGGCGCGCGAGGCCGGCGGCTGGGATCTGGTGAAGCTCGAAGTGCTGGGCGATCACAAGACGCTCTATCCCAACATGCCTGAGACCGTGAAGGCTGCCGAGCTGCTCGTCAAAGAGGGCTTTAAGGTCATGGTTTATTGCGCCGATGATCCGATCCAGGCCAAGCGCCTCGAAGAGATGGGCTGCGTCGCCATCATGCCGCTGGCGGCGCCGATCGGCTCGGGCCTCGGCGTGCAGAATCCGGTCGGCATCCGTCTGATCATCGAGCAGGCCAAGGTGCCGGTGCTGGTCGATGCCGGCGTCGGCACCGCGTCGGATGCCGCCATCGCCATGGAGCTCGGCTGCGACGGCGTGCTGATGAACACCGCGATCGCCGAAGCGAAAGACCCGATCAAGATGGCGCGCGCCATGAAGCTCGCCATCGAGGCCGGCCGCCTCTCTTATCTCGCCGGCCGCATGCCAAAGAAGCTTTACGCCGATCCTTCTTCGCCGCTGGCGGGTTTGATCTAAAAAAACGAAGGACACAGGGATGAAGGTTCACGGGTTTTTCCGCTCGTCCGCGAGCTATCGCCTGCGCATCGCGCTGGCGCTCAAGGGCATCACGCCCGAGCAGACGTCGGTGCATATCTCGCGTCCCGGCGGCGGCGATCAGTTCCTGCCCGGCTTCAAGTCGCTCAATCCGCAGCAGCTCGTGCCCGTGCTGGAAGACGACGGCAAGGCCTTCATTCAGTCGCTCGCCATTCTCGAATATCTCGAAGAGACCCATCCGGTGCCGGCCATCCTGCCGAAGGATCCGGCCGGTCGCGCGCGTGTGCGCGGTCTGGCCCTGATCATCGCCTGCGAGATGCATCCGCTGAACAACCTGCGGGTGCTGAACTATCTGACCAAGGATCTCGGCGCGTCGGAAGACGCCAAGCTGGCTTGGTACAAGCATTGGGTGAAGCTCGGCTTCGACGCGCTCGAGCCGATGCTGGCGAACAGCAAGGACACCGGCACTTTTTGCCACGGCGAGACGCCGACCATCGCCGACATCTGCCTGGTGCCGCAGGTGTTCAACGCCAAGCGGTTCGAATGCCCGCTCGGCGATTATCCGACGGTGATGCGGATCTTTGATGCTTGCGAGACATTGCCGGCCTTCATCGGGGCGCAGCCGGCGAAACAGCCGGACGCTGTTTAGGCCACTTTACTCGTCGTCGTCCTTGCGGGCGGCGGCTTGAATATCTTGCAATCGAATCCAGCCAGGCGAGCCGCGCGGCAGCAGTTTTTCCGCGCGCGCGCCCTGCAGCCGCGCTTCGCGCTTGTTGCCGCGCGCCAGAGCCGCTTCGGCCGAGGACAGGGCGCTCATGCCGAGTTGGTCGTCGCGGCCGTAGGCGATGGCGAGCTGCGACCAGGCGAAGCTGTTGAGCGGCTCGCGCTGCGTCGCGCGGCGCAATTGGGTGATCGCTTCCTTGTTGAGCGCCGGATCGCCGCGCTCGATCATCGCCTGGGCGAGGCCGACGCGAATCGTCGCTTCGTTGGGCGCCAGATCGACAGCCTTTTGATAAGGCGCGAGCGCTTCGTTGCCGCGGCCGTTCTCGAACAGCATCTGCCCCTTCAACTCCCAGAAATAGGCGTTGTTGGGTTCTTCGGCGATCAAGCCGTCGACCAGCGGCAGGGCTTTGGCCATGTCGGGCAGACGGTAATAGGCGACGGCGCGGGCGTAGCGCGCGGCGACGCTCTTGTCGTCTTCCTTGTAGCGCGAGAGCGTCGATGCCGGCGACAGGATGAAGCCCGTCAGCTTGGCGATCATCCGCTTGTGCATCTCGATGTTTTCCGGCTTGTCCGGCGCGTTGGAAAACTTCGAGCGCGCCACCTGGGCGTCCACCGCCTCGATGCGGTCGCGGGTCAGCGGGTGGGTGCGGACATAAGGATCCTGCTGGGCGCTGTTGAGCACTTCCTGTCCGGAGAGGATGTGGAAGAACTCGCCCATGCCGCGCGCCGACTGGCCGGTCTCTTCGAGGAATTTCATGCCGGCCTGGTCGGCGGAAGCTTCCTGGGTGCGGCTGTAAGCGAACAGGCTGCTTTGCGCCAGCCCGACGCCGCCGGTCATCACCGCCATGCCGGCACCGCCGCCGCCCGCCACCGCCGCGCCGGCGCCCAGCACCATGGCGATGATCGCGGTGATCGAGGCGTCTTTCATGCGGTCCTGCAGGCGCGCCAGATGGCCGCCCGAGATATGGCCGGTTTCGTGGGCGATAACGCCGATCACCTGGTTCGGCGTCTTGCTGCGCATCAAAAGGCCGGTATGGATGAAAAGGTTCATGCCGCCGGCGACGAAGGCGTTGATCGACGAATCGTTGACGATATAGATGTCGACATCCGCGGCGTTCAGGCCGGCCGCCTCAAAAACTGGCGTGGCCCAGGTGCGGATGGTATTTTCGATTTCGGCGTCGCGGATCAACCGCGGCGCGGAGGCGGCGCGGGCGGCATTGTCCTTCGCGCTGATCGCGGACAGGCCGCTACGCAGCCCGTTCCATTCGAGGCCGAGCGGCGTGAAGGCGACCGCACCGGCGGTCAGACCGGCGCATAGGGATTTAATGACTTTCCGCACGCATTTCGCTCCCGAACTTCCTCTCCAAAGTAGGTACGCCGTCCCGTCCCGTCAATCGTCCGCCGGCCTGGGGCGCGGAGCCGTGACCTGCCTTGTTCTTGCCGCAATCGGCCTTGCCGCCTGCAGCAATGCGGGCAAGCCGAAAGAAGGCGAATTGGGCTTCGTTCCCGGTTTCCTCGGCGGGGTTGCGGCCGATGAGCCGCGCGCCGCGCTGATCGGGCGCGACGTGCTGTCGCGCGGCGGGAACGCCATGGATGCCGCCGTCGCCGTCTATTTCACGATGGCCGTCACGCGCCCCTCCATCGCCGGCTTGGCGGCGCCTGGCCAATGCCTGCTGTTCAGCCAGAAGGCCAAGCGCGTCGAAGCGCTCGATTTCACCGCCGCGCCCGGCATCCCCGGCGGGCCGCGCGCCATGTATGCGATGCATGCCAAATACGGCTCGCTGCGCTGGGAGCAGATGGTCACGCTGGCGGAAAACCAGGCGCGCTTCGGCTTCCAGGTCTCGCGCGGCTTTGCCCGCGATCTGGCCGACGCCAGCGCGATCTTGGCCGCCAATCCCGCATTGGCGCGGCTCTACGGCAGCGCCGGCGGGCGTTTGCCGCAGGAAGGCGAGCGCATGACGCAGCCCGATTTGGCGGCGACCATCGGTCTTCTGCGCCGCGCCCCCGGCGAATTTTACAGCGGCAATTTCCTGCAGAATTACGCCGCCGCCGCTCAAGCGGCGGGCGTCAATGTCACGCCGGAGGCGATGCGCGCCTATGCGCCGCAGTTCCGCGAGACGGTGCAGGTGACGCGCGATCTGCTGGTGACGCATTTCGTGCCGACGCCGGGCGGCATGGTCGCCTCGCGCATGTGGCAAAGCCTCGCCGTCGACGGCCAATATCGCAGCGCGCCCGCCGCGGCGCGTCCGGCGCTTCTCGCCGAGACGCAAGGCAAGGCCGTGGCCGCATCGGTTTCGGGCCTGAACGAATTGCCGCTCGGCGCGCCGCAGGCGGGCGCCAGCTTCCTCATCGCCGATCAGGACAGCAACACGGTCGCTTGCGCCCTCACCATGGGCCGCCCGTTCGGCAGCGCCAAGGTGGCCGGCGACAGCGGCATCGTTCTGCCGGCGGCAGTGGCGGGCGGAGAGGCGCTCGCCATCGCGCCGATGCTCACCGTCAATCCGCGCGTCAACAAGATGTACTTCGCCGCGACCGGCGCTGGCGGCGCGCCCGTGCCGGCGGCGGAGGTTCAAGTCGCGCTCGACGCCATGGTCGAGGGCAAGACGCTGGAGCAGGCGGTGGCCGCGCCGCGCAGCCATTGGATTTCTCCCGGCCGCATCTCCAGCGAGCCGCAGATCCCGCTCGCGACCGTGAACGCTTTCTTCTGCCCGGAAGGCATGGTGTCGCCGGGCGCGGAAAAACCCGAAGCCAAATGCAGCGTCGAAAGCGACCGGCGCGGCTTCGGCTTGTCGACTCGTTGACCGCATCGGCAAGCTGAAGGTCGATCGATGGCTCTGAAGACATCGGATCGCGGCCGCATCTCGGCGTTCATCGTCATGGAAGTGATGCGCGCCGCCCATGCCCGCGCGGCAGAGGGCGGCGACGTCATCCATCTCGAGGTCGGCCAGCCTTCGACGGCCGCGCCGCGGGCCGTGATCGCCGCGGCGCAGGCCGCGCTGACGCAGGACAAACTCGGCTACACCGAAGCGCTCGGCCTGCCGCAATTGCGCGCGCGCATCGCCCGCCATTATCAGGAGCATTACGGCGTCGCCGTCGATCCGGCGCGCGTGGTGGTCACCACCGGCTCGTCGGGCGCGTTTCTGTTGTCGTTTCTTGCGGCGTTCGATGCCGGCGACCGCGTCGCCCTGGCCGATCCGGGCTATCCGGCTTACCGCAACATCCTGACCGCCGTCGACGCGACGCCGGTGGGCTTGCCGGCGAGTTTGGCCGATGGCTTTCAGCCGACGCGGGCTTTGCTTGCGCAAGCGCATGCGGAAAAGTCGCTGGCCGGCCTGATCGTCGCCTCGCCGGCCAACCCGACCGGCAGCATGCTGACGCCGCAAGCTCTGGCCGACATCGTCGGCTGGTGCAAAGACAACGCCGTGCGCTTCATCTCCGACGAGATCTATCACGGCATCGTTTTCGGTGCTCCCGCCGAGACGGCGCTCAAGTTCAGCGATGACGTCATCGTCATCAATAGCTTCTCGAAATACTTTTCGATGACGGGCTGGCGGCTCGGATGGATGGTCGTGCCGCCGGATATGGCGCGGGCCGTCGAATGTCTGGCGCAGAACCT